>NZ_BAAILL010000012.1:76697-149857 GCF_054589215.1 Paraburkholderia sp. 2C | reverse complement strand
CCACCACCACCACCACCACCGCCACCGCCACCGCCACCGCCACCGCCACCACCGCCACCGCTACCGCTACCGCCACCACCGCCGCTGCTACCACCAGCGTTACTACCCGCGTTGCTGCCTGCGCCACTTCCTGCGCCACCGCCTGCCGAGCCGCCAGCGCTTCCGGAGGACGAACTGCCCCCACCCGCCGCAGCGCTGGCGGACGCAGCACCGGAGCCGCCGCGAGCGCCGCCGTGCGTATAAGGACCACAGTTGTTCTGGTTGCCAGCACAACTATCTGGCGTGAATACCGCGGCGGCGTCATCGGCAGCGGTCGAAGATGTTGCATCGGTGGGAATCTGACCTGCGGCGGCAGGCTCGCCAGGCATGTCGGCTTCGCCGCTTCCGGGCAGGCCGGCAATCGATACGCTGCTTGCCGGCAATGCCGCATCCGCGAGAATGAGCCATCGCGGCACGACTTCGTCCGTGCTCGCCGCCCATGCCGCCGTCCACGGCGGCGCCCCGATCACCACAACGAGCGCCGCGCCGAGGGCGACCTTCACCATCGCTCTGCGTCCTGAAAGATCGCAGTGCGTAATAAATTTATCAGGCTCCATCGCACATCTCCCTGGAATCTGCAGCCCCGCATTCGCCGCGATTCCCTTTGTTCCAATCCTGTCGACGGGCGGACCGCGAGACTTCGCCGTCACGCGATCCGCCGCCGCCCTGATTGCCCCGTAGCTTTATTGATGCACACCGCGCCGCCCTTCGCGGCGCGATTCGCCACGCTCCCTGTGGATCGACGTTTAGGCGTCGATCCGCGTGCCTGCCGATTCGCATCGATCGACTTGATGACGTCGATCAGACGAAAGCGGACGCCCGGCATATAGCGATAAACATGCCATTGCGCGCAAAGGCGCGCCGCGCGTGGCGCGATGCGCGAGCAACGAGTGCGGGGAGGGAAAAACCTGCGGAAAACGTTTCTGCGCTGAAACGAGGGCGCGAAATCAGCTCGCGCGATGTTTCATCGGCGACGTTGAAGCGAGCGAAGCTCGTCGATAGGGATATGGCAGCGGATGCGATGGCCGTCGCCGGCATCGGAAGAAGGCGGGTCCTGCTGTTCGCAGATCGCGCCGATCTTGCGCGGACAGCGCGTATGAAACACGCATCCCGAAGGCGGCGCTGCGGGACTCGGTGGTTCACCTTCGAGACGGATGCGCTCGCGGCCCGAATTCGTTGTATGCGCATCGAGTGTCGGTACCGACGACAGCAACGCCTCCGTGTACGGATGATGTGGTCCATCGAACACCGCAGCGGCGGGCCCGATTTCAAGCAGTTGTCCGACGTACAGCACGGCGATGCGATCCGACAGATAGCGCACTACATGCAGGTCGTGCGAAATGAATACGTAGCTCACCTGATGCTCGCGCTGCAAATCCGCGAGCAGGTTCAGAATCGCGGCCTGCACCGATACATCGAGCGCGGACGTCGGTTCATCGCAGACCACCACGCGCGGGTCGCCCGCGAACGCGCGCGCAATCGCAACGCGCTGCTTGAGGCCGCCGGACAACTGCCGCGTGCGCGCGCTCAAATAACGGTCCGGCAAGCGCACGGCGGCTGTGAGCATCGCGAGCCGTTCTTCACGCGCAAGCCCATGCAGCGAAGTCAGTCGCGACAGCGCGCGGCCGATCAGACGCTTGACCGAATGCGCGCGATTGAGCGCCGAATCGGGGTTCTGAAACACGATCTGCAGCGACTTCACCTGCGCGTCGTTGCGGCGTGTCACGCGCGAGGCCAAGGGCTCGCCGTCGAGTTCGAGCACGCCGCCCGCGTCGGGCGCGATCAGGCCGAGCAGCATCTTCGCGAGCGTTGTCTTGCCGCTGCCCGATTCGCCGACAAGGCCCAGTGTTTCGCCGGCCGCGAGTTCGAGCGACACCGAATCGACGGCGCGCAATGCGACGCCGGACGCATGGAAGGTCTTCGAGATGTCCGCGGCGCGCAGCACACGTTCGGCGCCGTTGGGCTTCGCCGCGACCGGTGCGGCTGGCATGCGTGCTTGCGCTTCACCGGAATTCGCCGATGCCGCTTTTCGCGCCGGCGCATTCACATTCGTGCGCGGCAAGTCGATCGCACGCTCGTGATAGTGACAGCGCGACATCTGATCGCCATGCTGCGCGCTCATCCGGTATGGCGGCGGCGCATCGCGGCGGCAGCGATCGTCGGCGAGCCGGCAGCGGTCCGCGTAGATGCAGCCGTGCGTGATCGAACCGGGCGTCGGCAAGCTGCCCGCGATCGTATCGAGCCGGTCCGTATCCTTGCTGCGCCCCGGACTCGGCAGGCAGCGCAACAAGCCGACCGTATAGGGGTGACGTGGCCGGTTGAATACATCGCGCGTCGCGCCTTCCTCGACGAGCTTGCCCGCATACAGCACGCCGACGCGCTCGCACATCTTGCCGATCACCGCGAGGTTGTGGCTGATAAACAGCACCGCGGTACCGTACTCTTCGCGCAACTGCGCGATCAGATCGAGCACTTCCGCTTCGACGGTTGCATCGAGACCGGTCGTCGGTTCGTCGAGGATCAGCAGCGCCGGGTTCGACGCGAGCGCCATCGCGATCACGACGCGTTGTTGCATGCCGCCCGACAGTTCGTGCGGGTAACTGTCCATCACACGCTCGGGCGCCGCGATGCGCACACGGCGCAGCATGTCGAGCGTGCGCTGCATCGCTTCGTCGTAGGTCGCGCCCGATACTTCGAACGCTTCGGCCACCTGGCGCGCGATCGTCAACGATGGGTTCAGCGCGCGCGACGGGTCCTGGTAGACCATCGAGATCGCATTCGCCCGCATGGCGCGCAGCGCAACCGCATCGAGCGATTCGACATCCTCTCCGTCGATCGAGATGCGGCCCGTCTTGACGCGGCCGTTGCGCGGCAGATAGCGCAGCACGGCCATCGCCACCGTCGATTTGCCACAGCCCGATTCGCCGACCAGCCCGTACGCTTCGCCGCGCCGCACGCGAAACGACACGTCCTGCAGCACCTCGCGATCGCGGCCGCGCACACGATACGCAACCGTGAGCCCGACGATCGTCAGCGCGTCGGAACGGTCGCGCTTCGAGACGTCGAATGCGGGAAAGGCCGCGGCCGGCGATGCGCTCATCGGTCCAGCACTCCTTCGACGCTGTCGGCGATCAGATTCACGCCGACCACCAGCGATGCGATTGCCGCCGCATCGAACACGACGGTCCACCATGCGCCGCCCGCCATCAGCGTGTACGACTCGGAGAGCGCGAGTCCCCAGTCCGCGGAAGGCGGCTGGATGCCGAAGCCGAGAAACGATAGCGTCGCGACCGAGAAGATCGCGTAACCGAGGCGCACGGTCGCTTCGACGATGATCGGCGGCAGCACGTTCGGCAGAATCTCGGCGAACATGATGTAGGGCGCGTGCTCGCCGCGCAGCTGCGCGGCGGCGACATAGTCGAGATGGCGTTCGGCGAGCACCGCGGCGCGTACGGTGCGCGCGGTGATCGGCATGAACGTGATGCCGATCACGAGGATCACTGTCAGGTTCGATGCGCCGACCGCGGCGAGCGCGAGCAGCGCGACGATCACGAGCGGCAGTGCGAGCACGGCGTCGATTGCGCGGCCGATCACATGATCGACCCAGCCGCCGAAGTAGCCGACGGTCAAACCGAGCGCGGTGCCGGCGACGGTGCCGACGAGCGTCGCGAGCGGCGCGATCGTCAGGATGTCGCGCGCGCCGACGATCACGCGCGAATAGACGTCGCGGCCGAGCTGGTCGGTGCCGAACCAGTGCGAATGATCGGGCGGCAGCAGCGAATTGAGCGGATCGGACGCGTATGCGTCGTGCGGCGCGATCCATGTGCCCGCAATCGCGCAGGCCACCCACCACAGCACGATCAGCACGCCGACGACGAAGCTCGGCGAGCGCAACAGCAACAGCAGCCGCTCGACGCGCGGATCCTGCGCGCGCGGCGGCGGTGCGGCGGCGGTCGCTGTGCTCGCCGCAGCCGCCGTGCCGGCAGCGGCGCTGCCTGCGCCGGATGCCTCACGCGCCTCGGGCGTACCGGGTGCGGCGCTCGTCATAAGGTGCTCCTCATTCGGCGCTCCGAACGCGCAAGCGCGGATTCAGCGTCACATGCAGCGCGTCCGCGATGAAATTGGCGACCGTATAGACCACGCCGACTGTCAGCACGCCGGCCTCGAGCATCGGAAAATCCTTCGCTTTCGCGGCGTTGTAGATCAGCGAGCCGATGCCCTCGTAGTGAAACAGCGTTTCCACGACGACGAGGCCGCCGATCATATAGCCGAGCTGCGTCGCGGCGACGGTGATGGTCGGCAGCAGCGCATTGCGCAGCACGTGCCGGAAAATCACGATGTGCGGCGGCAAGCCTTTGAGAATCGCGGTGCGCGTGTAGTCGGCATCGAGCGCTTCGACGGTGCCCGCGCGCGCCATTCTCGCGATATAGCCGAAGAAGATAAGCACGAGCGGCAGCACCGGCAGAATCAGATGCCGCAGCTGTTCGAGCACGCCCGCGCCGGGCGGCGCGTCCGCTTCGATCGGTAGCCAGCGCAACCAGATGCCGAACACGAGTATCAGCACGATCGACGAAACGAACTCCGGCACCACGGTTGCCGACAGCCCCGCGACGCTGATCGTGCGATCGATCCATCGTCCTTCGTGCAACGCGGCCCATACGCCGCCCGCGATGCCGAGCGGCACGACGACGATAAACGCGAGCAGGCCGAGCTTCGCCGAGTTCGCAAGCGCGCTGCCGACAAATGGCGCAACCGGTTCGCGAAACGCGTATGACGTGCCCATATCGCCGTGCAGCAGATGCGTGATCCACTGCGTGTACTGCGTGAGCAGCGGCCGATCCGCGCCGAGCTGATGGTTGAGCGCGGCGACCGCGCGCGCATCGGCGAGCGGCCCGAGTATCGCGCGGCCGATATCGCCGGGCAGCAACTGGCCGCCTGCAAACACCAGCACCGAAAGCAGCCACAACGTGACGAGCGCGAGCGCGAGACGCGTCGCGAGAAAGCCCGCGACGCGCGCGGCGTCGCCTGAAGTGCCGCGTTTGGCGGCGGGAGCAGTGGAGGCAGGGGTCGACATCGGAGCCGGCTACGCGGCGATCACCGCGCGATCGAAATACAACTGCGCGAGCGCAGTAAAACGCACGCCGTTCAGCTTTGCGCGTGCCGCTATCAACTGGTCGTAGAAGAACGGAATGATCACCGGGGTTTCATCGAGCAGGAGCGTCTGGATCTGGGCGGAGATGCGCTTTTGCGACGTGATGTCGAGCGCCGCGTCGAAATTCGCAACGAGCCGGTCGTATTGCGGATTCCGGAAGTGCGCAGCATTCCACGTACCTGTGCTCGTCAACGGCGCTTTCAGGAACACGTTGGGCACGCCGCGCGCGCCGTAATCGGTGATGCCGAGCGGCGAGTCGAGCCAATCGGACTTGCCCGGCACGCCCGCGCCGTAATACATCGACTGGCTTTCCACCTTGAGGTTGATGCGCACGCCGATCGCTTTCGCGTAGTTCTGCACGACGACCGCGAGGTCGGGCAGCTCCATGTACTTTTCAGTGGTCAGCGTGATGTCGAAGCCGTTCGGCACGCCCGCTTGCGCGAGCAGCTGTTTCGCCTTCGCGACGTCGATCTTGCGTTGCGGCACGCCGGCATCGGAAGACGGAAACACCGGCGCGAACGGGCTATCGTTGCCGACCTGCGCACGGCCCTGAAAGAGCCCGCGCACGATCACGTCGCGGTCGATCGCCAGCGCGAGCGCCTGGCGCACGCGCTTGTCCTTGAATTGCGGGCTGTCGTTGCGCATGTGAATCTGACGGTGCGCACTCGACTTCACGCCGATCACCTTGAATTCGGGGTTGTTCAGCAGACCGCGGCCGCCCTGCACGGTGAACGTGCCCATTACGTCGGCCTGACGGCCTTGCAGCGCGAGTATCTGCGCCTGCTGATCGGCGTAGAACGTGAACTGCACGCGTTCGGGCAGCGCCTTTTCGCCCCAGTAGTCGGGATTGCGCACGAACGATGCGCCGACCTTCGGCTGGTACTTCTCCAGCTTGAACGCGCCCGTGCCGACAAAGGTTTTTTCGTAATCGCCCTTATAGCTGGCCGGCAGAATGATCGCGTTGTAGTTGTCCGACGAAACGTAGTACGGGAAGTTGCCGGTCGGCGCGTCGAGATGAAATTCGACCGTGTGATCGTCGACGACCTTCGTGCCGCTCTTCGACAGCACGCCCTTGAATACCGATAGCGCGGCCGAGCCCGTGGCCGGGTCCGTCAGCCGGTCGAACGTCGCGGCCACGTCCTTCGCGCTGAACGCTTCGCCATTGTTGAATTTCACGTTCTGACGCAGCTTGAAGGTCCAGACGTCGCCCTTGTCGTTCGGCTTCCACGATAGCGCGAGCGCGGGCCGCAGGGCCAGCTTCTCGCTGTCGTCGTCGACGAGGAATTCGCCGGTCTGGTTCAGCAGCGCGAGGCCGCCGGCATCGGTCACCGTGAGCGGATCGACGGCGCCGGCCGGTGTCAGATGGGCGACGCGGATGGTCGCATTCGACGCGCCTTGCGCACGCGCTTCGCGCGATGCGAACAGCCCCGTGCCTGCGAGCGAAAGCCCGATTACGCTCGCGTAGCGCAATAGTTCGCGGCGCGACAGGCGCCCCGCGAGGAATTCGTCGATTGCATGATGGCCGTACGGGTCGGCTTCGCTGCGGGCGGCTTCGAGGGCGCGTCGTAGTGACGGCAGGTACGGGTGGTCCGCGGGGATCTTCATCGATAGATAGTCCGGTCCGTTCTGTTGAGCGTCGCGCGCGACCTGACACTCAGGCATTCTGGCAAAGGCGGCGCGGCGGTGCGAGCGGTACTGCGACGATGGATGAGGAGTCAGTGTAAGCGATTGCCTTGCAATGCGGCGCGTTTGCGCCCGCGAACCGCTGTGCCGGTCACGAGAAAGCGGGGCGGCTTGTCTCGCGCTGACAACGGTTGGGATTCGATTGAGCGGCGGCTCGTGCGTTCAGGCACGCGGCGAAGCGCGAGAACCATGCGGCGCCGCGCCGGCGAATTCGCTGTGATTACCGCGTGCGCTTCTGCTATTGCGGTGACTGCGCGGACGGTGTCGACGGTGCGCGCCGCCAGCGATGAAACAGAATCGAACCGATCCAGCACGCCATGAAGGTGGCGACGATGCCGTATCCGAGCGTGCCGAACTGTGCGTTGACCGCGCCGATCGCATCCCACGCGCGGCCGGACAAGCCGAGCTTGTCGGCGATCAGGCCGAGCGCCTCGACGCCACCGATCGCGATCGCGACGAGCGCCGAGACGAACGTGATGCTTGCGTTGTAGTAGAGCTTGCGCTTCGGATCATCCATGGCCCAGCCGTACGCGTGGACCATCAGCACGTTGTCGGTGGAATCGACGAGCGTCATGCCCGCGGTGAAAAGCGCGGGAAACACGAGAATCGAATAGAGCGGTAGGCCTTTGCCGGCCTCGGCCGCGGCGATCGCGAGCAGGCCGATTTCGGTCGCCGTGTCGAAGCCAAGGCCGAACAGCACGCCGACCGGATACATATGCCAGCTCTTCGTGACGACGCGAAACAGCGGCTTTAACGCGCGCGACAGCAATCCCGCCGGCGCGGCGGCGCTGGCGATGGCTTCGAGATTCGCGTGGGTGGTTGCGTTGCGGCCGTCGGCGTCGCCGTGGTTCTCGCCGCTGCGCTGCGCGTGCCGATAGCGGCGCCACACATCGCGCAGAATCGTCAGATTGACGCCCGCGAGCACGAGCAGAAAAGCCGCCGATACCATCGTGCCGATCGTGCCGCCAACGGCCTTGAATGCGTCGAAACGGCTATGCAGCGACAACGCCGTGACCGCGATGCCGATCGTCGCCGCGATCACGATGGTCGAATGGCCGAGCGAAAACGCGAGTCCGACGCCAAGCGGCTGCTTGCCTTGCTGCATGAGCTTGCGCGTGACCGCATCGATCGCCGCGATATGGTCCGCGTCGACCGCGTGACGCAGACCGAAGCCGTAGGCGAGCAGCGCGGTGCCGAGCAGCAGCGGATAGTGGCGGAACGCGATCAGCGCCCACGCCCACGCGCCGAGATTCACGGCAATCAGCGTGGCGTAGAGCGTCACGATCTGTCGTGTCGGAAGACGAAGGCGCGTGGCGGGCGGCGTCATGAGGCGTCGTGTGGAAAGGGCAGGGAGGGCGTTAGTGCTGGTGAGGATGTTTGTGGATCGGATCGACCCAATAGACGGTTTCCGGCTGTTCGACCGCGTCGATATTGAGGTTCACGACGACCGCTTCGTTGTCGCTGCGCACGAGCACGCATTCGAGCGGGTCGTCGGTGCTCGCATTGATCTCCTGATGCGGCACATACGGCGGCACGAAGATGAAGTCGCCCGGGCCCGCTTCGGCGGTAAATTCGAGGTGTTCGCCCCAGCGCATCCGCGCCTGGCCGCGCACCACGTAGATCACGCTTTCGAGTGCGCCGTGATGATGCGCGCCCGTCTTCGCGTTCGGGTGGATCGTCACCGTGCCGGCCCAGATTTTCTGCGCGCCGACGCGCGCGGCGTTGATCGCGGCCGCGCGGTTCATGCCCGGTGTTTGCGCCGTGTTCGTGTCGAGCTGGTCGCCGCGGATAACCTTGACGCCGTGTTCGCGCCAGTCGATGGGCTGATCCTGCGTTCCGTGCGCGCCATGCGCGGTTTCGTCACGGTCGTCATCGTGGTGATCGTGGTCGTGGCTCATCGGTTGTCTCCTTGCGCGAACCGTAGGAAGCGCGCCGTCCATTCTGGCACGGCCAAAAATGACACGCACGCTCGCCGGCATCGCGCCGTGGGCACGGGCGTTGGTGCGCACGAAAAAAGCCCGTTCGCGAGGAACGGGCTTTGGCTGGAACATCGAATACCGATTACTTCTGTTTCGCGTTGATGATCGCTTCGGACACGTTGTTCGGCGTTTCAGCGTAATGCTTGAATTCCATCGTGTACGTCGCGCGGCCCTGCGTGAGCGAACGCAGCGACGTCGAATAGCCGAACATCTCGGCAAGCGGCACTTCGGCGCGGACGAGCTTGCCGCCGCCGCCCGCGATGTCTTCCATGCCCTGCACGATGCCGCGCCGGCCCGACAGGTCGCCCATCACGTTGCCCATAAACTCTTCCGGCGTTTCCACCTCGACGGCCATCATCGGTTCGAGCAGCACCGGCTTTGCCTTGCGCATCGCGTCCTTGAACGCCATCGAACCGGCCATGCGGAACGCGTTTTCGTTGGAGTCGACGTCGTGGTAAGAACCGAACGTCAGCGTGACCTTCGTATCGACGACCGGGTAGCCGGCGAGCACGCCGGCCTTCAGCGTGTCCTGGATGCCCTTGTCGACGGCCGGGATAAATTCGCGCGGAATCACGCCGCCCTTGATCGCGTCGACGAATTCATAGCCCTTGGTCGGATTCGGTTCGAGCGTGATCACCGCATGGCCGTACTGGCCGCGCCCGCCCGACTGCTTGACGAACTTGCCTTCGACGTCCTCGATCTTCGTGCGCACGGTCTCGCGATAGGCGACCTGCGGCTTGCCGACCGTCGCTTCGACGCCGAACTCGCGCTTCATCCGGTCGACGAGAATTTCGAGGTGCAGCTCGCCCATGCCGGAGATGATCGTCTGGCCCGATTCCTCGTCGGTGTTGACGCGGAACGACGGGTCTTCCTGCGCGAGACGGTTGAGCGCAATGCCCATTTTTTCCTGGTCGGCCTTCGTCTTCGGTTCGACGGCCTGCGAGATGACCGGCTCCGGGAAAATCATCCGCTCGAGAATGATCACGTTGTTCGGGTCGCACAGCGTATCGCCGGTGGTCGCTTCCTTGAGACCGACTGCGGCCGCGATGTCGCCCGCGCGCACTTCCTTGATTTCCTTGCGCTCGTTCGCGTGCATCTGCAGGATACGGCCGAGGCGCTCCTTCTTTTCCTTCACCGCGTTGTAGACCGTATCGCCCGATTCGACGACGCCCGAATACACGCGGAAGAAGATCAGCTGGCCGACGAACGGGTCCGTCATGATCTTGAACGCGAGCGCGGAGAACGGCTCGTCATCGCTCGGATGGCGTTCCGCTTCCTTGTCGTTTTCGTCGTGACCGAGAATGGCGGGCACGTCGACCGGCGACGGCAGATAGTCGATCACCGCGTCGAGCATCGCCTGCACGCCCTTGTTCTTGAACGCGCTGCCGCACAGCATCGGCACGATCTCATTGGCGATCGTGCGCTTTCTGAGCGCGCCCTTGATGTCCTCTTCGGTCAGGCTTTCGTGGTCTTCGAGGTACTTTTCGAGCAGCACCTCGTCGGCCTCGGCGGCGGCTTCGACCATCTTGTCGCGCCACTCGTGCGCGAGCTCGACGAGATTCGCCGGGATGTCCTTGTACTCGAACTTGATGCCCTGGCTTTCGTCGTCCCAGACAATCGCCTTCATCTTGACGAGGTCGACCACGCCTTCGAAATGCTCTTCAGCGCCGATTGGAATCTGGATCGGCACCGCGACGCCCTTCAGACGCTCGCCGATCTGCTTCTGCACGCGGAAAAAGTCGGCGCCGACGCGGTCCATCTTGTTGACGAACGCAATGCGCGGCACCTTGTACTTGTTCGCCTGGCGCCACACGGTTTCCGACTGCGGCTGCACGCCGCCGACCGAGTCGTACACCATGCACGCGCCATCGAGCACGCGCATCGAGCGCTCGACTTCGATCGTGAAGTCGACGTGCCCGGGGGTGTCGATGATGTTGATCCGGTGCTCCGGATAATTGCCGGCCATGCCCTTCCAGAAGGCCGTCGTGGCAGCCGACGTGATCGTGATGCCGCGCTCCTGCTCCTGCTCCATCCAGTCCATCGTCGCCGCGCCGTCGTGAACCTCGCCGATCTTGTGAGTCACGCCGGTGTAAAAAAGGATGCGCTCGGTGGTGGTAGTTTTGCCGGCATCGATGTGAGCGCTGATCCCGATGTTCCGATAGCGCTCGATGGGAGTCTTGCGGGGCACGTGAACCTCCATGAAATAGCGCGCCGCCCCTTTTCCGCCGGCGGGTGACCTACCCGGTCCGGTCGGCTGCGGCGCGACTGGCAGAGAATATAAGGATAGCGTGTCGGGTCCCCTTTTGCTTGAATCTTCCGCATTGCGGCAAGCGGGCGGAGCGTGCGGCACGGGCGGCGCATCGGGCACAGTCGGTTGCACCGCATGCGGCGAACGGTGATTCGGCAGCATGCAGAAGCGAAAAAGCCGGTTCGCACGCGTGTGTGCGAACCGGCTCAATGCCGTGACAGCTGCGGGGGCGATTGCTGCGTCGCGACGGATTGCGCGATGCACGAACCTCGGCCGCTTACTGCGGCTGCGGCAGCCCCTGAAGCTTCATGCCGGGCTTGATGCCCTTGGACTCAAACCAGCCCTTGCTCATCTCGAGCGCGTAGACGCCGTTGTTGCGCGGGCAGTGGTTGTTCTCGGTTTCGGCCTGCATCTCATCGATATCGGTGATCGTGCCGTCCGCGCGGATAAACGCGATCGACAGCGGGATCAGCGTGTTCTTCATCCAGAAGCAGTGCACCGCATTCTCGTTGAACACGAACAGCATGCCTTCGTTCGGCTTGAGTTCCGTGCGATACATGAGGCCTTGCTCGCGATCCGGATCGTTCGCGGCAACGGCGGCGTCGATCACGAACATGCCGGCTGTCAGCTTGACGCGCGGGAAGTCGCCGGGCTGTTTCGCGCCGGGCGGAATCTGCGCAAACGCATCGCGCGCCGGCAAGGCGGCAAACGACAACGCGACGACCGACAACGCAACGGCAAGCGCGAGGCGCGCCGCAAAATTCGCCCATAGCGAGCGCGGGTTGAATCGCACGACGGTGCTCCTTCTCCAGAGATGAACCGCGAATGTTACGCGAGCGCGTAGAAAAAGAAAAAGGCAGACGGCCTTGCGGCGATCTGCCTTTCAACGCCGTAAGAACGGCAGGTACAGCTTGTTCTTGACTGCGTTATTTCTTCAAACTTATTCCGAAGCGGCCGAAGCAGCAGCTGCCGGAGCTGCCTTCTTCTTCGAAGCGTGCTTGGTGTGCTTCTTCGCTGCCTTGTGAGCCGACGAAGCCGGAGCCATTGCGTCAGCAGCCGGAGCCGAAGCTTGTGCGAAAGCAGCCGATGCGAAGAGGCCAGCGACCAGAGCGGCGATCAGTTTGTTCATTTTGTGAAATCCTCAGCTTTAGTGAATTAACCAGGTGACCCGTGGGTCGAGTCATGTCGTTCAACGTGCCATCCACCTTTCGGTTGACAGCCGGCGCATCAAATTTCGGCGGAAATTTTTGACGAGCCGGTTGCGAGCTTGCGAGACGCGCGCGACACAGGCAGCGGTGTGCCGGATGGTGCGAACGGCTTGCGGGGCTGAATGCCGGACAGCTCGCGGCATCTGCGTCGTGTAACGCGTGATGTCGGCGCACGGTTGACGAAAGGGCACGGGAAAGCTCGCGAATTTTTGCCGAAAGCGAATGCGAACGTCGCCGGGCGCCCCCGTCCTGGCGCACCCCGTCGAGGCGCCCCTGTCCAGGCGCCCCTGTCCAGGCGACCGCGTCCAGGCGACTGCGTCCAGGCGACTGCGTCTAGGCGACCCCGTCCCACGGCGCGCGCGCGGGCAGTTCGATCGTGTCGCCGGGTTCGAGGCCGAGCGCGAAGATATCGAGCGCGCCAATGCCGGCGCGCACGAGACGCAAGGTCGGGAAACCGACCGCGGCCGTCATGCGACGCACCTGCCGGTTCTTGCCTTCGGTGATCGACAGTTCGATCCACGTCGTCGGAATGGCCGCGCGATAGCGGATCGGTGGATTGCGCGGCCATAGCGTATCGGGCGGTTCGACAAAGGCGGCGCGGCATGGGCGCGTCACGTAGTCGCCGAGATCGACGCCGCGCGCGAGCGCCTCGAGGTCCGCGGCGCGCGGCGCGCCTTCGACTTGCGCCCAGTAGCGTTTGACAAGTTTGTGACGCGGCTCGGCGATGCGCGCCTGCAGCGCGCCATCGTCGGTGAGAAGCAGCAGGCCTTCGCTGTCGGAATCGAGCCGGCCCGCCGGATACACGCCGGGCACGCGTACCCAGTCCGCGAGCGACGCGCGCGTTTCGTGCGGGGAGAACTGGCAGATCGTGCCGTAGGGTTTGTTCAAGGCGAGCAGCGTCATGCGTAGAATCAGTACAGGAGTAGCGTCGAATCGCTGCGTGTGCACCGCAAAACGCGTGCAGGTGCGTCGCAGGGGCGGTAGGCGCGGTGCCGCGGGCCGCGGCCGTGGTAAATGGCGGGATATTAATGCATAATACGAAGCGCTCAGTCTTATGTCTTATATAAGACTTAAGACGTTGCGCTCATCAGTAGGCGTGCCGATGCGTAGGCGTGCCGATGCCCCTCGCTTTCCGGCTGTGGTCCGTGGGCTAGAATAGGCGGCCTGACGCCCGCGGGCGTCAGGCATGCGCGTAAGTGGAGCGCCCAGTTTCGCAGTCCCCAATCTGGTTTCCCCAGCACAGCCATCCACCACTGGAGTCCGATCATGGCG
This sequence comes from Paraburkholderia sp. 2C, assembly GCF_054589215.1. Taxonomy (NCBI): domain Bacteria; kingdom Pseudomonadati; phylum Pseudomonadota; class Betaproteobacteria; order Burkholderiales; family Burkholderiaceae; genus Paraburkholderia; species Paraburkholderia sp. 2C. The sequence goes on along the minus strand of NZ_BAAILL010000012.1, from coordinate 136,276 downwards.
TATCAGCACATCAAGGTTCCGACGGGCGGTGACAAGATCGCCGTCAACGCCGATTTCTCGCTCAAGGTTTCCGATCAGCCGATCATTCCGTACATCGAAGGCGACGGCACTGGTGTCGATATCACGCCGGTGATGATCAAGGTCGTCGATGCGGCGGTGGAGAAGGCGTACGGCGGCAAGAAGAAAATCCACTGGATGGAAGTGTTTGCCGGCGAAAAGGCGACCCGGGTCTACGGTCCCGATGTGTGGCTGCCGGAAGAAACGCTGGCTGCGGTCAAGGAATATGTGGTGTCGATCAAGGGCCCGCTGACGACGCCGGTCGGCGGCGGCATCCGCTCGCTGAACGTCGCGCTGCGCCAGGAACTGGACCTGTACGTGTGTCTGCGTCCGGTGCAGTACTTCAAGGGCGTGCCGTCGCCGGTGCGCGAGCCGGAAAAAACCAATATGGTCATTTTCCGCGAGAACTCGGAAGACATCTACGCGGGCATCGAATGGGCCGCGGAATCGGAGCAGGCCAAGAAAGTCATCAAGTTCCTGCGCGACGAAATGGGCGTAAAGAAAATCCGCTTCCCGGACACGTCGGCGATCGGCGTGAAGCCGGTGTCGAAGGAAGGCACCGAGCGTCTCGTGCGCAAGGCGATCCAGTACGCGATCGACAACGACCGTCGCTCGGTCACGCTCGTGCACAAGGGCAACATCATGAAGTTCACCGAGGGCGCGTTCCGTGACTACGGCTATGCGCTCGCGCAGAAGGAATTCGGCGCGGAACTCGTGGATGGCGGCCCGTGGATGAAGTTCAAGAACCCGAAGTCGGGCAACGAGATCGTCGTGAAGGACGTGATTGCCGACGCGTTCCTGCAGCAGATCCTGCTGCGTCCGGCCGAATACGACGTGATCGCGACGCTGAATCTGAACGGCGACTACGTGTCGGACGCACTGGCCGCGCAAGTCGGCGGTATCGGTATCGCGCCGGGCGCGAACATGTCGGATTCCGTCGCGATGTTCGAGGCGACGCACGGCACCGCGCCGAAGTACGCAGGCAAGGACTACGTGAATCCGGGTTCGGAAATCCTGTCGGCCGAAATGATGCTGCGCCACCTCGGCTGGACCGAAGCGGCTGACGTGATCATTTCGTCGATGGAGAAATCGATCCTGCAGAAGCGCGTGACGTACGACTTCGCGCGGCTGATGGAAGGTGCGACGCAAGTGTCGTGTTCGGGCTTCGGTCAGGTGATGATCGAGAATATGTAATCGCCGGTGCGGGCTTCGAATGGCGGTTTGAACGTGGCCTGCATCGAACGGTTGAACCCCGGTGGGTCGCGTTGCGATCGCCGGGGTTTTTTAATGTGCGCATGGCTCGAACCTGCACTTTTTCCGCTTTCGTTGCGCGCGCATCCATTTTGCGTCTTCATGTGCTGCAGAGCGGTGCGGTCCGGCTCGGGCGCGCGAACCGGCGAGCTGCGTTATGCTTGCCGCTCGCCGCGAATGAACGGCTGAACGCCTGATTCCGCGGGAAATAAATACGTTGTCGCGCATCGTTGCTCGAGACGCAACGTTGCGGTGTGAACCAGGGAAACAACCGATGATTCGCAGGGAATTTCTGGCTCGCGCAATGAGCGCCGCCGTCGCGTCCGCCGTTGGGTCATTAGGCGTGCGCAGCGCATTCGCGCAGCATGCTGGACACGATATGCAGGACATGCCGGGCATGGAGGGCATGGGCGACATGCACGGGATGCACGATATGGCCGGCATGCGCGGCATGACGTCGCATGCGGGAAGCGCGAACGACGCAGGCGTCGCGCTCGCGTCGCCGAACGCGTTGCCGTCCGGCGCGCCGCTCGCGACGCTGCGCCGTCTTGCCAACGAAAGCAGCGATCCGGGCACGTTCCGCGCGACGCTCGTCGCACAGCCGGTGCGCCGGCAATTGATGCCGGGCAAAGAGACGTCGTTCTGGCTGTACGGCGACGCAGCGCAAGGCCCGATCGCGGGCCCGCTGATCGAAGTGCGCGAAGAAGATACCGTGGAAATCCGCTTCGTGAATCGCCTGCCGCAGCCGTCGACCGTGCACTGGCATGGCTTGCCGGTGCCGCCCGATCAGGACGGCAATCCGTTCGATCCGGTCGCGCCGGGCGAGTCGCGCGTCTATCGCTTCACGTTGCCGCGCGGCAGCGCCGGCACGTACTGGTATCACCCGCATCCGCATATGTTGTCGGCGGGGCAGGTGTACCGCGGCCTTGCCGGGCCGATCGTCGTGCGCGCAGCCGACGACCCGCTTGCCGCGCTGCCCGAGCGGCATCTGTTCCTGACCGACCTCAAACTGGCTGCCGACGGCTCGATCGCGCCGAACGACATGATGGACTGGATGAACGGCCGCGAGGGCCAGTTCGTGCTCGTCAACGGCGCGCGGCGGCCACGCATCGTGGTTGCGCGCGACGAGCGATGGCGCGTCTGGAACGCATGCAATGCCCGATATCTGCGGCTCTCGCTCGGCGTCAATTACCCGTTCGCGCAGGTCGGTACCGACGGCGGCCTGCTCGGCGACGCGCGCGACGGCCTGACCGAACTGCTGCTTGCGCCCGGCGAGCGCGCTGAACTGATCGTGCGCGCGGGCCAATGGCCGTGGCAGACCGCGCTGACGGCGGCCGTCTACGACCGCCGCAAAATGGCGATGAGCCCGGGCAGCAGCCTGCCGCCCGATCCGGCGCGCGTGCTCGCCGACGTGCGTTTTGCGCCGGCCGCGGCAGGAACGGGGACGGGCGCAGCGGTTCAGCCGACGCCGCATCCGCTTCCTTCGCCGCTGCGTACGATCGGAGCGCTGGTTCCACCCGCGGGCGCGGCGGCGCCGCAAAAATCCGTGGTCTTTTCCGAAGAGATGGACATGGCAGCGATGCATCGTCCGGGCGCGACGATGAGCGAGATGCCGGCCGGCATGAAATTCCTGATTAATGGCGAGACATTCGATGCGTCCCGCATAGCGCTAACGAGCCGCAGCGGCGAGGTCGAGCATTGGTCGATTGAAAATCGTACCGACATGGACCATCCGTTCCACCTGCACGGCACGCAGTTTCAGATCATCGAGCGGCAGCGAAACGGGAAAAGAACGCCGGAGCCGTATCTCGCGTGGCGCGACACGGTCAATGTTCAGCCTGGCGAAACAGTGCGCATTGCGACCGTGCAGAAAATGCCGGGCGAGCGGATGTTTCACTGCCATATTCTCGAACACGAAGATCTTGGAATGATGGCGACGCTGAAAGTCGTCTAGACCTCGGCGCTCATCGCGCGCCAATAATGGATGTTAAAAAGCGGACATAAAAAAACCCGGCGCAAGGCCGGGTCTCAATAACTGGGCTTTGAAACGTGCCGTGCTTCAAAAAGCCGCCACGCTTTATAAATGAGGAACCCGGCATGAAGCCGGGTTCTTTAAAGGGTACGGGAATCGAACGGATTCAGGCTGCAGCCTGGATGTTCGATGCCTGTTTGCCTTTGGGGCCTTGCACGACCTCGAAACTCACCTTCTGGCCTTCCTTGAGGGTCTTGAACCCGTTCATCTGGATAGCCGAAAAGTGTGCAAACAGATCCTCACCGCCTTCGTCGGGCGTAATGAATCCGAAACCTTTCGCGTCATTGAACCATTTGACCGTACCGGTTGCCATACCAACATCCCCTGTAACTCAATCACACGAGCCCTCGAAAAGCCCAACGACCGCGGAATGCAGCCGTCCCTCCTCACAAGCTCACCAACGGCATTTTTTCGTATAGACCGCACATTGAAAAAAGTGCCAGCTTGATTGTTGAGTCTCTTTATTCGAGTGTCAAGAAAATTTTGAGACGCTATGTGCGCCGTTGTAAAGAACCAATCTCCAGGGTTTTTCCTTCTTTTCTTATGTGCGGTCACCCAAGCGGGCCATCTTGAAAAGTCGCATAATCGTCTCACATGGAGCGTGTGGCGGAGCCTTGCAGCACGCTTCGCACCGGACGCCTCGGCATGTGCGGCGAGCTTAACGTCCGCTGGCGCAGGTTGTGCGATACTCGTTTCGGACAGCGGCCTCGCGCCGCGAACTGGAATGAATGAGGACATACCGGAGGGCTGGTTCCGCGATCGGCCCCGCGCATTGCGCAAGCGCGACGGGCCAACGCCCGCGGGCCGCAGCCGACGTGATCGCCGGCAGTGGTCGGCTGGTCGGCCGGTTGGGTTTTGACAGGATTGCGGGCCTGTCCGAGTTGTTTAGAATGGGTGTATGGCGATTATCCCGGACAAGCAGGACAACACGGTACTGGAGCGGCAGGAACAAAAGCTGAAACCGCCGGCCATGTACAAGGTAGTGCTGTTGAATGACGACTTCACGCCGATGGAATTCGTCGTGATGATCGTGCAGGAATATTTCAATAAAGATCGTGAGACCGCTACGCAGATAATGCTAAAGGTGCATCGCGAAGGCAGGGGAGTTTGTGGGGTCTACACGCGGGACATCGCGTCGACCAAAGTCGAGCAAGTCGTTACCCACGCACGGCAGGCCGGGCATCCGCTGCAGTGTGTGATGGAGGAAGCATGATTGCCCAGGAACTGGAAGTCAGCCTGCATATGGCGTTTATGGAAGCACGCCAGGCGCGGCATGAGTTCATCACGGTCGAACATCTTTTGCTGGCGCTGTTGGACAACCCGACGGCCGCCGAAGTGCTGCGCGCTTGCGCGGCCAACATCGAAGACCTGCGTCAGAACCTGCGCAACTTCATTCATGACAACACGCCGACCGTGCCTGGCACGGACGACGTCGATACGCAGCCCACGCTGGGTTTCCAGCGCGTGATCCAGCGCGCGATCATGCACGTGCAGTCCACGTCGAACGGCAAGAAGGAAGTGACGGGCGCGAACGTGCTCGTCGCGATCTTCGGCGAGAAGGATTCGCACGCGGTGTACTACCTGCAGCAGCAGGGCGTGACGCGCCTCGACGTGGTGAACTTCATCTCGCACGGTATCGCGAAGACGAATAGCACGGATGCGGCGAAGGCCAGCGATTCGAACACCGAATCGGACGAAGCCGCTGCGCAGAAGGAAACCCCGCTCGCGCAGTTCACGCAGAACCTGAACCAGATGGCGAAGGACGGCCGCATCGATCCTCTCATCGGACGCGAAGCGGAAGTCGAGCGCGTGGTGCAGGTGCTGTGCCGTCGGCGCAAGAACAATCCGCTGCTGGTCGGCGAGGCCGGCGTCGGCAAGACGGCGATCGCGGAAGGTCTTGCATGGCGCATCATGCGCGGCGAAGTGCCCGATATTCTGGCCGACGCGCAGGTGTATTCGCTCGACATGGGCGCGCTGCTTGCCGGTACGAAATACCGTGGCGACTTCGAGCAGCGTCTCAAGACGGTGTTGAAGGAACTGAAAGAGCGTCCGCACGCCATTCTGTTCATCGACGAAATTCATACGCTGATCGGCGCGGGCGCCGCATCGGGCGGTACGCTCGACGCGTCGAATCTGCTGAAGCCGGCGTTGTCGTCGGGCACGCTCAAGTGCATCGGCGCGACGACGTTCACCGAATTCCGCGGCATCTTCGAGAAAGACGCAGCGCTGTCGCGCCGCTTCCAGAAGATCGACGTGACAGAACCGACGGTCGAACAGACCGTGGCGATTCTGCGTGGCCTGAAGTCGCGTTTCGAAGAGCACCACGGCGTGAAGTATTCGTCGGGCGCGCTGTCGGCCGCGGCCGAACTGTCGGCGCGCTTCATCACCGATCGCCATTTGCCGGACAAGGCGATCGACGTGATCGACGAAGCGGGCGCGGCGCAACGCATTCTGCCGAAGTCGAAGCAGAAGCGCACGATCGGCAAGGGCGAGATCGAGGAAATCATTTCGAAGATCGCGCGCGTGCCGGCGCAAAGCGTGTCGCAGGACGATCGCAGCAAGCTGCAAACGCTCGATCGCGACCTGAAAGCGGTCGTGTTTGGCCAGGATCCGGCGATCGACGCGCTGTCGGCGTCGATCAAGATGGCGCGCGCGGGCCTCGGCAAAACCGACAAGCCGATCGGCGCGTTCCTGTTCTCGGGCCCGACGGGCGTCGGCAAGACCGAAGTGGCGCGGCAACTCGCGTTCACGCTTGGCATCGAGCTGATCCGCTTCGATATGTCGGAGTACATGGAGCGTCATGCGGTGAGCCGTCTGATTGGCGCGCCGCCCGGCTACGTCGGTTTCGATCAGGGCGGTTTGCTGACCGAAGCGGTGACGAAGAAGCCGCATTGCGTGCTGCTGCTCGACGAAATCGAGAAGGCGCATCCGGACATCTTCAATGTGCTGCTGCAGGTGATGGACCACGGCACGCTGACCGACAACAACGGTCGCAAGGCGGACTTCCGCAACGTCATCATCATCATGACGACGAACGCGGGCGCGGAGGCGATGCAGAAGTCGTCGATGGGCTTTACGAATCGCCGCGAAACCGGCGACGAAATGGCCGACATCAAGCGCATGTTCACGCCGGAGTTCCGCAACCGTCTCGATGCGACGATCAGCTTCCGCTCGCTCGATGAAGAAATCATCATGCGCGTGGTCGACAAGTTCCTGATGCAGCTCGAAGACCAGCTGCACGAGAAGAAGGTCGATGCGCTCTTCACCGACAACCTGCGCAAGCATCTCGCGAAGCACGGTTTCGATCCGCTGATGGGCGCGCGTCCGATGCAGCGCCTGATCCAGGATACGATCCGCCGCGCACTGGCCGACGAACTGCTGTTCGGCAAGCTGATAAACGGCGGCCGTGTGACGGTCGATGTCGATCAGGAAGACAAGGTGCAGCTGACGTTCGACGAGCAGTCTCTGCCGCCGCGGAATCCGAATCCGGAAGCGGTGGAAGTGGACTAAGCTCTGCTGTCCCCTTCAAGAAAAAACGGCGCGGGCAAATAAACCCGCGCCGTTTTTATTTTGTATCTCGCCGTCGGGCAAACGCGAATGAAGCATCCGCGCCGCAGCGTCGCGGATGTGTCAGTGCTTGCCCGTGCTGCCAAATCCGCCCTCGCCGCGTTCGCTCGCAGCGAATTCGTCGACGATATTGAACTGCGCCTGCACGACCGGCACGATCACCAGTTGTGCGAGGCGCTCCATCGGGTTCAGGGTGAACGTGGTTTGCCCGCGGTTCCATGTCGAGATCATCAATTGGCCCTGGTAGTCCGAGTCGATCAGGCCGACCAGGTTGCCGAGCACGATGCCATGTTTGTGGCCGAGACCCGATCGCGGCAGGATCAGCGCCGCGTAGCCAGGGTCGCCGACGTGCACGGCGAGGCCGGTCGGTACGAGTGCCGTGGCGCCCGGCTCGAGCGTCAACGGTTCGTCGAGGCAGGCGCGCAAGTCGAGGCCCGCGCTGCCCGGCGTGGCGTAGGCGGGCAGATAGTCGCGCATGCGCGCGTCGAGAATCTTCAGGTCGAGTTTCATGCAGGTCAGGTTTCTATTCGGGTTTGAGGGTGGAGTGCGAGAGTGAAAGTGCGCCGGATCTGAAGCCGCTCAACGACCGAGTTCGAACGCTTGCGCAAGCAGTTCGTACGAACGCAACCGCGCCTGATAACTGCCCGCGACGGTCAGCACGATCAGTTCATCGGCATCGAATTGTTCCTGCAGCGCATGCATGCGCTGCGTCACCGTCTCCGGCGTGCCGATGATGCTGCGCGGCTTCTCACGATCGATGATCAGCTGTTCACGCGCGCCATATTCCTGCGCGATACCCTGCGCAATCGACGGAATCGGCTCGTTCAGCCCATACGCCATTTGCACGCGGCGCAGATCGACGGCTTTTTCGAGGTCGGCGGCTTCGCGCTCGGTGTCGGCGCAAATCACAAAGACGGCGGCGGCGAGATAAGGCTTCGCCTCATGGCCCGACTGAAAGCGCTCCCGGTACGCCTGCGCGACCGCATGCCCGAAGTGCGCATTGATGAAATGCGCAAATGAAAAGCGAATGCCGAGCTGCGCGGCGAGCATGCCGCCGAAGTCGCTCGAGCCGAGCAACCACAACTGCGGACGCGTATCGATTTGTGGCTGCAGCAGCACGCCGTGCGCGAGGTGATCCGCAGGCAGCGTGCCGTTCATCAAGCCGACCAGATCGGCAACCTGCTGCGGGAAAATATCGCCGCGGTTGTACGCACCGGCCGCGACCGCTTGTGCGGTGCGCATGTCGCCGCCAGGCGCGCGACCGACGCCGAGATCGATGCGATTCGGAAACAGCGCTTCGAGCATCAGAAACTGCTCGGCGATCTTGAACGGACTGTAGTACGGCAGCATCACGCCGCCGGAGCCGAGGCGAATCCGTTTCGTCACGCTGCCGAGGCGCGCGAGCATCACTTCAGGGCAAGGATTCGATACGCCGCGCAAACCGTGATGCTCGGCGCACCAGTAGCGCGTGAAGCCGAGATCGTCGGCAAGTTGCGCGAGTTCGACCGTTGCGGCAATCGCATCGGCCACTGAGTGCCCGTCGATCACGGGCGTCTGATCGAGCACGGAGAGTAGCGTCATGACAGCAGCGCTCCTGGATAACTAGGGTGCGGGAGGCACGCGAAGGCAAACGTGCAGATCACGGCTGGCGATTAACCGATCAGGCTCGCGTCCGGCAGACGCCGCGCGATTTCGGCGATCAGCGCGCGCGCGAGCGTCTGCTTGCCGGCGCGCGGTAGCCGCGTAATGCCGCCTGCTTCGAAGAGCGCGACTTCGTTGTCGTCGCGTCCGAAGGTGAGCGGGCCGAGATTGCCGATCAGGAGCGGCACGTTCTTGCGCACGCGCTTTTCTTCGCCATGTACGTCGAGGTCGCCGCTTTCCGCGGCAAAACCGATGCAATACGGGGGATGCGTCAGATGGGCGACCGCGGACAGAATGTCCGGATTTTCGACGAACTTGAAGGCCGGCACCGCACGGTCCGCGGTCTTCTTGATCTTGTGCTCGCTCACATGCTCCGCGCGCCAGTCGGCGACCGCCGCGACGCCGATAAAGATGTCGTAGTCGGGCACCGCGCGCATGACCGCTTCGTACATCTGCTGCGCGGTCTGCACGTCTTCGCGGTAGACGCCCCACGGTGTTTCGAGCGCGACCGGGCCTGCCACCAGATGCACGTCCGCGCCGGCCTGCTGCGCGGCGCGCGCAAGCGCGAAGCCCATCTTGCCGCTCGAGAGATTGGTGATGCCGCGCACCGGGTCGAGCGGCTCGAAGGTCGGGCCCGCGGTCAGCAGCACGCGGCGGCCGGCGAGCACCTTCGGCTGGAAGAACGAAACGATGGCTTCATAGGTGGCTTCCGGTTCGAGCATGCGGCCATCGCCGGTTTCGCCGCACGCCTGCGCGCCGGAATCGGGGCCCAGCACCTGAACGCCGTCGCCGCGCAGCATGGCGACGTTGCGCTGCGTCGCCGGGTTCATCCACATCTGGCGGTTCATTGCCGGCACCACGAGCAGCGGACAGTCGCGCGCGATGCACAACGTGGACAGCAGATCGTCGGCCATGCCGTGCGCGAGCTTCGCGAGAAAGTCGGTGGAGGCGGGCGCGATGACGATCGCGTCCGCTTCGCGCGACAGATCGATATGCGGCATGTTGTTCGCGATGCGCGCGTCCCACTGGCTCGTGTAGACGGGGCGCCCGGACAGCGCCTGCATCGTGACCGGCGTGATGAACTGCGTCGCCGCCTCGGTCATCGCGATCTGCACGGTCGCGCCGGCCTTCACGAGCAGGCGTGTGAGTTCGGCGATCTTGTAGCACGCGATGCCGCCCGTCATGCCGAGCACGAGGTGTTTGCCGGCGAGTTCGCCGCTGGACGACGCGTCGGGCGCGTCGGGCACGTCGCTCGCGTCGTCGTGTCGTTCGGTCGACGCGGCGAGCGCATCGTTGGTCAGCTTGTTTGCCACTGCAATCTCCGACTAAACGTCGACCTTGCCGCGCGCGTTACCGCGTCTCAGCGCCTGTCAGCGCGCGCCGCGCACGCGCCGCAATTCGTCGATCACGAGCAGCACCGCGCCGATCGTGATCGCGCTGTCGGCGAGATTGAACGCGGGCCAATGCCAGCCGCCGACGTGGAAATCGAGGAAATCGATCACGTGGCCGTACATCAGCCGGTCGATCACATTGCCGAGCGCGCCGCCCAGAATCAGCGCGAGCGCCGTGCAAAACATCTTCTGCGTGCCGTGGCGCTTGAGCAGATAGCAGATCACGAGCGCCGCGACGATCCCGAGCAGCGTAAATGCCCAGCGTTGCCAGCCGCCCGCCATCGCGAGAAAGCTGAAGGCCGCGCCGCGGTTGAACACGAGCACGAGGTTGAAAAACGGCGTGATCACGTGTGACTCGCCGTACGCGAACACCTTCGCGATCGCGATCTTCGTCAGCTGGTCGGCGAGGATCACGATCAGCGCGACGCCGAGCCATGGCGCGAGCGACCCGCTCGCCGATTTCGACAGGCTTCTGGACATTATGCCGCGCTCCTTGCTTCGCCGTTGCCGAACAGGTTGCTTACACACCGGCCGCACAGCGTCGGATGCGCGGCATCGGCGCCGACGTCCGCGCGATAGTGCCAGCAGCGCTCGCATTTCAGATACTTCGATGCGATCACGTCGACGCCTTCGTCCGCTTCGCTTTCCACCCTGACGACGTTCGCTCCCGACGTGATCAGGACGAATTTCAGGTCGTCGTTCAGGCTCGCGAGCGCGTCGTAGCGCGCGCCGCTCGCGCGCAGTTCGACTTCGGCCTGCAGCGACGAACCGATCAGGTTCGCGACACGCGCCTCTTCGAGCGCCTTGGTCACGTCGCCGCGCACCGCGCGCAGCAGCGCCCACTTGTCGAGCAGCGCCGCGCCGTCCGGCACCTCGGGGTACGCGTGATAAAGCTCGGTGAAGATCGTCTCGCTGTGCGGCTGGAACACCTTCCACGCTTCTTCGGCGGTGAACGACAGGAACGGCGCCATCAGGCGCAGCAGCCCGTTCGCGATGTGGTACAGCGCGGTTTGCGCCGAACGGCGTGCGGCGGAGTCCGGCGCGGTCGTGTACAGACGGTCCTTCAGCACGTCGAGGTAGAAGCCGCCGAGGTCTTCCGAGCAGAACGTCTGCAGCTTCGCGACGACCGGGTGGAACTCGTACTTGTCGTAGTGCGCAAGGATCTCGGTCTGCAGGCTCGCGGTCAGCGCGACCGCGTAGCGGTCGATCTCGAGCCACTCGCCGACCGGTCGCGCGTGCTGCGCGAAATCGAAGTCCGACAGATTCGCGAGCAGGAAGCGCAGCGTATTGCGGATACGCCGATAGCTTTCCGTCACACGCTTCAGAATTTCCTCGGAGATCGCGAGTTCGCCCGAGTAGTCGGTCGACGCAATCCACAGACGGATGATTTCCGCGCCGAGGCGGTTCGATACTTCGTGCGGATCGACGCCGTTGCCGAGCGACTTGCTCATCTTGCGGCCTTCGCCGTCGACGGTGAAGCCGTGCGTGAGCAGCGCGTTGTACGGCGGCCGGCCATCGAGCATCGACGCGGTCAGCAGCGACGAATGGAACCAGCCGCGGTGCTGGTCCGAGCCTTCGAGGTACAGGTCAGCCGGGAATTGCAGCTCGTCCTTGTGCGAGCCGCGCAGCACGTGCCAGTGCGTCGTGCCCGAATCGAACCAGACGTCGAGCGTGTCGCGGTTCTTCTCATACAGGTTCGCATCGTCGCCGATCAGTTCGCGCGGCTCGAGCGTCTGCCACGCTTCGATGCCGGACACTTCGACGCGCCTCGCGACTTCCTCGAGCAGTTCGAGCGTGCGCGGATGGAGCTCGCCCGTTTCCTTGTGCACGAAGAACGCCATCGGCACGCCCCATTGGCGCTGGCGCGACAGCGTCCAGTCCGGGCGATTCGCGATCATGGCGAAGAGGCGCTGCTTGCCCCATGACGGATAGAACGCGGTCGCCTCGATGCCTTCGAGCGCCGTTTCGCGCAGTGTCTTGGCGCTGTCGCGCGGCTTGACGTCCATGCCCGCGAACCACTGCGACGTCGCACGGTAGATGATCGGCGTCTTGTGGCGCCAGCAGTGCATATAGCTGTGCGTGTATTTCTCGCTGCGCAGCAGCGTGCCCGCTTCGCGTAACGCGTCGACGATCTTCGGGTTCGCCACCCAGATCGACAGGCCGCCGAACAGCGCGAGCGATTCGATATAGCGGCCGTCGCCCATCACCGGGCTGATGATGTCGGAGTCGGCCATGCCGTGCGCCTTGCACGACACGAAGTCTTCGACGCCGTACGCCGGCGACGAGTGAACGATGCCGGTGCCGGTATCGGTCGTCACGTAATCGCCGAGATAGACGGGCGACGTGCGCTTGTAGCCCGGATGCGCCGACGACAGCGGATGATGGAAGCGCAGGTTCGCAAGCGCGGCGCCGGGCGCCGTCGCGATCACGCGACCCTGCAGATTGAAGTCCTTCATGCACGCTTCGACGCGCTCTTCAGCGAGAATCAGCAAGCCGCGCTGCGTATCGACGAGCGCGTAGACCACCTCGGGGTGCACATTCAGCGCCTGGTTCGCGGGAATCGTCCACGGCGTCGTGGTCCAGATCACGATGCCGCCGTCGGCGCGCGGCAGCGCCGCCAGACCAAACGCCTGCGCGGTCTTTTCCGGTTCCGCGAACGTGAACAGCACGTCGATCGTCGGGTCGGTTTTGTCCTTGTATTCGACTTCCGCCTCGGCGAGCGCCGAGCCGCAGTCGAAGCACCAGTTCACCGGCTTCAGGCCGCGAAACACATAGCCCTTTTCGATGATCTTCGCGAGCGCGCGGATTTCGCCGGCTTCGTTCGTGAAGTTCATCGTCTTGTACGGGTTATCCCATTCGCCGAGCACGCCGAGGCGCCGGAAGCCCGCTTTCTGCTTCTCGATCTGCTCGGTTGCGTAGGCGCGCGCCTTCTGCATTACTTCGGCGGCCGGCAGCGACTTGCCGAACTGCTTTTCGATCTGGATCTCGATCGGCATGCCGTGGCAATCCCAACCCGGCACATAGACCGCGTCGAAGCCCGCCATATTGCGCGCCTTGACGATCATGTCCTTCAGGATCTTGTTGACCGCGTGGCCGAGGTGAATGTCGCCGTTCGCATACGGCGGGCCGTCGTGCAGGATGAACTTGGCGCGGCCCTTCGAGGCGGCGCGGATTTTTTCGTAGACCTTGCGCTCCTGCCATTCCTTGACCCATTGCGGCTCGCGCTTGGGCAGGTCGCCCCGCATCGGGAACGGCGTGTCCAGCAGGTTGACCGGATACTTGGCTTGCGGTTTCGAATCGGCTTTCTTGTTGCTCATGGTGACGTAGCGGTGAATACGGTGTTGGCGCCCATGTCGGCGGTCGGCGCGGATTTGCCCGGGAGTGCGCGACCGGTGCGAGGCGGCGCGGCTTGCGAACCTTGGAGCGTGTCCGGAGGACTGCGCCGGCCTCGGATCCAGCTCGTCGGTTCACTACGCTTCGGTGCGCGCGGTTCCGTTCCGCACGCACCGCGGCCGTTTATCTAATTCGGTCGGTTGCCGAGGTCGAGAAGCCCGTCGACCGGCTGCCCGGCGCGTGACCTGCCTCAAGTGCCTCGAACCACGCGCGCGCGCTCGCGACATCGCGCGCAATCGCGGCAGACAGCGTTTCGAGGTCGACAAACCTTTCCTCGTCGCGCAGCTTTTTCAGAAACTCGACGCGCACGAGTTTGCCATAGGCGTCGCCATGCCAGTCGAGCAGATGCACTTCGAGCAGCACGCGGCCGGAATCGTCGACGGTCGGACGCAGCCCGAGGCTCGCGACGCCGGGCAGCGGCTCGTCTTCGATGCCATGCACGCGTACCACGAAAATGCCCGACAGCGCCGGCCGCTTATGGGCGATCGGCAGGTTCAGCGTCGGAAAGCCGAGATCGCGGCCGAGCTTGAGCCCATGCACGACGTGCCCGCTGATCACATAGTCGCGGCCAAGCGCGGCACGCGCCGCATCGAGATCGCCGGCCACCAGTGCCGCACGCACGCCCGAACTCGAGATACGCGCGCCCGACGGATCGGCGACGGTTTCCATCTGCTCGACTTCGAAGCCGAAGCGCTCGCCCGCCGCTTTCAGCGATGCGAAGTCGCCGGCCCGCTTCGCACCGTAGCGGAAATCGTCGCCGATCATCACCCAGCGCGTGTGCAGCCCGTTGACGATGATCCGTTCGACGAACGCATCGGGCGACTGGCTCGCGAACCGCTGATTGAAGTGCTCGACCACGACGCGATCGACGCCGTTCATCCGCAGCGCCTCGAGCTTGTCGCGCAGCATCGCGATACGCGGCGGCGCGCCGGCCGGGTTGAAGAATTCGCGCGGGTGCGGTTCGAAGGTCATCACGCAGACGGGCAGCCCGCGCGCATCGGCGGCCGCGCGCACGTGCGCGAGCAATGCCTGATGGCCGCGGTGGACACCGTCGAAATTGCCGATAGTGAGCGCGCAGGGCGCGCGGCTTTCGGCATTGGGAAGACCCCGAAAAACTCTCACGATAGCGGGCTGAGGTTAGTACCTGAGTTGAGTACCCGAGGTTAGTACCGACCGTTAATACCGGCGTGGGTACCGGGTTGATAAGACAGGTGACGCAATAAACGAAGCGGGACAGATCCCTGCAAAACAAACGATTATAAACGCTCAAGGCCGCTGACCGCTTCGCGTCGCGGTTCGCGCGGTGCCGGATGATAAAATCCGTGGATGAAAAAACTCGTCATTCTGATTTCCGGACGGGGCAGCAACATGCAGGCGATCGCGAACGCCTGCGCGCGCGAGCGCTGGCGGGCGCAAGTCGCCGCCGTGATTGCCAACCGCCCCGACGCCGCCGGGCTGCAGTTCGCGGCATCGCAAGGCATTCCCACCGCGGTGGTCGACCACCGCCAGTTTCCCGATCGACCGTCGTTCGACATCGCGCTTGCCCATATGATCGACGCCTATGCGCCCGACCTGCTGGTGCTGGCCGGCTTCATGCGCGTATTGACCGATGGCTTCGTCGAACGTTACGCGGGCCGCATGCTGAACGTCCATCCGTCGCTGTTGCCGAGCTTTCCGGGCCTGAAAACGCACCAGCAGGCGCTCGACGCCGGCGTGCGCGTGCACGGCGCGTCCGTGCATTTCGTCACGCCGCGGCTCGATCACGGGCCGATTGTCGCGCAGTCCGTGGTGCCGGTGCGCGCCGGCGACGACGCGGCGGCGCTCGCCGCGCGCGTGCTCGCCACCGAACATGTGATTTACCCGCGCGCGGTGCGCTGGTTCGTCGAAGGGCGGCTTGCGCTCGACGGCGAGCGGGTCATCCTGACGCCGCCGGAGCCGCAGGCGTTTTTCTTCGACAATACGGGTCGCGCAAGCGAAGCGGCCGACAATAACGCCACGGCGGAGGATGCATGAGGCTGCATGGTTTTCTGATTGGCCAGACCGAGGCGCTGCTTGCCGACGTGTTGAAATTCACCGGCCCCGCCGATGCAACGACGAGCCGTTTTTTCCGTGCGCATCCGAAGCTCGGTCACAGCGAGCGCGGCGTGATCGCCGAAGCGGTGTTTGCGGTGCTGCGCAGGCGCATGGAGTTCGCGCATCTGGCCGAAAGCGGCAGCGGCAGTCCGACGCGGCGCCTGGCGCTGCTCGGCCTCATGCAGACGGCGGGCCGCACGGCGTTGAAGCCGTTCGTGTCCGAAGCGGAGGGCGAATGGCTCGAGCGGGTGTCGAAGATCGACCCCGCGAGCCTGCCGCAGCGCATCCGCATGAATCTGCCGGACTGGATCTACGAGGCGCTCGCGAAGCGTTTCGAGGCCGACGAACTGGTGCAACTGGCCGCGTCGCTCAACTATCCGGCGCCGCTCGATCTGCGTGCCAATCCGATGAAGGCGAGCCGCGACGAAGTGTTGCAGGCGCTGGAGAAGGCCGGCATCGACGCGGGCGCGATGCCGTTCGCGCCGCTCGGCGTGCGGGTGGCCGACAAGCCGCCGCTCACGAAGCTCGATGCGTTCCAGAACGGCTGGATCGAAGTGCAGGACGAGGGCAGTCAGCTGCTGTGCTCGCTCGTTGCGCCGCGCCGCGGCGAGATGATCGTCGACTTCTGTGCGGGCGCGGGCGGCAAGACGCTCGCGCTCGGGGCGATGATGCGCTCGACCGGGCGTCTCTACGCGTTCGATATTGCCGAGCGGCGTCTTGCGAAGCTGAAGCCGCGGCTGGCAAGGAGCGGCCTGTCGAACGTCAACCCGGTGCTGATCGACAGCGAGCACGATGCGAAGATCAAGCGCCTCGCGGGCAAGATCGACCGCGTGCTCGTCGATGCGCCGTGCAGCGGCCTCGGCACGCTGCGCCGCAACCCGGACCTGAAGTGGCGGCAGTCGCCCGAGTCGATCGGCGAACTGACGCCGAAACAGACGTCGATTCTCGCGAGCGCGGCGCGTCTCGTGAAGAAGGGCGGCCGGCTCGTCTACGCGACCTGCAGCATTCTCGAAGCGGAGAACGAGGCGGTGGTCGCGCAGTTCCTCGCCGACCATCCCGAGTTCGCGCTGGTTCCCGCGCGCGACGTGCTGGCCGAGCAGCGCATCGAGCTGGAAATGGGCGACTATCTGTCGCTGTGGCCGCATCGGCACGCGACGGACGGCTTTTTTGCCGCGGTGCTCGAACGGCGCGATTGAAGCTGGCCGAAGCTAACCGAGCGGAACCGCACACGACACCACCATGCAGAACACGACGTTCTTCGAACCGCTCGCCGACCTGCTGCGCGATCTCGGCGAGCGCGCGACGCTGTGGCAGGTTGCTGTGCTGGCCGGCGCGCTCGTCCTCGCGTGGCTGGTTGCGCGGCTGCTGCGCCGCACATTGAATGCGCGGCGCGAGACGGGCCATCAGGCGTTGCGCTTCGGCGCCGAGGCGCTCAATCGCGCGTTCTTCCCGCTGATCGGCGCGCTTTTCGTCTGGCTTGCGCGTGCCATCGCGGGACACTTCATTCATACGGCGCTGCTCGATCTCGCGCTGGTGCCGCTTGCAGGCATCGGGCTCATCTACATCGTGTTCTTCTTCGCGCGGCGCGTGTTTGGCCGCGATGGGCAGACGCATACGTGGCTCGCGCTCGTCGAACGGATCGTGTCGCTCGTCGTCTGGGTCGGCATGGTGCTGACCGTGATGGGCATGCAGGGTAATGTGCTGACGTGGATGGCGGGCGTCAGCTTTCGCGTCGCGAATACGCAGATCACGCTGCTGTCGCTGCTGTCCGGGCTGCTGTGGGTGTGCGTGACGATGGTGGTCGCGATGTGGCTCGGCGCCGCATTCGAAGAACGCGTGATGCGGGCGAGCACGCTCGATGCGAACCTGAAGGTCGTGCTTGCGCGCGTCGGCCGCGCGCTGTTCGTGCTGGCGGCGGTACTGATCAGCCTGTCGCTTGTCGGCATCGATATCACGGTGCTCGGCGTGTTCGGTGGCGCGCTCGGCGTCGGACTCGGCTTCGGCCTGCAGAAGATCGCGAGCAACTACGTGTCGGGCTTCATCATTCTGCTCGACCGGTCGCTGCGCATCGGCGACACGATCAACGTCGGCGGCCTGCAAGGGCAGGTCACGCAGATCCGCACGCGTTATACGGTCGTGCGCGGTCTCGACGGCATCGAAACGCTGATTCCGAACGAGCGGCTGATCACCGATGTCGTGCAGAACCAGTCGTCGTATCTGACGCGTGGACTCCAGAAGACGGCCGTGCATGTCGCCTACGCGACCGACGTCGAAAAAGCGATGGCGCTGCTCGCGCAGGCCGCGTCCGGCGTCGAGCGCGTGCTCGAGGATCCGGCGCCGTCACCGAATCTGGTCGGCTTCGGGCCGGATGGCATCAATCTCGAGCTTGGCTACTGGGTTGCCGATGCCGCGACCGGCACGTCGGGCGTGCGCTCCACGGTTAATCGCAATATCTGGCGACTGTTTACGGCGAACGGTATTGCGATTCCGTACGCGCAACGCGACGTGCGGATCGTCGGGGCGGGCACTGCGGATGCGCAGCCTGTCGGCATGACTGCGCCCGCCGCAAACGAGCCGGGAACGGCTGCCTGAGATGTCGCGATGCGCCTTGCCCCGACGCCGCACGCATTCATGCTTGAAACCCGGCGGCGCGAAGCGAAGTCCGGCGGCAGACGCGCCCAGCGCTTGTCTGGTAGTGTTCCCAATTGATGCGGCACAACAAATTTCTTATTTTTTACAACGACTTGGAACCCTTCAAGTAGAATGTCGTCCAATTTGGCCGCATGCTTTCACTTTCTTGACACGCGTCGTTGTATGCTTCTTCCGCGGCTTTCCGCAGTGTCATCTGTCTCACAGGTAAATAGCCTTGTTCAACTCGCTGCTTGATTTCCTCGCTCATGGGCTGCTGCGCTTTTCGTGGTGGCAACTCGTGCTTTATACCCTCGCGGTCACGCACGTCACGATCATCGGCGTGACGGTTTATCTGCACCGTTGCCAGGCGCATCGCGCGCTCGACCTGCATCCGGCAGTCAGTCATTTCTTCCGGTTCTGGCTGTGGATGACCACCGGCATGCTGACCGGTCAGTGGGCCGCGATTCACCGCAAGCATCACGCGAAGTGCGAGACCGAGGAAGATCCGCACAGCCCGCAAACGCGCGGCATCTGGAAGGTGCTGCTCGAAGGCGCCGAGCTCTATCGCGCGGAAGCGAAGAACGAAGAGACGATGCGCAAGTTCAGCCACGGCACGCCGAACGACTGGATGGAGCGCAACGTCTACACGAAGTACCCGATCCTCGGCGTGAGCCTGATGATGGTGCTCAACGTCGCGCTGTTCGGCACGGTCGGCCTGACCGTGTGGGCCGTGCAGATGGTCTGGATTCCGTTCTGGGCCGCGGGCGTCGTCAACGGTCTCGCGCACTTCTGGGGCTATCGCAACTTCAACTCGGCGGATGCCAGCACGAACATCTTTCCGTGGGGCATTCTGATCGGCGGCGAAGAACTGCATAACAATCATCACACGTACGCAACGTCGGCGAAGCTGTCGAATAAGTGGTTCGAGATCGATATCGGCTGGATGTACATCCGTATCCTGTCGGCCTGCCGGCTCGCCACGGTCAAGAAGGTTGCGCCCACGCCGCGTCTGGGCTCCGGCAAGCTCGTGCTCGATCAGGACACGCTGCAGGCTGTGCTTGCGAACCGCTATGAAGTGATGGCGCGCTACGGCAAGGCGCTCAAGCGTGCATATCGCCAGGAGCTTGCGCATCTGAAGGAAGTCGGCGCCCGCGAGAAGTATCAGCTGATGCGCGGCGCGCGCAACTGGTTTCACAAGGAAGAGGCGGGGCTCGACGAGCCGCAGAAGCGCCAACTGCCGCAAATCTTCGCGAACAGCCAGAAGCTGCGTACGTATATCGAACTGCGCAACGAACTGGCCGCGATGTGGGAGCGTTCGAATGCATCGCGCGAGCAGCTTCTCGCGCAATTGCAGGACTGGTGTCATCGCGCTGAGCAGAGCGGCATCAAGGCACTGCAGGAGTTCGCGCTGCGCTTGCGGCGTTACGCCTGATAGGACGAAATCCATTAAACTCTGATTACGTCACAGAAAAACCCCGCGCTGGCGGGGTTTTTCGCATTCTGGGCCTCGCAATATACAAGAATGATGTCGATGGCCGCGTTTCACGGCACCAGTCAGGACTGAGGAAATGATGAATGAGGTAATCAGGACCGTCGAGTACGATCGACCGCTTGCGCAGGGCATGACTTGCGGCGTCGGCGAAGCGTGGGCGAAGGTGCCGCAAGCGCCGTCACCCGAAGAACGGCGCGCGCTGAAAGAGCGCATTCGCGCGCTGCTCAAGCGCGAAAAGGCCGTGCTTGTCGCGCACTACTACGTCGACGCGGAACTGCAGGAACTGGCGGATGAAACCGGCGGCTGCGTGGCGGATTCGCTCGAAATGGCGCGCTTCGGCCGCGACAACGATGCGCAAACGCTCGTGGTGGCCGGTGTCCGGTTCATGGGGGAAACCGCGAAAATTCTGAGCCCCGGCAAGCGCATTCTGATGCCCGACCTCGACGCGACCTGTTCGCTCGATCTCGGCTGTCCCGCAGACGAATTCTCGGCGTTTTGCGATGCGCATCCGGACCGCACGGTTGTCGTGTACGCGAACACGAGTGCTGCGGTAAAAGCGCGCGCGGACTGGATGGTCACGTCGTCGATCGGGCTCGAGATCGTGGCCGACCTGCATGCGCGCGGCGAAAAAATCATCTGGGCGCCGGACCGGCATCTCGGCGGCTACATCCAGAAAAAGACCGGCGCGGATATGTTGCTGTGGCAGGGCTCATGCCTCGTTCACGACGAATTCAAAGGCATCGAACTCGATGTGCTGCGCGCCGAGTATCCGCACGCGAAGGTGCTCGTTCATCCGGAATCGCCGGAAAGCGTAGTCGCATTGGCCGACGTGGTCGGCTCGACCACGCAACTGATCGACGCGGCGCAACGACTCGATGCGACGCACTTTATCGTTGCGACGGATCTCGGCATTCTGCACAAGATGCGGCTTGCGGCGCCGGGTAAGACCTTTATCGAAGCGCCGACGGCCGGTAATAGCGCGACCTGCAAGAGCTGCGCGCATTGCCCGTGGATGGCCATGAACGGTCTTGCGAATCTGGCGGACGTGCTCGAGCGCGGCCATAACGAGATCTTCGTCGACCCGGCCATCGGCGAGCGCGCGAAGCTGCCGATCGACCGGATGCTGGAGTTTGCCGCGCGTCACAAGAAGCGCGTGCAGGCAAGCGGCGATCTCGCGCGCGACGGCGCGCTGTTTTCGAATGTGGGAGCGGCCTGATGGGTGCCAGCGAGCAGCCGAACTATCTCGGCGATGTGGTATCGCCACTCTTTGCGGACATTCGCGCGCAATACGGCGATGCGCTCGATGCGGCGCTTGCGCGCAACGTCACGGACGCGCTCGCGGAAGACGTCGGCAGCGGCGACCTCACGGGCTATCTCGTGCCCGCCGACGAATTGCGCGACGCGCGGATTATCGTGCGCGAAGAGGCGGTGCTGTGCGGCGTGATGTGGTTCGGCGAAGTGATGCGCCGCGTCGACCCGCGTATCGATGTGCGCTGGCGCTATCGCGAAGGCGAGCGGATGACGGCGGACACGACCGTGTGCGCGCTGCGCGGCCCGGCACGCTCGCTGCTGACGGCCGAGCGCAATGCGCTGAACTTCCTGCAACTGCTCTCGGGCGTCGCGACGGCGACGCGGCGTTTCGCCGACGCGATCGGCCATACGCACGCGAAGGTGCTCGATACGCGCAAGACGCTGCCGGGGTTGCGGCTGGCGCAGAAGTACGCGGTGCGCGTTGGGGGCGGCGCGAACCAGCGGCTCGCGCTGTACGACGGGATTCTGATCAAGGAAAACCATATCGCGGCGGCGGGAGGGGTGGGCGCCGCCATGAATGCCGCGCTCGCGCTGGATGCGAAAGTGTCGATTCAGATCGAAGTGGAAACGCTGGAGCAACTCGAAACGGCGCTCGCGCACGGCGCTCGCTCGGTGCTGCTCGATAACTTCACGTTCGACGCGATGCGCGACGCGGTGCGTATCACGGCGGGTCGTGCGGTGCTCGAGGTGTCGGGCGGCGTGAACTTCGAGACTATTCGTACGATTGCCGAAACCGGCGTCGATCGTATTTCGGTGGGCTCGCTGACGAAGGATGTGCGGGCGACCGATTACTCGATGCGGATTATCTAGCCGTTATTTGGCGCTTAGGGCTCTTAGGGCTCTTAGGGCTCTTAGGGCTCTTAGGGCGCTCAGCTGCGACGGAAAAAGAAGGCCATCGCGCACGTTGTGCGCGATGGCCTTTCATTTTGATGGACGCGTTACAGCGTCCGCTTCGATGCGCGTTTCGGCGTCAGCACGGTCGGCAGCGCTTTCGGCAATGCGTCCGGCCAGTCGCGGCTGAAGTGCAGGCCGCGGCTTTCGCGCCGCGACCGCGCGCCTTCAACGATCAGCGACGCGACGTCGACCAGATTGCGCAGTTCGAGCAGATCGCGATTCACCTTGAAGTTCGCGTAAAACTCGTGAATTTCGTCGCGCAGCAACGAAATGCGATGCTTGGCGCGCGCGAGACGCTTGTCGGTGCGCACGATACCGACGTAATTCCACATGAGCCGCCGCAATTCGTCCCAGTTGTGCGCCACCACCACTTCCTCGTCCGGATCGGATACGCGGCTTTCGTCCCAATCGGGCAAGGGCGCGTGGACGGCGGCGCGGAAGCCGTCCTGTTCGATCGCCACCGCAGCCGAGCGGCCGATCACGAGGCACTCGAGCAGTGAGTTGCTGGCGAGACGATTTGCGCCGTGCAGGCCGGTGCAAGACGTTTCGCCGACTGCATAGAGACCCGCGACGTCGGTACGGCCCGCGAGATCCGTTACCACGCCGCCGCAGGTGTAGTGCGCGGCCGGCACGACCGGAATGGGCTGCTTCGTGATGTCGATGCCGAACTCGAGGCAGCGCGCGAGAATGGTGGGGAAGTGCTCGTGCAGGAACGCGGCCGGCTGATGACTGATGTCGAGATACACGCAATCGATACCGCGCTTCTTGATCTCGAAGTCGATCGCTCGCGCGACGATATCGCGCGGTGCGAGTTCGGCCCGCTCGTCGTGCGCCGGCATGAAGCGCGTGCCGTCCGGCAGCTTCAGCAGGCCGCCTTCGCCGCGCACGGCTTCGGTAATCAGAAACGACTTGGCGTACGGGTGGAACAGGCACGTCGGATGGAACTGGATGAACTCCATGTTCGAGACGCGACAGCCGGCGCGCCATGCCATCGCGATGCCGTCGCCGGTCGCGGTGTCGGGGTTGGTCGTGTACAGATAAACCTTTCCCGCGCCGCCTGTTGCGAGCACCGTATGCGGCGCTTCGATCGTGACCGTGCGGCCCGTGTTGAGATCGAGCGCGTAGAGCCCGTGGCAGCGGCGGCCCGGCAGGCCGAGGCGATCGGACGTGATCAGATCGATCGCGTAGTGGTCTTCGAGCAGCGTGATGTTCGGATGCGTGCGGACCCGTTCGGTAAGCGTCGCAACGACCGCATGACCAGTTGCGTCCGCCGCATGAATGATGCGCCGATGACTGTGGCCGCCTTCGCGCGTCAGGTGAAAGCCGAGCTCGGCCGCGTCGTCTTTGGTGAACGGCACGCCTTGTGCGATCAGCCATTCGATCGCCTCGCGGCCATGCGTGACGATAAAGCGCGTAGCCGCTTCGTCGCATAGCCCGGCGCCGGCCACCAGTGTGTCGCGCACATGGTTTTCGACGCTGTCGGCGGAATCGAGCACCGCGGCAATGCCGCCTTGCGCCCAGTCGCTCGCGCCATCGGTCAGCGACCGCTTGGCGATGACCGCCACCCGCCGCGACTGCGCGAGATTCAGCGCCACACTCAATCCGGCCAGACCGCTTCCGACAATCGCTACATCGAAATTCATCTGCTGCATCTCCATCATGTTTTCGCTGGCGCGGCGATTGGCATGCCGCTTGCCGGTAGGAAATCAAAGAGCATACGCGTCACCGACCCCGAGGGAAAGCTGGCCGAACGGCCGATGGGGAAAACCAGCAAGAATCGGCATGAAAAGCGGCACGAAAAGCGGCACGAAAAGCGGCACGAAAGCGGCGCGAAAGCGGCAAGAAGCCGGAAGGGGTGACTAAAGCGCAGAAACAAAAATGCCCCGCACAGGGCGGGGCATTTTGTTGAAGGAACCAGGCTTACTTGATCTTGGTTTCCTTGTACGCCACATGCTTACGTGCGACGGGATCGAACTTCTTGATCTCCATCTTTTCGGGCATGTTGCGCTTGTTCTTCGTGGTCGTATAGAAGTGACCCGTGCCGGCGGTGGATTCCAGCTTGATCTTGTCGCGTGCGCCTTTCGCCATGATTTAACTCCTTAGGCTTCGCCGCGTGCGCGCAGGTCAGCGAGCACGGAGTCGATACCATTCTTGTCGATCAGGCGCAGGCCTGCGGTCGAAACGCGCAGGCGCACCCAACGATTCTCGCTTTCAACCCAGAAACGGCGGCTTTGCAGATTCGGAAGAAAACGACGCTTGGTCTTGTTGTTCGCGTGGGAAACGTTGTTGCCGCTCATCGGCGCTTTCCCAGTTACTTGGCATACGCGTGCCATGAGAGCACTCCTAATACGCTTTAAATTCTGAGCCCGAACGCCGTATCAGCTTCTGGAAAGAGGCGCCGGGGCGACTTGTTCGCACTGACTGCGCTGCGAAAACGCGGTGACAATTCCGCGCGCCGCCATGCGATTCTGCCGTTGATTCCCGTCCATATTCTGATACGCCTTGGAAGGCTGGTTCGAACAGGGTTACAGGTTGGAAGAGGCAAACCGCGATTCTAGCAGAAAAAAACCCGCAAAATCAAACTTTTTGCCGGCCGGGAATGGCGGGCGGCGATCGCCGAAGCGCGTCAGATCAGGCCATTCCGGGCGAACGAGTATACGTCTTTTGCGCCGACCACGACATGGTCGAGCAGCCGCACATCGACGAGCGCGAGTGCATCGCGCAGCATCCGCGTGAGCTGCCGGTCGGCGGCGCTGGGCTTGGCTGCGCCCGACGGATGATTGTGCGCGACAATCAGACCCGCCGCGTTCAGCAGCAGCGCGCGCCGCACGATTTCGCGCGGATACACCGCCATCTGCGTCAGCGACCCGCGCGTGAGTTCCTCCGCGCGGATCAGCCGGTGCCGAGCGTCCAGGTAAAGGCAGTAAAAGACTTCGTGCGGCTGGCCGCCGATCGTCAGACGCAAAAAATCGTCGACGGCCTGCGGGGAGTCGAGCAGCGAGCGGGTTTCGAGCTCCTCGTGAAGCGCGCGCCGGACCATCTCGATGACGGCGAGCAACTGCGCGATCTTCGCGCTGCCAATGCCGTGCAAGCCCGCGAAGTCCTTTTCGGTTGCAGTGAGGATCGCCCGCATCGAACCGAACCGGTCCACCAGCGTGCGCGCCATCTCGAACACGTTGTGGCCGGTCTGCCCGGTGCAAAGCATCACCGCGATCAGATCCGTATTGGACAACACGCTGGGTCCCTGCTTGAGCAACCGTTCGCGCGGCAAGTCGTCCTTTGACCGATTGCCTCGCCGGCGCCGGGCGGGCGCCTTGCCGGTGGAGAGCGAGGGGGCGATCGACGCAAGCTTGGCCGGCGCGGAGTTCGCCGATGCGGCGCGGGGCAACGCGGGGTCCGCCAATGCCGGCGATACCGGCGATAAGCGCGGCGCCGCGGGTTCGCGGGCGACGCAGATACTGTCGTTCATCTCAGCGCCCTCCACGGCAAAGTACCGCGCGGCTTCGCGCCGCAGGTGAACGGTGCGAACCGGTCACGGATATGTGGCTTACAATAGAACCTTTGCGCGGGGCGTCCCGATACAGGGCGCGCTCGCGTGGGACACCCCGGCGCCGCGCTACGCGCGCAGCCGCAGGGCGCGCCGGATGCACCGCGGCGCACACGCACTGCTGAGGGCCGCCCCGCGGAGGGCCACCCCGCGCTGCGGCGCCCGGCGCCTTCCGACCGAACGAGTACTGCATGAGCATCATCGACATCTCCGAAGTGAAACCGGGTTCGCACGTCACGCTTCATTACCGGCTTTCGCTTGCCGATGGCGCCGAGATCGTCAACACCTTCGCCGACAAGCCGGCCACGCTGCTTTTGGGGGCGGGCCAACTGGCGCCGCCGCTGGAAGATATTTTGCTGGGATTGAAGGTCGGCCACCATTCGACCTTTCGGCTAACGCCGGAACAGGGCTTCGGTCCGCGCAACCCGGGGCTGATCCAGCGCGTGTCGCTTGCCACGTTGCGCGAAAACAGCATGATCGGTGAGGATTTTTCTCCCGGCGATCTCGTCGAATTCAATGCGCCCGGTGGCGGCCGCTACGCGGGCGTGTTGAAAGAGGTCGGCGAAACCTCGGCCCTTTTCGATTTCAATCACCCGCTCGCCGGCCAGGCGCTGGCGTTTGAAGTGAAAATTATCGGAATCCTGTAAACATGAGCATCATGGATACGACTCTCGCCGAAACGGAAATCCTGCTGGCGCAGCCGCGCGGGTTCTGTGCCGGCGTCGATCGCGCCATCGAGATCGTCGAGCGCGCGATCAAACTGTATGGCTCGCCTATCTACGTGCGCCATGAAATCGTCCATAACGCGTATGTCGTCGAGGATCTGCGCAAAAAGGGGGCGATCTTCATCGAGCAGCTCGACGAAGTGCCGTCGGGCAGCACCGTCATCTTCAGCGCGCACGGCGTATCGAAGGCGGTGCGCGTTGAAGCCGAGTCGCGCGGGTTGCGCGTCTACGACGCGACCTGTCCGCTTGTCACCAAGGTGCATATCGAAGTCGCGAAGATGCGTGCCGAAGGGTTCGACATCGTGATGATCGGCCACAAGGGCCACCCGGAAGTCGAGGGCACGATGGGCCAGACCGAGCGGGGCATGTATCTGGTCGAAGACATCGAGGACGTGCAGGCGCTGGAGCTGGCCGACCCCGACCGTATCGCGTTCGTCACGCAGACGACACTGTCGGTCGACGACGCCGCGGAAATCATCGCCGCGCTGAAGACCAAATATCCGCAGATCCGCGAGCCGAAGAAGCAGGACATCTGTTACGCGACGCAAAACCGTCAGGACGCCGTGAAGTTCATGGCGCCGCAGTGCGACGTCGTGATCGTCGTCGGCAGCCCGAACAGCTCGAATTCGAACCGCTTGCGCGAACTCGCGGAGAAGCTCGGTGTGCCCGCGTATATGGTCGATTCGCCGGACCAGATCGACCCGAACTGGGTGATCGACAAGAAGCGGATCGGCGTTACGGCAGGCGCCTCGGCGCCGGAAGCGCTGGCACAGGCCGTGATCAGCCGTTTGCGCGAGATGGGCGTGCGCAACGTGCGCGCGCTGGACGGCATCGAAGAGAACATCGCGTTCCCGCTGCCGCGCGGGCTCGGCTTGCCGGCCTGACTCGTCAAGGCGATCGGGGCGATTACCCGATCGCGTCAAAAAAGCGCGCCTCGACGGCATCGACGGCGCGCTTTTTTTAACCCGCTCGGCCAATAAATAAGTTCCATATCACATCGGGAAGCCCTTTCAGGTGTGTCTGCGCGCACAGTTTTTGCACAATTGGCGGCGTAATTTGGCCACACAGTGACTATCGTTCCCT
Organism: Paraburkholderia sp. 2C; assembly: GCF_054589215.1. Lineage (NCBI taxonomy): Bacteria > Pseudomonadati > Pseudomonadota > Betaproteobacteria > Burkholderiales > Burkholderiaceae > Paraburkholderia > Paraburkholderia sp. 2C. Next base: position 109,188 of record NZ_BAAILL010000012.1, on the reverse strand, counting down.
TTTTAAATGGCCGACGAAGGGATCGGAGCGGTCTTAGCATGCACCAAATCGGTGCTGATGTGGACGCGCAATCCGGGTGCGCGATTCAGCGCTCGCGCTGTCCGGCACAACGGCTCTCCCTAGCAAACACAAGGCTTGCGAGCCAAACACGGCGTTGTCTCAAATGGTGCAACTGTGGCATGAAAACAAATTGCAACCGGGTTGCGCCGTATGCGCAATACGGATCTCAAAAAGCGGTTGCAATGCAGGAAAACCCTGCGCGCTCAACAATATTGCCCATCCCATAATTGGAGTTACAATGCGCGCGTTCTCAAGGCTTCAGGCGCTTCGGAACATCGGATTTAGCAAGGCGCAGGAGACCTATTTAATGCATTTCAAGTTTGCTTTCGCCGTGTCTATCGCGGCCGCGGTCGTGATGTCGACCGGGTGCAGCAAGAAGAACGACGGCGAAGCGAGCACGGCCGCATCGGCAGCAGCGCCGGCCGCGGCCGCGTCGGCGGGGCCGGCGGGCGCGAGCGGGGCAAACGGTGATGCAACTTCGGCGACTATCGTGAAAATCGGCCATGCGGCACCGCTGACAGGCCCCATCGCGCATCTTGGCAAGGACAACGAAAACGGGGCGCGGCTCGCGGTTGAGGAAATCAATGCGCAGGGTCTCACGATCGACGGTCGCAAGATCCAGCTCGAACTCGACGCGCAGGACGACGCGGGCGATCCGAAAACGGGTACCCAGGTCGCGCAGCGGCTCGTCGACGATCATGTGGTCGCGGTGGTCGGGCATCTGAATTCGGGCGTATCGATTCCCGCGTCGAAGATCTATAGCGATGCGGGCATCGTGCAGATTTCGCCGTCGTCGACGAATCCGGCGTACACGCAGCAGGGGTTCAAGACCACCTACCGCGTGGTCGCAACCGACGCGCAGCAGGGTCCCGCGCTCGCGAACTACGCGACGAAGGCGCTCAACGCGAAGCGGATTGCGGTGGTCGACGACGCGACCGCGTACGGCAAGGGTCTTGCCGACGAATTCGCGAAGACCGCGCAGGCGAGCGGCGCGACGATCGTCGCGCGGGAGGCGACGAATGACCGGGCGACCGACTTCCGGGCCATTCTCACGAAAATCAAAAGCGTTCAGCCGGACGTGATCATGTACGGCGGCATGGACGCGACGGGCGGACCGTTCACCAGACAGGCGGCGGCGCTCGGCATCAGGGCAAAAATCCTTGGCGGCGACGGCGTGTGCACCGACAAGGTAGAGGAACTCGCGGGTCAAGCCGTGCAGAACCTCGTCTGTTCGGAAGCAGGACTGGCGCTTTCGAAAATGGAGCGTGGCGCGGACTTCGAGAAGAAGTACGACGCGCGCTTTCACACGCCGGTGCAGATTTACGCACCGTTCACGTACGACACCGTGTACGTGATCGTCGACGCAATGAAGCGCGCCAATTCGATCGACGCGCCCAAGGTGCTGGCTGCGATGCCGTCCACCGATTACAACGGGGTAATCGGCCACATCGCATTCGACGACAAGGGTGATTTGAAAGAAGGCGCCATTACGCTTTACGACTTCAAGGACGGCAAGAAGACCGTTCTCGACGTCGTGAAGATGTAATGACGGGAATAAAGCGTGGCGGCACCGAACCATCCATCGGTGCCGTTTTTGCATCCGCATCGAACGCGGGCGCGGTTGCGACCCAGCCGCGCGCATGTTCGATACGAATAACCCTTACCGGTCTTTTATATCAGTACCGCAGTGCCGTTGCGGTTCCGTATCGCATGACCGCCAACCCGGCCGGTCGTGAACGTGAATCCAGTCGCACGGGCCAAGGAGCATTAAATGGATATTTTCATCCAGCAGATCATCAATGGACTGGTGCTTGGTAGCGTCTACGCCATCATCGCGCTGGGCTATACGATGGTGTACGGCATTCTGGGCATCATCAACTTCGCGCACGGCGACGTGTTGATGATCGGCGCAATGGTTGCCTTGTCGGCGATCGGCGTGCTGCAGAATCACTTTCCGGGTCTCGGCAATGTGCCGACGCTCTGTATCGCGCTGATCATCGCCGCCTGCGTGTGCTCGGTGGTCGGCTATACGATCGAGCGCGTCGCCTACCGGCCGCTGCGCCGCGCGCCGCGTCTCGCGCCGCTGATCACCGCGATCGGCGTGTCGATCCTGCTGCAGACCATCGCCATGATCATCTGGGGCCGCAATCCGCTCGCTTTCCCGCAGTTGCTGCCGACCGACCCGATCAACGTGATCAAGGCGACCGATACGAATCCCGGCGCCGTGATCTCGATGACCGAAATCGTGATCATCGTCGTCGCGTTCCTCGTCATGGCGGGCCTGCTGCTGCTCGTGCACAAGACCAAACTCGGCCGCGCGATGCGCGCGATCGCCGAGAATCCGGCCAACGCGTCGCTGATGGGCGTGAATCCGAACTTCGTGATTTCCGCGACCTTCATGATCGGCTCCGCACTGGCCGCGCTGGCCGGCGTGATGATCGCCTCCGAATACGGCAACGCACACTTCTACATGGGCTTCATTCCGGGCCTGAAGGCGTTCACCGCGGCGGTGCTCGGCGGCATCGGCAACCTCGGCGGTGCGATGGTGGGCGGGGTGCTGCTCGGCCTCATCGAACAGCTCGGCGCCGGCTATATCGGCAACCTGACCGGCGGTGTCTTCGGCAGTAACTACCAGGACGTGTTCGCGTTCATCGTGCTGATCGTCGTGCTGGTGTTCCGTCCGTCGGGCCTGCTCGGCGAACGTGTCGCGGATCGTGCCTGACCTCGGGCGATAACGGGCCAACAGGAGTAGATAACCATGACCTCAATTCAACCGATCGAGCCGTCCACGACGCTGATCCCCGAGAAGAACATCACGAAGACGCTGATGGTCGGCATCCTCACGGCGGTGTTCGTGATTGCCGCGCCGATGCTCATCGGCGCCGCCGGCGGCAACTACTGGGTGCGCGTGCTCGACTTCGCGATGCTGTACGTGATGCTCGCGCTTGGCCTCAATGTGGTGGTCGGCTTCGCCGGCCTGCTGGATCTGGGCTATATCGCGTTCTACGCGATCGGCGCATACACCGCGGCATTGCTGACCTCGCCGCACCTCACCTCGCAGTTCGCGTGGATTGCCGCGCTGGCCCCGAATGGCCTGCATGCGCCGATCTGGATCGTGGTGCCGCTCGCGATGGCGCTCGCGGCGCTGTTCGGCGTGCTGCTCGGTTCGCCGACCTTGCGGTTGCGCGGCGACTACCTCGCGATCGTCACGCTGGGTTTCGGTGAAATCGTGCGGATCTTCATGAACAACCTCGACCGTCCGGTGAACATCACGAACGGGCCGAAGGGGATCACCGGCATCGATCCGGTGCATGTCGCCGGCTTCAATCTGTCGCAAACGCATACGCTGTTCGGGTTCACGTTCCCGTCGGTGTACATGTATTACTACCTGTTCGTGCTGTGCTCGCTGCTCGTGATCTGGACCTGTACGCGTCTGCAGCACTCGCGGATCGGCCGCGCGTGGGCGGCGATCCGCGAAGACGAAATCGCCGCGAAAGCAATGGGCATCAACACACGTAACGTGAAGCTGCTCGCGTTCGCGATGGGCGCGTCGTTCGGCGGCCTGTCGGGCGCGATGTTCGCGGGCTTCCAGGGCTTCGTGTCGCCCGAGTCGTTCACGTTCTGGGAGTCGGTCGTCGTGCTCGCCTGCGTGGTGCTGGGCGGCATGGGCCATATTCCGGGCGTGATTCTCGGCGCGGTGCTGCTCGCCGTGTTCCCCGAGTTCCTGCGTTCGACGATGGGTCCGCTGCAGCATTTCCTGTTCGGCCATGAAATCGTCGATACCGAAGTGATCCGTCAGCTGCTGTACGGCCTCGCGATGGTGCTCATCATGCTGTACCGCTCGGAAGGCCTGTGGCCGTCGCCGAAGCACGAGGACAAGATTGCGAAACTGGCGAAGCGCAACGGCAAGAAGCCGGTGCGCGCGTAAAACGGACGGCTCTGAGGAGAAAACACGATGAGCGACAAGAACATCCGTCTGTCCGTGAAGGGCGTGAACAAACGCTTCGGCGGTCTTCAGGCCCTGTCGGACGTGGGCCTCGAAATCGAGGAAGGTTCGATCTACGGACTGATCGGCCCGAACGGTGCCGGCAAGACCACGTTCTTCAACGTGATCACGGGCCTCTACACGCCGGACTCCGGCGAGTTCAAGCTCGACGGCACAAACTACACGCCGACCGCGGTGTATCAGGTGGCGAAGGCGGGCATCGCGCGCACGTTCCAGAATATTCGCCTGTTCGGCGGCATGACCGCGCTCGAGAACGTGATGGTCGGCCGTCACGTGCGCACGAAGCACGGCCTGTTCGGCGCGGTGTTCCAGACGCCGGCCGAACGCAAGGAAGAGCGCGAGATCAAGGAACGCGCGCTCGAGCTGCTCGAATACGTGGGCGTGCTGCAGTACGCGGACTACACGTCGCGTAATCTGTCGTACGGCCACCAGCGGCGCCTGGAAATCGCACGCGCGCTCGCGACCGATCCGAAGCTGCTCGCGCTCGACGAGCCGGCGGCCGGCATGAACGCGACCGAGAAGGTCGAGCTGACGAAGCTGCTCGACAAGATCCGCAGCGACGGCAAGACGATCCTGCTGATCGAGCACGACGTGAAACTGGTGATGGGCCTGTGCAACCGCATGACAGTGCTCGATTACGGCAAGGTGATCGCCGAGGGTCTGCCGCAAGACGTGCAGAAGGACCCGAAGGTGATCGAGGCATATCTCGGCGCGGGGGTCCACTGATGGCTACGGCGATGTTGAAAATCAAGGGCCTGCAGGTCAACTACGGCGGCATCCAGGCGGTCAAGGGTGTCGACATGGAAGTCGCGCAGGGCGAGCTCGTCACGCTGATCGGCGCGAACGGCGCAGGCAAGACGACCACGATGAAGGCGATCACGGGTCTCAAGCCTTACTCGGCCGGCGATATCGAGTACATGGGCCAGTCGATCAAGGGCCTGCCGGCGCACGAGTTGCTCAAGCGCGGCCTCGCGATGGTGCCGGAAGGCCGTGGCATCTTCGCGCGCATGTCGATCCTCGAGAACATGCAGATGGGCGCGTATCTGCGCAACGATAACGACGGCATCAGGAAGGACGTCGATCGCATGTTCGGCTTCTTCCCGCGTCTGAAGGAACGGGCGACGCAGCTGGCCGGCACGCTGTCGGGCGGCGAGCAGCAGATGCTCGCGATGGCGCGCGCGATCATCAGCAAGCCGAAGCTGCTGTTGCTCGACGAGCCGTCGATGGGGCTGTCGCCGATCATGGTCGAGAAGATCTTCGAAGTGGTGCGGGAGATTTCGAAGGAAGGGCTGACCGTGCTGCTCGTCGAACAGAACGCGCGCCTTGCGTTGCAGGCCGCAAATCGCGGCTATGTGATGGACTCGGGCACGGTCACGATGTCCGGCGATGCGAAGCAGATGCTCGACGATCCGAAGGTGCGGGCGGCGTATCTCGGTGAATGATTGGGTGAATGAGTCGGTGTCGTTTTCCCGACGGTTTTGATCGACCGGCCGGGTAAGGATGCGAATAGGGCCGCGTGCAGCAATGCACGCGGCCCTATGTTTTGATTATCCGTGATTACGCCATTCGCTTCGCTTGCCGCTTGCGTCTTGTCTGGCGCACGTTGCGAGTTACGCGGGTTGCGGCATATCGGCGCGGTCGCTGAAAGCGTTGTCCGCGAACTCGCCAAGCCGCTTGCCGAGACTGACCACTTCATCCGTCCGGTAACCGAGCCGTTCATAAAACGCGCGGATATCGCCCTTCGCGCTCAACACCTGCAAGTTCACCTTGGGGCAGCCGCGTGCCGCGAGCGCCGCTTCCGCGTGCCGCACGAGTTGGGTGCCGATGCCGCGCCGCCGCTGTGCCGTGTCGACGGCGAGCGAGTACATCCACCCGCGGTGCCCGTCGTAGCCGGCCATGACGGTGCCGACCACATGCTCGCCGTCCAGCGCGACGAAGAACAGCTCCGGCTGCGTCGTGAGCTTGTTCGCGATCGACAGATGCGGGTTGCGCTGCGGGCGCGTCGGATCCCGGTATTCGGGGAACGCGTCGCGCCACAAGGCGATTACCTGCTCGGTGTCGCTTTCAGCGAAACTGCGGATCGAGATTCTGTTCGGGATCGACGTCGCGGGCGTAGTCATAGGCACACTCTTTCGTTGATCAAAGCGAATCGAGCACGGTGCGCAGCATCGTCATCATCTGGTCGATTTCGTCGTTCGTGACGTTCAGCGCCGGCATGAAGCGCAACAGGTTCGGCCGCGCGGCGTTCAGCAGCAGGCCATCCGGCTGCATCAGACGCGCCTTCTCGACGATCTGGGTGCCGATGTCCTTGCCGAGCAGCAGCGCACGCAGCAAGCCTTCGCCGCGTTCGCCCTCGAAGCCGCGCTCCTTCGACAGGTCGAGCAGTTGCGCGCGCAGGTATTCGCCGCGCTCGCGCACGCCTTCGAGGAAGCCCGGCGCGGTCAACTGCGAGATAACCGAATAACCGACGGCCGTCATCAGCGGATTGCCGTTGTACGTGCCGCCCTGATCGCCGGCCTCGAACACCTCGAATTCGCGCTTCGCGAGCAGCGCGGCGAGCGGCACGCCGCTGCCGATGCCCTTGCCGAGCGTCATCACATCGGGCTCGATGCCCGACAGCTCGTAGGCGAAGAGCGTGCCCGCACGGCCGCAGCCGCTCTGCACTTCGTCGACGATCAGCAGGATGTTGTGCTTTTTCGTCAGCGCGCGCAGTTGCTGCATGAACTCGCGCGTGGCCGGAATCACGCCGCCTTCGCCCTGGATCGGCTCGAGCATCACGCCGACCGTCTTCTCGTTGATGAGCTTCTCGACCGAGGCGATATCGTTCAGATCGGCTTTCGGGAAGCCCGGCACTTGCGGTGCGTAGATCGTGTCCCAGCCGGCCTTGCCGCTCGCGGACATGGTCGCGAGCGTGCGGCCGTGAAAGCTGTGGTCGAACGTGATGATTTCGTACGCGCCGTTCTTGTGTTTCTTGCCCCACTTGCGCGCGAGCTTGATCGCGCCTTCGTTCGCCTCGGCGCCGCTGTTGGCGAAGAACACCTTGTCGAAGCAACTGTGCTGCGTGAGCAGGCCCGCGAGCTGCGCCATCGGCTCGTTGTAGAACGCGGGCGACGGATTGATCAGGAGGCGCGCCTGTTTGTCGAGCGCCTCGATCATGCCTTCGTTGCAATGCCCGAGACTATTGACGGCCCAGCCCTGAATGAAATCGAGGTAGCGCTTGCCGGTGTTGTCGTAAAGCCATGAACCCTTGCCGTGCGTAAAGACGATTTCGGGCCGGTTCGTGATGTACATCAGCGACTCGATCGGGTACTCATTGAAATTCATGGCGACAGGCTCCAGGCAGCAGGAAGAGGAAATACGGAAGAGTCCGGTGACGGAAAACAAAAAAGCCACGGCATGCCGTGGCTTTCATGATCCGAACCGCGTGTAATGCACCGACGCGAATTCATACGAAGCCACGCGCTCCTAAGGGAGCGGCGAGCGGCGACGTCGGAGTTCGGACTGGATGCGGTTCATGCGCGCAAGAATACGACAAGGCCGGCGGCGCTGTAAACCATAAATTTGCGGAAATTGCGCTGTGCCGGCCTTCTCTTTGTCAGACAGCCGATCAGACCGGGTGCGCGAGATCGGCCGCGCTCGTGAACGAATCCGCGTAGAACTCCTCTTCGGGCAGGCGATGGTGCTGCGTGAAATCGCGCTGCGCCGATTCGACCATCACTGGCGCGCCGCAGGCGTACACCTGATAGCCGGACAAGTCTGGCAGATCTTCGATGACCGCACGATGAACGAAGCCGGTGCGGCCCGTCCATGCGTCGCTTGCGTCCGGCTCGGACAGCACGGGCACGAAGCTGAAATTCGGAATCTCTTTTGCCCATTGCTCGGCCAGCTCGAGCATATAGATGTCCTTCTTGCGGCGCGCGCCCCAGTAGAGCGTCATCGGCCGCTGCAAGTTCTTGAACACCGCGTGCTCGATGATGGCCTTGATCGGCGCGAAGCCCGTTCCCGACGCTAGCAGGACGATCGGCCTATCCGAATCCTCGCGCAGAAAGAACGTGCCGAGCGGTGCTTCGAAGCGCAGGATGTCGCGTTCCTTCATCGCGCCGAAGACGTGATCGGTGAACGCGCCGCCCGGCATATGGCGAATATGCAGTTCGATCGGTCCTTCATGGTGCGGCGGCGTGGCCATCGAATAGCTGCGGCGCTTGCCGTCTTTCAGAATGAATTCGAGGTACTGGCCGGCCAGATATTGCAGACGCTCGTTGGCAGGCAGTTGCAGTTTCAGCACGACGACGTCGTCGGCCTTGCGCTCGATCGCGTTGATGCGGCACGGCAGCTTCTTGACCTGCATGTCGCCGACGCCGCTGATTTCGCGCACGTCGATCTCGAGGTCGGAGCTTGCGGTGGCGCAGCAGAAGAGCGCCATGCCGCGGGTTTTTTCGTCGTTGGACAGCGCTGACGAAGAATGCGGACGCTGCTCGACCTGACCGGAGAGAACCGCCCCCTTGCACGAGCCGCACGCGCCGTTCTTGCAGCCGTACGGCAGGCCGATGCCCTGGCGCAGCGCGGCGGTCAGTACCGGTTCATCCGGTTCCACCTGAAACTGCCGGCCGCTTTGCCGGATCGTTACGTTAAAAGCCATAGATCAATCGAACTCGAAAAGTCAGTAAAACGTGGGGCTCACCGGAGCGGGCCCGCGTCATGCGCGATGCAAGCTGCCATTGACCGCTACAATGCGTGCACGATGAATGCGACACGAACCTTGCGCAGACCGCGCGTGCTGATCGTCGGATGCGGCGATGTCGGAACGCGCTGCGTACAGCAATTGCGGCAACTGCGGCACCCGCCGCGCGTCTTCGCGCTGACGAGCCACGCGGCGCGTTGCGCCGAACTGCGCGCGGCCGGCGCGATACCGCTCGTTGGCGATCTCGACGTGCGTCGCAGCCTCGCCCGCATTGCCGGTCTTGCGCCCACCGTGCTGCATCTCGCGCCGCCCCCGAAAACCGGCGACGACGATACGCGCACGCGCGCGCTACTTGCCACGCTTGCCGTACCGCCCATACGTGGCACGCGTGCCATGGCACATCCGGCCTCGCACACGCCCGTTGGCCGGCAGCGGCGCCTGCGCGCCGCATGGACGCCGCGCATGACAGCACAAACGCATATTGTACCCGACGGGCCATTGGCAGCCCGGCGCTTGCGCGGGACGCCGCGCATCGTCTACGCGAGCACGAGCGGGGTCTATGGGGACTGCGGCGGCGCGCTGATCGACGAGACGCGCGCGGTGGCGCCGGAGAATGCGCGCGCGAAGCGGCGCGTGTCGGCCGAGCGCCAATTGAGGCGGGCGGCGGTGCGAGGCGCGGTCAGCGCCTGCATCGCGCGCATCCCGGGCATCTATGCGGCGAACCGGTTGCCGCTCGCGCGGCTCGAACGGCACACGCCCGCGCTCGCCGATGCCGACGACGTCTACACGAATCACATCCATGCCGACGATCTCGCCGCGATCCTGCTGCGCATGACGACGCACGGCCGGCCGTCGCGCGTGATTCACGCATCCGACGACAGCACGCTGAAGATGGGCGAATACTTCGACCGTGTCGCCGATGCATACGGGCTACCCCGCGCGCCGCGCGTGTCGCGTGCCGAAGCGGAACAGCTACTCGAGCCGATGATGTTGTCGTTCATGCGCGAGTCGCGGCGTCTCTCGAACGTGCGGCTCAAGCGCGAATTGAAGGTGCGCTTGCGGTATCCGGATGTCGACGATTTTTTGCGCTCGATGCATGAGCCACGTTCGCGATAGAACGGGTGTCGATGATCGACGGGCGCTGGCGATGAACTGAAGGAATAGAGTGAGGCGTCACGCAAGCTGACGCCTTCGATGCGCGACGCGATGCGAAGCAATGCATCGCGCTTTTGAATGGCGCGACTCAGGTTAGCGCCGGCAGCGCCTCGAGAAGCAAAAAACACAAGAAGCCGCCGACTAACGCGCCGACGAGGTTCGGGTCGTATTTGTGCCTGACGTGCATCGCGACGACAACGCCGATCAACGTTAGCGTGGCGAGACAAACGAAACCAATCATCACGTAGGAAATCGCGAAGTTGCCGTGGTGGATCATGGCACCCCTCCCTCATCGTTCTACTCTTTGTGGAACCAAGTATAGGAGGCGGGGCAAGCAAGAGCATGCTGCGTCGCAGCGGCATTGCGGTGTTTTGCAGCGAGTTCGTACGGAGTCCAACGTAGCTGCGCGCGTGCGATCGGCGCGGCGGCCGGCGGCATGCGCCGGTTCAGTTGCCGCGCAGCGACGCGAGTTCGATATCGTCGAGCCATTGCCACGCACCTTCGGGCAAACCCGCAGGCAATGCGAAACCGCCGACGCGCTCACGATGCAACGCTTCGACGCGATTGCCCGCGGCCGCCACCATGCGCTTCACCTGGTGGTATTTGCCTTCGAGCACGGTCAGCGCGAGCGTGTGCGAGTCGCGCGCATCTGCCGCCACCGCTGCAATCGGTTTTGTCTCGCCGTGCAACAGCACGCCGCGCCGCAATGCGTCGAGTTGCATATCGTCAAGCGGATGGCGCGTCGTGGCGACATAGACCTTCGGCACTTTTCGTTTCGGCGAGGTGAATGCGTGGACGAACTTGCCGTCGTCCGATAGCAACAGCAAGCCGGTGGTGTCCTGATCGAGGCGGCCGACGCTTTGCACGCCGCGCGTGGCGAACTGCGGCGGCAACAGACTGAACACGCTCAGATGATGTTGCGGCTCGCGCGAACACTCGTAGCCGGCCGGCTTGTTCAGCACGAGGTAGGCGAACTCGCGATAGGGCCAAGCGTTGCCGTCGACGTTGAACGTGAGGCCGGCGACATCGACGTCGACGTCGGGGTCGGCGAGCACGGCGTCACCGATCGCGACGCGGCCGTCCGCGATCAGCGCGCGGCATTGCCGGCGCGAGCCGAAGCCCTGCGAGAAAAGAATGCTTTCGAGATCCATGACCCGGCGATGGACGGTGTGCGGAACCGCACCGGCGCGCACGTTGCGCGGCGAAAGCGTGCATTTTACCCATGCGTGGCGGGGCGGCCCGCGTGCGCCATAACCTCGCCGGATGACTTCGCCGGATGACATCGCTGGATGACATCGCAAGAACCGGAGCGCTTCGAAGTCCATCAACCGCGACGATGGGCCAGTCGAACGAACCGGAGTCCACCGATGCGTATCACGCCGAACGTTCCCGAATCGCTGCACCCCGCGCGCGCGCCCGCGGCGCGACTCGACGCGATACCCGATCCGGCGGCCGCACAGCCGGTGTGCGAGCGCGTCGCGACTACTGCTTGCTGAATTCGCGCGCGGCCTTGTCGATGGCATCGGCGGTCGCGCCGGCGTGCGCGACCGTGACGAGATGGCTCGACGGAATCTCGACGATCGTCGCCCCGATGCGTTTCGCCATCGACCGCTGAACATCGGGCGACACGGCGCGGTCCTTCGTCGTCACGATGTACCACGAAGGCCGCGTTTTCCAGGCCGCCTTATCGACTTTCTCTTCGAACGCGGCGGACGCGATCGGCTGCTGCGCGGCGGCCAGAACACGCGTCAGGTTTTCCGGCACGTCCGCTGCGATGCTCGCGCGGTACTCGTCGCGATCGAGCCACAGGAAGCCGTTCGCGTCGCGGAACATGCTGTCGCCGGCCGGCATTTTCGGGCCGCGCTTCAAGATGTCCATCGGCGACTCGCCGACGTCGGGCGCAATCGCCGAAACGTAGACGAGACCGACCACCTTCGGGTCGTCCGCGCCCGCTTCCGTGATCACTTCGCCGCCCCACGAATGACCGACCAGCACGGTCGGCCCATCCTGTTGCGCGAGCACGCGTTGCGTCGCGGCGACATCGTCGGCCAGCGACGTCAGCGGATTTTGCACGGCGCTGACGTGGTAACCCTTCTTCTGAAGACGCGCGATCACGCCGTTCCAGCTCGAGCCGTCGACGAACGCGCCGTGCACCAGCACGATATTGCGCACGGGCCCGTCAGCCGAACTCCCGGCCGATCCCGCTGTTTGCGCGAGGGCGTTCTGCCCGATCGCGGCGGCCGTCGACAAGCACAGGAATACGGCACAAAGCAGGCGTTTCGTCGTCATGTTGCATCCTTTTCCGGGCCGGGATTACGGCAACATACCTAACCGGCGTACGCGTAGCAACCGCTAATGCGTCGAAGACGGTGCGGTCGGCCACGCGGCCGGGCGACGAACGCGCCGCAGTGTGCGTTCAGTCTGCGCCGGATAAGCGCCCTAATATGTAGGAACCCACACGAACGTTACAATGGCGCCTTTTTTTCAGGGCGAACCACAAGTTCGACGTGAATCCGATTCCACACCATGGAGCGAGGCATCTTGCATAGTTCACCTCATCACGACGGCCTCAAGCGCGGTTTGAAAAACCGCCACATCCAGCTCATCGCGCTAGGCGGCGCCATCGGCACGGGGCTTTTTCTCGGCTCGTCGAGCGTACTTCAGGCAGCCGGGCCGTCGATGATTCTCGGCTACGCGATCGGCGGATTCATTGCGTTTCTGATCATGCGCCAGCTCGGCGAGATGGTCGCGCAGGAACCGGTGGCCGGTTCGTTCAGCCATTTCGCATACAAGTACTGGGGCGACTTTCCGGGCTTTCTGTCGGGCTGGAATTACTGGGTGCTGTATGTGCTCGTGAGCATGGCGGAATTGACGGCGGTCGGCCACTACGTGCATTTCTGGTGGCCCGACGTCCCGGCATGGCTATCGGCGCTGGTGTGCTTCGTCGCGATCAATGCAATCAATCTCGCCAACGTGAAGGCCTATGGCGAGACCGAGTTCTGGTTCGCCATCGTCAAGGTGGCCGCGGTGATCGGGATGATCGTGTTTGGCGGCTATCTGCTGGTGAGCGGCGAGGGCGGGCCGCAGGCATCGGTGACGAATCTGTGGCGCGACGGCGGCTTCTTTCCGCACGGTTTTCACGGGCTCTTCATGACGCTCGCCGTGATCATGTTTTCGTTCGGGGGACTCGAACTGATCGGCATCACGGCAGCGGAAGCGGCGGAACCGCAAAAGAGCATTCCGAAGGCCGTCAACCAGGTGATCCATCGCATTCTGATTTTCTACATCTGCTCGCTCGCGGTGCTGCTTTCGCTGTATCCGTGGAGTCAGGTCGCCGCGGGCGGCAGTCCGTTCGTGATGATCTTTTCGCAGATTGGATCGCGTTTGACCGCGAATGCGCTTAACGTGGTTGTGCTGACCGCGGCGCTTTCTGTTTATAACAGCTGCGTGTATGCGAATAGCCGCATGCTCTATGGGCTTGCCGAGCAGGGCAATGCGCCGCGCGCGCTGCTCAAGGTCGACGCGCGCGGCGTGCCGTACAGGGCGATCGGCGTGTCGGCCGCGGCCGCGTTTTCGTGCGTGATCGTCAACTACGTGATTCCGGCGAAGGCGCTCGATGTATTGATGGCGCTCGTGGTTGCCGCACTCGTATTGAACTGGGCACTGATCAGTCTTACGCATCTGAAAACGCGCAAGGCGATGCTCGAAGAAGGGCAGACGCTCGTGTTCAGGTCGTTGTGGTTTCCGGTCAGTAACTGGATGTGCCTTGCGTTTATGGCGATGGTGATGGTGATTCTTGCGATGACGCCGGGTTTGAACGTATCGGTGATGCTTGTGCCGGTATGGCTTCTTGCGATGTGGGCGGGCTACAGGATCAAGGAGCGGCGAGCGCCGGTCGCGGTCTGATTTTTGAAGCGCGAAGCCCGTGCAAATGGTGCGCGGGCTGGGAGAAATTGGGATGACTGGTGCCCAGGGCCGGACTCGAACCGGCACGCCTTGCGGCGGGGGATTTTGAGTCCCCTGCGTCTACCTGTTTCACCACCTGGGCAGGTTGTGCGGCGCAGAGAACGTTTCGAATAGACGAAACCGCGCGCAGTGAAGACGCTGATTATCGCTGAAAACGCGACGGCGGGCAAGCTGGGCATCCGCTCGGGCGCGCCGCGTCAAACGGTTCTCAAGCGGGTTCTCAAGCGGATCCTCAAGCGGATCCTCAAGCAGATCCTCAAGCAGATCCTCAAGCAGATCCTCAAGCGGTCGTCAAACCGTCCGCGAAAACCGCTGCGACGCGTTCCGGTCAAGGCCGGCGCCCTGTTCCAGATAGCGGTCGAACACCATCGCGATGTTGCGCACGAGCATGCGCCCGGCCAGGTTCACTTCGAGCTTTCCGCCGCCCGTCGACACAACGGATACAAGGCCATCGTTCTCGAATGCGCGCAGCCGCTCGAGTTCCGGTGCGAACGCATCGGCAAAGCGGATGCCATACGCCGCTTCGAATTCATCGAAACGCAGTTCGAGATTGCACATCAGCTCGACGATGATGTCGCGACGCAAGCGGTCGTCGGCGGTGAGGCGCACGCCGCGCCGGATCGCCAGGCGGCCGGCGTCGATGGCGGCCGCGTAGCCGGGCAGATCGGTTGCGTTCTGTGCGTACACGTCGCCGACCTTGCCGATCGACGATGCGCCGAAGCCGATCAGATCGCATTCGGCGCGCGTGCTGTAGCCCTGAAAATTACGATGCAGCGTGCGCTGCGCTTGCGCGCGCGCGAGTTCGTCGGTGGGCAGCGCGAAGTGGTCCATGCCGATATACACGTAGCCCGCGTCGGTGAGCCGCTGCACGACGCGCTGCAGGATCGCGAGGCGTTGCGCGGGCGACGGCAGCGTTGCCGGGTCCATCTGCCGCTGCATCTTGAAGCGCTGCGGCATATGCGCGTATCCGAATACCGACAGCCGGTCCGGCGCAAGCGCGATCATCGTGTCGAGCGTGCGCTCGAAGCTCGCGACACTCTGATGCGGCAAGCCGTAAATCAGGTCGACGCTGATCGAATGAAAGCCGTTCGCGCGCGCGGCGCCCATCACGGACTGGGTCATCTCCAGCGGCTGGATGCGATTGATCGCGCGCTGCACGACCGGATCGAAGTCCTGCACGCCAAGGCTCAGCCGGTTAAAGCCAAGCGCGCGCAAATGCGCGATTGTCCGCGGCGATGCTTCGCGTGGGTCGACTTCGATCGAGATTTCCGCTTCCGCATCGGGGCGCAGCCTGAAGTGCTCGCGCGTCGCGGTCATCAGCTCCGTCATTTCGTCGTCGCACAGGAAAGTCGGTGTGCCGCCGCCCCAGTGCAGTTGCGAAACCACCCGCGACGGTTCGAAGCACGCGGCCTGCAGCGCGAGTTCGCGCTTCAGCCGGTCGAGATATGGCCGGACGCGGGCGCGATTCTTTGTCGCGACCTTGTTGCAGCCGCAGTAGAAGCAGACCGTGTCGCAAAACGGAATGTGGAAGTACAGCGACAGGTCCGTTTGCGCGGCGCCGGGATCGGCGGCCGCGCGCAGATAGTCCGTCTGATCGAAGTCGTCGCGGAACTGCAGCGCGGTGGGGTAAGACGTATAGCGCGGGCCGTTCGTGCTGTAGCGGGCGAGCAGGTCCGGGCGAAATAACGTGTCGGCAGTGTGCATCGTCGAGGTCCGGGCGCCTCTTGAATGGGGCGCATCGTTCTTGATCGAGGCTCAGTGTAAGGTGGCGGCACTCGCCTGCGTTGCGTGAAACGGTCGCATGCGGCGCAATGGCACAATGCGGGGTCGGGCGCGCGCCGGCAGTTGGCCGCGTATGCGCCCGCATCAGGTTTTGACGTATCAGGAACAGTGCAGTGACGCTCGATGTCTGGTTAGAAGCAGCCGATGTTGCCGATCACGCGTGCCGCCCCGGTTGCGGCGCGTGCTGTATCGCGCCGTCCATTTCGAGCCCGATACCGGGCATGCCGGACGGCAAGCCGGCCGGTGTGCGTTGCGTGCAGCTCGGCGACGATCTGCGTTGCGCGATTTTCGGCAAGCCCGAGCGGCCGGCCTGCTGTTCGGGTTTGCAGCCGCAGGCGGACATGTGCGGCGCGTCGCGCGCCGAAGCGCTCGTCTGGCTTGCGCGGCTCGAGCGCGATACGCGGCCGTCGACCACGACAGCGACACGCGCCGCGACCCCACAAGGAGAAAAAGAATGACCCAACCCGCTGCGCCGGCAAGGCGCCGCTTCCTGTTCGCGTCCGTTGCGTCTGTTGCGGCCGGGGCTGCCGTGCTGTCGCTGTCCGCGTGCGCGGCATCGATTTTTCCATTCATTCCGGACCACTACACGTTCTCGCAACAACAGGTGCAGGATGCGGTGCAGCGCAAGTTTCCGTATCAACGGACTGTTTCGCAGGTGTTCGACGTCGCGCTCAGTAATCCCGTCGTCGGCTTGCTGCCGGATACCAATCGCGTGTCGGTGCGGCTCGATGCGCGTTTCACGAGTCCGTTTCTCGCGCAACCGGTAAGCGGTGTGTTTACGCTGTCGAGCGCGCTCGAGTATGACGCCGCGAGCCGTTCGGTCGTGCTGAGGCAACCGAGCGTCGATAACGTCAGCGTGAGCGGCGATGCGCAGGCCTACGCGCAGCAGATCAGCGCGGCCGCCGGGCTGCTCGCGACACAGCTGCTCGCCAACTATCCGGTCTACACATTCAAGCCCGAGCAGCTGCAATTTGCCGGTGTCTCGTACGAACCCGGTACAATCACGGTCCTTACAAACGGCATACGCGTGCAGATCGTCGAAAGGTGACGCTCATGACGCACGTGCGGCCGGGAGGGCCGCACGTGCCATGCGCAGGCGACCCGATGCGCTCAACGGAATTTAACAGCAACAAGGGTCGCCGATGGACTGGATTCTCACCTGCAAGGCGCTGATTCTCGGCGTCGTCGAGGGCTTGACGGAGTTTTTGCCGGTGTCGAGCACCGGCCACCTGATCATCGCCGGGCATCTGCTCAAATTCAACGCGCCGCAGGCGAAAACCTTCGACGTCGTCATTCAGCTGGGCGCGATTCTCGCCGTGTGCTGGGAGTTCCGGCAGCGCATCGTCAATGTGGTGGTGGGCCTGCCGGTGCGCGCCGATGCACGGCGCTTCGCCTTCAACGTGATCATCGCGACCATTCCCGCGATCGTGCTCGGGCTGCTGTTCGAAAAGGCGATCAAGGCGGTGCTGTTCGCGCCGGTGCCGGTTGCGCTCGCGCTGGCGATCGGCGGCATCATCATTCTTTGGGTCGAATCGCGCCAGCGCAACGGCAACGGCGTGCAGGCCCGGATTCATTCGATCGACGACCTGCGCCCGCTCGACGCGCTGAAAGTCGGCCTCGCGCAATGCTTCGCGCTGATTCCGGGCATGTCGCGCTCCGGCTCGACGATTATCGGCGGCATGCTGTTCGGGCTCGACCGGCGCGTCGCGACCGAGTTCTCATTCTTCCTCGCGATTCCAATCATGTTCGGCGCGACCTTCTACGAGGTCTACAAGGATTGGCACGCACTGTCGGCGGACGCGCTGGGGATGTTCGCGGTCGGCTTCCTCGCGGCCTTTATCAGCGCGTTCGGCTGCGTGCGCTGGCTGCTCCGTTACGTGGCATCGCACGACTTCACCGCGTTTGCGTGGTACCGGATCGGCTTCGGCCTGCTGGTGCTGGTGGTCGGATATAGCGGTGGGTTGAGCTGGGCCGACTGAACGGGCGTGCGGTCGCCTAGGCCGCCGTCGCGCGGCGCCTGAAGACCAGGTCCCAGACGCCGTGTCCGAGCCGCAGTCCGCGCCGCTCGAACTTCGTGACCGGGCGATAGTCGGGGCGCGGCGCGTAGTTTTCCGCCGTGTTTTCGAGCGCCGGTTCCGCGCCGAGCACCTCGAGCATCTGCTCGGCGTAGTTCTGCCAGTCGGTTGCGCAATGCAGGTACGCGCCCGGTTTCAGGCGCGACACGAGCAGCGCGACAAACTTCGGCTGGATCAACCGGCGCTTGTGATGACGCGCCTTGTGCCAGGGGTCGGGAAAGAAGATGTGGACGCCATCGAGACTCTGCGGCGCGATCATCTGCTCGAGCACCTCGACCGCGTCGTGCTGGACGATGCGGATGTTCGCCAGATTCTGTTCGTCGATCAGCTTTAGCAGCGCGCCCACGCCGGGTTCATGCACTTCGACACCGAGAAAATCGTCGTCTGGACGGCGGGCCGCGATTTCAGCCGTCGTCGCACCCATGCCGAAGCCGATCTCGAGCACGCGCGGCGCTTCGCGGCCGAATACGCTGTTCCAGTCGGGCTGTTGCTCCGCGTAGGGCAGCACGAAGCGCGGGCCGAGTTCGTCGAGCGCGCGGCGCTGGCCCGTCGATACGCGTCCCGCGCGCGTGACGAAGCTGCGGATACGGCGCATGTGCAGCGCTTCTGGCGCAGCCGCTTGCTGGGCCTCGTCGTTTGCTGTGTCGGGGGCTTGGCGCGTGCCCTTTGTGTCTTGCCCGGTTTCGTTGCCGTGGCTGTCATGGGCGGACAGACCTGCGGTCGGACTGGCGGACGAACTCGCGGACGGGGAAGAAGAGTGGTGCGGCAAGCCGGCTTCGTTCGGGTCGTGGATCATCGTCAGTGAGTGCGAGGCGATCAGCGCGCACTTTTAATCGTGAATCTGTATTGGAATTGGCGCCGAGCGCGCCGTTGGTTTGCCGCTGTGGACCACCGCTGTGGACCACGGTCCGTCCGCTGTTCCGATGACTGGCGGCTAGCTAGCTGAACCGGGCGACCGGCGCTTTGTGCCACGCCACGAACGCGGCAGTGGAGCGGGCGATGGGAATCGAACCCACGTCTCTAGCTTGGGAAGCTAGGGTAATAGCCATTATACGACGCCCGCGGAACCCGCGATTCTACAGGGATTTTGCCGGATTGGGGAGTGGCGTGATTTGGATGCTGACAGCGAAACTGGTGTGGCTCGCGGGCGCAGCGGTGGCATCGCTGGCATACGCTGACGGAACGGCTTCGAATGTGACGTGCGTGTATTCGGGCGACGGTCGTCATCGTAATGAAGCGCCACCCGATTGAAAATCGCAATGTCAGCACAGCCTTTCCGCTATGCTCTTGTAAAAGAGCACTAGTGTGAGGAGTTCGCGTGCCCAACTTGGTGGTGTTGGTCGACTTCGACAACGTGGATCCAAGCCTGACACGGGCTGGACCCGTCAATATGGCGAGAACCTTGGTGCCTCTGATTCCGGTTCCGGTACTTGCTCGGCACACCGCGGTGCAAGTGCGTCTATATGGCGGCTGGCGTTCACAGGGCGTTCTTACGACCAGTGCTCAACGGCTGGTTCCCGATATTAGAGCCGGGTCACCTACGATCGTTGGCCGACCAAGCCCAAATGCCGGGCAGCCGATTCGGTTAACAGTGGAGTTGGCGGAGGGGCCTTTAGGAACGGCAATTGTGCTCCAAGAAACTTTGGTGCGGGACCGAGAGCTTCGGAAATTCCGAGCACGTCCCAATTGGCCGGAGTGCTCCAGTCCCGGTAGTAACTGCGGGATGATCATGCACGCGGGTCTTTCACATGCCACACAGTGCGGAGCGGCCGGCTGCACGAGCCGCTTGAGCCACATTTTGGTCCGAGACGAGCAAAAGATGGTCGACACGCTTTTGGTTGCTGACCTCGCGCATCAGGCGCTTGCAGTCAAGGCCACTGATGTCGTCCTTGTGACATCGGACACGGACATGTGGCCCGGTGTACTGCTCGCTGTCGGCGCGGGGTGTAACGTCGTTCATATTCATACGCGCGCTGGCTGGAAGACGCAGCGCCATTTGGTCGGTACGCTCGGCCCTGCAACTGCTCCTCACTATACACAGCTTAGTATTTAGGATCCGGCAATGGACATCAACGATCTTAGAAGAATATTGACTGCGTTCGCTGATGAACCGTCGGACGTCGATATCCGGCTTGGCCGTATCGTTGCGCAGGTTCGCGACGAGGTAGTCGAGGCAACCGTCCGATATTCTGAAACGGACGATCGCCATCTGCGTGTGGTGGAAAACGACCAAGAGTATTCTGCGCGATCTTGGCTTATTAACCGCGTAGCACGTATTCCACAACTCGCAGATAGGATCATCGCTGCGACAACGCCGAACGCTAACTTGCCGTTCGTCGTGCCATCAGGCCGAATGTCGGCTGACCTGAGCACTGGCAACGTAGAAGACGTTGCAGTTGCCAATGCTGTTGAGGCGCTACTTGAACACGCCTCAGCCCCAGTGCCCGGTGCCACATCTGTCCTGTATGTAACGTCTGATGCTGGTGAGGGTAAGACGACGGTAATCAATCGGGCATCGCTAGTCCAAGCACAACGGTTTAAGGAGAAGAAAGCTTCGTCGCTGGTCGTTCCAATTCCATTGAGTGGTCGGGCGTTCTTGACGTTCGACGACGCCGTGATCGCGGCGTTAGTGAACAAATTGCGCTTTAACTACTTGTATTTCGACGCATTCATCGAATTAGTGCGAATGGGTATTGTAGTCCCTGCGTTCGATGGATACGAGGAGATGCTTGTTGAGGGGGCGAAGGGAGAGGCTATCTCTGCATTAGGAACGCTGGTCCAGCGCCTAGAGTCTTCTGGGACGCTTTTTATTGCTGCAAGAAAGGCGTTTTTCGAGTATCTGAGTTTTCGAACACAAGCAAGACTTCTTGACGCAATCGGCGACCGGTCCGCCGCTTTTATGCGCCTTGCTCTTTCACGGTGGAGTCGGGAGCAGTTTTGCGATTATGGTCGACTTCGAGGTGCGGACGCTCCGGAGATGGTGTATGAGACCGTTGCAACACGGCTTGGCGCAGATCACCCGCTGTTGACTAGAGCCGTACTTGTCCGACGTTTATTCGACGTGTTGGAGGGGGCAGGCCGGAGCGAGCTAGTCGACCTGCTTGGGTCCAATCCGCACGACTACTTCTTCACGTTTGTCGACGCAATCGTGAAGCGCGAAGCATCCGAAAAGTGGCTTGCTCGAGTCTCCGGTGACGTCATGGAGCCGTTGCTTCAGCAAAACGAGCATCATCAGATTTTGTCCGAAGTTGCCGTCGAGATGTGGCAGTCGTCGTCGACATCCCTACGATATGACGTGCTGGACCTTATAGTTGACATATTCTGTGAAGGTCTGAAAAAAAGCGGTGCGGTGACTCGGCAGGTGAAGGAAAGAATCAAACAGCATTCGCTACTCTCGTCCGACACGTCACGTGGGCAAGGTATTGGCTTTGATCACGAAGACTTTCAGAACTTCTTTCTTGGTGAAGGATTGGGGCTCATTCTCTCGGAAAAGGCGACAGTTGGGATTCAGGCATTTCTTTCCGTAAACGTCGTTCCGGCAGCAACGATTGAACAGGCCGTACAGTATCTTGTCAGGCACCAAGTCAACTTGAAAGTTGTTCTGGATAGCATTGTCACGATCAACCGTTCCGAAGCGGGCTATTCATTCTGTAAGGAGAACTGCGGGGCGCTCGCGATCCGTTTGGCGGAGTGCATACAGGAGAATGCGACTGATCTGCTTCTCAGGAACATGTTCTTTCCGGCAGAATCCTTGGGGGGGCGAGTGCTGAAACACGTTCGCTTTGAGGGGTGCCATTTTCAACCGACGCACATCACAAAAAGTTCGCTCACGAACGTTGCCTTCGTGGACTGCAATTTTGAGCGCCTTGAAGTGGCTTCAGGCGATTCATTGACCGGTTGTTCGTTTGTGGACTGCCAGGTGGACTGTTTGGTGTCGGGGGCTGGTGAGGAGCACTCGTACGACCCTGCGTTGATCGTACAAATGCTTCGAAGTTTCGATGCAACTGTTCACGAACGGAATGCCGCGCCAATGGCGCCGCGCGTCACGGATGACAAGCTGAAATTGATTGAGCGGTTTCTTCGCGTATTTCTCCGACACACGCACGTCGACGAGGAGGCGATCCGAGTGCGGCTCGGAAAGGGATTCTCATCAACATTCTTTGACGAGATCCTTCCGGTACTGGTATCGGAGAAGGTACTCGAAGAGGCTACTTGGCGCGGACAAGGCGTGCAAAGGCGTTTCAAGCTGGTTAGGCCGATGTCTGATATTGGGGACGCGCTTGAGAGGTCTCAAGGCAGATTCGATCAATTTATTGCAGCGCTTAAGCAGGGATAGGCGCAACGATGGTGCCGTAGGGGGCCGCAAGGAAACCGTCTTCGAAAGGTCGTGCGCCAGAAAGTGACATTCGCGTGGTTGATAGTGCTGCGTTGTGCCCCCTCGAAGGCGGCCGGATAGTCGTCGCATGGACGACATACAACACCCCAACGATTTCACGCCGCTCACCAACGATCAGATTCGCGATCTGGCGGACGCGATCCGCGATGTTTTTGGAAGCAATCTTTTACGCGAAGATTTCAGCGACAAGCTGCTGCTGTTTCTTGAAGACGCTCCAGGATACGAGTCCAGCGAAGCTGCTGCGGAAGTGATCGAGGCAGCGTGGGCCGCATATGCCAATCCCCCGGGTGATATGAGGTGACATTTCATCGTTACGATGTTCTCGCCTTTCCTTCCCGTTCCGCTTCTTGCGAAAGGATGTCCATCGAGTTTTCGTGCAACAACGCGGAAAGAATGGCCTGCTTGACTTCCGCAACCTGTGAGCGCCTGAGCTGCGAGACGGGCATAGAAAAACGAGAAGACGCTAACTGGAGTAGTTCCTCTTTCGTCTTCGATGCGTCGCTGACGAAATCGCGAATCTGATTCGGCGTAAACTTCGAGAGATCTGCCGCATCTGGAATATCGTTCGTACGCTTTGATTTCTTGCTCTGTTTTGACCGTCGCGGTGTCCGAGCGGTTTCTTCGAAGGCTTCGGAAGACACGGAGTCAAGAATCCGGATTGATTTTTGCCGGACGGACCTCGCGAGCGAGCGAAGCGCATCTGCCAAGGCTGGGTTCCCGGTGTCAGGCAGATCGTTCGCGTCTGCGAGGGACAAAAGATAGGTTGCCAAGGATGCGTTGGACAATTTTTGCCCAGCGTGGCTGCGGGCGCGTATCGAGGGCTTTCGGCGATTGTTCACAGGGCATCCACACGAGTTTTTAATACAGCGGTCAGGTCTTTGTACATGACGTCGAGGCCACGGTTCCCGATGTTTTGGGTGTAGTGCCGATCATAAACGGGTACGCCGTCGTCAAGAGCCTGCGATATGCCGGTACCGTCTTGGATATAAGGCGTGAGCAGATCGTTGCTGAACACTCTAGTCAGAGATGCAAGATGTCGGGTGTGGTCGTCCGTATAGCCCGAATGAGCGGGACCATGTGGTTTGATCCGCGTGATTACAACTCCGGCGAGCTTGGTGTCTGGGACGTGCATGGAGCGAGGCGCGCCCATCGTGGCCAGAGCCTTCAACTTATTGTCAATGCCGCTCTGAATCATGGATTTAAGGTGCGGCGCGCCCCGCTCCATCACTGCTTCAGGGATAACTGGGATGATGTACCCGTGACTTGCCGCGATGGCATTTTGCGATACCAGCTTAGTCGCGGGAGGGCAGTCAAAGATAATGTAATCATATGCGTCATCAATTTTCGCCTCTTCTAACCATCGGCAAATGAGCGTACGCTTGTCCCATTCAGAATGAATGGCATTTCCATGGTGCGACGCGGTCAGATCGATCTCGATATCGTCCAGTTGCAGGCTAGCCGGAACGATGTCAAGAGTAGAGTAATGCCGAGCGATCCCCGCCTGCTTTATCGCATTTCGCTCAATCAATGAGCTAGTCGGGAACGCCGGGCTTTGCCCGATGAATGGCTTGAAAATTTCGTTGATCGTGCGACTACTCGCCACCAAGTTCTGCCATACCGGAGCCGTTAGGCTGACGATTGAAAGACTGCTTTGGTGGTCCATGTCCACCATTAAGACCCGGGCCTGATGGTAACGAGCCAAGCCGGCGGCAAACTGAAATGAGAGTGTTGTCTTACCTACGCCGCCTTTGAAGTTAATGATACTAACCCGCTTTGCCATCGTTATCCCCCGTTTTTTCTGGTTCTCGTTACTGACTAAGCCTTAATGGAAAACGTCCGCCCCGGCCAGCGGCTGCGGCGCGACGGAATGATATCAATAGTAGCCGGTGCATGCTTGCCGCCGAACATCGTACCGCCATTCGTGACGACGCCCTCAGTTTTTAGGTTGATCCGTCTCGATCGCAGAGTGTTCCATGAGCATGCTGAGAAGCGAGTCGGAGGACTTGCAGCGTTGGGCCGAGTATGCACGCATCGCTTTTGTGAGTGTTTACTTGTGGCGCTTACTCTTCAGATGAGCAGCCTCGAACACCAGCATGTCGGTGGCGCAACGCCTAGGGTTTCGGCCAGCACGCAGATATTGTAGAGCGCGATATTTCTCTGGCCGCGTTCTATGCCGCCGACATACGACCTGGCCAGACCCGATTCGAGGGCAAGCTTTTCCTGCGACCAGCCTTTCGCTTTCCGCAGCTCCACCAGCCGTTTTCCGAATAAATCGAGCGGGTCGTAATCCATCGTCGGACGTCCGTGAACATCCGACAGAGGGTAGGGATTTGACCTTTATGAAGCCACTCTCTATAGTGGCACGCACTATAAGTGACAATTGATGCGGCGCTTGTCGCCGGGTAATCGATAGTCGCGGGAAAATGATCCAAGACGTACGGGGCGAAGCCAAATGATCAAACTAGAAATCAGTCTCACGGGCGCTGGGCAGGAGGAGTTGCGCCAACTGGAAACGCTGTTACAGAAAGTCATCGCATCGCTACAACCACACATGAAGGGCATCGAAGCGACCATTGCTTCGGTCCCTGCGGCGGACCCGTACGAGTCCACGAAGCAAAAGATCCTCCAACACATCCGGTGGAGAAAGATTGAAACAGCGGACTGCCTGACGCCCGACTTCTGGGAGGTGGATATTCAGGACTGGCTGAATCCCAAAGACAAGAAAAATCTGCGTGCGGCGCTCGACTCGCTGTGCGAGGACGGATTGCTAGAGGAGGTCGGAAGGTTGACCTACTTCCTCACGACCGCTGGATATGACGCAATCTATTGACGGGGAGGTCCTTGTGTCCGGCAACTCTGGGGGCGGTTTCCTTGCTATGTTGGATCGCCTCTGGCGCGCATCCGTCGCAGCGTATTGGATCTTGCTGTTTGTCTTTTTTCCGATTTTCGCTGTAGCCAAGCTCGTCGAAGCCGTAAAACGTCGGGGGACGGCAAAGAAGAAAGAGGAAAAAACCTACTGGATGATCCAGGCGGCCCAATATTGGTGCTGGCTGTACATCGTTATCTGTTTTTACTATCACCTGTTTCAGGATTTTCTGGGGGTGTTCGTAAGTCTCGAGACGCGGGCAAAGATCACCTGGATGTTCGAGGCCGCAACGGGTCTTCCCGGGCTCGTCTGGTACTTCCTGACTGACCGGGGTGTTTTTTTGAACGGCAATGCAACAGATTTCGCTGTTGCCACCATGATCGGAGTCGTCGGCATTCTTCTCATGCTACTGGCTATAGACTACCTCAAGGTCTTCGGTCATTTGAACATTGCAGATGAATGGGTCAGCCCGGCGAGAGTGACTCGGCGCGAGCATGAACTGTTTGAGCGGGAGGAGGCGCCGTACCGAGCGCTATCGAAGCAGCGGCACGAACACGAGATGCGGCACCCACGTTTTCATCCGGCTTGGGATGAACTATCCCGAGAACAGCAGGAGAAGTTGATAGATAAATGGGACAACGAGAAGGCCGCTATTCGCAAAAAAATCGACGAGTGTCCTCGCGCCTCGTACTTTAACGAATCAAAGTGACTGCGTTCGGCATCGGCGCAACGATGGGCAAACTGAATAAGGAACGGTAATGCTCCAGCCGACGCGAGAGGATTTTGCCCGATGGGGAGAAACCGGGCTCGCGTTTTTCGGAACACACCTGCATCCAAATCCACGGCTATACAAGTACATCTGGCAGATATGGACGCCCGAGTCACCTTTGGAAGGTGCAGAATTCTTCGTGCAGGGTCCGCGCTACAGCACGGCGCTGTTTCAACAGATCGAGAAGCAGATTAACGATGCGGGGCTGTCAGGCTTCATCTACAATCGGCGTCTCCCACGACTCGGGCCCGATAAGCCTTTCGATCTGGCTCATCCGCGTTGGGCCAATCGCGTCTGGGCTCCAGCATGGGACGATGACACCGATCCGGAGTGGAACGGCCACAAGTGAGCAGGCGCAAGCCCGAATCCGCGCAAAGATTCCCGCTTTTGTACGCCTATTATAAAGCCTGGAAGTGCCCCAATTTTTGGGCGTCGCTGTGCGCCGGAACGCCGCAGTTTCATGCGGTTTCTTGAGTGAGTTGGAGATGGAATTTCCGGAGGTGTTTGAAGACCAGCCATACCCGACCGTGAGCGAGCGGATCGGTGTTATGTCGGTCGATTCGCTCATCCGTCAGTGGGAGCCTGTTGCGGCAGAGTCGGGGTATCTTGTCGCGAAGTCGAAGGACGGCAAGTCCGCGCTGCTCGGCCGCATGTGTGTGCGAGAAGATGGAAAGTTCGGCATCGAGGTCGCAGTGCGTGCCCATATCGAAAATGGCACGCTCCGCAAACACGAGCTATGGCATGTCGATGCGACCGCCGAATCTCATCGCATTCAACGGTTCAACGATGTCATGCAACACGAACTCAGCAAGTCCGAGCCGAAGGGATAATTCCTGTAGCTCGGGCGAGACGTGGCGTGCTTCCGACCGTAGGGGCGGGAACACGATAATTGCGATCAGGCAGGTTCCAGCAACGAATCAATCACCTTCACAGCCTTCCGGCTCGCATCGTTCGGGCTCAAGTGGGCATAACGTTGCGTCATCTTCGGATCGCTGTGGCCGAGCAGGACGGAGACCTCATACAGGCTCACGCCGGCCCTGACGAGCTTGCTGGCGAAGGTGTCCGCAGTATGTGCAGGGTAACGCGTCCACCGCGCCCTGGTTCACCGGAATCGCACTAGATACAGTGGGTCGTGGGACGACTGGCTCCGGCATGGCTCGAACCTCAGCACTGCGCTGAAATTCGGCCATGTCCGGGCTATAAGGATGAGCGGTGTTATACGTCTTGCGGACGATCACTCAACCAGATTCCCTACCTTCAGGCCAAAGGTAGGTGTCGTTGCCTGTCTCCCATACTGCTGGACGGGGCGAATAATCGCGCATCTCTATGCGATCCGTCAAGTGAGGGGGCGGTCACCTGTAACGGATCGCAATTTGATTGGGCAACACGGTTCGTGACCGTCGACTGTGTGCCGTGAAGTTCGTAAATCGCCATGGAATCGGATTTACAAAGAACCGGAATGCCAGGGCGACAAGAATTTGTGTAAACGCTCAAATCGCCTGTATCGCCGCCTAACCTCGTAGTGAACCAGCAACACTGAATCCTGACCGGAACGAACCGAGGCCATCCGCCGACAAGTGACCATAGTTTTGTTTTTTAAGATTGAAATAAATGCGGACTTGTCGGATCGACCTATGGATTCGCTCTACGGCAGAATCTAGATAAGCTAATGCCCTGGCTCGAAATCTCCCGGTCAATCAAGGAGATAGTGACGTGGTGGGTGAGGGTGACGTGAAAACTGTCACTGTTGCTCGCGGATTTTTCGAGCTGGTCGCCGTCGCTGTAGCCGTGACTGCTCGGCTTGCCGTTGCCTTGAAGGTCGTTCTGCTGGACCCTGGGCGCACTTTCAACAAACGGAGTGCAATCATGGTCGATCAGAAGCAAGGTGCGGCAGGCAAGGACGAGAAGGTGAACAAGCCGGCTGTCGTCGATTCGAGGGCAAGTGGTACAGCCCCGGCCGGTAGCGCGACGACGAACGATACCGCGGCTAAAGCGGCACCGGCTACGCCGACGAAGATGGAACTGGCGACCGAGATCTACAAGCGTATGCGGACGGTCAAGGACGTTACCCGAAAGGACATCATCGAGAAGTTCATTGCTGACGTGAAGTTGACGAAGGCGGGTGTCAGCACCTACTATCAGATGATCAAGGACAAGCACGAGCCGCAGGGCGAGAAGTGATTCCCGCCGGACCGACAGCATCGAAGAAAAGCTCCTGAGGGAGCTTTTCGCTTTTTCGGGCGGCGTGTTTCGTTCCGCTTACGTCGGCTGATCGCGCGGTGGGAGCGCTGACGGATCGGTCTTGCAAGCTTCGAGGTCAAGAAGAGCGGATTGCTTCCATGATGAGGTTAGGTGCGCGGCAAACTCTAACAGGGGGATTGGGCCGACGAACCTCTTTTGCTTGAGGGGCGATAACGTAGACTTGCCCTCTATGCAGCGTGTTCATGCTTTGCCAGAGAGTGGGATCGTTGGACACTGCGATATGCGCATTTCTTCCGGCTGGCGTGACGAGGTGCAGCCCTAGTTTATCTCCGCTTGGCATGAGGATGACGGTGTACGCGCCACGCCATGAAAGCAAATTCTTTGCGCTGTCTGCAGGTGTCCCCCAAAATCCTGCTCCATATATGGGGATGGCGTTTGCCCGTTCGATGTCCTGTTCCCACATCGCCTCTTTGAGGTGGGCAGCATACGGGGTAGCGAGAAACGAATCTCCGAAGAGGTTGTAGCCCACTGCGCGCGCAATCTTCGCCATGAATCGTGCCTCGGCATTGATGGCAATGCTCATGTTTCCGCGACGCGGCCCGTTCCCCAGAGATTGAATTTTTGCGATGTCGGCCTGTGCCTGAGCGTCAGGCACATGAATGAGTGGGCTAATTTCTGTGTCATCAGCGATGCTGAAATTCAGGGCATATCTTTGTGCACGCCGGAAATGCCCCTTGAAAGAGCGCAGTGCGAGGCTGATCCACCAAGGATGGGATGCTGTGAGTGCTAGGTAGGCTCGACCAGTATCCTTTTGCCGCGCGATTGGGTCTCCGCCTAGGTACGTTGCGAACCGCTCATCGTCACGTTTGTGGAAGTGATAGATGTGCTCGCCGCATGGGCCGAGCCAGGATTCACATACTTCGTCCGTGGTCGAGATCGCTCGTAATTCGCCGATGTAGATCAACGGCAACGTGCTGTCGCTGCCATCTAGCGTTAAATATTCGCGGGCGGCCATCGCGTCTTGGTTGTTTCGGAACCAGCTTCTAATGAACGGACCGTCGATGAAGAGACCGGACAGGTTGTTACAGCGCTGACATACCTGACGAGTCTTGAAGATGTCGCTGCACAGGGAGCCGCCGAGGCTGTCTGGGAAGATGTGTTCTAAGGAGAACTCAGAAATGGGCTTGTCGGTGCCACAATAAAGGCAGCTCCGCGTCCGTGGAGTACTGGTGGCAACTTCGTCCATTGTTGATGGCATGTGAGAACTAGCGCGTTGCTGAACGAGAACTCGATTGTGCTTACAGCCCAGAGTGCACGCGTGTATGGGCAGCAGAGGCGAGCAGGAATGGGCGGTCAGCGAGGGTATGCGTGTTTGCAAATCAAAGGCGGCTGGGCAAGTAAGGCACCCAGCCGCCGTTTTCCGATCAGTCGAAGTTAAAGCTCAACTGACCAGGCGCTGACCGCCAGTGCGAACACACATGTTCCAGATTGCCGAATCGAATCCGGGTGTAGTTGCGCACGAAGACGGTCTTTGCCATTGCATAGACACGCTTGGGCATAAACCCCTCCGTAAGGAGGTTGAAAGCGATTCTTGCCCTCAGTTCCCTTGTCGCGTACACTGCAAGGGTTATCTGACCGATAACTGTGGGTGACAGGAGCACGCTTTAACGCGCTGTCTTGTGCCCGCTGGCACCTCCAACGTTTCAATCTCCTGGCCGAGATTGGGGTGTTGGGGGTGTTGTTTTTTGGGCCCGGATGCGGCGAGCTACGTATCCGGAGCCAAATCATCTTCTTTTCATTCTTTTCCCTCGGGCGCGAAGCCCTTCCAGCGCTTGACGTAAGCCGCGAGCATGGTTTGTAGCATTGCCCAATCATCAGCATCTAGGCCGATCGGAACAATGATCTTCGCTGGAGGTTTGCCGGGTAGGGGGATCGAGAAAACCTCGAGACCGGGGTCAAGATCATCCGCAGTTTCAGTGAGCTTGCCGGTGTTTTGAGCGTCGTCAAGGCTTACCTTGCTCTTCTTTCCCTTTGGGTTGCCGTTCGTGTTCTTTGGGGCCGTAGGTGCTTTGACGTGCGGAGATACGGGAATTCCGTACTCCTTTGCAGCTGAAAGAAAGAATGCGATCGTCTTGGTGAGGGTGCTCCCGCTAATACCCCATGTCTTGAATTTCTCGGTCACTTGCCCTGAGCTCGCATGGATCAGGTCAAACTCGGGGTCATCAAACAAGAAGCCGTACGAGTCGCGGAATACCTTATTGAGGGGCGCTTTGCGCGAGTCATCGTCAGCGAGTGCGACGCTCTTAAAGTGATCCTTGGGCCTGCCAGAATCATCGATGAGCTGCAGAAAGCGGAGGGCCGAGAGCATCCCAGACTGTTGCGAACCCGACGCTTTGGGCATCAGCGTTTTGTCGATGCGCATCGGCACCGTTCCCATATCTCGCAGCTGGTTCAGAAACGACGTGAACGATATGTGCGAAATGACGGGCGGCGATACAACCTTCTCCTTGCTGCTTGCCATGATCAGTTTAGGGAGTGATCGATGGCGTAATGTATCACCATTTTTGCGCGATGGGAATCTATCGTCAGAAACGACTTTTCATCTGAGTCACGTCGAGGATTGTGGATCAGAGAAGTTCGTTGGGTGGATCAGAGGGTGGGGCGCCAAATTTTGCGGCAGAATATTGTCTTAAATCTATGATTTCAAGGAAAAATAAACGGAAGACGGGATGGGTGAGACGTGCAAACTTTGATTTCTCTGCATGAGTATCTGGGTGGGGTGAGGGAGAATGTGTGTCTCATGCGCCAAGATGGCTGCGGGTCTCGTTGGCGCGGGTGATGCCTAATGTGATATTCCTGCTGAAGTCATCCATGTTCAACTGACGCGGCGAGCGCATTCGGTGGCAAAACAGCCGCAAGTTACTTTGGAGTGAGCGATAACTGCGGCGGCGATATAGCCGTGCTGCCAATCCCAGCTAACGTGCCAGCCATTTGAGGCGATGACTCAGAGCGTGCCTCGACCTGTGTCATTAGCTTTTCGTGACTTGCGCTGGCTTTGAAACTGGCATCGCCGCGAAATCCGCATGAACAGTGGCTGTCCGTGGAATCGCGAGAGAACGTGACGGGAGAACGCGCGTGAATAGTGGTTTTGATAAACGCGCAGGGGCTTGGGAAGCTAGGGTAATAGCCATTATACGACGCCCGCGGAGCGCGCCATTTTACGCGGATTCGAGCAATTTAGGCAAACTGCGCGGCGGCCAGGGCGGCCGCCGCGCGCTACCTGCAAAAGAGCGAAATCAGGGCAACGTCAACCGGACCGGCAATCAGATCCCGAACAAGGTCAACGAGACCGCGGCCCGCGTCACTACCATCAGCAGCACCTGCACGATCACGAATAGCAGGATCGGCGACAGATCGATACCGCCGAGACGCGGGATGATCTTGCGCAGCGGATCGAGAAACGGCGCGGTCAGCTGATAGAGAATCGGCATCGCCGGCGAGCGCGGGTTCAGCCACGACAGCAGCGCCATCAGGATGGTCAGCCAGATCAGCAGGTTGAGCGCCCATTTGACGACGGTCAGCACCGCAACGATCAGCAGCGACGGCATCAACGCAATCGGGTCCACGCCGACGATCACCACCATCAGCACGACATAGACAATCGCCGTGATCAGCGTGGCAACGATGCTCGCCCAGTCGATCAGCCGCGCGTTCGGCAGGATTTTGCGCAGCGGCAGCACGAGCCAGTTGGTGACCTGAAACACGGCGCTCGACACCGGGTTATACGGCTGCATCCGGACGAATTGCAGCCACGCGCGCAGCAGCAGCGCCGCGCCGAACAGCGTGAAGATCGTATTGAGCAGAAAACGGGCGATATCGCCGAACATCTTGTTGTCCTTTCCTTCAGAATGCGTCCGGCACAGCGCGGACTCGGCGCCGGTCCCGAATGCGGGGTCCGGCGTGCGGTTGCGTCACATGATCACATGAGGCTGCCGTTCGCACCCCCGATGCGCTCGAACAGCAGCCGCGAGCTACGACACAAAGCGGCAAACGTGGCGGCAAAACGCGGTTGCCAAAAATGCCGGCCAAAAACTGCAGCAAGATACCGCAATAAACAGAGCGCAATAAACAGCGCGCAATAAAAAGCGCGCAATAAAAAGCGCGCGGAAAAAGCGCGCAGCAACATGCAGCCGACAACGAGCGGCGCACAGCGTGCCGCGCCGTGCGCCGCGGTCCGGCTATCGATGCGCGGTCATTTCGAAACCTTGACCTCGCTGATCATCACTTGCGGAGGGCCGCCGTCGTAGTAATTCGGCACGTCGCCCAGCAGCTGGTCGGCGACGGGCATGAACGCTTCATAGAACGCTTCGGCCGTGTCGAACAGAAAATGCCCGACCGCAAAATACGGCGGCGGCGATCCGGGCTGTCCGCCGGTGACGCCGGCGTCGACTGACCAGCCCTTGAGTGCCGCGCCGAACAGCTTCGCGGCGAGCGGCATGTGCGTGCCGCAGTAGTAATCCATGTCGAAACGGC
>NZ_BAAILL010000012.1:0-76602 GCF_054589215.1 Paraburkholderia sp. 2C | reverse complement strand
CGTCGGTGGGGCCCGGCCTCGCGCGCGGCGGATCGCGCCGCGCGCCGGTCGTCACATTATCACGGCTTACTGAACGCCTGCACTGTGCGGCGCCCCGCCCGGCATACGCCCGGACACGCCCCTGCATCGGATGCCGCGCGCGCTGCGTGGTTAGGCAACCCTTCATTTTCCGGCTGGCGGCCCGTCCGCGCAGTACGCATCCACCATCGTAGTTGCTTTTCCGCCACGAGCGGCCGATCGCGTTATCGAACGTCGGCGCGGCCACAGAAGCGCAAAACGCGCAGTGCCCTTTGAGTCGCTTCTTTCCATCTATCAGGCATTTCCGGTGGTATCTGCCGGTTTAGCGCCAAACAGGTAAAGTGGTTCAAATGGCGCTTTAAATGGGCCGATCGCGCAGGAAGTGCGCATTAAAGCTGATGAATCGCAACAGTAGAGCAGTGCGGCAACAGCGGCAACGGTTGAATCGATCTGGCGGATGAAGTCGAGGTGCGACGCGCTGTGTTCGCTGACGTACCGAAACAGCGCACCAAGCCGGTTAAAAAGACATTTGTACAGAGCAATGGTGGCGCGAAAGATGCAGGCGCGAAAACTGCTTCACGGCCACGCAGCAAGAAATGGCAGTCCCGTTGGCTTTTCCCTGGTTTGAAGTCAGATTCCGGAGGTCGCAATGAGCATCTTTTCCTACCGAAAGCACTTGCGGTTCTTGACCCACTCCCAGCGGCGCCGCTGGTGGGATCAGAGAAAGCGGCTAACGCCTCGCGTGAAGATTAGTGGCGCGTATGTGCCGCCCAGCGTCACCCGCGAATTCACCTACGTGAAGGTCGGCTGATCGCCCGCCTAGCCCGCGCTTGCACTCCGTGTTTCGCAGCGCGCCGCAGTACCGAATCACACGCATGCCCGGCTCGCGCCGGGCATTTTCTTTTCCGGCGTCGACGTCTCGATACATGCGCTGCGCCGCGTCCATCGGCGGGCCCGCAGTGTCGTCTGCAGCGAATTTGTAATCAAAGATTACCGGCACGCGGTGCCGCTTTCTTTGCAGACCGGTAAAGACCGCCGCACCCGCGTAACCACGCACGCAACCCCTTGATTTTGGAAGGCCGGCGCCAACTTCAAATTTATGTACGGTGCACTACATGAAACGCCGCACCGGTATCAGATGCAATTTGCAACAAATGCAAACGGCGACCTGGTGCCTTTTTCGTTAGATTAGGTATCAAGGATGTCGTTATGCGGCACACGGGCATGATGTGCCGCTCTGGAGAAAACAAATGAAGAAGATCGTCCCGTTTGTCGTCGCCGCCGCGCTCGGAGTTGGCTTGACCACCGCAGCACAAGCGCATGTGTCCGTCGGTATCGGCATCGGTGTGCCGGTG
Organism: Paraburkholderia sp. 2C; assembly: GCF_054589215.1. Lineage (NCBI taxonomy): Bacteria > Pseudomonadati > Pseudomonadota > Betaproteobacteria > Burkholderiales > Burkholderiaceae > Paraburkholderia > Paraburkholderia sp. 2C. The sequence goes on along the minus strand of NZ_BAAILL010000012.1, from coordinate 75,229 downwards.
GCGCCCGCGTACCCGGTCTATGCTGCACCGGCGCCGGCATACTATCCGCCGCCGCCGCCGGTTGTCTATGCGCCGCCGCCGGTCGTCTACGCACCGCCGGTCGTGGTGGGCGGTTACTACGGATATCGCGGCTACTACCGCGGTGGCCCGTACTATCGCCACGGATACTACGGGCACGGTTACTACCGGCATTGATTGAGGCCGGTCAAGAGGTGAAGCGCGCGAAGTGAAGCGCGAGCGGCTTCGCGGCTCGCGCGGTGGAAGCTGCGAGCATTTTTTCCGTCTGTCTCCGGCAGGCAGCGAGCGGCTAAACAGATAACGCAGATAACGGCGCAACGCGGGTTTGATCGCCCGGTTGCGCCGTTTGTTATTTGTGTGCAGAAGCTGGGAAAATAGGCGCTTTCCAATGCTTTGGAGTTCTCCGTCGATGTCCTCGCTGCCTGCTCCCACTTATGACGACGTCGTCGATGCCGCCCAGCGCATCGACGGCTTCGCACACCGCACCCCCGTTCTCACCTCGACGACGGCCAACGAGCGCACCGGCGCATCGATCTTCTTCAAGTGCGAGAACTTCCAGCGCATGGGCGCGTTCAAGTTTCGCGGCGCCTTCAACGCGATCTCGCATTTCGACAGCGAGCAGCGCAAAGCCGGCGTGCTGACGTTTTCATCGGGCAATCACGCGCAGGCTATCGCGCTGTCCGCGCGGCTGGCCGGCATTCACGCGACGATCATCATGCCGCACGACGCGCCGGCCGCGAAAGTCGCCGCGACCAAAGGCTACGGCGGCGAAGTGATCACCTATGACCGCTACAAGGAAAACCGCGAGGAGATCGGGGCGCGGCTCGCGAAGGAGCGCGGCATGACGCTGATTCCGCCTTACGATCATCCGCATGTGATCGCAGGGCAAGGCACGGCGGTGAAGGAACTGATCGAGGAGACGGGGCCGCTCGATCTGCTGTTCGTGTGTCTGGGCGGCGGCGGGCTGATCGGCGGCAGCGCATTGGCGGCGGCCGCGCTGAGCCCCGAGTGCCGTGTGATTGGCGTCGAGCCGGAGGCCGGCAACGACGCGCAACAGTCGCTCGCGCGCGGCGAGATCGTCACGATCGACGTGCCGCACACGATCGCGGATGGCGCGGCGCCCACGCATGTCGGCCACTACAACTTCCCGATCATCCAGCGTCACGTCGCGCAGATCGTGACGGTCAGCGATCCGCAACTGATCGACGCGATGCGTTTCTTCGCGCAGCGCATGAAGATCGTCGTCGAGCCGACCGGGTGTCTCGGCGCCGCGGCGGTGCTGAACGGCATCGTGCCGGTGGAGGGCAAGCGCGTCGGTGTTGTGATTAGCGGCGGCAACGTCGATCTCGCGCGTCTCGCGGAGTTTCTCGCTTAACTCGTTTGATTTGCCGCGTGCGCCGTCGGCACGATCAGGTCGTGATAGCCGTTCACGATCACGCTGTACGAAAAATACGCGAAAAGCAGTGCCGACAGCACATGGCACGCGCGCAACAGTCCGTGGCCCGCGCGTTTGCGTCCGTGGCTCGCGAGCGAGCAGATAAATAGCGTCCACACGAGGCCGCCCGCAAAGAAGCCGCCGAGGAACACCGGCGCGGTGCTGGCGGACGTCGCACCGGCTTTCGCGATCAGCGCGCCGCCGACGGCGGCGAACCACAGAATCGCGCTCGGCGACGACACCGCGAGCAGCACGCCGCGCGCAAAACCGCGCCACGGGTTCAGACGCGGCGCGGCCGCATCGGCGTCGCCCTCGGCTTTGCTTTTATCTTTGTCTTTAACAGGCGCCGCCGCCGGAAACAGCGCCTCGCGCGCCATTTTCCACGTCAGATAAAGCAGGATCGCGGCGCCGCCGATCCAGACAGCCCACCGCACCGCGTCGAATTGCAGCAACGCGGCCATGCCCGCCAGCGCGAGCGCCGCATAGACAAGATCGCCGAAACACGAACCGAGGCCAAGCCAGAACCCGGGCCTGAAGCCGTGCGACAGCGTCAGCGAAATAATCGCGACATTGACGAGGCCGATATCGAGGCACAACGACAGCGACAGAAAAAAACCATCCGACAACAGCGACAACGAGTGCATCCGCGCTACTTCCCTGAGTCCGACTTCTTATAGTTGAAACGATGCGCGCGCGCATGCTGCGATCAATCACGCGATGCTTGTGTTTAGAGACCGAGCGTCTTCCAGAGCTGATCGACGCGCGCTTTGACAGCGCTATCCATCGTGATCGGCCGGCCCCATTCGCGGTCGGTTTCGCCGGGCCACTTGTTGGTCGCGTCGAGCCCCATCTTCGAGCCGAGCCCGGCAACGGGCGAGGCGAAATCGAGGTAATCGATCGGCGTCTGATCGACCAGCACCGTGTCGCGCGACGGATCGATACGGGTCGTGATCGCCCAGATCACTTCCTTCCAGTCGCGGATATTCACGTCCTCGTCGACCACCACGATGAACTTCGTATACATGAACTGCCGCAAAAAGCTCCAGACGCCAAACATGACCCGCTTCGCATGGCCGGGGTAGCTCTTCTTCATCTGCACGATCGCCATCCGGTAGCTGCATCCCTCGGGCGGCAGATAGAAATCGGTGATCTCGCTGAATTGCTTCTGCAGCAGCGGCACGAATACTTCGTTGAGCGCGACGCCGAGCACGGCCGGCTCGTCCGGTGGTTTGCCTGTATACGTCGAGTGGTAGATCGCATCGCGCCGCATGGTGATCCGCTCGATCGTGAATACCGGAAACCACTCCTGTTCGTTGTAGTAGCCGGTGTGGTCGCCATAAGGACCCTCGAGCGCATGTTCATATGCGGCGGACGGACCTTTCGACGGACGCGGCGGCGCGCCGGCCGGCGCTGCAGCCGGCTCGCCCTGCTGCGGATGGATAAAGCCCTCGAGTACGATTTCGGCGCGTGCCGGCACCTGCAGCGTATCGACACCGGGCGTCAGGCATTTCGCCAGCTCGGTGCGGCCGCCGCGCAGCAGCCCCGCAAACTGGTATTCGGACAGCGTGTCGGGCACCGGCGTGACGGCGCCGAGCGCGGTCGCGGGGTCCGCGCCGAGCACGACCGCCACCGGGTACGGCTGCCCCGGATTGCGCAGCGCGAATTCGCGGAAATCGAGCGCGCCGCCACGATGCGCGAGCCAGCGCATGATGACCTTGTTGCGGCCGATCACCTGCTGCCGGTAGATGCCGAGGTTCTGCCGCGTCTTGTTGGGCCCGCGCGTGACGGTGAGTCCCCAGGTAATCAGCGGTCCCGCGTCGCCGGGCCAGCAGGTCTGGATCGGCAGCTTCGCGAGATCGACGTCGTTGCCTTCCCAGACAATCTCCTGACATGGCGGCGCGCTGACCGTCTTCGGCGCCATGTCCCAGACCGCCTTTGCGAGCGACAGCAGCTTGCCGGCGTCCTTGAGACCCTTCGGCGGCTCCGGCTCCTTCAGCGCGGACAGGAGCCGCCCGACGTCGCGCAGCGACTCCAGCGCCGCGCGTTCGCCGTCGGCGCCGTTCTGTTCAGCCGTATCGATGCCCATACCGAGCGCGACGCGGCGCGGCGTGCCGAACAGGTTGCCGAGCACCGCAAACGCGTGCGTCGCTTTCGATTCGAACAGCAGCGCCGGGCCGCCGGCGCGCAGCACACGGTCGCACAGCTCGGTCATTTCAAGAACAGGCGAGACGGGTTGCGCGATGCGGCGCAGTTCGCCTAACGATTCGAGACGTCCGGCGAAGTCGCGCAGGTCTTTATATTTCATTGGGTCCGGTGCGAAGGTCGTGGCCCGGTGACACGGCCGTGATCAGGAGATGGACGCCGCCGGATCCGCGAGGCTGACGGCAACGAAAGCAAACAGCAACAAAATGCAACAAATATGCTGGAACGCGGCGTCCTTTCGATTGTCGATTTTACATGCGTTACTTGACGCACGCTGAAGCGAAGAAAGTCATATGGCCCGAAAGGCGCATGCTGCGCGGTTCTTGACCGACTGAACGCCGTTCATCATTACAATTGGTTATAACTTTGGAGTTTTATAGTGTTGACGATCTATAAAACGGTGCTCTAGAATCCGCTGCATTGGTTGCAAGGCTTGATAGTTTTTACCACCGTCCCCCTGTCCTTCAGACGCAACGCGTCGCTTTTGCCGCCCCTTGCACGGCATTGACGGTTTAAGTTGTCTCCGCCAGCGCAATTCGTCGCTGGTTTTTTCGTGTGGGAGCCGCCGTGTGCATGCTTTACAGCATGCCGTCGGACCGTTTTTGAAATTTGGGCTCCCCGAACGGTATTTTTTGCCGTTCTGTGCTGTTTCCCGGCGCCGCAGCCGCCTTAACCAGAGCGCGCGGCGTCTTGATTCCGCGGACAGGTGTCCGAAGCCGGTTCATCGGCGGGGTGCGCGGCGTCATGCAACATGGGAGATCTGAATGAACGCCTGGTTAACGTGGCGTCCCGACGAGCGAGCCGCACAAGCTGTACGCGCTGTTTTACGTCGCGGGACCCGTCTGAGTCATCATTTGTTTAGCGTAGTGGGCGGTATCGCCGTGGTGCTGGCGCTTGCGCTGTGGCTGATGCCGACGTGGCGCGGCACGCTGGCCGCGAAGCTGATGCCGGTGCTGTCGAAGGCGGTGGAGGCGGGCCCCGTGCGTCTGCTGCAGGGCAATCCGCTGCCGTCTTTCGCGCCGCCCGGCGCTCGCAACGGCGCGTCCGGCTCGTCCGCCGACGACACGCTGTCGAGCAACAACGGTAGCGAGTCGCAAGCGGTCGCGCTGACCGGCGTCAACGGCTTCGACAACCCGCTCGATCTGGGCACCGGTCTGAACAATACGTCGAGCAGCGGTAGCGCCGGTTCGTCGTCGGCGCTCAATGGTCTCGATCCGCGCACGCTGCCGAGCGTCGCGTCGATTGCCAATCTGATTCCGTCGCAGCGCGTGAGCGCCGATGCGCGCGACGACCGCGTGCTCGTGTCGTCGCGTGAGCAGGATCTCGTTGCGACGTTCCTCGCACGCCGCTATCGCGTCGCCCAGGAGCCTGTCAGCGAACTCGTCAAGGCTGCGTTCGACACGGGGCACGAGGTCGGCCTCGACCCGCTGCTGCTGCTCGCTGTGATGGCGATCGAATCGGGCTTCAACCCTTACGCGGAAAGCGGCGTCGGAGCGAAGGGCCTGATGCAGGTGATGTCCACGGTCCACTCGGACAAATTCCGCTACTTCGGCGGCCAGAGCGCTGCGCTCGAGCCGCTCGCGAACATCAAGGTCGGTGCGCTGGTGCTGAAGGACTGCATCGCGCGCGGCGGTTCGCTGCCTGGCGGCCTGCGCCTGTACGTCGGCTCGTCGACCCAGGACGACGGCGGCTACGGCGCGAAGGTGATGGCGGAGCGCTCGCGTCTGCGCGACGTCGCCCGCGGCCGCAAGGTGCCGATCAACGCGCCGCAGGCGCCCGCGACGGTCACGGCGTCCACGCAGCAGCAGGCGGCGGCGAACAGCAGCACCGGCAAGCGTGTGCAAGTGACGCTCGACGGCGGCCATGCGATTGCCGCGGTCAAGCCGACCGGCACGCCGAGCGGCGGGTCCGCGCAGGATGATGCGAGCGCCGCTGCGCAGAAGCAGCATATCGCGGCATCGGATCAACTCGGCGCCTGATTCGCCCGAAGCACACTGGATACAAGCTGGATACAAGCAAAGCCCCTGTCGGTCATCGACCAACAGGGGCTTTTTCGTGCACGTCCGCGTCCGATCAGGTCAGGTCAGGTCAGGTCAGGTCAACGAGCGGGCCGTTCCGTGAACGCCGCTCAAACCGCAGCAAAGGCAGTCGATCGCTTCAGGGCGCCTCGCGGTGGCCAAACACGCCGCGCAGACGCTCGATCGCCTCTTCGAGCCTCGCATAAGCGGTCGCATACGACACGCGCACATAATGTTGCGGCGCGGCCGACCCGAAGTCCATGCCCGGCACCATCACGACGCCCGCATCGTGCAGCATCGCATTCGCCAACGTCGTGCTGTCGCCGGCCGCCGCATGCGGCACGTTCCGGCAATCGGCATAGACGTAGAACGCGCCATCGGGCATCACCGGCACCTTGAAGCCGAGCGATTCGAGCGCCGGCACGAGATAGTCGCGGCGGCGCTTGAACTCGAGCCGGCGCATTTCGTAGATCGCCAGCGTCTGCGGCTCGAAACACGCGAGCGCGGCGTGCTGCGCAAGGGCGGACGCGCAAATAAACAGGTTCTGCGACAGTTTCTCGAACGCGCCGACGAGCGACGGCGGCACGACGAGCCAGCCGAGCCGCCAGCCCGTCATGTTGAAGTACTTCGAAAAGCTGTTGACGGTGATCACATCCTCGCCGTACGACACCGCGGATACGGGCGGCGCGTCATAGCTGAGCCCTTGGTAGATCTCGTCGACGACCGTGAAGCCGCCGCGTGCGCGCACGGCTGCCACGATGCGCTTCAGTTCGTCCGGCGCGATCGACGTGCCGGTGGGGTTCGACGGCGACGCGAGCAGCACGCCGCGCGTGCGCGCGGTCCACAGGCGTTCGACATCGTCGGCGGTCAACTGGAATCGTTCGGCGGGACCGCTCGGCACGAGCACCGGCTTGCCTTCGGCCGCGGTCACGAAGTGGCGGTTGCACGGATAGCACGGGTCGGGCATCAGCACTTCGTCATCGCGATCGATGAGCGCCGTGCACGCGAGCAGCAGCGCCGCCGAAGCGCCGGCCGTCACGACGATCCGTGCGGGATCGACGTCGAGCCCATACGCATGCCGGTAGTGGCCGGCGATCGCTTTACGCAGCGGCTCGATGCCGAGCGCGCTCGTGTAATGCATGTCGCCACGCTTGAGCGCATTCGCGGCCGCATCGAGCACGGCTTGCGGCGCCGTGAAATCGGGCTGGCCGATGCTCATATGAATGATGTCGCGGCCGGCGCGTTCGAGTAGCGCGGCCTCTTTCATCATTTCCATCACATGGAACGGCTGGATCGCATCGACGCGCGCGGCCAGATGGATTAGCGGTTCGCTCACGCTGTTCATTCGATGAATTCCGTTCGAGTCCTGTCTGAATCGCGCGTGTTCAGCGCTTGCGCCCCGCGGACTGCGTCTCGGCTTCGCGCAACTGCACGGCGAGCTTGTCGAGCACGCCGTTCACGTACTTGTAGCCATCGGACCCGCCGAATGTCTTGGCGAGCTCGACCGCCTCATTGATCACGACGCGATACGGAATATCGACGTGATGCTTGAACTCATACGCCGCCACGAGCAGCACCGACCGCTCGACCGGCGACAGCTGATCGATCGGCCGGTCGAGGCAGGGCGTGATAGCGGCCGACAGATCGTCGGCCTCGCGAATCACGCCATGCAGCAGCGCATTCAGGTGGTCGAGGTCGGCTTTGTCGAAACCCTGCGCGCCACGCAGCTGCGCATCGATCTCGCTGCCGGGCGCACCCGACAGCAGCCACTGATAAAGCCCTTGCGTGGCCAGTTCGCGCGAACGTCGGCGTGCGCTCTTCATGCCCGATCCTCTTCGTCACCCACGTCTTCTTCTTCGTCTTCTTCGTCGTCGTCGCCGTCGAGTTGCTCGAGCGCGACCGCGAGATTCGCCATTTCGACGGCCACGCGCGCCGCGTCGCGACCCTTTTCGGTCATGCGCGCGACGGCCTGCTCGTCGGTTTCGGTGGTGAGCACCGCGTTGGCAATCGGAATACCGAAGTCGAGGCCGACGCGCGAGATGCCCGCGCCGTTTTCGTTCGACACGAGTTCGAAGTGGTACGTCTCGCCGCGAATCACCGCGCCGACCGCGATCAGCGCATCGAACTGGCCGCTTTCCGCGAGCTTTTGCAGCGCGAGCGGGATTTCGAGCGCGCCCGGCACAGTGACGAGCAGCACGTCCTCACCGGTGACGCCGAGGCGTTCGAGCTCTTCGATGCAGGCGTCGGCGAGGCCGTTGCACACGGGTTCGTTGAAACGCGACTGCACGATGCCGATGCGCAGCCCGTCGCCGTCGAGATTCGGTTGGTATTGTCCGATTTCCATATCAGGTCCGTGAAGTGTAGGGTGAGCGCAGCATACTGACTGACGCGCGGGTCATGCAGGTGTTAAACCATCGAACACGACGGCTGCTAGCACGGCTTTTCGGCCGCGACGCCCGGCATGGGCACGAAGCCGGTGACTTCGAGCCCATAACCGGACATGCTGCCGAGCTTGCGCGGATTCGACAGCACCTGCATCTTGCCCACGCCCAGTTCGCGCAAAATCTGCGCGCCGATTCCGTAGGTCTTGAAGTCGACCGGGCGGCGTTTTAATGCCTCGGCCTTGTCCTGCTGGTCGAACGCCTTGAACAGGTCGACCAGATGTTCCTTCGAGTCGCCGCAGTTCAGCATGACGATCACGCCGATATCGCGCGCCGCGATTTCCTGGATTGCCGCGTCGAGCGTCCACGAGTGCGTGCACGACGAGCCGACTTCGAGCAGATCGAGCACCGACAGCGGCTCGTGCACGCGCACCGGCGTGTCGCGATCGGGCGAGGGCGTGCCGCGCACGAGTGCGATATGCGGCTGGCCGCTCGGCTGGTCGAGATACATGACCGCGCGGAACGCGCCATGCGCGGTTTGCATCGTGCGTTCCGCCACGCGTTCGACGATTGATTCGGTGCGGCTGCGATAGTGGATGAGATCGGCAATCGTGCCGATCTTGAGGCCATGCTCGTGCGCGAACTCGACCAGGTCCGGCAGCCGCGCCATCGTGCCGTCGTCCTTGATGATTTCGCAGATCACCGCGGCGGGCGTGAGCCCCGCGAGCGCGGTGAGGTCGCAGCCGGCCTCGGTGTGGCCCGCGCGCATGAGCACGCCGCCCGGCTGCGCCATGATCGGGAACACATGGCCCGGCTGCACGATGTGCTCGGGGCGCGCGTCGTGCGCGACCGCCGCGGCGATCGTGCGGGCGCGGTCCGCGGCCGAGATGCCGGTGGTCACGCCTTCGGCCGCCTCGATGCTGACCGTGAACGCGGTGCCGTACTGCGTGCCGTTGCGGTACGTCATGAGCGGCAGGTTCAACTGCTTGCAGCGTTCCTGCGTCAGCGTCAGACAGATCAGGCCGCGGCCGTAGCGGGCCATGAAATTGATCGCTTCCGGCGTGATGAATTCCGCGGCGATCACGAGGTCGCCCTCGTTTTCGCGGTCTTCTTCGTCGACGAGAATCACCATCCGGCCGGCTTTGAGTTCGGCGATGATCTCGGGGGTGGAGGCGAGCGTCATGATGGCGAGCGATTCGGGAAAGACGCGTATTTTACGCCACGCGGCCCGCCAAGTCGCCCGTCGGGATGGAACAAGGCTGTGGTGGGACGGCGGCGGCCCCCCGCGTAAGGCGGGGCGGGCCGCGCCGCCCATGCGCCTAGAAGTAGTGGATCACGCCGAGCATCACGCCCGTCTGGTTGTGGCCGGCGACGACGTCGGTGTCGTAGCCGTTCAGACCGAGGTTCGAGCCGTTGCTGTTCTTCACGTACCCGAGTTCGGTATACAGCGTCGTGCTCTTCGACAATGCGTATTTGGCGGTCGCGGCCAGATAGATCGGCCGCTGGCTCGCCGATGTGATGTCGGTCCAGAAGACCGCGCCGGCAATCGAGAGCGGCACGGACACCCGGTACTCGAGGCCGGTCCAGAACTCGTTCGCATGCCCCTGGGTGGTCGAATCGAGCGGCAGCGTGCTGCTCAGCCACCGGTAGCCGAGGTACGCCTTGGCCTTGCCGATCGTGTACGTCGCCGCCGCCGCCAGGTGCTGCTCCTTGCCGGACTGCGTCGCGATCGACGTGCCGTTGCGCAGATCGTAGGTCACCATCGCCGAGAACGGCCCGCTCGCATATTGAACGGCTGCGCCGATTTCGCGCCCAACCTTGAATGCGCCGGGCACCTGGCCGCCGTCCGGAATCGTCGCGTCGTAGCCCGTGCTGTAGAGCGCCTCGTAACTGACCGGGCCGACACTGCCTCGATATTTGACCGAGTTGTCGGCCCGGCCCGTGAATTGCCCGTCGGTCTGCTTCAGGCCATAGATGTTGTAGTCGAGCGGATCGTAACGCACCGAGAAGTCGTACATCGGCACGCGCTGCCGGCCGAAGGTGAGCGCGCCGTAGCGGCTGCTCAGTCCCACGTAAGCCTGCCGGCCGAACAGCCGTCCGCTCTGCAGCGACTTGCCCTTCGTGATGTCGATGCCGCCTTCGAGCTGGAAGATTGCCTTCAGCCCGCCGCCGAGATCTTCCGCCCCCTTCAAGCCGATCCGGCTGCTCTTCACGCCGCCCGACTCCTCGCGCAGCAGATGCGATGCTTTGCCCTGCGCGTTGGGCGCGCCGGTGAGAAATTCCAGGCCGGCATCGGCGATGCCGTACAGCGTCACGCTCGACTGCGCGTAAGCGCTCGCGCTCAACGACGTTGCCAGCACGCCGAATAAAAGCGGCCTGATCCTGATTGCTGCTCCTCCAATGCTCATCTCGTTTCCTCATTTAGTCGACCGACGGCCACCTCGCGGAATAGCCACGTCGCGCGTCGATCATTAATTAGTGATACTGAGTACGGGCGTGAGAGCGCCCCATCCATTTCGATGTTTCAGTCCGGTATGCGCGGGTCGTTGCGCATCCGGATCGGCGCTTTCGGGGTTGAAGCGCTTTGAAGCGCGTTTTAAAGCTGCTTTGAAACTAATTGACCGCGTGAATGCCGTGCGTGGCCGCCGCGTTCACGCTTGCGGCATCGCGCTAACTAACGGGACGGTGCGTGCGCCAGATTCGGTCCCGCTGCGGTCGCCTTTTCCCTGGCTTTGCCGGAAGAGGGCGGCAGATCGTCGTCGAGCCGGATCTTCAGCGTAAAGAGCGGGCCGAGCAGCAGCACGACGATCGACGCGGCGAACGCGACTGCCCATCTACCGTGCGACACATCGAGCAGCATGCCCACGACGACCGGCGATACCGCGCCCGCCAGCGCCATGCCCGTGAAGGTGCACGCGCTCGACGTGGCGGAGTGTTCGCGCGAGACTTCCGTGCCGACCACCCAGAGCGGCGAGTCTGCGAGTTCCGAGCAGAAGAACGCCAGCCCGAGGCACGCCGAACTGATCGTGACGTCGTGCGTCAGCAGCAGTGGAATCAGGAAGATGATCGACGAAAGGAAGCCGACGATAATCACTTCGCGGCGCGCGCGCAGCCGGTTGCCGGTGCGTTTGAAGCGCCAGTCGGTCAGCATGCCGCCCGCGAACGTACCGAGCGAACCGCCCAGTAGCACGAGCGCGGAGAAGATCGCGTTATGCGAGAGCTTCATGCCGTAGCGCTGCGAGAAAAACGACGGGATCCAGTTCAGGAAGAACCACAGCACCCAGCCGTGACAGAAGCACGCGGCGGTAGCGGGCCACACGCGGCGGATCATGTCGCGCCAGTCGAGCGGTTTGCGCTGAGGCGTGTGTATCGCTGCTGCCGTCTGAGCCTGAGCGGTATGGCTTTGCACATCGTCGCTGTGCTTTTTCGCCTCGTTCAGGCCCACATACATCACGACCATATAAACAAGCGTGATGCCGCCGAGAATAATGAACGTGAAGCGCCACGAAAACGCGACGATAAGACCCGTGACGATCAGCGGCGCGAGCGCATTCGCAATACGGCCGGTTGCGTGCATCGCGCCTTGTGCTGAGCCGCGGCGGTCTTCGGGAATCACGCGGGCGATCATCCGCGCGGCGGTCGGATAGATTGGCGCTTCGCCGACGCCGACAAAAAACCGCGCGGCGATCAGCGCGACCAGACTGCCGACCATACCGGTGATGATCGTCGCGATTGCCCATAGCGAGCCGTACAGCAACAGGCCTTTGCGAGCGCCGATGCGGTCGCTGTGCCAGCCGCCCGGAATCATGAAGCAGCTATAGGCGATCGCGAAAGCGGAAAAGATAAAGCCGAGATGGGTGTTGTTGAACCCAAGTTCCTTGCTCATCACGGGCGCCGCGACCGAAATATTCGTGCGGTCGACGTACATGATGAAGGCCATGAGGCAAAGCAGGATGAACGTGATCCTCGCCCTGCTTCGCGTTGGCTGCGAAGGGGACATGTCTTCCTCCATTCGTTGTTATAAGAAAGAGGTGCTAAGGTGCGCGGCGCTGCCAGTCAACGTGCAGCGGATGCAGCGCCGCGCGCGCTGCTGCGAGAAGGTTTGCCGGTTACCCGGCGGCGCTCGGTTTGCGCGCAGTTTTGCGTATCAACCGCGGAAGAAGCTCGACAGCACTTCATAGGTTTCGTCGGGACACTCTTCCTGCAGATAGTGGCCCGACGGCACCGTCGCGGTCTTGACGATGTTCGTCGCGTAGCGGCCCCATACTTCGGCCGCGTTGTGATTGCGCCCGACCCCGCCTTTCGCGCCCCACAGAATCAGCGAAGGCGTGGTCACGCGTTTGCCCGCGTCGTAGTCGGCGGTATCCATGTCGAGGTCGACCCCGAAGGTTGCGCGATAGTCCTCGCACATCGCGTGGATCACTGCCGGGTTCTTGATGCAGCGGATGTAGTCCTGCAGCGCTTCGGGGCCGAAGAAGCTCGTGCCCTGGTCGGTCTTCGACAGCTTGCGGCGGATAAAGAACTCCGGGTCCGCGCCCATCATCGTTTCCGGCGTCGGATAGTCCTGCACCATAAAGAACCAGTGCCACGAGAACTTGCCCCACTGGCGCGTCACGTTGTTCAGCAGATGGTGCTGCGGCAGCATGTCCATAAAGCCGGCCTTCGTCACCTTGGTCGGATGGTCGAGGCACATCCGGTGCAGCACGCGCGCGCCGCGATCGTGGCCTGCCGCGTAGAACTTCGTGAAGCCGAGCGTTTCCATCACTTCCACCTGATCCTGCGCCATCGCGCGGAACGAGTAGTTCGAGTGATCGCCACCGCCGGGCGGCTTCGAGCTATCGCCATAGCCGCGCAGGTCGGTACAGACGACAGTGAATTCCCTGGCCAGCCGCGGTGCGATCTTGTGCCACGACAGATGGTTGAACGGGTTGCCGTGCATCAGCAGTAGCGGCGGGCCTTCGCCGCCTTTGACCGTCACTATCTCGGCGCCGTTCGTCTTGATCGTGGTTTTTGTGAAATTCTCAAACATGGGCATGGCTGACTCCAGGCTAAAGCGTGTTTATATTGTTGCGGTTCAGTTGTTGCGTGCCGCTGCGCGCCGTCTCCGGGCGGCGCAGCGGTGTCGATGCGGGTGCTGCCGATTGCCGTGCTGCGGCGACCCTCAATGCGCGAGCGCTTCACGCGCGGTCTTGCGGGCGGCGGCGGTGCGGGTCGCGACGTCGAACGCGGCGGCGGTCGCGCCGACGTCCGCGGTGCCTTGACCGACGATGTCGTAGGCGACGCCATGCGCCGGCGTGGCATAGACGGTTTTCAGTCCGCCCGTCAGCGTCACGCCCTGCGAAAAGCCGAGCAGCTTGGTCGCGATCTGCCCCTGGTCGTGGTACATGATCACGACTGCGTCGAAGTCGCCGCGGCGTGCCTTGATAAATACGGTATCCGAAGGAAACGGGCCTTCGCTCGCCAGACCCTTCGCGCGCAGCGCTTCGAGCGTCGGGCGAATGATCTTGATTTCCTCGTCGCCGAACAGACCGTTTTCGCCGCCGTGCGGATTGAGCGCCGCGACGCCGATACGCGGCGCGCTCTTGCCGAAGGCGCGCATCGTGTCGTGGGCGAGCGTGAGCGCGCCTTCGATACGATCGGGCTTCACCATATCGACGGCCTGACGCAGCGCGACGTGCGACGTCACGCGAAACGTCGAGAACTGCGGAATGATGTTGACTTCGCCGAAGTAGCCTTCATGCTTCGTCCAGGCGGCGAACATCTGGTGCTCGTCGTGGTAGTTCCAGCCGCCGCGATGCAGGGCCGCCTTGTTCAGCGGCGCGAAGCAGATGCCGTCGAGCTCGCCGGCCAGCGCGAGGTCCGTCATGATCTTCAGCGTCTCGCCGGTGAGGCGGCCCGATTCGGCGTTCAGCTGACCGCGCCCGTACAGGGCCGGGTCGATATTGCGCAGATCGATGAGCGGCACTGCGGCCGCGTCGTGCACCGCCTCTTTCACATTCGCGATCTTCACGTACGGAATGCGCTGGCCGGCGTCCTTCATGCCGAGTTCGAGCACACGCTCGTCGCCGATGATCACGACGTTCGCCTTCTGGCGCGTCTCGGGCAGCGACAGCAGCTTGACGATCAGCTCCGGGCCGATTCCAGTGACGTCGCCGAGCATCAGGCCGATCAGGGGTTTCATTGCGAGGTTCTCCATACTGGTTCTAGTTGATTGAAAACGGCAGGCGCCGGGGCGGCCGGTGAAATGGCCTACGCGTGCGCCGCAGCAGCATTTGCGCCATCGCTGTCCGGCAGCGGCAGCACGACCGCCCACGGATTTTCCGCGCGATGCCGCTGCTCGAACGCTTCGATCTGCGGCAGCATCTTCAGCGACGCGCCGAGCACGTCGAGCCCTTCGAGGAACATCTGACGATGGCGCTCGTCCATTCTGAACGCGTACGTGCGGCCCGAGGCGGTGCGCACGCGTTGCGCGGCCACGTCGATTTCGATCGCATTGGTCGCCGCGTTCGACACTTCGGCGGTGATCTCGTCGATTTCCTCGGGCTTCAGCACGATCGCGAGCAGCCGGTTGTTCGCCGCGTTGTAGTAGAAAATTTCGCCGTAGCTCGGCGCGAGCACGGCTTCGATGCCGCTTTGCAGCAAGCCCCACACCGCATGTTCGCGGCTCGAGCCGCAACCGAAATTCGGTCCGCCGACGAGTACCTTCGCCGCGGCGTACGCGGGCGTATTGAGCACGAAATCGGCGCGCTTGCTGCCGTCCGGCGCAAAGCGCAAGTCGTACAGCAGGCCCGCGGCGAGGCCCGATTTGTCAGTGCCGAGCAGAAACTGCTTCGGCATGATCTGGTCGGTGTCGAGGTTCGCGATCGGCAGCGGGGCTGCGACGCCTTCTATGCGCGAGTAATCAGGCACGTTAGTGCTCCCCCTGTTGCTGCCAATGGCGGATATCGGTAATGCGGCCCGCGATCGCCGCGGCCGCCGCCATCGCCGGGCTCATCAGATGCGTGCGGCTGTCGCGGCCCTGGCGGCCCTCGAAATTGCGGTTTGTGGTCGATGCGCAGCGCTCGCCCGGACGCAACACGTCGTCGTTCATCGCGAGACACATCGAGCAGCCGGGCTGGCGCCATTCGAAGCCGGCCTTGATGAAAATCTCCGACAGGCCTTCCTGCTCCGCTTGCTGACGCACCGCACCCGAGCCCGGCACGATCATCGCGCGCACGGTCGGCGCGACGCGCATACCGTCGCGCAGCATCGCGGCGACGGCGCGCAGGTCTTCGATGCGGCCGTTCGTGCACGAGCCGATAAACACGCGGTCGATCGGCGTGCCTTCGATCTTCGAACCGGCGGCGAGGCCGATGTAGTCGAGCGCGCGCGCGGTTGCCGCGCTGACGATGTGATCGGCGCCGTCGGCCGGCGCCGGAATCACGCCGTCCACCGGAATCGCCTGGTCGGGGCTCGTGCCCCACGTCACGTACGGTGCGACCTCGGCAGCCGCGATCGTGACGGTGCTGTCGAACTGCGCGTCCGCGTCCGAACGCAGCGACCGCCATGCCGCGATCGCCTCTTCCATTTGCGCTTGGCTCAGGTTGCCGCGATGGGCGCGCAGATACGCGAAGGTCGCGTCGTCGGGTTCGACGAGCGACGCGCGCGCGCCGGCTTCGACGGTCATATTGCATAGCGTCATGCGCGCTTCGATCGACATCGCGCGAATCGCTTCGCCCGTGTATTCGACCGCGTAGCCGCGCGCGCCTTGCGCGCTGATCTTCGCAATCACGCGCAGCACGAGGTCTTTCGATGTGGTGCCGGCGGGCAGCAGGCCGTCGATATGAATGCGCATCGTGCGCGCCACGCGGTACGACAGCGTCTGCGTGGCCAGCACGTGCTCGATTTCCGAGGTGCCGATGCCGAAGCCGAGCGCGCCGAACGCGCCGTACGTGGTGGTATGGCTATCGCCGCACAGCACGACCATGCCGGGGCGAATCAGGCCGGATTCGGGCGCGACGACGTGCTCGATGCCTTGCAGCGGATCGTTGACGTCGAACAGCTTGATGCCGTAGCGCGTGCAATTGCGCGTGAAATTGGCGGCCTGACGCGAGGCCGCGTCGATGGCGATCACTCGCTTGCCGACCGGATCGGGTTTCGTCGGAATCACGTGATCGACGACCCCCATTTGCTGTTTCGGCCGCAGCACGCCGATACCGCGTTCGACAAGGCCGTTGAACGCCTGCGGGCTGGTGTACTCATTCATGATGTGCAGGTCCGCGTAAAGCAGGACGTGCTCCGCGTCGAGACGGGCCACGGTGTGTGACTCGACGAGCTTCTGATACAACGTGCGCGGCACATCTCCTCCAATGGTAGGGGGCCGAAGTAGAGAGCTTTTATTGGCGTAACGACGCTGACAGCTTCGTTACGGGGGATAGTCTATACAGATGGTCGGCGCATATAATGCATTCTTCTTTAATCTATTTTTAACTTCAATTTATAAGTGGGCCGGTAAGTGGATTCGATCTCCGATCTCGCGTTCTTTGTGCAACTCGTCAAGCACGGCAGCCTGTCCGCGCTGGCGCGCGAGCTTGGCGTCACGCCGCCCGCCGTGACCGCGCGCCTCGCGCGCATGGAAACGCGCCTCGGCGTGCGGCTGCTGAATCGCACGACGCGGCGCATCAGCGTCACGCAGGAAGGCGAACTGTATCTGTCGCATGGCGCGCGTCTGCTGCTCGAGTTCGAGGAGCTCGACCGCATGGTGTCGAGCGCACGCGCCGTACCGAAGGGGCTGTTGCGCGTGAATGCGACGTTCGGCTTCGGCCGGCGTCATATCGCGCCCGCGGTGTCCGAGTTCGCGCGGCGCTTCGCTGAAGTCGAGGTGCAGCTCACGCTGACCGACCGTTCGATCCGGCTTGCCGATGAAGCGTACGACGTCGGCATCTGGTTCGGCGAGGTGCCCGATTCGCGGCTCGTCGCGCGCAAGATCGCGCCGAACCGGCGCTTCCTGTGCGCATCGCCGGCTTATCTCGCGCGCGCCGGTATGCCGGCCACGCCGCGCGATCTGCACGGCCACCAATGCATCGTGCTGCGCGAAAACGACGCCGCCTACGGCACCTGGCATCTGCGCCGCGGCCGCAAGCACGAAACGATCAAGGTGCGCGGCGCGCTCAGCAGCAATGACGGCGAAACCGCGCTGGTCTGGGCGCTCGACGGTCACGGCGTGCTGATGCGCTCCGAATGGGACGTGTACCCGCATTTGCGTTCCGGCGCATTGCAGCTCGTGCTGCCCGAATGGTCGCTGCCGGGCGCCGATGTGCATGCGGTGTATGGCGAACGGCTCAACGTATCGGCCAAGGTCGTCGCGTTCGTCGACTTTCTGGTCGAATGGTTCGGTCTTGCCGTGGACCAGATGGCAGAGGCGCAGACGTGGATGGCGCGCGGCGATTAGTCAGGCCGCAGCAGTCCGGATGGCGCACGGTCGCGCAAAGCCCGGTGTCGGTTATCGTTTGATGGCTATCCGTAAGCTCTTGCGTGGCGTGTTGTCACCGTCCATCGTCAATGCCGCGATATGATCGCGCACGCACGCAAACACACGCGCAATTTCGTCGCGCGATTCAACGGGGCGCACCATGGAGGTCGATCAAACTTTCGCGTTGGCAAGGGAGCGGCACGTCGCAGGCGATTTCGCCGCGGCGCGTGATCTTTATCAACGCATTCTTGCGGTCCGGGCCGCCGACGCCGACATCCTGCTGCGGCTCGGCGTACTCGAACTGCAATGCGGCGCCTACGATGCCGCGCTCGCGTGGCTCGACGACGCGATCGTTCACGCGCCCGACGTCGCGCGCCTGCATTTCGCACGCGGCCAGGTGCTCGCGGCCGCGCAACGTTTTGCCGACGCGGTGCGCGCCTACGAACGCGTGCTGACGCTCGACGCGCCGTCGGCCGACCTGCTGTTTGCGATGGGCACGGCGCGCCAGGCGCTCGCGGACTATCCTCGCGCAATCGACGCCTACTCGCGTGCCGTCGAACTCGACCCGACGCATATCGATGCGCTGAACAATCTCGGCAACAGCTATCGCCAGCAACATGCGCTCGACGACGCGGAACACGCCTATCGTCGCGCACTCGCCGTCGCACCGCGCGACGCGAACGCGCTGACGAACCTCGGCACGCTGCTGCAGGCGCGCGGACGCATCGACGCCGCGATTCCTTTGCTCGAAGCGGCGGTCGATGCCGCGCCGGCTTCGCCTTACGCATTGCTGAACCTCGGCGTCGCGCTGATGGCGCGCCGCGATTACACGACCGCCGCGACGCTTCTTGCGCGCGTGCTCGAACTCGACGCTGGTTTCCCCGAGGCCGCGTACAACCTCGGCAACGCGCTGCATGCGCTGGGCAAAACGCACGAAGCGTCATCGTTCTATCAACACGCAATTGCATTGAACCCCGCGCACGCCGACGCGTATAACAATCTCGGCAACGTGTTCAAGGAGCTTGGCGACGCGCCACGCGCCGCCGAAGCATTCGATCAAGCCATCGCACTACGCCCCAATCTCGTCGCCGCGCACAACAACGCGGCCACACTGATGCGCACGCTCGGTCGTATCGACGAAGCCGAAACGCGCCTGCGCCGTGCGCGCGAAATCGATCCCTATCACGCGGTCACGCACAACAATCTCGGCACGGTATTGAAAGACGCCGGCCGCATCGAAGAGGGCCTCGCCTGTTACCGCGAAGCGCTGAGGTGCGATCCGCACAACCTGGTCGCGCACAGCAATCTTGCGTATGCGTTGACGTTCAGCGCCGAAGACCCCGAAACGCCGTTCGACGAATGCCGCCGCTGGTCCGCGCGGCACGAAGCGCGTTACCGCGCCGCGCGCGAGCCGCATGCGCGGCCAGGCAGCCAGGAGCGCGCACGACGCCTGCGCATCGGCTACGTTTCGCCCGATTTTCGGAACCACTGCCAGGCGCTCTTCATGATGCCGCTGCTGTCGCACCACGACCATGCGCGCTTCGACATCTACTGCTATTCGAGCGTCGCGCGGCCTGACGAAGTAACCGAACGCGTCAAAAGCCATGCCGACGCATGGCGCGACGTGCGCACACTCGACGACGACCAGCTCGCGCAGCAGATCAGAAGCGACCGCATCGATATCCTGCTCGACCTGACGATGCATATGTCCGACGCGCGTCCGTTGCTGTTCGCGCGCAAGCCGGCGCCGGTGCAGATCGCGTGGCTTGCCTATCCGGGCACGACCGGCATCGATGCGATCGACTACCGGCTGACCGATCCGTGGCTCGACCCGCCGGGCAGCGATCGCCACTACAGCGAGCAGTCGATTCGTCTGGCGGACTCGTTCTGGTGCTACGACCCGCTGGCCGCGTCGATCAAGCCGGCCGACATGCCGGCCGTCAACGCGCTGCCCGCCTTCGACAACGGCTTCGTGACATTCGGATGCCTGAACAATCCGTGCAAGCTGACCGACCGCACGCTGCAGATGTGGCGTGGCGTGCTGCACGAAGCCGGCAACGCGCGCTTGCTGCTGATGGCGCCGCAAGGCTCCCCGCGTACGCGGCTCGTCGAGCGGCTCGCGTCGCATGGCATCGGCAGCGAGCGGGTGCGCTTCGTTAAGTTCCAGTCGCGCGCCGACTATCTGCGCACCTATCAGGAGATCGATATCGGCCTCGACACGTTTCCCTACAACGGCCATACGACGAGCCTCGACGCGAGCTGGATGGGCGTGCCGGTGGTCACGCGCGTCGGTGCGACGGCCGTCGGACGCGCGGGCCTGAGCCAGTCGATGAACCTCGACCTTGCCGAACTCGTCGCGCACAGCGACGCGCAGTTCGTCGAGATTGCGCTGCGGCTCGCGCGCGACTTGCCGCATGTCGCGCATGTGCGCGAGGGCTTACGTGCGCGCCTCGCCGCTTCGCCGCTGATGGACGGCGCGCGCTTCGCGGTACAAGTCGAAGCCGCGTATCGCAGCGCATGGGAACGCTGGTGCGACGCTGTTATGTGAATGTGAAGTTCACGCACCCTTGCTGCACCAGACAGGCGTTTTTTTAGCGGATTTTTTGCGTGACCGGCACCAGCGCAATGCGTATTGCGCCCCGCGGTGGTGCCACGCGAAAAATCCGCTTCGCATCGTTTCAGTTCAGGGTTTGCCAGCCGTAATAGGGATGTGACGTCGACGTGACATGTCTCTCGAGCTACGAGGCCTTGCGCACGCCGCCGTTGCAACCTGAACCCGAATCACAGGATGTACACGATGCGTTTTTTTGCTCCCGGAATGGCTTTGATGGGCCGCCTCAAAATGTCGCGCAAGCTCGTGGTGCTTGCGTTGCTGTTTATGCTGCCGCTTGCGGTATGCCTGTACGCGATCCTTAACGACGAAGTGAATTTCTATGTATCGACGCGCGAGGAACTCGACGGCATTCGCTTGCTCGAGACGACCCAGGCGTTGCTGAAAGCGGTGCAGAAGCGCCGCGGCGCGAGCGCGTCGCTGATGGCCGGCAATCAGTCGATCCGTCCCGCGTTCGATGCGGCCAACGCCGACGCGCAGCGGCTCATTGCAGCACTGCGCGCGCAGACGGCGGCAACGAAGTCGTTCGATCTCAGTGCGCAAACGGACTCGTTGTCCGAGCAATACACGCAGCTTGCGCAGATGCCGCTGACCGGCCCGGGCAAGGACGTCTTCGACGCGCACACGGCGCTCGTGCGCACGATCTTCGCATTTACGGCGGATCTCGCGGACGCGTCGCAACTCGCGCTCGATCCCGACGCCGCGACCTACTATCTGGCGAACTCGGTGGCGCTCTCGTTGCCGGCCGCCGCCGAAATGGCCGCGATCACGCGCGGCAAAGGCGCGGCCGCGCTTGCCGCTGCGGCAAAAAGCCAGGCGCCGCTGGGCGACGCCGACCGCGCGGCGCTCGGCGTGCACGCCGTGTTTCTGCGCGATCAGATCCGCACCGTGCGTAACGACGTGAAGCGTGTGCAGCGCGCACTGGGCACGAACGATGCCGCGTCGGTCATGCAGCGCCTGAACTTCGACGATGCCGATGCGTTCGACAAGACGGTCGAGGACCTCGCATCGAACCCGAATGCGCCGGCGCCCGAATCGAATGCGTACTTCGACTCCGGCACGCGCGCCGTCGATGCGGTCTATCGCGCGCATGGCCAAATGTCCGCCTTGCTGAAAACGCTGCTCGATGCGCGTGCGCATGCGCAGGCCGTGCATATCGCGGTGCTTAGTGTGTTGAGCGCCGTGTCGGTGGGCGTTGCGCTGTATCTGTTCGTCGCGTTTGCGCGCAGAACCGGCGCCGATGTGAACGCACTCGCCGGCAGCATGCAGCAGGCGAGCGCCGGCGATTTGCGAGGCCGGCTCGACGCAAGCGGCCGCGACGAACTCGCCTCGATCAAGCTGCGCATGAACGAACTGCTCGCAGCGCTCAGCCGCACGATCACCACGACGAAGACGAGCGCCGAATCGGTGCTGACCGGCAGCGAGGAAATCGCGGCGGGCAACCTCGATCTATCGCGGCGCACCGAGGAACAGGCGGCGTCGCTCGAAGAAACGGCGGCCAGCATGGAACAGCTGACCGCCACCGTACGCCACAACGCGGACAACGCAAAACAGGCGGGGCTGCTGAGCCGCGAGGCGTCGACGAAAGCATCGGCGAGCGGCGAGGTGATCACACGCGCCGTCGATGTGATGCACGAAATCGGCCGGCGCTCGGCGGAAATGGCCGCGATGATCTCGACCATCGAAGGCATCGCATTTCAAACGAATATCCTTGCGCTCAATGCCGCCGTCGAAGCGGCGCGCGCCGGCGAGCAGGGCAAGGGCTTCGCGGTCGTGGCCGGCGAAGTGCGTACGCTCGCGCATCGCACAGCGAGCGCGGCGAAGGACGTGAAGGAGATGATCGAACGTTCGTCGGCGAGCGTCGAAGGCGGCACCCGGCTGTTCGCCGATGCGCAGGCGGCGATTCGCAGCGTGATCGAATCGGTGACGAATGTCGACGCGATCGTCAATGAAATTGCCGGCGCATCGGTGCAGCAGGGCGAAGGCATCGAACAGGTCAATATCGCGATCACGCAGCTCGACCGCACCACGCAGCAGAATGCGGCGCTGGTCGAACAGGCGGCCGCCGCCAGCACGTCGCTGAAAGAGCAGGCGCTGATGATGGAGGAGGTTGTCGCGACATTTCACGTCGACGTGTAAGGTTGTGGCGGGATTGCGCTTATGCTTCTGCTTTTGGCGTTGAGCGGGCCGGCGGCGGAAATACCGCACGGTCCGCGGCGAAGGAGAGCGCAATGCCGTATGTGTTCAAGATTGTCGCGTCGCCGGTCGGCAAGCTGAAACTCGTGGCGCGCGGCGAGAATCTTGTCGCGATTCTGTGGGAAAACGACCGGCCGGGCCGCGTGAAACTCGGCGAGATGCATGAGGCGGACGATCACCCGGTGCTGGTCGACACCGCGCGCCAACTGGGCGAATATTTCGACGGTACGCGCACGCGTTTCGAGGTGGCCACCGAGTTTATCGGCACCGAATTCCAGAAAAAAGTGTGGAATGCGCTGCTGACCATTCCGTTCGGCGAGACACGCAGCTACCGCGAGATTGCCGTGCAGATCGGCGATGTGAAGGCGACGCGCGCAGTCGGCGCGGCGAACGGCCGCAATCCCATTTCAATCATCGCGCCGTGCCATCGTGTGATCGGCGCATCCGGCGATCTGACCGGCTTTGCCGGCGGCATACCAACCAAAGCCACGTTGATTGCGCTCGAATCGGGCGCGGTGCAGCCGTTGCTGATTTAAGCGCGGTAGCGGTTGCGATTCCTTCTGAAGGAGACATCCGATGTCACGCACCACCGCAGAAAGGCGCGCCGCTTTCCGCGCGCTGCACGCATCAGGCTGCTTTATCCTGCCGAATCCGTGGGACGCCGGCAGCGCCCGCTATTTGCAGTCGCTCGGCTTCAAGGCGCTCGCCACGACGAGCGCGGGCTTCGCATGGTCGAGCGGACGCGAGGACAACAATCTGCCGCGCGACGCGATTCTTGCGCATTTGCGCGAGATGGTCGAAGCGACCGATCTGCCGATCAATGCGGATTTCGAAAACGGTTTTGCGGACGATGCCGAAGGCGTCGCGCAAAGCGTTGCGCTTGCGGTTGAAACGGGCGTGGCGGGGCTATCGATCGAAGATTCGACCGGGCGCGCCGATGCGCCGTTATTTCCGATCGACGTAGCCGTAGAACGGCTTGGCGCGGCACGTCGGGCGATCGACAAGGCAGGCGGCGATACGCTGCTTGTCGCGCGCGCGGAGAACTTCTTTGCCGGGGTGCCCGATCTCGACGATACGCTCGCGCGCCTGAAGGCCTACGCGGCGGCCGGGGCCGACTGCCTGTACGCACCGGGCATTCGCACGCGCGAACAGATCGAGGCCGTGGTTGCCGCCGTCGCGCCGAAGCCGGTGAATCTGCTGATCGGAGGGAATTCCGGGCTGACGTTGCGCGCTGTCGAGGCGTTGGGCGTGCGGCGCATCAGCACCGGCGGCGGGCTGGCGCGTGCGGCGTGGGGCGGTTTGATGCGCGCGGCGCAAGGGCTTGCCGAGGGGCGTTTCGAGGGCTTTCCCGATGCGCCGGGCGGCGGCGATATCAACGGCTTGTTCAAACGCGGCGCTTGAACCGGAGTTTCAGACATGGCTCGCGAAACCCTACGCGTCGAACCGCTTTCGACATGGCTTGAGCGCTGGAAAGCACCGACTTCGGCCGTCACGCGCCACAACGGCACGGTCTATGTGTCGGGCTTTCCGCCGTTCGATCCTCAGACCGGCGAGATCGTCGATGCACCGATCGAACGGCAAACCGAACTCGTGCTGAACCAGTTGAAGGCCTGCGTCGAGGCGGCGGGTTCGTCGCTCGATCAGGTGTTGAAGTGCAATGTCTATTGCACGTCGGTCGATCAATTCGCGGTGGTCAACGGAATTTATGCGCGCTTCTTCGGGCCGAATCCGCCGGCCCGGATTTTTATCAACGTGCCGGCATGGCCCGGACATTTCGACATCGAGATCGATTGCATCGCGGCGTGCTGACTTCTGCGCTTTTCGCTAGCTATGGCTATCGACCCACGCCTCGGCCCATTCGAGCCCGACCGTTTCCGCTTCTTCTTCCGTGTTCACGTGCGCAAGAATGCCGGACGCTTCGACGACCTTTGCTCCGGATGTAATCGTGCCGCTTGCCGCATAACCTTCCTGCTGGCGGATCGCGTGACCCCAGATCGAATAGCCCTTGTAGTGCCGCGCTTGCATTAGTGCATGACCTGAGCGGTCGCACCACCGGTGCCGACGCGCAACACGTTGCCTTCCGGCGTGACGATGCGCGGAATGTCCTCGAAGTGCGAGATATCGTGCTTCGGCGGCGGGACTTCGTTGTGCTTGAGGCGGCTCGCATCGATGGCCGGCGCCGTTGCATGACGGGCGGCTTCGTTAGCGGCCTGAGTGGGCGCCGGGTTCGCAGCCTGATGCGGGCCTTGCGGCGAGCCTTGCATCGAACCTTGCATCGAACCTCGTGGCACGCTTTGCTGCGCCGTTTGATGTTGATGCGGCGCCGATGCACTGCGATGCGCAAGCACCTTTCGATGATGCGGCGGCGTGGCGGTCTTGCCGATCAGATGTGCGCCTGGCCGTGCGTCCGGCGAACGCATAGGCTGACGCGCTTCGGGCGGATTCCAGATCTCGATGATGCGTTCGCCGGCCTGCGCAGCGGGTGCGGCAGCGAGCAACGAGAGAGCGGGCAACGCCGCGGCGAGCAAACCTGAGGCGGCCGCCAGAAGTCGAAGCGGGGCTTGAAGCAGAGGGCCCATCGAAAGTCGCAGCATTGCAGTGTTCATTCCGCTCACTCCTTTCCGCTATTCGCATTCCGCCAACAGACTCACCGGCCATTGATGCGGCAGCTGACGTTTTGGCCTACGCACGAACCGTCGCACCCTGCGCAGAAATACCGGTCGCGCAGCGTCTTGCCGTCGACGTGCCACGCATTGTACGCGGGGGCCTCAACGGTTCCGACCGACCGGCCGTTTTCGCGCGCATGAAACGTCGGCTCGCCGTCTTTGCCGCGCCGGATCGCATCGTCGATGACGGCGGCGCCGAACGCGGCCTTCAGGCTCGCGACAAAAGCGGCGATTTCCGGCATTGGATGCGAGGTGGACGGCTCAGCGGCAACCAGTGTGGCCCCATGCGCGACAACCTGCGGCGGTGCGACTGGCGTGTTCATGGCACAGCACCTTTTCAGGGAGACGCCCGGAGCCGGGGCAACTGCATCGCAGGCATTGACCGAAAACCGGGCGATCAGGCTGCGCATAGAATACTGTATAAACATACAGGTGTCACGCGCTGTCGCGAGCGCGCGACAGCGCGGCTCGCATGCAGGGAAACGGAATTCGTGAGACTGGAGCCAAGTTCGTGAGACCGAAATTACGGAATTGATGAGACGGCCGGGAACGCTGTCCCGGCAAATCCGCGGCCGGTTGCGACAACAACCAGCGTGCTGCAATGCTCGCCGAACGCCAGCTGATGATGTCGGACCGACCCAATTCCGTCATTTATCTTCCGGGCGCTAATGTCCGTTTTCGGGGCGACAGGAGTCGGTCGAGAAAGCTACCTGCGTGCAGTGTTGATGACGCGGTGTCAAACGCTCCGTATGTCTGTGCGGTGGACTGGGCTAACTGTGCAGCGCTGGCGAATCTGTCAATAGGTCCGGCGGATAGGCTGCCGAACATAGATCCAGCACCTGGCCGCGAAACCAGCGATGAGGCGGATCGTGATCGAGGCGCGGATGCCAGATCGCCGAGATGTTGAACGCGGGTGTGGATAGTGGAAGCTCGAAGCACTGCAAACCGTTGGCGCTCGCGTAATCCGGAATAAATGCATTGCCGAGGCAGGAACGCGGAACGACAGCGAGCAAGTCGGAACGACGCACTAACTGCATGGCGTTGGTATAAGACGGCACCACCACCAATAGCTTTCGTTGCATGCCTTGCAGTTCCAGGGCCGTGTCGACGGAGTTTTCTGCTTCACCGGTACGCGAGATCATCACATGGCCGTATTCAGTCCATTGCGCTACGCTGATCCTTTCATCGCCCAGCAGCGGATGTTTGAGGCGGCATACGCCGACATAGCGATCGCGGAATAACAAACGCGTTCGTACCTCGGGGGCGGATGTCCTGACGATACCGATCTCCAGATCTATTGTGCCTTCCCTCAGCGCTTGCGCGCTCCAGTCCTGCTTGAGCGCAAAGCGAATCTGCACACCGGGTGCCGCGCGGTGGACCCGGTCCATCAAGGCCGCGCCAAGCAGATCGATGAAACCTTCGCCGGCTCGCAGCGTAAAACGTTGTTCAAGGGTGGAAATGTCGAACCGATGTTCGGCGCGACTCAGCGCGCCTTCCGCTTGCCGGACCAAAGTGGAAACACGCAGGCTCAGTTGCTCGGCGTAAGGCGTTAGCACCAGCGTGCGTCCGGCCTGAAGCAGCAAGCGATCACCGGTCGCCGAGCGCAGACGTGTCAGCGTGCGGCTCATGGCAGAGACGCTGAGGTTCAGGCGCCGGGCGGCCCCGGTAACGCTACGCTCGCTCAGCAACGCATCCAGTGCAGTCAGCAGGTTCAGGTCGACGCGTGTCATCCGCCCAGAATAATCGAAACTCACCTCGTATGGCGTTTGGTGCAATCGAGGATTGCGGGGCGGGCGTCTGGTGCAAATCCGGGGTTCTCTCGACAATTCATGGCATTCGTTGCCGGGAAAGGAGAACATCATGCACCGCACATCTGCCCACATATCCACTGTCCTGCTTATCGGCGCTTCACGCGGTCTCGGCCACGCCATGGCTGCGGAGTTTCTGAGGAAGGGCTGGCACGTTGTCGGGACCGTGCGCGCCGGTGGTGGACGAACGCTTCTGCACGAGCTGGCCGACGCGCACCCTGGTCGGGTCGACATCGAAACGCTCGACATCACCCAGCCGGATCAGCTCCGGGCATTACGCCAGCATTTGTCCGGCCGAACATTCGACGTACTGTTCGTCAATGCGGGCACTACCAATCCTGATCCTACGCAGACCATCGGCGAGGTGCCGACGGAAGATTTTGTGGGTCTCATGATTACCAACGCACTCAGCCCGATGCGGGTAGTCGAAAGCCTGTCCGATCGGGTTCGGCCGGATGGTCTGATCGGGATCATGTCGTCCGGGCAAGGCAGCGTCGCTGACAACGAATCCGGCCAGCGCGAGCTTTATCGTGGCAGCAAGGCGGCACTGAACCAGTTCATGCGCAGCTTTGCCGCGCGTCACGCGCACACGTCGCGGGCCATGCTGCTGATGGCGCCCGGCTGGGTGCGCACTGACCTGGGCGGTCCCGAAGGGCGATTGTCGATCGAGGAAAGCGTTCCAGGCGTCGTGGATGTCCTTTTGGCCAAGCTGGGGCGTCCTGGCCTTGAGTATCTGGATTATCGCGGCCGGACCGTTCGATGGTGACGGTGCAGTTTTTGGCTATCCTCCTCGCTCGCCGAGAATGACGGCAGCTACTTTCTGACCGGCCAATCGAGAAGCTGGCGTTGACTGACCGCTTCCTGGCCGAACGTGGAAATCCATCGAAAAGGTATGTGCGCTGCATCGCCCTGATCGGCGAACTTCCGCAGCCGACCGAAAGGGACATTCGCACGCGTGCGCAAGCGGCCGGTCAAATAGGCTCCATCGGGTGCTTTGCTAACGAAATGCCTGCCGGATACCCAGCGCGACAATGAGGCCTCCACACACGCGGTCGATCCACGCCTTCACGCGACGATACGCCGTCGCGATCGCCGCCTGCGATAGAACAAGCGCGACTGCTCCGTACCAGCACGTCGCAGTCGCACCGACAGTAGCAAGCATGGCAAAGAAGGTCGGCGTGGAGACGTGTGCGGGCGCTGCCGAGGAAAACACGGCAGCGTAAAAGGCGATGGACTTCGGGTTCGCGATATTTGTCGCGACGCCTTGCAGGAATGCGGCACGAAATAGCGGCGTCTGCGGAGGGGAAGACGCTGCCAAGTCGCTTGCCCGCGCTGACACGATGAGTCGCAGTCCAAACCAGATCAGATAGGCGGCGCCAGCAAGCCTAACGCTAACAGCCAGCCACGGGAAAATGGCGAACACCATTCCGATACCCAAGATGGCGCAAGTCGCCCAGAACAGATTGACTGCCACGATTCCAGCGACAAGCGCGAGCGCGTCTGAGCGTCTACCGGAAACTGCTTTGTGAACGACCGCGACAAAGTTCGGTCCGGGTATGACGACACCTGCCGCATAGACAGAGAAAACACTCGCTACAGCAGACGAATCGATCATTTGTTCTCTCGGTGAAGTGTGTGTACAGGGCGAGGATGCGGCTTGAACCGCCGGTATTCTGAAGCAATTTGGAGTTGACCGCTGTTGGCGGGGCGTGCAAACCGAAAATGTTAGCCAAATCTAGGCCGATTGTTGACGATCTTACTCAGATGCATGAACGTCGCTTCCTGGCCGGACCGCGCCCTAAGTGTGCGCGCCCAACAACGGCTCCAGCGTTTTGCGTAGGAAGTGGCGGTACCCCAGTCTCACGAATACCGTTTTCCTGCACTCGTGGGCGGCCGCGCAGCGCGCCGCCGCTCGATAGACGGTTTGCTCCCGCAAGCAGGGAAACTAGAATTTCAACGGAGCCGACCATTCCTGTCCGCTCGCTGGCCATGTGGAACCACGGCCGCGCACGGTCCAGGCACGCGGTCCAGGCACGTGGTCTGAGCACGCGGTCCGCACACACGGCCCAAAGCAACAACTGAGATGACGGAGCAGCGTATGACCTATTTCGATCTCGGACCCTACAGCCGCAAGATCACCACCTCCGCGCCGGAGGCCCAAGTCTGGTTCGACAGGGGGCTCAACTGGCTCTTTGGTTTCAACCATGGCGAGGCGATCAGGTGCTTCCAGAAGGCGCTCGAGCATGACCCGCAATGCGCGATGGCGCATTGGGGTATCAGCTATGCGTCGGGGCCGAATTACAACCTGCCGTGGGATCGTTACGACCCGCACGGTCGGCAGCTGGCGTTGTCGGCCTCTTACGACGCCGCATTGCGTGCGCTCGCGCATGCGGGGAACGCAAGTCCGGTCGAGCAGGCCATGATCGAAGCGCTGCCCGCGCGCTATCCCCAGCGCGAGGCGATCGAGGATATGAGGCCATGGGACAAGGCGTACACGAAGGAGATGCGCAACGTCTTCGAAGCCTTTTCTGACGATCTCGACGTCCGCGCGGTGTTCGCCGAGTCGATCATGAATGAGACGCCGTGGCAAATGTGGGATCTGCGCTCGGGCAGGCCCGCCGAAGGAGCGGGCACCGAGGAATGCAGGGCCGTGCTCGAACACGCCTTCGATAGCGTGCCGGCGGCGTGGGATCACCCCGGCCTGCTGCATCTCTACGTTCACCTGATGGAAATGTCGCCATTCCCTGAACGCGCGCTGCGCGCCGGCGATCGGCTACGAGGGATCGTCCCCGAGGCGGGCCACCTGATCCATATGCCGACCCACCTGGATGTGCTGTGCGGGTACTACCACGATGTCCTCGCCTATAACCAGAGGGCGCTGGCGAGCGACCGCCGGTTCCTCGCGTATGCGGACGATCCGGGCGTCTACCTGATCTACGTCATCCACAACTTCCACTTCGCGATCTACGGCGCGACGTTCCTTGGCCAGTACGCACCGGCCCTTGCCGCGGCCGAAGAGCTGATCGACACGATCCCGCAAGCGGTGCTGCGCGTCGAATCGCCGCCCATGGCGGATTTCCTCGAAGGCTACCTGACCATGAAGCAGCATGTGTTCGTGCGCTTCGGGAAATGGCGCGAAATCATCGAACAAGACTTGCCGGAAGACAGGGAGCTCTACTGCTCGAATGTCGCCATGATCCATTACGCCAAAGCGGTCGCGCATTCAGCGCTTGGCAATGTCGCCGAGGCCGAGGCAGAGAAGGCATCGTTCATGGCGGCAAAGAGCCGGGTGCCTGACACGCGGCTCGTGCATAACAACACGGTCGTCGACCTCCTGAGCGTGGCCGACGCGATGCTGGATGGCGAACTCGAGTATCGCAAAGGCAACTACGATTCCGCCTTCGCGCATTTGCGCAGGTCAGTCGAGATAAGCGACGCGCTGCCTTATGACGAGCCTTGGGGATGGATGCAGCCGACCCGCCACGCGCTCGGCGCGTTACTGCTCGAGCAGGGGCGGATCGAAGAGGCGGAGTCGGTCTATCGCTCCGACCTCGGTCTCGACGGCAAACTGAGCCGGGCCTGCCAGCACCCCGACAATCTGTGGTCGCTTCACGGGCTGCACGAATGCCTCGTTCGTCGTGGAGAAAAGGTCGAGTCGATGCTGATCAAGCAGAGGCTCGATCTTGCGCAAGCGCGGGCGGACGTTCCGATCAAGGCGTCTTGCTTCTGCCGCCGGGCGGCGATGGCGGCCGGCTAGTCGAATGCGGCGAAAGTGCGCGCGGGCATCGCCCGACATGGTCAGCGCGTCGACGATGAGCGCCGACGATGGGCGAGTTACTGTGGCGTAGTCGCCCCGAGTGTTGCACCGTCGTTTATCGCTTGCAGTAGAGCCAATACAATTCGGTTCGTGGGCGTCGGTACGCCGAGCGATTCGCCCATTCGTACAATAGCGCCCGTCAGGGCATCCACTTCCAGTATGTGTCCGTTGATGAAGTCGAAATACATGGACGTCGCTTCGTCCGGGGGATAAGCGAGGAGTCGCTCCAGCACCTGCGACTGCGCGTTCCCGTCGAGTTCGACGCCGCCAGCGAGCGCGACCGCGAGTCCTTCCCGAATGATGTCCGATGCGACGTTCTGAATATCGTCTCGCTGAAACACCACGAGGCGCCGTCTCGTCAGGGCCGTGATCGGATTCGCGACCGCATTCAACAACAACTTTATCCAGCGGCGCTGCTCAAAATCTTTTTGGGGCGACACCCTTAGCGATGTCCCTTCGAAAAGCGCTGCAAAGGCCTGACCGGCAGCACTGTCCGGAATCACGATGTCGACTTCGCTGCCATGGCGGAAACTGAAGTCGTTCGCCGAGCGCCGCTTGCCATTGAAATATACGACTGCCGGGACAACGGCACGGTTTCCCACATAAGGAGCGACCCGCCGTTCGTGTTCGATTCCGTTCTGCAGCACAGCGACACGCGTGTGGGGGCCGCACAGGCGCTCGAACCAGACGGAAGCGGACGCTGTGTCCTGCGTCTTCGTACAAAGTACGATCCAGTCGACTTGGCCGGCCCGCAGGGGGTTAGTCACGACATCGGGTGTTAAACGATGTGTACCTTCGGGCGTTTCCAGCGTGATCGCTTCGACATTGCGGCGTGCGCATACAACTATCCGATCACGCCCGGATAGTTGAAGGCAGCTTGCCACTACACCCCCTATGCCGCCCATTCCTATTACTGCAATCGACACGCGCTGAGTCATCTGAATTCCTGCCATGCCTGTGATGCGATTCGGGTCGAGCAAGTGTGGTCGGCTGCGGTACAAAAATGAAGTGATTTATAGTCATCGTCGCCATAAGCTTTTGTTATAGAGGCCGGTCGCGCAAGCAGCCTGCCGATCGCCTCGCTGAACTGTCGGCAATACCCGCTCCGATGCATAGCTTTTGCGCGTTGACGCACGTGCATCAAGGCGGGAACGGATTGGCGCAAATTAATGTTCCGACATGCAGGAAAGCCTATAATTTTCCGCACATAACCGATAGTTATAGGGCGGTTCTTGGACATTCGTGCGCTTCGCTATTTTGCCGAGGTAGTCAATTGCGGGGGCTTTAGCCGGGCTTCCGAGGTCCTGCACGTCACTCAACCTGCAATCAGCCGCGCGGTGCGCCTGCTTGAAGAGGAATGCGGGATTCGCTTGCTGACCCGCGAGCCGAAGACCGTAAAACTCACTCGCGAAGGCGAGGTGGTTTATCGGCACGCTACCCAGATGCTGCGCCAGGCTCGTCAACTCACCTCTGAATTGACAGACATGAAGTCGGAGCTGAAAGGCGTGTTCCGCGTAGGGTTGCCCCCTCTGGTGGGATCGACGTTTTTTTCCGGCGTGATCGCGCGGTTTCGAAGCGAATATCCCGGCATTGAGCTTCAAATTGCCGAGTTCTTTTCAAGCCGCCTCGAACAGGCGCTCGACGACGGCGAGATCGATATTGCCGCGGCGATGCTGCCCATCGACACGGAGCGCTTTGTCGCACAGCTGTTCGCCGCGGATCAATTGATGTTCGTCGTCAATCCGGGACACGAGATAAGCACGCATTCGGCGATGAGGATTCTCGCGCTAAAGAGCCACCCGCTGGTCACTTTCACCCAAGACTTCAAACTGTGCCGGTTGATCGAAGACGCGTGCCGTGCGCAAGGATTCGTCCCCTCGATCGTGGGCCGCAGCAGTCACCTCGACTTCGTTCTGGCGATGGTGGCATCGGGAATGGGCGTAACGGTTTTGCCCAGATCGGTTATCGAGAAAGCCAATGTCGGGCACTTCGTCTCGGTACCGATTGTGAAACCTGCCATCCATTTCGAACTTGCACTCGTGCGACCGCGCGAGAGCTACGTCAGCCACGAATGCCGGGCCTGGCTGGAACTCGCGGCGAGCGCGCTGGGATTTCAGATCTCCGACTCGTTCGTTTGCGAGGTCGACCGCAAGCCGCAGACGCGGGATCATCCATGACACCGCTCGTCGGTTCCGGCGTTCTGCGCAAAACATCTGGACGCCTGGTCATTCCTCGATACGGCTGACTTGCCGATACTGGCGCTCACACCATGCTGCGCGTCAGCCAGCCCCGACTAGCCTTAACCCTTTCCAGGTCCGGTTCGCTTCGCCCGATCGCCGCGCGGGCGCGCCAGAACCATGCATTTTGCGGCGCAAACAGGAGCAGCGCGAACGCGCATTTGTGCGTTTGCTGCGCCGTCATTGAGGAGCGCCTTATGTCAGCTGTTGATTCCGCTTTCGCACCCGTCACCGATTTCGGCGCTGTCAAGGTCCGCCAACAGGCAGCGTGGTCGACAGGCGACTATGCGGTGGTTGGCACCACGCTGCAGATCGTCGGAGAAAACCTCTGCGAAGCGCTCGACGTGCGCGCTGGCAGTCGCGTGCTCGACGTCGCCGCAGGCAACGGCAATGCAACGCTCGCCGCCGCGCGGCGCTGGTGCGATGTCACGTCGACTGACTACGTCGCCTCTCTGCTCGATTCGGGCCGTGCGCGCGCGCAAGCTGAAGGACTCGTGGTGCAGTTCGAGGAAGCGGACGCTGAAGCGTTGCCCTACGCGGATGCTTCATTCGACGTCGTGATGTCGACCTTCGGCGTGATGTTTACTCCGGACCAGCCAAAAGCGGCGGCCGAACTCGCGCGTGTTTGCAAGCCGGGCGGCCGGATCGGCCTTGCGAACTGGACGCCGGAGAGTTTCATCGGGCAGGTGTTCAAGACGATCGGCAAGTACATTCCGCCGCCGGCGGGCGTGAAGTCGCCGGCACTCTGGGGCACCAAGGCGCGCCTCGAAGAGCTGTTCGACGGCAGCGCCCGGACCATCACGACAATCAACCGCGATTTCACGTTCCGCTATCGTTCGCCGGCGCATTTCATCGAGATATTCCGCACGTTCTATGGGCCGATGAACAAGGCCTTCGCCGCACTCGAAGGCGAACCGCAGGCGGCGTTCCTCGCCGATCTGACGGCACTGATCCACAGCCGGAACCGGTCGAACGACGCGACGCTTGTGCTGCCGAGCGAGTATCTCGAAGTCGTGGTGGAACGACTGTAATTGCAATCTGCAGGCGAGGTTGACGTTGACATCGGGCAGGGTTCGAAGGGAAAGCCGGCGGCGAAAGTCCGGCCAGGCTAAGCTTGTGAGAGGTCGTCAGGCGCACGACCATCCAGGAACAAGTCATGGGACTCTTCCCGGCGGCAATGCGCGTAAGTAGCGCCGTTGCGCTACTTGCACTGTCCGGCTGCTACTACGTCGGCTACTACCCGTACGGCTATTACCCATACGGTTACTATCCGGCCGTGCCTGCTTACGCGACACAGCGCGAAGTCCCCGTTCAAAGCTATGGCCTTGCGAACGGCGCCGACGCGCAGAACATTCCGCCGGCATCACAGCGCGGAGCCGCGTACGTCTATCCGGTGCCCGTGTACGTCGCGCCCGCCTACTACCCTCCGTACTATGCCCCCTACCCATGGTATGGCTGGCCGGGCTGGTGGGGCCCGTCGGTGTCGTTCCGCTTCGGCTACTGGGGGCGGTGGTAACGGGCGCTGACGCGAATCAGGTGAAGGTCCGCTGGTGTCGCGGCTTCGCGCTACTGGACGTCACGACGGGTGACGTTCCTCACTCTGTCTGGGATTCTCCTTCTGTTGAGGCTTCACTGGCCGCGTCGTGCATTCTGAGGGGGCTGTTCCAGGGGTTGTAGTCGAAATTGTCCGAGACAAACTTCCGTGCGACCTTAAGCTCCGGCCGAAACAGCGTATTCAACCTTCTCAAGATCTGACATACGTTGCTCCGAGGCAAATCGAAAGACTGGGCAGTCAAGTTCCGGTCAATCGGCCGGTCTGCCTGACGAAAAGACGTTTGACAGCGTTTGCTTATTCCAGGCAACGCGATGCATCTCATGGACGCATCTCACCAGCTTATTGAACGTTTTCGAGGCGTCGCGTCGAGGCGTGCCCTCGCGCCCGCGCGATAGGTGCCGCATCGCAGGGGCGGCGTGAAATGTGCGCCGCCACGGCCGTGGATCTAGAAGCCGCCGGCCATGATCAAATGGCGCGTATGCAGATAGGTCAGCAGCGCCCACCGGCAAAGCGCAAGCGCCACGAGACACGAAACGAGCGCCAGCGTCGTCTTTGCGAAGCCGGACGGCGCCGGAGCGGGGCCGAAGTCGTTCGCATGGCGTGGGCCGGATAGAAAGCAGAGGACGGGTAGCACAATCACGCCGATCAGCGGAATCGACAGCACCTTGACGGACCACGCGGGAAAGTTGAGATCTCTGAGGCGCCGCGACGACGCGCTGTAGAACAGCGTCGCGAACGCCGCGCTGAGCAGCGACACGGCCAGATTCAGATCCGCGAGACCGATGCGGCCCGGGGCCGCGAACTCGAGGCAGGCGAGCGCGGTAAGAAGCGACCACGCCATCGCGCCCAGCGACATCACGAGCAGATAGCTGCCCGCGCCCATCCGACGATTCGCGACGATCGCGCCGGCCTGAAACCTGCACGCTGCGAGAAGCTTCGACATCACCGTTTCCCCTTGCTGGTTTGGGTGAGCGCTTCACGATGAAAAGGCGGATGTCGAAGTTTACGGCAGATGTCGCGGGAAGTTTAGGGATGCGGAGCGCATCGCCGTGTCGATGCGCTCCATGGCTGTATCAAGCAGCGTCGCGCCTGGTCAGTTCATCCTCTCGAGATGGATCATCCGGCGTTCGATTTCGGCCAGGTCTTTGGCCATCGCCACGTATTCGTCGCGGCGATCCTTGTCGGCCTGTTCGATCCACTCGGTCAGTTTGGTCAGAAGGTAGGCAACCATCGCAGTCTCCACTGTGGTCTGAGTCGGTGATCCAGATCGTACGGCGCGACAATGAGCGCAAAGTTAGGACGCAGATCCGCGTGCAGGCGCGGGCGCAGGTTTGCGCCCGGCGAACACATCGAAAAGCAGCGCGCCCGCGACGACCAGGGTTCCCGCCAGCGTGACCGGTTGCCACTCATAAGCCGGCGACAGCATCGACAGCATGAACGACAGCACGGGCTGCAAGGCCATGCAGATCATCAGTGTCAATCCGTCGGTCTTTCGCACCGCGAACTGCACCAGCAACAGCGGCAGCATCACGCCGATCGCGGCGACCGCGACGATCGTCAGCGCATCCGCGGGCGCCGGAAGCGCAAGGCTGCCGGCATCACCCACGCCACTTTCGAACGACAGCCACACCAGCGCCACCGCAATCGTCAGATAGAACCGATGCGCGAGGATCGACGCCGGCCGCCAGCCGCTATCGGCGAGCCGGCGGAACGAACCGATGATCAGCGTCGACGCGGCGCCCGCAATCGCGGCCGCGACAAGCGCGAACGCCGTGTGCCACGATGCGGCCGCCGCACGTTCGAGTTCGACCGGCACGAGCAATGCGCATCCGCCTACGATGCCCGCACAGACGACCAGCTTCGCCGCGCCCGGCCGGCCGCCGGATGGCCGGTCATGTCTCTGCCATGCCGCCGCAACGACCGCCACCAGCACCGCAACGCCGATCTCAATCGCACCGACCGCGGCCGGCGACAAATGCTTCAACGCGTAGAAGAAGCAGATAAACGCCACCGCGGTCCACACATTGACCGCCACGATCTCCGCGCGCGAGCCGGCCGGCAGCCGACCGCGCGCAACCGCGAGGAACACGCCCGCGACGACGCAAAAGCTGATCAGCAGAAATTGCGCGGGCGCGATCGCGGCGAGAAAGGTGCCGTACATCACCTTGCCGCTCGATTGCAGCAACACGGCAAGGAACGACAGCGCGTGGGCGGTGCTCATGGCGCACTATCCGATTCGGTTGCGAGCGCAACTTTCGGCTGGGTTTGCGTCTGCGTTTGCATCTGCATCTGCTTGCTGGTCCATTCCAGTGCCGTTTCGGGCGTGACCTCCGGCGCAGGTTCGGGCGCGATCGCGTACAGCGCATGAGCGGCTTCCCATGCACGAAACTGGGCGATGTCCATGCGGATCTGCATCGGATCGTCGTGGATCAGATAGACGACGCCGCCGCAAAACAGCGAGTCGGAACTGCGCCAGACGCGTGCACCGGGTTCGAGCGGCCGGTAGTGCGCATGAAACGACGGCAGCGTCGCGAGCCTCTGCAGTCCGTCCGTCGACGCGACATGGCCGCCCTCGCCAAACACGAAGAATACTTTCGCGAAGTGGCGCCGGCGCTCGTATGTGTCGCGCGCCGCGGGTTCGTTTCTGTACCGCGCGACGAGCTGGTCCGCGAAGCAGCTCGCTTGCGTCGGCAGTCCCGCTACCGCATAGGACGGCGCATCCATCATGCCGCCCATCAGCCGCGCGCCCGTTTCGATCAGCGCCGGGCCGGCTTCGGTGAGCCGCAGCTCGCTGTGCGCCGGGCCGTTTTCGATGCCGAGCGCCGTGATCGCGCGCTTCGTATAGTCGAACAACGCCTGGATTTTCGGCGCGTCGGGATTGAGCAGCGTCATCGAGCACATGGCGTTCGAGCCGCCGCGCACGTTGCGATAGTCGACATGCCATGCGTCGGTGACGCGATGGATGCCGTTTTCGCTCACGGTATTGACGATATATTGCGGCCCTTCGAGGTACGACTGGATCACGAGGCTATCGTTGAATCCGCCGAGCAGATTGTCGCGATACAGCGCCGCGTGCACCGCGCGGTCGATGTCCGTATGGTCGTAGCAAATCACCACGCCATCGGAGCCCGCGCTGAGCAGCGGCTTGACGACCACGGGCCACTTCCCGTAGTTGCGCGCCCACTCGTGCGCTTCAGCCGCCGAGGTAATGCGCGCCTGCTGCGCGGCGTGCAATCGATGCGCATGCAACTGGTTGATCATGTCGAACTTGTTGCGCCGCGCGCTCAGTGTGTCAGCGCGATTGGTCGGCAAGCCGAGCGCGAGTGCGAGCGATTCGGCGTACGTCACACCCCACTCGGAGCCCGCGACGATTGCATCGAAACGCACCGGCGGCAGGCGTACGAGCGCTTCCCGCACCGTGCCGAGGTAGCCGAGATTGGCCGAGTACGGCGTGGCGTCGAAACACGGCGCCGCGAGCTTTGGAACTTGTTGTGTCGAGCGCAGATGGACGCAGATTGCGCCGCGCAGGTTCAGTTCGCGCACGAGTTCACGCCCGGTCGAGTAGCCGTCGACGATCAGGATCAGTTTGCCCTTTACGCTTGCCATGATGAAGTCTCCTTGACGTTTCCTGCGAGAGAACCGCGAGAGCGCGGCTCAAGAGATCAGGTCGCTTCCGTTCGCATTGCATTGAAGCCTTTGCTTTACTTCGCAGTGCTCGATGCAAAAACGAAAGCCTGTGTCGGCAATGTAGAAGGCGAAGCGCGGGTTCGAATATTCGAAAAAACATTGCGAAGCGAAGAAAAAACAGGCGGGCGCGGCGTGTGCAATCGCCTGGGAACAAGGCGGCAAGCGGGTTTGACGGGTCGATAGCGATGCTAATTCGCGACTCATTCTTCGCCGATACGATGCGCAGCATCGACGCATCGACGAGGGTCAGGTGGATCGTATGAACTACAAGCACCTCTATTACCTGTGGATGGCCGCGAAGCACGGCGGCATTGCGGGCGCTTCCGAGCGGCTGCATCTGACGCCGCAAACGGTAAGCAGCCAGATCAAGCTGCTCGAAGACCGCGTCGGTTGCGCATTGCTGCGGCGGCGCGGGCGGCTTGTCGAGCTGACCGATGCCGGACGCGTGGCCGCCGACTATGCGGCGAAGATCTTCGCGCTCGGCGCGGAACTCGAGCGCGAGTTGCGCGCGCCGCGTCGCGCCAACGATGTACTGCGCGTCGGCATTGCCGATTCGATTCACAAGACGATTGCGTGCCGGCTCATCGAACCGGCCGTGTCGTCGCATGCGGGCCTGCGCGTGGTGTGCCGCGAAGGCAATCAGGCGGCGCTCGTCGGCGCGCTCGCCGAGCATCGGCTCGATGTCGTGCTCTGCGATGCGCCGTTGCACGACGAAGGGCGGCTGCGGGCGCGCAGCGACAAGCTCGGTTCGACCGGCATGTCGGTCTTCGCGACGTCGGCATTAGCGGCGCCGTACCGCGAGGCCGCGTTTCCCGCATGCCTCGCGCATATGCCGATGTTGCTGCCCGGCGCGGACAGCGTGCTGAAGGCGCGCTTCGATGCATGGCTTGATTCGCAGGGGCTCGCGCCGCCGATCGTCGGTGAATTCGACGATGGCGCCTTGATGGTCGCGTTCGCGGGAGAGGGCAAGGGCGCGATCGTTGCGCCGTCGGTGCTCGAAGCGTCGTTGCGCACGCAATATGCGCTGCTGCCGGTCGGTCGTATCGACGAGGTGCGCCACGACTTTTATGCGATTTCGCTAGACGGGCGTGGCAAACATCCGGCCGTCAGCGACATTACACGCGCGGGAAGGCAACTCGAGTTTTGAAACCGCGCACGTCTGCGTGGATAATCGCAGGCTCCCCCTACGACGGAGCCTGAACGATGCAGCTTTACGGAAGACGCAGTTCGATCAACGTGCAGAAAGTGGTCTGGTGCCTCGCGGAACTGGGTCTTGCCGAAGGGCGCGACTATCAGCGTATCGACGCGGGGCTCGAGTTCGGCGTCAACCATACGCCCGACTATCTCGCGATGAACCCGAACGGGCTCGTGCCGACGCTCGTCGATGGCGAACGTGTGGTGTGGGAGTCGAATACGATCCTGCGCTACGTTGCCGCGACGCGTGCGGGCGGCCATGCGTTATTTCCGGCCGATGCGGGCGAGCGCTCGGAAGTGGAGCGCTGGATGGACTGGCAACTCGGCACGTTGTGGGCGACGCTGCGCGTCACGTTCCTTGGACTGACGCGCACGCCGGAGGCGCAGCGCGACTATGACGCGATTCGCGGCGCGTTCCAGGACGCCGCGCGATTGCTGCGCGTGCTCGACGGTCACCTCGGGCAACGTGCGTTTATCGCGCTTCAGCGATTCACGATCGCGGATATCGTCGTCGCGCTGGCCGCGCATCGCTGGACGATGCTTGCGGAGCGCTTTCCGGAAGTGCTGGGCGCGGAGCCCGCGATGCCTTCCGTCATGCGCTGGCTCACGGAAGCAAGAAGCCGTGAGGGCTTTTCGCTTGCTGTCGCGCCGTAGCGGGAAGACAGCGCCTCGAAGGCCAGCGCCATGATCCGGCAAACCACCCGCATCACGATGACGACCGGCGACGACGGCGCAAGATAAGCGAGCATCGGGTCTTTCCGAAATAAGGACGGTGGGCGACATCGTGCGCAGCGCCAACCGCGCGCCCGAGTGTGTGAATTTCTGGTGAACGAAACCGTCGTTCCTGCCCGGGCGCGG
Organism: Paraburkholderia sp. 2C; assembly: GCF_054589215.1. Lineage (NCBI taxonomy): Bacteria > Pseudomonadati > Pseudomonadota > Betaproteobacteria > Burkholderiales > Burkholderiaceae > Paraburkholderia > Paraburkholderia sp. 2C. The sequence continues at coordinate 35,095 of NZ_BAAILL010000012.1, read as the reverse complement.
CCTTCCGGCATGGCGGGGCACGCAACGCATGCTTGAGATGACGGCGCATGCGATGGTCGGCAAACGCGTCGCGATCGACAAAAACTTCACGAACGCGCGACGAAAAGTCGATGGCGGCGCGGAAGTGAATTTCCTATCCTTGCAATTCAACAATCGAACCATACAGCGGAGACGCGTCGCGCAGTTCCATGCCGCGGCGCCACGAGGAGACCCCCGTCCATGCGGCAGCTTGCGCACGCGTCCATCGAGACGCGCACGATCGCCCGAATATCGGCACGCATCGTCCCATTTCTTGTCCTCGCGTTCTTCGTCTCGTTTATCGACCGTGTCAATGTTGGTTTCGCTGCGTTGCAGATGAACCATCAGCTCGGCTTTTCCGCGACCGTCTTCGGCTGGGGCGTCGGCGCGTTTTTCGTTTCGCTGTGCCTGTGCGAAGTGCCGGCGAACATGTTGATGGCGAAGGTCGGCGCGCGCCGCTGGATCTGCCGGATCATGATCAGCTGGGGGCTCGTGTCGGGCGCGACCGCATTCGTGACCGGCGTGAAGTCGTTCCTGTTGCTGCGCTTTCTGCTCGGCGTCGCCGAAGCCGGCTTTTTTCCGGGCGTCATCCTTTATCTCGGCACATGGTTTCCGCGCGGCAATCGCGCGCATGTGCTGAGCCTGTTTCTGATGGCGATGCCGCTGGCGAACTTTATCGGCTCGCCGATCTCGGGCGCGCTGCTCGGCCTCGACGGCGCGCTCGGCCTGCATGGCTGGCAGTGGCTCTTCATCATCGAAGCGGTGCCGGCCGTGCTGATGGGCGTGCTGTGTCTCTTCGTGCTGCCGGACAACCCCGCGCAAGCGCGTTGGCTTGCCGACGACGAACGCCGGTGGCTCAACGAGCGTCTTGCCGCCGAACGCAGCAGCGCGCCGGCCACGGTCGAAGCGCATTCGATCTGGCAGGTGCTGCGCAATCCGCGCGTGCTCGGCCTCGCGGTCGTCTATGCGGGCTCGGTCGGCTGCAACTACGCGCTCAGCTACTGGCAGCCGCAGATCATCAAGGCGTTCGGCCTGAGCAATTTCCAGACGGGGCTGATCAACGCCATCCCGTTCGGTCTGGCCACGGCGGCCATGATTATCTGGGCGCGCCGCTCGGACCGTAGCGGCGAGCGTTTCTGGCATACGGCGGCGCCGCTCGCGGTGTCGGCGGTGGGCCTGATCGCGTGCATGTTTCTCACCACGCTGGCGCCGACCGTATTCGCGCTGACCGTCGCGCTGGCCGGCTGTTATGCAGTCAAGGCGCCGATGTTCGCGCTGTGCGCGGAGTCGCTGTCCGAGAACGCGGCCGCCGCCGGCATCGGACAGGTTTGCGCGATCGGCAACGTGGCGGGCTTTATCTGCCCGACGCTGATCGGCTGGATTCGCGACCTGACCGGCAACTTCCGCATGGGCCTGTTGCCGATGGTCGTGCTCGCGCTGCTCGGCATGGTCGTGACGCTTGCGCTCAAGCGCCGTCATCCCGTGCCGCCGGGTCCGCCCGGCGGCCGGCTGCAAGAGGCGGGCTGACGATTCAGGCGCCGACTCAAGCGCGGATCCAAGCGCGCTTCCGCCGCGTGCCAACCCGTGTTTCGACCCGCGTTTCAACCCGCGTTTCAACCGCTTGATCACGATGACCACGATGGACACCATCCAATTCCACGAAGAACAGACCGACACCGCCCACCACATCGCAGTCTGCGGTGCGCACGATCGCGGCCGATCCGGCGAACTCTTCTGCATCGAGGATGACTACACCGACGGCTGGCGCACGCCCGATACCGTGCTGTTGCTGCACGGCATCGCGGAGCGCGCCGAGACGTGGCGCGCATGGGTGCCGCAACTGGCGCGCCGCTACCGCGTGTTGCGCCCGGACCTGCGCGGTTTCGGCCGGTCGAGCGCGCTGCCGGCGGGCTTCACGATTGCCGATTGGGCCGACGACATCGTCCAGATGATCGCCACGCTCGAACGCACGCGTGTGCATCTGGTGGCGACGAAGCTCGGCGCGCTGATTGCCTTCGAACTGGCGCAGCGGCAGCCGCAATGGGTCGCGTCGATGACGCTGGCCGGCATGCTGCCGTCGCCGAACAAGGCGCTCGGACCGTGGATCGACGACTGGCTTGCGATGGTCGAGGGCGACAACAGCGGCGACGTCAAAGGCAAGCTCAACAGCGTGCTCAACGTCAAGCTAAAAGGCAACGGCAGGGATAACGGTCGAGACAAGCCCGGCGGCGTCGAGCGCTGGGCGCACGAAACGATGCCGGGACGCATGGGCAGCACGCTGTCGCCGGCCGCGATGCAGTGGTGGACACGTGCGATGGCGACCGCACCGGCGGCGAGCGTTGCTGCGTGCTTCCGTCTGCTGCCGGGCATCGACGGCCCGAGCTATCCCGAGCGCGTGCAGTGTCCGACGCTTTTTATCGCGGCCGGCGCGCCCGTTGCTGCGGATAAGTCGGGCTACGACCAGCGGCCGGCCGCGGCGGATCTGCAACGATTGCGCGAGCGTGTCGCGGGATCGTCGTGGGTCGAGGTGCCGGCCGATTCGTACCATATCGCCGCGACCCATCCGGACGACTGCGCGCGCGAAGCGCTTGCGTTTATCGAACGCGTCGACGAAGCGCAAGCGGCCGCGACCGAAGCGACCAGCGAGGCCGCGGCGCGCGCGGCGATCGAAACGAACCGCCCGGCGTCGTAAGCGCACCGGGCACTCTCACTGCGGGGGCATGTATGAAAGGATGGAGAGCGCGCATCGGCTTCCTGGTGCCACCGGGTAACCCGACGGTCGAGCCGGAAATGTTCGAGATGGCGCCGCGCGGCGTGTCGGTGCATTTCACGCGAATGACCGCGCACGGCGCGGCTGGCACGCACGACGGCCAGGAGGAGCGCAACCGGAGCCAGATCGAAAGCGTGGACGGGTGCCTTGAATTGCTTGCGATGGTGTCGCCGAATGTCGTCGTCATGGCGCACACGGCGACGAGCTATACGCTTGGCCGTGAAGCCGAGGCGGCGTTGACCGCGCGTATCGAGCAGAAGTTCAAATTCCGCTTTATCACCGCGTTCGGGTCGGTGATGGCGGCCGTTGCCCGGCTTGGCGTCAAGCGCATCGCGTACGCGACGCCGTATAACGAGGCGACGACGCTGCAAGGCGTCGCACATCTACGCGAACACGATATCGATGTGGTCAGTCACGGCCGCCTCGATAACGTGCGCAACATTTACGAAGAGAGCGACGAGCGTGCCTATCAGGTTGCGCGTCAGGTCGATCATCACCACGCGGAAGCGATCTTTCTCAGCGGCGTCGGCATGCCGACGCTCGGCGCGCTCGAATGCCTCGAACGCGACCTCGGCAAGCCGGTGATTTCCGCCGCGTCCGCGATGATGTGGCACGCGTTGCGCGTGAGCGGCGTCGGCGATGCCGTCGACGGCTACGGCCAGTTGCTTCGCGAACGCTGAACGTGAGGCGCAGCGGTGTGGCGGTGCAGTGGGTGTCCGCCATACATTCCAGAGAGGCGCTTATTCCAACGCGATACCAGAGCAGCGAGACCGAAGCGGCGGCCGGCGCCGGCGCAGCCCTGCACGAGTGCTGCGGTAAAGTAGCGGCGTTCCGGATCGAAAGTGAAAGGAGAGCCGCCGCGATGCATCGCCTGCCCCCGCTCAATGCCTTGCGGGCATTTGAGGCCGTTGCGCGTCAGGGCACGCTCACGCGTGCGGCCGAAGAACTGCACGTCACGCCGACGGCGGTCAGCCGACATATCCGTAATCTGGAGGAATCGCTGAACGCGCGGCTATTCGATCGCGAAGGCGGCCAGCTGCTGCTCACCTCGCACGGCAAGACCTACGCGCGCACGCTGGCGCGCGCGTTCGAAATGATGAGCGAGGCGACCGATCTGTTGTCGCAAGCGTCGGCGCGCACGCAGATTACGCTGCGCGCGTTCACGACGCTGCTCGTGCGCTGGATGATTCCGCGTCTGTCCGATTTTCAGCGCAAGCATCCCGAGGTCGATTTGCGTTTGACCACCGCGTTCGACGCGGTCGACTTCGAACGCGACAAGGTCGATCTCGGTGTGCGCTACGGGCAAGGCCAGTGGCCCGGCCTGCATGCGACCCGGCTCTTCTACGACGAGCTTGTCGCGGTCGGCAATACCGCGATGCGCGACCGCTTCGCGGACCGGCCGCTCGCCGAAGCACTCGAAGCGTCGACGCTGCTCGTGCATACGCTGCATCTCGACGACTGGCCCGACTGGTTCGAGGCAGCGGGGCTGGAGGAGGTCGTCGCGCAGAACCGCCAGCCGTTCGACGACATGTCGCTCATCTATCAAAGCGCGCTCGACGGCCTCGGTGTGGGCATGGTGCAGCGGCGCTATCTGACGCGCGACCTCGCCGAAGGACGAATGCATCTGCTTTCGCCGGTGGTGCTGCGCCGCGAGCGCGGGTTTTATCTCGTGTGCCGGCAGGAAACGGCGTTGAATCCCGCGGTGCAGTCGTTTATCAAATGGATCGACGAGCGGCGCGACGATTGACTGCGCGCCTGTCAGTCGCAATGCGAGGGCGGCATCTTCAGGGGGCCGCCCGGTTGCGTGGTTATGGTGGTTTGTGCTGCTGCTACTTCTGCCGATGTCCGACCGGATATACGGTGCGCCGTTGTATTCGTGCTGCGGTTGTCGGATATCGGCGCCGTGGTGGCGCCGCTTGTGCCCGCGTGTTACGCGCGCCCGCGGTCGCGCGGGGATATCGTGAGGCGGTGGAAGGAAAGGTAGAGGCAAGAACCTGCTTCGCTACCCAGCACCGCTTTCGAACCTTCACGCGTCCGCCAGCATCGCGAGTTCTCTGTCCTTGATGCTCGCCACCGGATGAAGAATCGCGCTATCGAATGACTTCGGTTCGCGGCTGCTTGCGAGCACCTTCGGCAGATCGGGGTTGGCCAGCGCGCCGCGTCCTACCGTCACGATGTCCGCGCCGGTCGACAGTGCGTTTGAGATCCGCTCTGCCGTGTGCAAGCTGCCGTTTGCGATGATCGTGACGTTCGGCGCGTAGCGACGGGCCAGCGTGACGAGACTATCGTGCATGCCTTCGAACGCGGGTCGCCACGCTTCATACTCGGTCACGTGAATGAAGTTCGCGCCGGCAGCGGCGAGCGTGCCGAAGATGATTTCGGCGTCGGCTTCGCCGCCTTGCCACTTCGACGTGTAGTCGTTGACCTTGCCTTGCGAAATCCGGATGCCCACCGGAACGGTGCGGCCGAGGTTGCGCTTGACCGCGCTCACGACATCGGCGAGCAACTGGACACGTGCCTTCGTATCCCCGCCCCAACGATCGGTTCGGCGGTTGGTCTCTGCCGTCAGAAACTGATCGAGGAGATAACCATTGGCGCCGTGAATTTCCACGCCGCTGAAGCCGGCGATGTTCACCGCGCGTTGTGCGGCATCGACATAGCCCTGAACCGCTTCATCGATCTCGGCATCGGTCATCGGTCTGGGTTCGGGATAAAGACCCTCGCCGTGGTAGAACTCCATCTGCCGGCCTTTCGGGCGAACCGCCGACGGCGCCACCGTGTGCGTGCGATAAATATTGCCTTGACTCAGCGCACCAGCGTGCATCAGTTGTGCGAACACCTGTGCGCCTTGCGCTTGCATCTGCCGATTGAACGCGGTCCAGGCCGCTGCCTGCGCGCGATCTGATAAGCCCGGTTGAAACCGGTATCCTTGCGAGAACGCCTTGTCGGTGTAAATGCCCTCGGTCGTGACGAGCCCAAAGCCGCCCTTCGCGAAACGCAGGTAATAGTCGAACATGGTTCGCGTCGGGTGCCCGTCTTCCGTGGCCGTGATGCGTGTCATCGGAGCGACTGCCATCCGGTTACGCACAGCGATGCCGTTGCCGTCGTACGGGGAGAGGATCAGGGAGGGGATGTCGGTCATTTTGCGGCTCGTCTTGAAGAGAAGGTGTCTGCATCTTAGGAGTCGAGACGAGCGGGAAACAGACATCGGAACGTGAAGGCGCCCTAACACTTCTGGATATAAACCATGCTTCTTCCCGACGTTCGAACCTTCCTGGCCGTGGCGTCCGCGGGGAGCTTGTCCGCTGCGGCGCGCCAGCTGGACGTCGTTCCGATGCAGGTATCGCGGCGCATAGCGGCGCTCGAGGAGGATCTCGGCGTGCGTCTCTTTCATCGGACCACGCGATCGCTGACCTTGACCGCGGAAGGCGAGGCATTTGTGCCGTATGCGAGAACGCTGGTTGATGCAGAAGCGACTGCGCGTGCCGAATTGAGCCCGTTGCCGAAAACCGCATCAGGAGTGCTGCGCATGACGGCGCCGAGCGGTTTCGGACAATCGGTTGTCTTGCCGATGCTTTCGCGGTTGCTGGAAGCGAACCCTGAACTGCGGATCGATCTCGATCTTTCGGACCGTCAGGTGGATATCGTGGGGCAGGGGCTGGATCTCGCGTTGCGCATTGCACCGCTCGAGGATTCGGAGCTGATTGCGAAGAAGGTGGCGGCGAATCCACGGCTGATTTGTGCGGCGCCTGGTTATCTGAAGAAGCATGGCGTACCGAACACCGTGGCCGAGCTCGACGCGCATCGCTGTGTCAGGCTGTGCGCGGTGCGGCGATGGCCGCTTGTCGTCGATGGCGTGATGACGCGCAGGCGCGTGGAAGCGTCGGTGACGACAACCAGTGTCGAGGCTGCGATTACCGCGGCCGTGCAAGGCTTGGGGCTCGCCATGCTGACTTACTGGGATGTCTTCAGGCAGCTAGCCGATCGCTCGCTCGTACAAGTGCAACTGCAGGATGCTTCGATGGAAGATCTGTCGGTTTGGGCGGTGATTCCGAGCAGGCGGTATGTGCCTAACCGCGTCAATGTGTTTTTGGGAGCGCTCGAGCGGGAGATTGGGGCGCTTGCGAGGAAGCATGGGCGGTGAGCGGCCGGAACAATGGCTTGAAGTATTGCCCACGTCATAGCGGTCGGCACGGTCCATGGACACGTCATGCGCGCCGTGAACGCATTCAATCGGGTGCTCGTCTTGCTGATCGCGCTGATTGCGATCAGCGCGCTCGAAGTGCTCGCGAGGCGCTTCGCAGCATTTCGCAGCGCCCATGTTCCGGGCGACGCGATCGCCTCCCATCGCTGCGCTGTTTCTAACAGCCGTCGATTACTTTTGCACATGTGCAAATTTCATCAGCCAGTGCTTGCGATTGGGGGATTTATTCACACGGTCCACGTCACCACAATTGAGCGCTGAGGCGCGCCAACTGCGCGCCGGACATGCACTCACGTAATTGACAGACCGCACTATGACCTCCTCTTTATCAGCAGCTACGCCGGTCAGCGACGCCAGTAGCGCCATCAAGCCGCGACGCGTCCCCTGGATGGGGCTTGCGCTATTCGCCGTCGTCGCTGTCGCGCTTGCCGCCGCCGGGTACGGGTACTTCGTCGGCCGCTTTATCGAAACCACCGACGATGCGTATGTGGGCGGCGACGTTACCGTGATGGCGCCGCGCGTGAGCGGCTTCGTCACTGATGTACTGGTGAAAGACAACCAGTTCGTGCACGCGAACCAGGTGCTGATCCGCATCGATTCGCGCGACTACGATGCGCGGCTCGCGCAGGCCAATGCCGACGTGCAGGGCGCGCAGGCGGCCGTGACCGAACTCGAAGCGAGGCGTGCGCTGCAACTGGCGGTGATCAACGAGCGCTCGGCCGGCGTGCACGCATCGAGCGCGGAACTCACGCGCAGCGCTGCGGACCAGTACCGCTATCGCGCGCTGATGAAAGACGAGGCGGTGTCGGATCAGGTGGTCGAGCGGGCGGATGCCGATCTGCAGAAGGCGCGTGCCGCCGTTGACAGCAGCCACGCGTCGCTCGTCGCCGCGCAGCGGCAGCTGACCGTACTCGATGCGCAGATCGCCGATGCGCAGGCACGCGTGGCGACCGCGCAGGCCGCGCAGCGCGTCGCGGAACTGAACGTCGGCTACACGACGATCCGCTCGCCCGTGGACGGCTACATCGGCAACCGTTCGGCACGCGTCGGTATGCTCGCGAACGTCGGCGGGCCGTTGCTGACGGTGGTACCCGCGCGCGGGCTGTGGATCGATGCGAACTTCAAGGAAGATCAGCTCAGGCATATGCAGGCGGGCGACGCAGTCGACGTAAAGCTTGATGCCTCAAGTGAACCGCTAAAGGGCGTCGTGCAAAGCCTCGCGCCGGCCACGGGCGCGACTTTCAGCATCCTGCCCGCGGAGAACGCGACCGGCAATTTTACGAAGATCGTGCAACGCGTGCCGGTGCGCGTGGTGCTCGACGTGCCGGACGACCTGCGGCATGGACTGCGGCCCGGGCTCTCGGCGACAGTGAGCGTGCATCTCGGCAGCGGCGCCGCGAGCTCGCATGGACTGGAAAAGACCGCGCCGGCGACGGATGATGTGCAATGACAACTGCAATAACGGCGACTCCTGCGCCTGCGCTAAACCCGGCCGACCAGCCGCTTCGCGCCAAAGTATTCGCGTTCGTACTGATGTGCGTCGGCTTCTTTATGGCGACGCTCGATATCCAGATCGTCGCTTCATCGCTAAAAGACATCGGTGGCGGATTGTCGGCCAGTCAGGATGAACTCTCCTGGGTGCAGACGTCCTATCTGATCGCGGAGATCATCGTCATTCCGATGTCCGGCTGGCTCTCGCGCGTATTTTCGACGCGCTGGCTGTTCGCTGTCTCGGCACTCGGTTTTACCGTGGTCAGCATGGTATGCGGCCTCGCCTGGGACATCAATTCGATGATTCTGTTTCGCGCCCTGCAAGGCGCGCTCGGCGCCGTGATGATCCCAACGGTCTTCACGACCGTCTTCGTGCTGTTCCCGCCGGGCAAGCAGCGACTGATCGCGTCGACGGCAGTCAGCACACTTGCGTCGCTCGCGCCGACTGTCGGACCGGTCATCGGCGGCTGGCTGACCGATCAGTGGTCGTGGCACTGGCTGTTCTTCATCAACCTCGTGCCCGGCATCATCGTCACGGTGCTGGTGCCGAAGTTCGTGCATGTCGACGAAGCGGACCTCTCGCTGTTAAAGCGTGGCGACTACCTCGGCATCGTGCTGATGTCCGCCTTCCTCGGATGCCTCGAATACGTGCTCGAGGAAGGCCCGCGCAAGAACTGGTTCGGCGACGATGCGATTCTCGCCTGCGCGTGGATTGCGGGAATATCGGGCTTTCTGTTTCTCGTGCACGCCTTCACCGCCAAAGAGCCTATTGTCGACCTGCGGTCGCTTGGGTTGCGAAACTTCGCCATCGGCAGCCTGCAATCGTTCGTGATCGGGATCGGCATCTATTGCATGGTGTTCCTGACGCCGGGGTTCCTTTCGCGCGTACGCGGATTCGATTCCCTGCAGATCGGCGTCGCGATGCTATCGGTCGGCTCCGCACAACTGGTAGGGCTCGTCGTGTATACGTGGTTCGCGCGCTTCGTGTCGTTGCGCAAGCTGCTTGTGTTCGGGCTCGCGCTGTTCGGCATCGGCAGCGTGCTGTACGTGCCCGTCACTCATGACTGGGGTTGGCAGCAACTGCTGATACCGCAGATGTTGCGCGGCTTCGGGCAGCAGTTCTGTATCTCGCCGATCGTGATGATGTCGCTCGGCAGTTTGCCGCCCGCGCGGCTCAAGTCGGCCAGCGGTCTGTTCAATCTGATGCGCAATCTGGGTGGCGCAATCGGCATCGCGGTGGTCAGCACAATGCTGAACGACCGCTTGAATCTGCACTATGAACGGCTGGCCGAACATGTGACGTCCGGCAGGCCGCGAATCGAACTCGCATTGGAAAGACAGATGGCGCACTTGAGCGCCGTAGCGGGCGATACGTTGAGCAGCACGCAAGGCGGCATGGCCATGCTCCATTCGCTGCTCATGCGCGAGGCGCTGGTGCTGACCTACTCCGACACGTTTCTTGCGGTGGCGTTGTGCTTCGGCGTCGCACTTATCGCGATGCTGTTTTCGAAACCGTTCGGCCTGAGCGCGCCGCCAAAGGATGCCCACTAAAAGACTGCCATGAAACCGATCATCGCACCGATAAGCTGTATCGCCGCGACGCTGATGCTGACAGCGTGCGCTGTTCCACCGGCCAGCCACGAAGCTCTTACGGATTCCATAGAAAAGATCGCGCCTGCCGCGTGGAACGTGGACGCACCGCAGGACGCGGTCAACGCAGACGCCTGGTGGATGCATTTCGGCGACCCGACGCTGTACGAACTTGTGCGGTCGGTGCTGAACGGCAACCTCGAGGTGAAGGCTGCCGTCGAACGCGTGAAGCAGGCGGAGGACGAAGTGACTGTGCGCCACGCGGCCTTGCTGCCGGAAGTCGATGCGTCTGCAATCGCGGCGCACGCACGGCAGATCACGCCGCCGCCGCTCGGCTATGTCGATTCCGCGGGCTTTGGTCTCACCGCCGGCTGGAATCTCGACGTTTTCGGTGGCGAACGTCTCGCGGTTCTGGCGTCGCGGGCCCAGGTGTCGGGCCGCCAGTCCGCGTTGAACGAACTGCGGCTCGCGCTCGCCGCGAATACGGCGGCCGCCTATATCAACTTGCGATGGGCACAATCGGAGTTGCAGATCCTTAAGGATAACGAGCAGATCCGCAGCCGCGCGCTGAAGCTGACCCAGGACCGCCTGCGCTACGGGCTGTCGACACAGCTCGATGTGGCCCGTGCGCAGAACCAGTTACAGGTCCTGCAGGCGCGCACGCCGCGCATCGAGTCGGAAATCCAGCACCAGCTGAGCCTGCTTGCCGTGCTGTCGGGCCGCACGCCTGAGAGCGTGAGCCATCTGGTCCTGACCGATGCGCGCCCGATTCCCGTGCCGTCGCAAGGCGTGCCGTCGACGCTGCCATCCGCTGCACTGCTGCGCCGCCCGGACGTGCACACCGCGTATGCGAGGGTCGAACAGCGTGCGGCGGAGGTGGGGGTCGCGCGTGCCGAGCGCTATCCGAAATTCCGCCTCGATCTAAGCGACGGTTTTCTTTCCGCGTCATGGGTCAACACACCGACGCTGACCGATAACCTGTTTAGCGCGGCATTGAGCGCGACGAGTCCAATTTTCAACGCGGGTCGCATCACCGCGAATATCGACGCGAGCGAGAGCCGGATGCGCGAATCGCAACTGGCACTGAACCAGACGATGTTGAACGCGCTCAAGGAGATCGAGGACACGCGCAGTGACCTCGTCAGCGGCGCGGCGCAGGTGGATCGGCTCGGCGGTGCGTTGAGCGCATCGGACAAGGCATTGAAATTGTCGACGCAACTGTACAAGGGCGGTGCATCGAGTTTCCTCGACGTGCTCGATGCGCAGCAGGCTTATCTCGTCGACGCGCAAGCGTTGAACGAGGCGAAACGCGCTCACGCACGCGCCGCGGTTGCGTTGTATCAATCGTTAGGCGGCGGGTGGGATGCGTCGGCTGATCTGTTGTCCAGCGCCGCGGTCAAGCTGCACTGATTGGCCCGCGACACGGAATTGATTGCTCCCGCAGACATCCGGCTTGCCCCGGCGTAACCGGCAAACCTGGCCGGTTCGTCATGAACCGGACACGGGCCCTGTGTTCAGTGCAGCCATAGCGAGTTCAAGTGCACCGTTGCCGATCGGCACATGTAGCGCACGGAAGGCGGCTTCCACGCTTGCCAGACAACCGAGAATCATCGCCTCGTTGATGCTGCCCAGGTGGCCGATGCGAAAGCTTCGGTTACCTTGCGGACCGACGCCGCCGCCGAGGGCGACATGGAATTGCTCGCGCGCAAAGAGGCACAGCTCCGCGGAATGGATGCCTTCACGCAACCTCACCACCGTGACGGCGGTCGAACGCGCCGACGGTTCCCTGACTACCAATTCCATCGCGCCGCGTTCGCTCCAGCGTTCGACGGTCGCATGGACGGCGCGGGCAATGCGCGTATGACGGGCGTAGACCTGCTCGTATCCTTCCCGTTCGATTTGCGCAAGCGCAGCTTCAAGTCCCATCAGGAGCGTTTCAGGCGGCGTCCCGCCGAACTTGCGAAAGCTGGCTGTCGACTTGCGCGGTCGCCAGTCCCAGTAAACGCGTGGCGCAGGATTGTCGTTCGCGACGCTCATTGCTTTCTCGTCGACCGCGACGAACGACAGGCCAGGCGGCACCATCAACGCTTTCTGACACGATCCGATCGTGACGTTCACGCCCCATGCGTCCATCTGATATGCGGTCGTGCCAAGCGACGCAACCGCGTCGACCACGAACAGCGCGGGATGGCCTGCGCGGTCGATGGCCTGCCTGACACTGCGCATGTCGCTCGTGACGCCGCTGGCGGTATCCGTGTGAACCGCGAACACGGCAACGATCCGGTGTGTCGAATCGGCGCGCAACGCAGCTTCGACAAGGCCGGCATCGATCTGCTCGCCTTCGCGGGCCTCAGTCCGAACGACGCGCCCGCCACAGCCTTCGACGTGTTGAGCCCACATCTCGGCGAAATAGCCGCTGCCGGCGACCAGCACGGTCGCGTCCGGCGGGATCAGATTCGCGATCGTCGCTTCCCATGCGCCGTGCCCGTTTGCCGCGTACATCATCACATCCGCGCTGGTCGTGTTCATGAGCCTTTTGAGCCCCAGTTCGCAATTGTCGATGAGATAGGTCAGCCGAGGATCGTTGAGGTCGAAAAGTTGCACATTCATCGCGTTCATCACGTCCGGCGGGATGTGCGTCGGACCGGGTGCGTGCAGCAGTTTCAGACCGGCGGTGGAAGAGAGGGTTGAATTCATGGAGTGATGGCAGGCGCAGAGAGTGGAGTGACGGATCGGCTGCTGCGATCGCGCAACGTGGGGGCTAAGGACGCGGGTTCCGGTCCCTTGGGCCGTCAGGAACGTTCAGTCCTGGGGCATCGCATTACGTCCCGCTATGGCTCGGGCGTCGAATACCCGTCATTGCACTAACGACGAGTCATTATCGACACACGGGAGAAATGAAACAGCGAATATTTGCGCGCATCTGCTGATCGAAATTGAGTTTGGGACGTCCCCTAAGCGACGGATAGCGATATCAGACCGATGAGAATTCATTAAATATTAATGAGCTTTACGATTTGCAAATGTGCACAGCGGCACATCGGAAATGATCGTTTTCTTTAGACAGCGCTTAACGCAAGATCTGAAAAATCTAAAGGTCGAAAGGCCTTGATTAAACCAGGTCCAATTCAACCCGCTTCTTGCGGCGCGTCCGTTCGCTAAAGAGGAAGATGAAAAATCCGACCATACGAAGCTGGGCGAGACACCTCGTACTCGTTCATAGCACAGGCAGCGTCGCTTGCCCGACAGTGACGCCCGCTCAGGATCAATACGATGCGAACGGGCGACCGGCGCTTTTCGAACGCGAAGTCGGATATATCTACGACACGCCGTTCTATCTTCCGGACGAAGGGTCGCCGGGCGATGTTTGACATTCGAGACGCGGCATCTGTCGGGCCGACCGCAGGATATGAAATGGCGGGCGTCGCCGTCATGCTTGAAAAGGCTTTTAACGGAGAGGATCTGACTCCGCTTGGAGAGTGGCTGATCGAATACGCGCGTGTACACGACGATCCGCGCGCGCTAATGGATCTTGCGCTCGTACTGGAGCTAAAGGACCAGCCTGCTGCGGCGCTTTCGGTCCAGCGTCTTTCCCTTCAGTCTCAGCGACTTTATCGATTCGGTACGCGATCTCGCGATGCTTCAGGCGCACGCGTGCTTGTATTGAAGGCTCCAGGCAGACTGGTTGCCAACACACCGTTCGAATGTCTGCTCAACGACTCGGAACTGCGCGTCGACGTACTTTATGTGGATGACTGGACGCCTGAGGATGGCCTTCCCGAGCACGATAGGGTGCTCGTAGCCGCCGCGGCGCTTGATAGCAATCGTGGTGCGCTTGCGAAGATTTCCCGCCTTATTGCATCGTCATCGAGCCCGGTGCTGAATCGGCCAGACAACGTATGGCTGACCACGCGCGAGGCGGCCGCACGACTGCTCGCTCGCGAACCTGGGGTCTGCATGGCCGACATCGTGCGGCTTGATCGTGCCTCGCTGATCCACGCTCTCGGGTCGGAGGCGGATTACCCGTCGCTCGTGGGAATCGACTTTCCGCTTATCGTGCGGCCGGTGGATTCGCACGCCGGCAGAAGTCTTGTTCGCGTCTGCAATCGCGAAGCGTTGCGCACTTACCTCGACGAGGTCGGCGGAGACAATTTCTACCTCGCGTCGTTTATCGACTATCGCAGTTCCGACGGGCTGTTCAGGAAGTATCGGATCGTGCTGCTAGACGGCGTTCCGTACGCGTGCCACATGGGGATATCGAAAGACTGGATGGTGCATTACCCATACGAAGAGATGACGAATGACTTCCGACGCCGCGAGGAGGAAGCGCGTTTCATGGAAACTTTCGAGCACGACTTCGTCGCTCGCCATGGGAAGGCACTGAAAGGCGTCGCCCGTCTGACAGGGCTCGAGTACGTCGGATTGGACTGTGCCGAGTCTCCGGACGGCCGATTGCTGATTTTCGAAATATCGACTGCGATGCTTGTGCACGACATGGACTCTCGCGAAATTTTTCCTTATAAGCATTCGCAAATGCAGCGGATATGTCGTGCCTTTACCGAGATGTTGATGGCCACGGCCGATTCGTGTGGGGCGCGCGATCGCCTTATCGACTGATGCGAACGGCTCGACTTGAAGCAACGTTATACAGGAGAACGATCGATGAAGCTGAAGAACAGAATTGCATTGGTGACGGGTGGAAACGGAGGAATTGGTCTCGCAACCGCGAAGCTGTTTGTGGCTGAAGGGGCTACGGTAGTGATCACCGGCCGCAATGAGGAGAAGCTTGAGCGCGCCGCATCGGAACTGGGTCATGCGGCCGTCGCGGTGCGTGCGGACCTCAATGTCAGCGAGGAGCGAGTGGCGCTCTTCCGCGAGATAGCCGACACTCACGGCAGACTCGACATCCTGTTTGCCAACGCAGGCATTGCGCGCGGAAAAGCGATTGCCGACACGACGAAGCACGAGCTGGACGAAGTCCTGCTGACCAACGTCACCGCTGTATTCCTGACCATTCAGACGGCTTTGCAATTGATGAGTCCAGGTGCGTCCATTGTGGTGAACGGCTCGGTTGCGGGCAAGGCCGGTTTCCTGCCCGGCAGCGGCGCCTACTCGGCGAGCAAGCACGCGGTACTCGCGATGGTTCGCAGCATGTCGGCTGAACTCGCGCCACAAGACATTCGCATCAACGTATTGGCGCCGGGTTTTACGGCAACCGGGTTTGGCACCGATGGTCTGGATGAAGCCACGATAGCGGCCAGAACGAAGGCGTTGGGTCGACTCATTCCGGTCGGGCGGATGGCCTACCCCGACGAAATTGCGCGTGCCGCATTGTTCCTGGCTTCCGATGACGCGTCTTATGTGCATGGCGCGGAACTGGCCGTGGACGGCGGCGTGTCCGGCGCGACTTTCGGCGCAGAGGCTTTCAGGACATAGCTTCGGGACCTATTTTCAGCGCATGGAAGCGGAGGACAATCCGGTGCGCCGCAAGCCAGGGTTGTTCGCCCGCAGCGTGACGGTGTCGAGTGATCCTTAGCTCTCTTATTCGATAAGGGCGCCTTATGCGATTACCCGACCGAATCGGTCGTCCACACCATTCTTAGCTGACCGTCCTTCTTGATCCACGTTGCGCGCGGTTTTCCGGACGACCGATGAACAGGCAGATGCACAACAACATCGCTGCGTCGCAAATTACGTGATTTGCTTATCGGGTCTTTAAGCGGAACAACTTGCCGCAGTTCAAATTGACTTTTCACTTCAGCCATAAAAACCTCCCTGAATTCCGCTGCAACGAGGTGTGAATTGCCAGACCTTTTGAGTGGTCCTCGAATGAGAGCGCAGGTTGAATGCGTGCGGTTCATATTCATAGAACGCGACGCACACGTTCTCTATTCCTATGAACTGGCAAGTTCTGGTGCGCATATCCGCACATCCGGTGATCGCTTTTAACCCGTTTCGCTATCGCGATTGATCGACCGATAATGCCGGCCTTCACACCATCATTGGCCAGCTGCACAGAACACGCGGCAGCGTGTCGTTAAAGAGAGTTCGCGAGATGAAAACCACATACCGAGCCATGCAGGCAACAGCCCCTGGCACACTGCAATGGGTCGAACTGCCGTTGATGGAACCGCCGCCGGGTCATGTGCGCATTCGCGTCGAAGCGTGTGGCGTTTGCCACAGCGATTCGTGGACCGTAGAAGGAACCTTCCTCGCTGGGATTGCCTATCCGCGTGTGCCGGGTCACGAAGTCGTCGGCACGATCGATGCGGTCGGAGAACAAGCCGAACCGTGGGCGCTGGGTCAACGCGTCGGAGTCGGTTTCCTGGGCGGCCATTGCGGGACATGCAGGCATTGCCGTCGCGGCGATACGATTAGCTGCGAGACGCGAAACATCACCGGTATAAGCGTCGACGGCGGGTATGCCGAGGTGATGATCGCCAAAGCCAATGCGCTTGCCTCCATTCCCGACGAGTTGTCGTCGGTCGAAGCGGCGCCGCTGCTATGCGCCGGGCTCACCACCTTCAACGCATTGCGCAATGGAAAGGCGCGTGCCGGCGATCTGGTCGCGATCCAGGGCGTGGGCGGACTCGGGCATCTCGCGGTTCAGTACGCCGCACACATGGGTTTCCGGGTCGCCGTGATTTCGCGCGGCGCAGACAAGCGCGACATCGCAATAAGGCTTGGCGCACATCACTACATCGACAGCGCCTCCGAAGACGTGGCCGCCGCACTGCAGAATCTCGGTGGTGCAATGGGCATTCTGGCAACGGCCGCCGACAATCGCGCGATGTCCGCGCTGATCAATGGCCTTGCGCCGCGCGGAGAAATGATGATTGCAGGGCTGGGCGGAAGTGCGCCGATCGAGGTTCATGCACTGCCGCTCGTTCGGGGCAGCCGCGCCATCACGGGTTCATTGACGGGGGATCCGATTGACAGTGAAGACACGCTCGGCTTTAGCTCGCTGCAGGGGATACAGGCGATGAGCGAGGTCTTTCCGCTTGAACGGGCCAGCGAGGCCTACCAGCGCATGATGCGCAATGAAGCGCGCTTTCGCATCGTACTGGTCACCGGCCAATAAGCAGGCTCACCCGGTTTTGGCGGTCCCAACCGTTAGTTGGGGCCGAACTTCTCCGGAGAGGTGAACAATGCGCGATCCTGCTGAAAAAGGTTCGTGAGAAACTCGGTCACTGTCCTGATCAGGCGGCTCTTGTTGTCTCGCTGACGGGTGATCATCCACAACTCGCGGGAAGGGGGCGTGTGGCCGAGCGAAACGGCACAGAGCTTTTCGTGAGTACGCCCGATAAAATGCGGCAGCATCGCGACGCCGGCCCCCGCGATCGCCGCCGCTGCCTGTATGGCCTGGCTGTCGGCGCGAAACGCTCGGCGCGCACGCGGGAAGGTTTGCGCGAGCCAGGCAGCGTCGGGAATATAGGAATTGGCTTCATCGAAGCCGACGAATACCGGTGCGTGGCCCTCTTCGAGAAGTCGGCGCCAGTGCGCCGATGCATAGAACCCATAGTCCAATGTCACAAGCGGCCGGGCGATGACGTCCCCGTCCGAGGGACGGGCAAGACGTAAAGCGATGTCGGCTTCGCGGCGTTCGAGACTCACGATACGGACATCAGATGCGAGCTCGATATCGACGCCCGGATAACTTGCGGAAAGCTTCGAGAGCCGCGCGGCAAGGAAACCTTGCACGATACCGGGCGTCGCGCTTATCCGCACAAGGCCCTTCGGAGTATCGTCAGCGGCGTGGGTGCGACCGAGCGTTGCCGCGGCCGCTTCCATATCTTGCGCCGCGGCAATCGCGTCCAGACCGGCCGATGTCAGCACGTAGCCTTCCGGTCGACGTTCGACGAGTTTTTGACCCAGCGCCTGCTCGAGCGACGAGATTCGCCTGGCGACTGTTGCGTGGTTGACCGAGAGTGCGCGGGCAGCCGCGGAGAGGCTGCCATGGCGTGCCAGGGTCGCAAAAAAACGGACATCTTCCCAGCTCAATTCCGCGCGGATCCTGTCGTTCAAATCCATAGTACGTCCATCAAC
Organism: Paraburkholderia sp. 2C; assembly: GCF_054589215.1. Taxonomy (NCBI): domain Bacteria; kingdom Pseudomonadati; phylum Pseudomonadota; class Betaproteobacteria; order Burkholderiales; family Burkholderiaceae; genus Paraburkholderia; species Paraburkholderia sp. 2C. The sequence continues at coordinate 16,976 of NZ_BAAILL010000012.1, read as the reverse complement.
GATTCCGACGGCGAGCCTGCACGGAGAGACTGCGTCTTACGCACCCCGTGAGTGGCGACGCATGCGGCGTCGTCAATGTGTTCGCCATGCCCGGATTGAATACGGGCCGGGATATTACCCGGTCATACGAGCGATATCGGCCGCCTCGCGCCGATATCGCTCGCGGGGCAATCGAACCGGCTATGAATGTCTGTCGTGCGCATGGACCAGGGCAGTCCCGCTGATGTCCACGCAATCCGCATTATTGCCTGCGTATGCGGTGACGTTGAACCGGCATTTTCGCACATCGATTGTGCAAAATACGTGCGTCGCTGGCCGACGGGTGGCATGAGCATGGCTCGCGAGCGGGCGACTATCGACCTTCGAACAAGGCGCTATCGTGCTCGAACTGCTTGGCGAGAAACTCGCAGACAACCGTAACCGGCATGCTTTCGCTGTCTTGCCGACGCCGTACCAGCCAGAGTTCGCGCGACGGGGGTTTCTCGCTCAAAGCGCAAGGCACGAGAAGGGGGTCGGTTCGACCTATAAAGTGCGGAAGCAATGCGATTCCCGCGCCCAACCCCGCGATGACCGCTTGTGCCGCCTGATTGTTCGCCCGCAGCGCAATGCGGGCATGCGGGTAAGCTTTGAATAGCCAGGACGCGTCGGGAATATCGGCATTTGCCTCGTCGAATCCGATGAACACGGGAGCCACGCCATTCGCGACATGGTGTTGCCATTCGGCGTTGGCGTAAAAGCCGTATCCGAGCGTGGCGAGTCGCGTCGAAACAGTCGCATCGTCGACATGCTGTCCAAACCGCAGCACGATGTCGGCTTCGCGACGCTCAAGACTGACGTCGCGCAGATCGGATGCGAGTTCCACGTCGAGTGCCGGATACTTCGCTGTCAGGACTGCGAGGCGTGCCGCCAGAAAGCGTTCGGAAAGCGCCGGCGTTGCACTGATACGCACAAGACCTTTGGGACCGTCATAACGACCGCCGCGAATCAGTGTTGCAGCCGCTGTTTCCATTTCGGTAGTCGCAGAAATCGCTCGGTTTCCCGCTTCCGTCAACACGTAGCCGTCTGGACGCCGTTCGACGAGCTTCTCGCCCAGAGCGTGTTCGAGCGATGCAATTCGCCGCGCTACCGTCGCGTGAGTCACCGCGAGGGCGCGCGCGGCTGACGTGAGGCTGCCGTGGCGCACGAGGGCGGCAAAGATTCGGACATCTTCCCAGTCGACTTTTCTTGCGCGTATATCGGGCACGTGCACCGGCGATCAATGAGTTCGGGATACCACACGCCGGTGTTCCGCTTTCCGAACACGCCGGCGAAGGTGAAGCATGAAACCTTGACGCCTGCCTGTCGAACCGCGACGGGGTTTCAGCCGGCCAGCGGTGCGGCTACAGGTGGACCGTGTCCAGTTCGGGGAGCAGGGTGACGCTTTCCTGTTCATTGGGGTCGGTTCGTGTGACGATCGCCACGCAACTTTCCGCTTCGCTTGGGTTATACGGCAAGTGAGGCATATTGGCCGGGATATACAGAAACTCACCGGCCGACACCGTTAGATGCCGTTCAAGTCGCTCTCCATACCACATGCCCGACCGGCCTTTGAGGATGTAGATGGCGGTTTCGTGAGCGTCGTGCTTGTGCGCTTTGGCTTTGCCCAAGGGCGGAATGGTCGCAATTTGCATATGTATTCCAACGGAGCCAACGGTATCCGCTGAAATACCCGACTCGTAGAGCAGTGCCTGTTTTCCCGAGAACGACTGTCCGGGACGGATAACACAGCACGTCGCTTCAACTGGGCGCTTGTTTGACGACTGGTCTTTCATCGGATTTTCCTCCGGGTACCCCGTATATCGAAGCAAAGGATGGCGGCCGACCGTCAAACGGGCTCTGCCGCGCATTCGCATGCCAGCGCCGTCGCGCAGTCTCAGACCACTTCGTCGACAAGACCAGACTTCCTTCGGGGCAGGAGATCCATCGGGCCGGAAAGTGTCGCAACCGGAACGAGCTTTTGCGGCTGCGCTATTCCTGCGCCCGGTTTCGCCGCGTGACCCGTCCCGTCGGTGAGTGCGGCCGCGGCTGAATCGTCCTGTCGGCGATTGCCGCGCGTTTGGCTATTCAACGAGTTTTCGAATTTATTGGCGATCTCCATCGCCTGAAAGACAGCACGACTTGCAATGCGCATCGGTAACCTCAAGACAGGAGCAGCCGGTAGACGAGTTCCGCTCAATCGGGCCGGTCCTGTGACTCGGGACTGCCCAAAAATAGCGCTTACGCTGACTGCTAGCGTTAGCGCGTTCTATTGTGTGCGCGATTCGCCGTCTCAGGAAGTGCGAAATGACGCGCACCGGCTGCTGAGCTTTACGCAGACCATGCGGCGACGGCAAACGACGCTCCAAGGAATGCCTGCTGGACGCAACTCAACAGGTCGTTCACAACGACATCCCACTGATTGACCGTCGAACAGATAAAGCCGGTTCTGCTAAATCCATTTCGTGGAAGGCGTTGCGTCCGCCATCGCGCACCGCAACCGCGCCTGAAACATCCGCTCGTCCGGGGCGGAAGGTTCGCACTTATCCCGATCTGGAATGAGCGCTATCCATTTTCGTGTCTTCCCGACGCACAGCGAAATGACTAAATTTCGCTTCGTCGAATCGCGGCATACGACGCCAGGTTTGAAGCGCGGATCGGTACGCCTTTCTCAACCCTACATTTCAAGAGGTTTCACATGTCACGCATCATCCAGTTTTCCAAAGCCGGTGGCCCCGAAGTGCTCGAGTTCGTCGACACGCCGGTTCGTGCTCCCGCATCGACCGAAGTACGGCTCAAGGTCAAGGCAATCGGGATCAACCGTGCGGAATCCATGTGGCGCACCGACATCTATATCGAACCCGTCAGGTTCCCCGCCGGCCTGGGTTATGAGGCTGCAGGGATCGTCGACGCAGTGGGCGCCGAAGTGACCGGCATCGCTGTGGGCGACCAGGTCAGCGTCATCCCCTCTTTCTCGATGAACCAGTACTTCACTTACGGCGAGGTGATCAATGTGCCGGGCTACGCTGTGGTGAAGCATCCCGACTCGCTGACGTTCGAAGAAGCGGCATCGGTCTGGATGATGTTCCTGACACCATATGGCGCGTTGATAGAAGACGCCAAAGTGGGAAAGGGCGACTTCGTCCTCGTTTCCGCCGCGTCCAGCAGCGTGGGTCTGGCGGCAATCCAGATCACCCGCTACGCCGGCGCGACTCCGATCGCACTGACCCGGACCGCGGCGAAGCGCGAACAGTTGCTCCGGGCCGGCGCGGCACACGTGATTGTCACTGACGAAGTGGACATGGTGGCTGAAGTCATGCGTATCACTAACGGCAAGGGCGCGCGTGTCGTGTTCGATCCGATCGGTGGACCGAACTTTCCGAAGCTGATCTCCGCGCTGTCGTTCCAGGGCACCGTCTATCTCTACGGTGCGCTGGCCGAGGGCGATACACCGATACCCGTGCTCGAGATGATCGCCAAAATGCCGACCATCAAGGCGCACAACGTCTGGCTCACGACCGGCGACGAAACGCGGCGTCGATCGGCGGTCGAATATATCGTCAAGGGCCTTTCAATCGGCGCGCTGAAGCCGGTCATCGATCGCACCTTCACCTTCGACGAAATGCCCGAGGTTCACCGCTATCTCGAGAACAACGGCCAGTTCGGCAAGATCGTCGTAACCGTGTAGCGGAGATGGGCGGTCCGTCCGATGTCTCGCGAGGCGACTCATCCGGATCTGGAATAGGCCCTATCCCGATTCGCCGCTATCTGAACCTGAATCGAATCTCTACAGTTCGTCTCAACGCATCGCGTGAACCTTCGGTCCCGGATGCTCAACCCACTCCTGAAGGAAAGATCATGAAGAGGCTGTTCACTTCCACGAAAGTCGGTGCCTATACCCTGAAGCATCGCGTCGTGCTCGCGCCGATGACGCGGGTACGCACACTGCAACCCGGCGATATTCCGAGCCCGATGATGGCTGATTTCTACGGCCAGCGCGCGTCGGATGGCGGTCTTGAGATCATCGAAGCGGCCAGCATCTCCGTTCAGGCGCGTTCGTACCTGGGCGCGGCGAGCATCTATCACGACGACCAGCATGAAGGATGGAAGGCGATCGCCGACGCGGTGCACGCAAAGGGCGGCCGCGCGTTCCTGCAGTTGATCCACGGCGGCCGTCAAAGTCACGTCGACGTGACGGGCGGCGCGCATCCGGTCGCTCCGTCCGTCGTACCGTTCGACGGCGTCGCGCTGACAAAGGATGGCTTTGTTCCCGCGTCGCCGCACCGCGCGCTTGAGATCGCGGAAATTGCGGAGATCGTTGAAGACTTCCGCCGCGCCGCGGAGCGCGCAAGACAAGCCGGCTTCGATGGCGTCGAACTCCATGCCGCGAACGGTTACCTCGTCGACCAGTTCATTCAGGACGGCACCAACCGACGCACGGATGCCTACGGCGGCCCGATCGAAAATCGCGTGCGTTTTCTGCGCGAATCGCTCGAAGCGCTGATCTCGGTGTTCGGCGCGGACCGCGTCGGCGTACGCATCTCGCCGTCGGGCGAATGGGGAGGCATCTCGGACAGCAACCCCGAAGCGACGTTCAGCCATGTCGCAAAAGTGCTCGATTCGTACGGAATCGCCTATCTGCATGTGATCGAGCCGCGCGTCAAAGGCGACGATACGCTGCATGAAGGGCATCCGGCCGTCGCCGCCGCATATCTGCGCCCGCACTTCTCCGGTCCGATCATCGCCGCAGGCGGTTTCGGCCGCGACAGCGCGATCGCCATCGTGGAATCGGGCGACGCGGACCTCGTTGCGTTCGGACGTCACTTCTCGTCGAACCCGGACCTGCCGTTCCGGCTGCGGCATGATCTGCCGCTTACGCCCTATGTGCGCTCGGCATTCTGGGGCGGCAGCGAAGAAAACTACTCGGATTTCCAGACGTATGAAGCGCAGCAGGCCTCGGACCGCATCGCGGAAGAAGCGGACGACGTGGCCGATACGGAAGCCGCCTGAAAACGCATGCCCGCCTCGCACCACGCCATGGCAGCGCGCGAAGCGGGCATTGCCCGTACGGATCTCGTCGAGCATGAAACAGGATCGAAGCATAGCGAAGTTCGATGCGGATACGCTTGCCGCAATCGCCGCGGCCTCGGCTGCGATGCCGGGAACTCTGCGCGCCGGCGCCCGCGTGCCGCCATTCACGTTGGCCGACAGGCAGGGCGGCAAGGTCTCGCTCGATCATCTGCTGATGGCCGGACCCGTTGTGCTTGATTTTGTGCGCGGCGCCTGGTGCGCATACGGAGAGGAAAGTCTCGCGCAGTTTGCGTCGACGTATGACCGGATCGCGACACTGGGCGCACAGGCCGTCGCGATCGCGCCGCATGGCCGGCCGGCGCACGCCGGTGACGCATTGCCGATGCCCGAACTGATCGACGTGGATATGAAAGTGGCACGTGCGTTCGGACTCGCGTTCGACTTGCCTGCCGAGCTTCGGACCCGGTACCTCGAGCTTGGATATGCCCCGCCGCGCACGCACATCGCCGGCAGCTTTCTTGTGCCGATTCCGGCGACGTACCTCGTCGATCAGGACGGGCTAGTCGTACTCGCTTACGTCAACGTCGATTACCGAACGCGTTTCGACTGCGAATCTCTGATAACGGCGCTGCGGGCGCTGACCGTGCGTCGCAAACCAGGCGAACGCGCGGCGCGGCGGCTCGTCATGAGCAGGCGGCGCACGCGCCACGCAGTCTGAGCGTCGCGCCGGTGCACCGTCGCGCACGGTGCGAACCGTGCGAACCGTGCGTCACGCGGTCTTCAATCCGCGAACGGAAAGAAGCTGAGGCGCAAACTCGGGAGCGAGGCATTCCTCAACGAATGCAACAAACTGGCGAGCCTTCGTGCTCGCCAGCCGCCCCGTCGGGTAGACGGCCGACAACGGGATAGTAGGCAGCATCCAGTCATCCATAACGGATACGACTTCGCCCGACTTCAATTCCGGCGAAAACGCCCACTCCGAAGCGACTGCGAGCCCCATACCCGCGAAAACCGCAGCGCGCAGCCCTTCTGTTGCTGTGATCTTGACGCGGCCTTGCAGGCGGACCGATAACTCGGCGGTCTCGCTGCGAAAGGTCCAGTCTTCTCCGCCGCTGGGTTCACGCGTGTAAATGACCGCGCGATGAGCGATCAGATCGGCGGGGGCGGCAGGCGTCCCGTTCTGTTCGAAGTACGACGGCGTGGCCAGCACGCGCCGACGTGCTTCGCCGATACGGCGCGCAGTCATATTCGAATTGGCCAGGTCGCCCATACGCAGCGCCACATCGATACCTTCCCCGACCAGATCGATGTTACGGTCGTCGAGCACGAGTTCCAGTTCGAGTTCCGGGTGGCGCTCCAGAAACTCCGGCAAGCGCGGCACGATGTGGAGCCGCGCAAAACATACGGCAGCGGACACACGTAGTTTGCCCTTCAGTGCGGATGTCGTTCCACGCGCCGCCAACACGGCTTCGTTTGTTTCCTCGACGGCACGTATCGCGCGCTGGTAAAACCCTTTGCCTGCTTCCGTCGGTGTGAGCGCGCGTGTCGAGCGCAGCAGCAACTTCGCGCCGAGCCATTCTTCGAGCTGCGCGACAGCTTTCGACACGGCGGGCTGGCCAATATCGAAGTGCCTGGCCGCTGCCGAAAACGAGCCCGTATCGACGACGCGGATAAAGATTTCAATTGCCTCAAGGCGGTCCATCCCGACTCTCCCATCGAGGGCTGCGGCCCGGCTTCGTGCGTTCACTGGCACGGCTCGGGAATGCGAAATCTGGCCGCGAGCGCGGTTTGCCGCTCTCGTGCGATGTGGCGCACTGCATACGATGCGCCGCCGTTCAGATCGTGAAGATTGCATATTACCCGCTGACATCGCTCGATGCGCGAAGGGTAAGGGTGTCCGCTGGCCCGCTTATAGCAGGCTGCCGCGCACAGGGACGAATGGCCGCTCATCGCCGGGTTCTTCTGAAGCGTGCGTCATCCGCGCGTGTCCCGTGCATCCTGTGCACGCGTGAAGCGATTCCGCCGAACGTCTGTACGGCGCACGGACGCCGGCGAATGCTCGGCTGCCTGCCAGGCAAGCAGCCCCGGTACGTAAATCAGCAAATCGCGGATTCGTCTCGCACCCGCGAGCGCGAGACAGGTGTCCGGATTCAGACCCAGCAGGCCGCCGATCAGCACGAACCCGCCCTCCTGCACACCAAGCCCGGCCGGCACCAGGAAGGCCGTGCTACTGAGCATCTGGATCAGCGCCTCCAGCACGAACGCTTGCGCAAGGCTCACATCCGTGCCCAGGAAATGAAGCGCGAGCCATAGTTCGAATGCAAAACCCACGCATTGCAGCGTCTGCCAGATACACAGATAGCGCACGACCACGCCGCGCTGCCGCCAGATCAGCTTCACTGACTGATCGATGCGTGCGGACCGGCCCACCAGCGCAACGAGCTTGCCGCTCGTCATCCGGTTAAGCACCCGAGCGGCCCGCTCGAAGGGGCGCGCGTGCTGGACGAGTGCGAAGAGCAGCAGGACCGGCACGAGTACAGCGACAACGCCGGCGAGGCGCTCCATCACGGCCGCCGCCTCCGCGGACGCGTGGTAGAGCACATAGCATGCGGCGGCAAGCGCGAAAACCAGCTGGCTGATCAGCGTGAGCTGCATATCGACGACAAGACTCGCCACAGCGGTCGCCGGTCGTATACCGAGGCGTCCGAGCAGGCGGAACGAAACAATTTCTCCGCCGATGCGCGCAACCGGCAGCAGGCCGTTCACCGACTCGCGGATCCACACGAGTTTCAGCATGGTCGGCAGCCGCGGCCGCTGGGCGGGCCGGATCAGCGAACGCCAGTCCCATGCGTTCGCCAGCATCGGCAGCAGATGAACGAGCGCGGCAAGCACGAGCCCGGCGCCCGCGTCTTTCAGCAGCCGGAACACGGTGGCCGGATGCTCGCGCCATACGAGCCATGCCGCCGCGATGAGACCGATCAGGGCCAACGCCCGTCCGAGATATTTCATTGAGCAAACGATTTTCGCGAGCAGGAACTCATGGCAGCCATGACGGGTTCATCGACGCATCCGCATGATGCTTCATTCTTCGGGCACCGGCGACAGGAGGCCCTCGTCATCCACTTCGAAGCTGAATCCGCGCCACTCGACACGGGATGAGAAGAAGCTCGCGACAAAGACGACGAACGATAGCGCATCCCACATCGGCAGGAGCCAGATTCCCCGATGTGTTTGACGCACTGCGTTGTCGGACCGCCATTTGAGCGCGAGGCGCGCGACCAGCGCGATGCCGGCAAGCAGCCACGCCCACGCCGCACCTCCCGACGCCAGTACCGCCAGTATCGCAAACGGGATCGGATGCATCAGCGCGGAGCCCAGATGCCCGAGCCTGTCGACGGCCCGGATGGTTCGGCTCCAGCGTAATTCGTGCGCGACAAACTTCGCGAAGCTCGTCTCGACGCAGGCATGCCGTACCGTGAACGGCGGAATCGCGACGGTTGCGCCGGTGCGTCGCACCGCGTCGCCGATCGCATGATCCTCCGCCAGATGATGGGCGAACTGTGCAAGTCCGCCGATGCGCTCGAGCATCGCGCGCTCCATCGCGATGGTCTGGCCAAAGCAGGGACGCGCTCTGCCCATCGCCAGGCCCGTCACGACCCCGGGCAGGAAATGATAGTTCGTCGCCGCTGCGGAAAAACGCGGCCACCAGCCCGGTGCGCACAGACCTCGATACACGCAGGTCACGAGCCCAACGCCGGGGCACTGCAACGCGCCGACGACGTGCCGCAGGTAACTGCGCTCCACGGTCACGTCACTGTCGGCAAAGCACAGCACATCATGCTCTGCGTGCTCGAGCATGTTGACGAGATTGCCGATTTTGCGATTCGGCCCATAGAGCCGGGCGTCGATCACCACGCTGATCTGCGCGTGCGGATACCGCGTGCGCAGCCGGTCGACGGTCGCGAGTGCGACATCCGAGGGGTCGTGCACCCCAAACACGAACTGGACCGGGCCCGGGTAATCCTGCTCGAAAAAGCTGACGAGATTGCCTTCGAGATTCCACTCGTCTCCGCACAGCGGCTTGATGAGCGTCACGCCGGGAAAGCTTGAGGGCTGCGCACAGGCACGCGCGAAGAAGCGGCGCACGAGTTCGCCGGCAAGCCAGCTGTAGCCGATTCCCGGCACAGCAAGCACCGCGCAGATGCGGGCCAGTAACGTGCTTAGCGCATGGGCAATATGCCATGCGACGAACAGGTTCGACGTGGCAAAGCGTACAAACACCACCGGTATGCACAGGAACAGGACGACACACAGCGCGTGCATGTACCCCTTCGAGCGTCCCCTGATTGCATTTGATTCATCGCTGCGCGCGTTCATTACATCCCTTGTATGCGCGGTAACCCGAGGGACCCTATACCGCGCATTGCACGCAGAGAAGGGGCCGGGGGCCGCTTCGTCTTCGCACGCTGCTCGTCTTGCCGATGTAAGGTGTCACGAAACCGTCCGGTCGAAGAGCCGGCTGTTAAGTTTGAGGTAGAAGACAACCAGCAAGCGGCGCGGACACTGCGGCGACATCGAGACCGTGCGTCGCCGCCATCCATACACGCTGACATGCCCGCTTGCGACGGCGGACCTGAATGCCGAACGCGAACGCCCGTAGATAAAAAGGACGATGCAGACGAGCGCCGCCAGCATGCCCAGGCGAAAAGACGGCAGCATGAAAATGCGAGCCGGGACGTGAAAAACCAGCATGGCGATCAGCACCAGCACCTGAATCATGGCGGCGGCAAGCGACGCAAGGACAAGATGGGAGCGCAACTGCTCTATCGTCGACGATCTCATGGTGATGTTCGGGTTCGACACAGCACAGTCATTCGCTGTGTCGGCACTGAGTTTCGAAATGCCTGCAAGTTGCTTCCAGAAAAGACGCCACTTCTATGGCGCGGCACAAACGTGTAGCGTCGTCGAGCGAGAAGGATGGTACGCGCGCATATCTGAAGGAATTCTTAAGAACTGCCGCGCTAACCGATCTTTTGCGAAGAAGCCGTCGTTTTCACCTGCTACGGGTTCGGATTCGCGGGCCGGACGACGCTCGAGGTCGTCACCACTTCAACAGGTACTTTACAAATGCATATCTGCCGGCTCGAAGCGCAGCTCGATCCGGCAGCGTGGAGGGCAGCGCGGAGGGGTGTCGTGAATGACAAGTGAAGCATCGTGGATGCGCGCGAGCGCGGCGGCGAAGCGCAAACCAGAGCCGTGCCCCGGCGTGAAACAGGCGCGACACACCTGCTTCGGTGGCACGGTCTCAGGACCGCTTTGCGTTCCGCGGGGATCGCCGCGAGATTGTGACTGATGAACAGATCACTCAGACCGTATGTCTGTTGAAGCGACGCGTCGCCCCGCTAACGCCAACGCCAATGCCAACGCCAGTCGCCGCTCCGTGCAGGCGCGGCCGTGGTGATGCTGCTCGCAGGCTTATTTCTGATGTGCCGCGAACCGGATCATGACGGGCCGCGCCGGTGGTCGCGTCAATTGCTCTTCGGCGGGACCACCTGGCCGCGAATCTCGCCGTCCGGATGATCCTTGGTATGAACGTTGATGTACATGTCGCCGGCTTCGAACAGCTTGGCGTCGTCCTGCGACAGCGTGGCCTGACCACTGATCGGGCTCGTCACCTCCATGTTGCCCTTCTGAGAGATCCAGACCTTCACGCCGGCGTTTTTGCCGGCCGGTGCGGGTCCATGGAAATGCGCCATCGTGGCCTGACTCGACAAGCCGCTAAAACTGACGTTCCAGGTGACGACCCGCGTGTTTGCGTCGTATGTCAGGTCGGCTTTGCCGCTGCCGGAAGTCTGTACCGGCGGGACCTGCTGGGCGCCGGTGAGCGGCACTTCAAATGCGATCGGTGCCGCTTGCGCCACAGTGAGTGTGCCAGCTAACGCTAAACTGCCGAGCACCATGAAAGCGCGCCGTGAGATCGATCGTGACATGGGGGGTTTCTCCTTTCGGTTTGTCATTGAGGCGGTGTTCATTTTCGAAGATTGCGGAAAGCCTGGTCGGCTCCAACATCGGTAGCAAGCGACTTGAAGCGTTGGATCCCACCATTTTGAAACAGACGTCGCGAAGCAATGTCCGGCCCGACGTCGGCTGTTGGCCGGCTGAGATCATGCGGTATCACCATGCATGAACGTAGCTCCCACGCAACTATTCCATTGCACGACAATTATTGTTTTCGCGGGCAACCGCACCTGCGGCGTTATGGCCGATGGCGCCCATTTGAGGATGCTTATAGTAAATACCGCGCTTCGCGCTGAATGGATTCCGAAAGAAATCGGCCGCTTCTTTGCATCGATTGCCCACAGAAGTGCTTCGGTGTCCTTCGGCACTTACGTATAGAAGTGCTCTTCAGCGATAATGGATCACATTACGTGTTTAACCCAACCGGCGCCTCGACAATTCCCGATGTGAGAATGCGTCGCAACCATGCACCCTTATGAGCAGGACAGTAGTTCAACAACGCAGGCTGGATGCGATGCTGCATCAGGCCGTAGCGATGCAGCAAAACGGAGCACATGCCGAAGCGGAAGATCTCTATCGGGAGATCCTGGCTTTGCGTCCCGCACACTTCGATGCGATTCAGTTACTGGGTGCGCTGTCGCTACAGACGGGACGAATCGACGAAGGCATTGAACTGTTAAAGAAAGCCGTCTTGATCAACGGCAAGCACGCACCGCTTCACTCGAACCTCGCGTATTCGTATAACACGCAGCGCCGGTTCAGCGAAGGCCTGGCTAGCGCAAATCGGGCGCTGACCCTGCAGCCGGGCCTGGTCGACGCTCTGACTAATCGCGGCAACGCACTGGCGGGGCTGGGCCGTGCCACGGAAGCACTGGCCAGCTTCGACAAAGCGCTTGCGCTACAGCCGGGGTTCGCACAGGCGTGGAACAACCGTGCCTGTGCGTTGCGCGATCTGAACCGTCCCATGGACGCGATCGCGAGTTGTGATCAGGCCATCGCATTGCAGCCCGGCTATGCGGAGGCATGGAGCAATCGCGCCAACGCACTGAGCGATCTGAATCGAGCTGTCGACGCCCAGGCGAACTATCGACGGGCCCTCGAACTGGCGCCTGAATTCTGCGACGCATGGAGCAATCTGGGTCTCGCACTGATCGACACCAGGCAACATGAAGAGGCGCTGCGCTCGTATGAGCGCGCACTCGCGTTGGATCCCGATGCGGCCGAAGCGCATTGGAACTATTCGCTTTGCCTGTTGCAAATGGGGCGATTCGATCAAGGCTGGCGGGAATACGAATGGCGGTGGCAACGCCAGCGGATCAAGGCGTCTCAGCGCGGCTTCGCGCAACCGCTCTGGCTCGGTGATTCTCCACTCGACGGCAAGACCATACTCCTGCATGCGGAACAAGGCCTCGGCGACACGCTGCAGTTTTGCCGCTATGCGCCGCTTGTCGCCGCGAAGGGTGGGAAAGTCATCCTCGAGGTACCGGCGGAGCTGACGCGGCTGCTCACTACACTCGATGGCGTCGCTGAACTGGTCGAGCAGGGCAAACCGCTGCCCGCTTTCGATTGTCATGCACCCTTGCTTAGTTTGCCTTTCGCCTTCCAGACCGATCTCGCGAATATTCCCTGCACGACACCCTATCTGTTCGCGGACCGTGCCGCGGCGCAGCGCTGGCGCGAGCGACTTGCAAGTGACGCACACGCATTCAAGGTGGGCGTCGTTTGGGCGGGCGGCAATCGTCCGCATGTCCCGGAACTGCGAAGGTACGATGCGCGGCGCTCAGTGACGCTTGATATGCTGCGGCCAATCCTCGGTGTGCCGCAGGTTCGCTTCTACAGCTTGCAGAAAGGCCCATCGGCGCAGCAACTGCGCGAAGCGCCCGAGCTGGCCGAACGAATCGTCGATCACACGGACGAATTCACCGACTTTGCCGACACCGCCGCATTCGTGGACAACCTCGATCTCGTGATTACGGTCGATACGGCCGTGGCTCACCTCGCGGGCGCAATGGGCAAACCGGTGTGGATCATGAACCGCTTCGATACGTGCTGGCGGTGGTTGCTCGATCGCACAGACAGCCCATGGTATCCGGATGCACGGTTATTCAGACAACCGGCGTTGGGAGACTGGAACACCGTCATCGAGGCGGTGCGCGATGCGCTGTCGGTCGCAGGTTCGCCTGCCGACTTGAAGAAGCGATAGACGATCTTACTCACCGTCATCATGTCCGGTCTCCTATCGCTCGTCGGCCACCCGCGGCTGTGCACGAGATCGAAAGAAGCATCAGGCGGCTGTTCGCCCGCCGTTGACTCGAAGAACCTCGCCGGTCATAAAGCTCGCCTTTCCCGACGCGACGAAAACAATCGCGTCTGCAATTTCTGCAGGTGTTCCGGCGCGCTTCAGCGGCACCGATGCAAGCATGGTCGTCTTGCCTTGCTCGGTGCCCGTTATCCTGTCGAGCATGTCGGTCTGGATCGGACCCGGCGCCACTGCGTTCACACGAATACCCAATGCAGCGGCCTCCAGTGCGGCGGACTTCGTGAGACCTTCTACGGCGTGCTTGCTCGCAACATAGATTGAATTGCGTGAGGCGCCGCGAATCCCCATCGTGGACGATATGTTCACGATGCTGCCGCTGCCCTGAATGGACATCGCCCGAAGCTCGTGCTTCATGGCCAGTAAGGTGCCGAGCACATTGGCATCAAAGACAGCGCTGTACCGATCCATGGTTTGTTCGACGATTGGCGCCGGTTCTCCCTCATAGCCCGCACTGTTCACTGCAATGTCCAGGCGACCGAAGCGCGTGATCGCATGATCCACTAAAGCACGTATCTCCTCGTCGAAGCGCACGTCTGCCTTGACGAATTCGGCTTCAGCACCGAATGCGCGTAGTTCCTCAGCGAGCTTCTCACCCTCTTCGGCACGGCGGCCCGATATCACTACCTTTGCCTTCTCTCTGGCGAAGGCAAGGGCCGTTGCGCGACCGATCCCGGAGAGCGCTCCGGTGACGAGTACAACGGGAGAGTTATCCATTCTCCAGACTCCTTCGAACAATCAGGACCGCACGACCCGGACACATGCGAATCGTGCGACCTCATCCGGTGCCTCGGAACGAGCCGCCCGGTTGGTTGCGTATCAGGCGCTATAGCCGCCGTCAACAGGGATGATCGAACCCGTTATGAAGCTCGCAGCCGGGCTCGCGACAAATGCGACCACCGACGCGATTTCCTCGGCGCGCCCAAAGCGGCCGAGTGCGGTTGCCGCGGCTTGTGCTTCGGCAAACGGGCTGTTATCGGGATTCATCTCGGTATTGGTCGAGCCGGCTGCAATGGCATTCACCGTAATGCCCTTTGGACCCAGATCGCGGGCCGCCCCCTTCGTATAACCTTCGATGGCGCGCTTTGTCGCACTGTAGTCAGCCAGCCCGGGCCAGGTCGAACGCAGTGCGAGGGCCGACGAGACAGAGATAATCCGGCCGCCGTCGCCCATCACCTTGGAGGCTTCGCGAATCGCGGTCACCACGGCTTCGTAATTGATACGTTGCTGGCGTTCGAAGCCCGATGTGTCGATGGTCTCGGCGACGCTGCCGGTTTCGAAGACACCGGCGTTATTGACGAGGATGTCGAGCTTGCCGAAGCGCTTGACGACTTCCCCGATCAACCCCTTGACCTCAGCCGATTTCGCCTGATCGGCCTTCAGGGCGATGGCCTTGCCGCCCGATGCCTCGATCTTCGCGATGACCTCTTTTGCCCGGTCTTCACTGTTCGAATAGCCGATCACGACCGTTGCGCCTTCGGACGAAAGCTGGAGAGCGGTCGCGGCGCCAATGCCGCGTGAGCCACCCGTTACAAGGGCGACTTTTCCTGAGAGAGAGTGTGACATGTTGATTTCCTATCCTAAGTAATTGCGCATGCATGTCCCGCATCACAACCCACTTTGCGCCAGCACGGTTGCTATTGGCGCAGCCGGTGGTTTTCCGTGCGCCTGCGGCACCCGGAGCGGGTAGGGCATGCAATTCGCCGATTTTGTCGGGTCGAGACTGGCTCCACCGCGATCTGGATGCAGATTACGGCGCGCGTACTTGTGCGTCCAATCAATGCTTTATCGGAGTAATATCACTGAGAATGATGAATGGCCCTTCTTCACAATGAAAGACGTCGACCTCCACCTGATTTCGATCTTCGATGCCGTCATGACCGAGGGGTCCGTGACAAAGGCCGCTGCACGTTTGGCCATGACGCAGTCGGCGGTCAGCAACGCCATCGCTCGCATGCGCGTCGTCTGGGAGGACCCGTTATTCACACGGTCCGGACGCGGCATCAAGCCTTCGGCGAAGGCGCAGGCACTGTGGCGCGAGATTCAGGAACCGCTCGTGCAGATCCGCACGGCTGCCTCACCCGTGAAGTTCGAGCCGGCGACATCGACACGCGCCTTCAGGGTGGCGGTGACCGATTACCTGTCGGGCGCCCTTTGGCCCTTGCTTCGCGCGCACGTCGAGAAATATGCCCCCGGGGTTCGAATTCTCGCGGTGCCTTATACAAGCCAGGAGACGGGCGCACAGCTTCGCAACAACGACGTCGACATCTGCATGGGTGGGCTCCAGCCCATGGGTGGGGATATCCGGCTCCAGCGGCTGTTCGTCGAAAACTGGATCTGCGCGATGCGCGCAAAACATCCGCTCGCGAATGCCTCGCTTAGCGAGGAAGACTTTCTCAACGCGGATCATCTGCTCGTCTCGCTCTCGGGAAGCCCGGTAGGTTTCGCTGACACGGCGCTCGAACGCCTCGGCAAACGGCGTCGCGTTTCCATGACGTTGAACAGTTTTTCCGGCGTGCCGTCGCTTCTGCTTGCGTCCAACCTGATCAGCGTGTTGCCCGCCGGCGTCGTGCGGACCCATGCGCTCAGGAAGCAGATCCATTCGTGCGAAGTGCCCGTCGAGCTCCCTCCCTTCGAATGTCAGATGGCCTGGCATACGCGGAATGATCGCGATCCCGCGCATCGCTGGATGCGAGCGCTGATCACCGAGACGTGCGACCGGATCTGGAATGCTCAGCTAACGCCCTAGCTGACTTCCCTCTCCGGCGCATCAACCTGCCTCAACGCCCGGGTAGCGAACGGTACGCTTGAGCCAGGTATGCACGAGCAGCAATGGGACAGCAGCGCGAAGGTTTTTGCTGGAACGGTGGATGAGGGAAGTGTCTTAGGGCAGTTTGCGGCGCTATTGCAACTGGCAGCCGCGAGGCGGCACGAGAAGTCTTACTTGATTGACTCCGGGATGTTGTTACTTCGCTTCTGTGGGGGCGAACCGGCAGCGCCGTCATTCACGAGTCGCTTCAGGCTCGGAACGCAGGTGCCACAGACAGTGCCGTAGCGAAGCGTTGCCTTCAGCTCGTCCACGCCGGCGCCGTTCGCGATCGCCTGTTTGATAAGTGACTCTCTCACCTGCATACAGGTGCAAACCGTCCGATCGCGCACTGCCGGTTCAGCGCGCAGGCTCGCGAATGCGGCGAAACGCGGTCCGCTCCACGGCTTCGCCTCGCGTAATCTTGCCAGCAATGCGGCGCCGTTGGCGGTGTCGCCGGCCAGCACGAAGCCGTCGATCACGTTGTCGCGCCAGATGGCGCGCCTGTCCAGTCCGCGCCGCGCGTCGCGGTATTCGAGCGTGTCGTCGCCGGACGGCAGCTCCAGTGCCGCGTAGACGCGCTCGAGCCACCCCTGCGGTGCGGCGGTGTGTGCGGCGCGCAGAACCAGCAGATCGTCCGCGTCGAATGTCACCGATGCGTACGCGCAGTCCTTAAGCAGCGGTTGCAGCGCGGCCTGCAGCGCGAGCGTGTCGCCGCGGCGTGCCGCGATCATCCGCCACGGCAGGTCGGCGCGCTCGATGCGCACCGCCGCATGCTTCAGTTCGGGC
>NZ_BAAILL010000011.1:163764-169190 GCF_054589215.1 Paraburkholderia sp. 2C | reverse complement strand
AGACTTCCTCTCCGATAGCGCCGCCGAAGAGACGCTCGACGCGGTGATCAACTGGGGCCGTTACGGCGAGATTTTTTCGTATAACGACCAGTCGGAAGTCTTCAGTCTCGACGACGTCGAGACGTAATCGCGCCACCCACGCGACAAGCCGCCGCGGTGTACCGTCGTGCAGATGCGAAAGCACGGACACCGCGAAAAAACCGCACCCGCTCCTGAACCGCAATACTGCACCCGCGTATGAGGCCTGCGTCCGATATCGGGACGCGCCTCGCAGGTCGCACGTATCGCCCGAAGCCGCGCTGCCGTATTTAACCGGCGGCAGCCGGTTCTTCGGTGCGAAGGTTGAATCAATCGCAGTACAAGGAGCTGAGCGATGTCGACATTCAAACTGAAAGATGGAACGGTGCTGTTCTACAAGGATTGGGGCACCGGTGCGCCGGCGGTGTTCTCGCATGGCTGGCCGCTCAATGCGGACGCATGGGATGCGCAGATGCTGTTTCTCGCGCAGCGCGGCTATCGCGTGATCGCGCATGACCGGCGCGGTCACGGCCGTTCGGATCAGCCGTGGGACGGCAACGAGATGAACCGCTATGCGGACGATCTCGCCGAACTGCTCGACCACCTCGATGTGAAAGACGCGGTGCTCGTCGGCCATTCGACGGGCGGCGGCGAAGTCGCGCGCTATATCGGCCGGCATGGCACAAAGCGCGTGCGTAAGGCTGTGCTCGTTTCGGCGGTGCCGCCGCTGATGCTGAAGACGGAAGCGAACCCGGGCGGCTTGCCGATGTCGGTTTTCGACGAGATCCGGCAAGGTGTGGCCGCCAACCGCTCGCAGTTTTTCAAGGACCTCGCGACGCCGTTCTTCGGCTTCAATCGCGAAGGCGCGAAGGTGTCGCAAGGCACGATCGACTGGTTCTGGTATGCGGGCATGCAATGCTCGATCAAGGGCGCCTACGACTGCATCAAGGCGTTCTCCGAAACCGACTTCACCGAAGACCTGAAAAAGATGACCGTGCCGACGCTCGTACTGCAAGGCGACGCGGACCAGATCGTGCCGATCGACGATTCAGGCCGGCTCTCCGCGAAGATCGTTCCGAACGGCACGCTGAAGGTTTATCCGGGCGCACCGCACGGCATGTGCACGACGCACGCCGACCAGGTGAATGCCGATCTGCTCGCGTTTATCGAGTCATGACGGCGACCGGTTCCAGCGATTGAAGCGGTTGACCGCGGTAGCGTCGAAAAACAGGCGATGACAGCAAGCGATGGCCTGCCTATGGCACCATCGCATCTTGACCCATCATCTGCCCGCCGGAACAACGAGCCAGAAAAACGGCGCCGCCGCGGCCTCAACCGAGCATGTCCAGCCCACACGCATCGTCACGTCTCTCAGGTTTTCTTTTTCTTCTCACCACGGCCGTCGGCTGGGCCGTCAACTGGCCCGCGATGAAAGTGCTGCTGCGCGAGTGGCCGCCGCTGTTTTCGCGCGGGGTCGCCGGTTGTGCCGCAGCGTTGCTGCTGTTTCTGCTCGCGTCGCTGCGCGGCGAGTCCATTCGCATCCCATCCGGATGGCTGCCTCGACTGCTTCTCGCGGCCTGCACGAATGTGCTCGCATGGATGGGGCTGTCGACGATGTCGATGGTGTGGCTGCCGGTCAACGAGGCCGCGCTGCTCGTCTATACGATGCCGTTGTGGTCGATGCTGTTTGCGTGGCCGTTGCTGTCGCGCCGTCCGTCGGTGGGCGGATTTTGTGCGCTCGCGCTCGGTCTTGCGGGCGTCGTCGTGCTGCTTGGCGGCCATGGCATATCGGTCGACGCGGACCGCTTCGCGGGCGTGGTCTGCGCACTGCTGGCCGCGGTGCTGTTTGCGTTCGGCACGGTCGCGAATCGTGAGCCGATACCGATGGGGCCGCTCGCGCTCGTCGCATGGCAAGTCGTGATCGGCTGCGTGCCGATGGTGCTGTATGGGCTTGCGATCGAGCACCCGCGTTTTGCCGCATTGCATGCGGACGGCTGGGCGGTGATGGTTTATATGGCGCTTGTGCCGATGTGTGTCTGCTATATCGCGTGGTTCGAAACGTTGCGCAGATTGCCCGCGGAAGTGGCGTCGATCGGCATGCTGCTCGTGCCGGTGCTCGGCATTGTGGCCGCGGCGCTATCGATTGGAGAACCGCTTGGACTGCGCACGGCGCTGGCGATGGTGCTGACCCTGAGCGGCGTTGCACTTGCATTGCGTCAGAAGCGTTGACGGTTTGCTTGGCGTAAATCTCATGTGTTATTCATGTTTCCCGCTTGCGATAACGGCATGGCTATCAAGAAGAATTAATGCGTGAGCGCTGCTGGCGCCAAAGCCACCATCGAGCCTTTTGGCGTGGTGCTAATCATTCGAAGTACAACCAAATGGCAGGCAAATTTAATCATTTATTTTCCAGTGCTGCGGTATTGTCCTGAAAGGTCATCCAGGAAAAACCATCAATAGAGTGAGTAGCGGCATGCATGCCCAGCCCAGGCTTTCCGTCTGCAATTCCATTGCTTTAACGAAGAGCGCGAAGCGGGCATCCGATCATCGCGATCACGTGTCTGTCGATTGCGACACGGCGGCCTCTGCGATGCAAGACCTAAGCGTTGCCGCTATCGATCTTGGCGCGATCGCCCACAACACCGCACTCATCGCCAAGGCAGCCGGCAATGCGCGTCTGATGGCCGTCGTCAAGGCGAATGGCTTCGGCCACGGCGCGGCGCAGGTCGCGCGTACCGCGCTCGCGCATGGCGCTTCGTGGCTCGGCGTAACGACACAGGCGGAAGCGCTGCAACTCAGAAGCGAAGGAATCGATGCGCCGATCCTGATGTGGCTCTACGCACCCGGCGACGACTTGACCCATGCGGCGATGGCCAATATCGACATATCGGTTGCGTCGACCGCGCATCTGCATGGCGTGGCGAATGCGGTCCACAAGACCGGTCGTGTCGCGGCCGTGCATCTGAAAGTCGATACCGGTCTGTCGCGCAGCGGCGCCTTGCCGGGCGACTGGCCGGCGCTCACGGCAGCGGCGCGGCAACTCGAAGTGCGCGGGCTGATTCGCATCGCCGGCATCTGGTCGCATCTGGGCAATGCCGAAGAGCCCTCCGATCCTCGCCATATCGAACAGGCACGCGCTTATCGAAGCGCGCTCGACGTCGCGCAACAGGCCGGGATCACGCCGGCGCTGCGTCATATTTCGAATTCCGCGGCACTCTTTCAGGTGCCCGAATTAGGCTTCGATCTCACGCGCGCCGGCATCGCGCTATACGGCATCGAACCGGTCGCGGGACGGCGCTTCGGACTGCGCCCCGCGATGACGCTGAAGGCGCAGGTGATCCTCACCAAGCGTGTGCCCGCCGGCACGCGCGTGTCGTACGGCTTCTCCTATGCCACGCCGCGCGAAACGACGCTTGCGCTCGTGCCGCTCGGTTTTGCCGATGGCGTGATGCGATGCACGTGGCGCGAGGCAAGCGTCGCCATCGACGGCGTGCGCTATCCGATCGCGGGGCGCATCGCGATGGATCAGTTCGTGATCGACGTGGGCAACGCACGCGTGCAGATCGGCGACACCGCCGTCCTGTTCGGTCCGGGTAACGACGGCGAGCCGACCGCCGCCGATTGGGCGCAATGGGCGCAAACCAATCCTCATGAAGTTTTGACACGGGTCGGTGCGCGCGTCGCAAGGCACTATCTGCGCGCGCCGTGTTGACCGCGTCTGTTCAATCTCACAGGAACACCCGTTTATGTCCGTGAACGCAAGCGCGCGGCAGCGCGTGGCCGTCCTGTTCGGCGGTCCGAGTGACGAATACGACGTGTCATGCCATTCGGCGGCCAATGTCGTGCGCGCATTGAATCGCGACCGGTTTAGCGTGACGCCGGTTCGCATTTCGCGCGACAGCGTGTGGACGGTCGGCGAAGAGATCGCGTTGGAGCAGGGCGCGGCCATCGACGAAGCACATTTGCTGCATGCCACACGCGACGGGTTATGCCGCACTGCTTCATCGGTCGGTGCGAGCGTTGCCGCGGCCATCGCATCGCTCGCGCGGATGGACGTGGTGTTGCCGGTTTTGCATGGCCGCTACGGGGAAGACGGCACGGTGCAGGCCTTGCTCGAACTGGCCGGCGTGCGTTACGTGGGCAACGGCGTATTTGCGAGCGCGGCGGGCATGGACAAGCAGCAAACGAAGCGTTTGCTGGCGGCGGACGGGTTGACGGTGGCGGAGGGTGTCGTGCTTGGGCCCTTCGATACCCCGATCGACGCAGCGACGCGCGCGCGGCTCGGGTTGCCCGTGTTCGTCAAACCGGCGCGTAGCGGGTCCAGCTTCGGGGTGACGAAGGTCCATCGCTGGTCGGATCTCGACGCGGCTGTCGAACTCGCGCGTCGGAGCGATTCGAAGGTGCTCGTCGAGCGCGCGGTGCCGGGCCGCGAAGTCGACGTCGCCGTGCTCGAGTGTGCGGACGGTACGCTGATCGCCGGACCGCCGCTCGAGATCGTGCTGCCCGGTTCCGTCGATTTCTTCGACTACGGCGCGAAGTACGAGAACGACGCAGTCGAGTTCCGGATTCCTGCCGAACTCGATCCTTCGCTAACCGAACAACTGCATGCGCTCGCAATCCAGGTGTTTCGCATCCTCGATTGCAAGGGCATGCTGCGCGTGGATTTCTTTTTGCGGCCTGCGACTGATGGCAGCGGCGGTGTGGTGCCCGTCGTCAACGAAGTGAACACGATGCCGGGCATGACCGCGATGTCGCAGTTTCCGCAAATCTGGAAGGCGGCGGGAATCGACTATTCCGAGCTGCTGACGATATTGATCGACACCGCGCTCACGGCCGGGCGTTAGCCGAATCATTGCCCAAGCGGACGCGAACTGCCGGCCGCCGCGAGCAGCGAGACCGCGGCCGGATCCGGCATGCCGTTCGCGTCGATCGCGCCGGCCGTGGCCAACGCATCGAGATCGCTATCGACGCCCGGTTGCCCGACGACGAACGGCGTGCTCAGGAACGCCGGCGTGGCGAGCGTGATGGCGTAGCGCTGTTGCAGATTCGTCACGACGGCTGTCTGCGCGGCGAGCACGTTGTTCGGATTGGCCAGCGCCTGCTGGAATGTTCCGTTGGTTTGAAAGCCCGCCATCAGGCCGCTTTCATTCGTGCCGAGCTGCGCCGCGAGATAGACGAGCATCAGATCGGTTTCCGGCGTCGTATTGAAAGTGCCGCCCGAGTAGGCGACCGAATGCAGCGTCGTGCTGCCGGACGTGACGGTAATCAGGCACGGCAGCGCCGCATTGAAGGTGAGGCGGTAGTTTCCGCCGCCATCCGACAGCACGCTGCCCGAGCCTTGCGCGCAACTGACTATGACGTTCGCGCTCGCCAATGCGCTGCCCGTCGCCGCGGTGCCGGAAATGGTC
>NZ_BAAILL010000011.1:0-163642 GCF_054589215.1 Paraburkholderia sp. 2C | reverse complement strand
CGCCCACGCAGAAGCTGCC
This sequence comes from Paraburkholderia sp. 2C, assembly GCF_054589215.1. Lineage (NCBI taxonomy): Bacteria > Pseudomonadati > Pseudomonadota > Betaproteobacteria > Burkholderiales > Burkholderiaceae > Paraburkholderia > Paraburkholderia sp. 2C. Next base: position 163,623 of record NZ_BAAILL010000011.1, on the reverse strand, counting down.
GCCGCACGAAGCGAGCGCCGCCGCGGCCGCGGCCGCGGCCAGGCGCGACGCGGCCCGCTTTGCACGATGAATAGCTGGGCTCGAAGCGTTCATTTCTTACGGCCACCGTGTACGCGCCGGCGTTGCTGCTGGCGTTTTTCGCGTTCGCGCAGCAGTTGCGGCATCACTTCCTCAATGTACCGGCGTGCTTCGCCGCACGTCACGATCTTCGCGAAACGCTGGCGCGCCTTGGCCTCTCCGACCAACGCGCGATGCGCTTTCCTCAGCACATGCAGGAAGACCATGAGCCTCGATCCATCGCGCACGGGTTCCGCGTCGCGCGGGTCGGCAGTCGTGTTCGTGGGGTGGGTCATGATCCGATCCATCCCGGGCAATCGGTGCGGCAAGTCGTGGTGACGAGCGGCAGCAGATCGTGCGCGCGGCCGTCGCGCGCGGTCAGCGGCGCGATGCCGAACAGGCGCTCGATGGTCGCGAGTATCGAACTGTGATCGTACACCGTGTGATCGACGTGGCCTTGCGCCACCCAAGGCGAGACGACGATTGCCGGCACGCGTACACCGTAGACGTCGAATGCGAAGCCCGATGCGTTCAGTTTTGCCGATGCGCCGTCGCCGTCGCGGGGCGGCGGTGCGCTGCCCGGCTTCGCGGAGTCGTATAAGCCGCCGTGCTCGTCGTACAGAATCACGAACAGGCTCTTGTCCCACAGCGGCGACTGGCGAATCGTGTTGTAGACTCGCGCGACGAGCTGGTCGCCGGCTGCGATGCCATCCATCGGATGCTGCGAGGTGCCGTTTTCGTACGTGTCGTGAATCACATCGCCGTAGTTCGGTTCGATCAGCGTGTAGCGGGCCGTATAGCCTTGCGCGAGATCGGCTTCAAGGTGCGACAGGTCGTCGACGTCGAAGAAGTCGATGCCCTTGAGCGACGAGACTTGCGGTATGCGGCCCGACAGCGCGCCGGTCTGGTCCTGATAGAGGCGATAGCTATTTTCGCCGAGCGCGTCAAAGATCGAACCGCGCGGATACGTGAAGCCGTCGAAGGTCTCCCATTCGAGCATCTCGCTATCGGTCGGCGTGTGATCGAGGCCGGCCGACGACGCACCGTGCAGGAAAAACCGGTTCGGCCACGTCGGCCCCGGCATCGATGCATGCCAGCCGTCACAGAGCACGAATTCGGTCGCAAGCGTATAAAGTGCCGGCGCCTGTGCGCACGTGTCGACGGCGCGCATTACGTCGCCGATATCGGCTTGCGGCGGAACCGGGCCTTCGGTTTGCGAGGTCGCGTAGTTCGCGGCAAAACCTGAGTTATCGATGGGCGGATACGGCTGCCCCTTGTGGAACTGTGCGCCCTGGCCGCACAGCTGCTCGACGACATCGGCGAATTCGTGCCCGGGGTCGCTCGGCAGTTGCTCCGGCGCACCGCCCTCGAACGGGTAAGCGATGCCTTCATACGTATTCGTATTCGCGGAGGTGGCCGCGACAATACCGGGAATACCCGAGAGTGCGAACAGGTGGTCGAACGACCGGTTCTCGAGCATCAGCACGAAGATATGCTGGATAGGAGAGGGGGCCGGAGCGGATGCGTACGTTGCGTCGTCACTCATGAGCGTTCCCGTTTGTTCGAGCGCATGTCAGTGTACTGTCGCGCAGGCGGTCGAGTAAAGCTGCCTGCGCGCGTGGCGAACGGGGTTGGCTTAACGTGTACTCTTTCGATATCGTTCGATATTCGCTTTCAGCCTCGGTGCAAAGCACCCTCAACAGATCATGAAAAAACTATTGATCATCGGCATCGGCGCCGGCAATCCCGAGTATGTGACCATCCAGGCGGTCAACGCGCTCAACGAAGTCGACGTCTTCTTTGTGATGGACAAGGGCGCGGCGAAGGAAAAGCTCGTCGCGCTGCGCCGCGAGATTATCGAGCGCTATGTGAAGGATCGCGACTATCGCATCGTCGAGGCAACGAATCCCGAGCGCCGCATCGGCGAAACCGACTACGTGCGCACGGTCGAAGACCTGAACCGCGACAAGCAGGCGGTGTTCGAGCGCCTGATCGGCGAAGAGCTGAAAGACGGCGAATGCGGCGCGTTTCTGGTCTGGGGCGATCCGTCGCTGTACGACAGTACGATGCGCATTGTCGCGGCGATTTCGCAAAGCGGCCGGCACGCGTTCGAATACGACGTGATTCCCGGCATCAGCAGCGTGCAGGCGCTGGCGGCCAAACACCGCGTCGCGCTCAATGCGATCGGCCGCCCGCTGCAGATCACGAACGGACGCACGCTTGCGGAGGGTTTTCCGGAGCACGTCGACAGCGTGGTCGTGATGCTCGATGCGCAGAATGCGTACAAGCAGGTCGCTGACGAAGATCTCGACATGTACTGGGGCGCGTATGTCGGCACGCCCGACGAGATTCTGATCGCGGGGAAACTGCGCGACGTGATGGACGAAATCGAGCGCACCCGGGCCGACGCGCGGCAGCGGCATGGCTGGATCATGGATACCTATATGCTGAAGCGGCCCGGTGGCGGCGCTGGCGAGGAAGGCTGACGCGCGCCGTCCGGTTGCTGAATGCTTGAGCGGCAGCGTCATCAGGCGGCCCAGGTGTGGCCGCGCGGGCCGTTTGACGGCCCCACGCACCGGCGCACGCCACGTTCAAAACCGGACCGGATGCGGCGGCAGTTCGCCGCGTTCGTACCGTTGGTGCAGATCGGGCGTCACGTTCTCCCACACCAGCAGCATCGAGCGCTTCTGCGCATAGCCCTTGTGGCGGATATCGGCCGGCATCGCGGCGATATCGCCGGGGTTCATCGTGATGCGGGCGCGCGGCGCGCCCGTTTCCTTGTCGACGACGTCCCAGACGATCTGATCCGATAGCTGCAGGAACCATTCGACGCGGTCGTTGCCGTGAAAGACCGGCAGCACGAATTCCTCGGTGGTCGGGCAAAACAGGCTATGCCCGCAGACGGAAGTCACCGACGGATTCCATGTGACGTCCGAGCGCGACAGATACTTGAACAGGTTGAACGCATGCAGTTCTTGCTCGAAGCCGGGTTGCGCGTGAATCTCCGGTTCGTCCTGCGCAACGTCGGCGAACTGGCGGTTGATCGGCATCGCGTCGCGCAGCGGCGAGTCGCCGGGCATGCCGGGCATGCGCGTGGTGCCGATCCGCCGCCGTTCGATGGCCGCGATGTTTTCGCCGCGCTTCGGGCCGAAGGCGGAACCGGTTTCTTCCGGTGCGGCGAACGGATCGAAGCCCTCGTTGACCCAGTCCCGCAGGATCGCCTTGCAGGTGGCGAGAATGTGCGGGGTCTGGAAGCGCTGTGTGTGGTCGATACGCGCGTTGCGGTAGCTCGCGTTGTACGCGCCCGCAAACAGGTCGACGCTGCCGTAGTGGTTGCGCGTGCCGATCACGTCGTCGAAATGGACCCAGCCGTAGAAGAAGTCCCAGGCGACGTCGCGCACGATCGCGCGCAGAAAGTCGTCGACGCGCATCTGATGCGAATGGCGCGCGCCGTTCGCGCGCCATCGGATCGTTGCGAAGTATGCGTCGCGACTGAATTCGAAATCGCCCAGCGTGAACGTGCGATAGCCGGTGAACGCATCGGGCTCGCTCGCATCGACGCCGGCGTTGGACAAAGCGGGATTGCTGCTCATGGTGAGCTCCGGAAAGGGTGCTGAATGGCGCGAACTCGCGCCGTGGTGAACGACAAAGCAGGACGACAAGGCACGACGGCGTGGCCGGCCTAAGCCGCTATCTGATGCAGATCTCGGCCCACCTCTGCACCGAGTGCTGCCCGAGCATGGTCTGCAACAGCAGCACGCCGTCCTGCACGGCGACGAAGCGATAGGCCGCGCCCGCCGGCAGCAGCGCCTGATGTCCGCGCCGCAAGCGCACGTAGCCCATCGATTGCCCTTGCGGCTGCTCATCGAAACGCACGCTGCCGTGGGTGGACGGGTCGACGAGCGGCGCGTTGGCCGCTTTGACGAACTGCACGTCGATCGTGCCGTCGAGCACGATCGCGAATTCGTCATGCGCCGCGGCAAACCATGCGGATGTGCGATGCGCCTTGAGCGTTTCGATCACATAGTCGAGGTTGCGGCCGACGACGATTTTTTCGTACGGTTGCGCGCCGCTCGCGACCTCGAACACATTGGACATCGCATAGTGCTCCGCGCTGCCGCTGACGACTTCGATCGTGCCTTTCTGATAATCGTCGAGCCTGCCTAACCACGTTCGCTGCTGCATCGATTTTGTCTCCGGAAATTCAGATGGAGAACGCATTTCAGCAGACGGCTTTTGCGAGCAGCATACAGGCCGGAATAACCGGCTCTGAAAACGAAGCGGACGCCTATTGATGGTAAATGGCATATAAATGAGAAATACGAACAACTGGCCGGTTAATGGGCTGCATGGAACAGATAATCGAGGTGCGCCTATTTATTTCACGCCGGGTGTCGTTTATTTTTGGTATTCCTTTGCATCCGGATAATCGGGTTTCCTATATTTTTATCTGGAACCGGGGGATCGACTGAATTGATCGGATGTTAGAGATCCGATGCTTTTTCCCGCAGCCGGATAGAATGTGACCCGATCGGCCTAACGGACATAGCGGACGATGGACCTCAATGACGTCGCCTTATTCGTGCAAGTCGTTCGCGCCGGCAGCCTCGCGGAAGCGGGGCGCCGCCTCGATATGCCACCCAGTACCTGCAGCCGGCGCATCCAGCAGCTCGAGCACGATCTCGGCGTTCGGCTGATTCAGCGTTCGACGCGACGCCTTGCGCTGACCGGCGCGGGGCAGGAATTCTTCCAGCGTTGCGCGGCGCAGGTCGACGCATTGGCGGAGTCGGCAAGGCAGATGCTCGATGCGCGCGGCTCGGTCTGCGGACGCATTCGCGTCGCCGCGCCTGCCGATTTCTTCCACTGGTTCCCGCTCGAGCGCGTCGCCCGCTTTCTGGCGGAGTACCCGAAGGTCGCGCTCGAGTTCGAACTCGGCGACGCGTACGTGGACCTGCTCGACCGCAATATCGACATCGCCATCCGCACCGGTCCGATTCACGAGCCGATGCTCGTTACGCGCCAGTTCGGCTCGACGCACAAGACGCTCGTGGCCAGCCCGGCGTATCTGCGCGCGCACGGCGTGCCCGCCACGCCCGCCGATCTTGCGTCGCACGAATGCATCGTGGCGTCGGGCGCGAACGGCGCGCCGGTGCTGTGGACGCTCGACGGCCCGGAAGGCCGCAACCAGTTCGCGGTGCGTGGCCGCTTCCAGGTGAACACCGCGCGCGCCCAGCTGAACGCCGCGCTTGCGGGCCTCGGCATCGCGTTCGTGCCGGCGTTCATGACAAAACCGTGTCTGCGCGACGGCCAGTTGCAGGCGGTGCTGCCTGGCTACGCCTATCGCGATGTGCGCATCTATTTCGTCTATCTGACTCACCGGCATATCCCGCGTGCGGTCAACGCGTTCGCCGAATTCGCGCAGGAAGTCATGATCGAGGAACGGATGATCGATCCGCTGCCGGGCGTCGATCGCATGCCGGACATCAAAACCGCGCACGCAGCGCGATAAGCGGGCGGCGCACTCAACCTCCCTCGCGCGGTCCGTCCAGGACGTTCTCTTTAGCGTCCCAATAGTTGGACGGATTAGCTGGTCCGATTAATGGCGCGCATTCGTGGCTCCCCGATTTTCCATTTTCCCCGCTTTCATGCAATCACATAATTCATCTCGCATTACTCTGCGAAATGTGTAGAATTCCGACTTGTTTTAATTCGAAGCCCATTTAATCGGGCTGTGATTTCGCGCCAGACGAAAATACCAATATGTGAGTCGAACGTTACAAATAACTTGTAATCCGTATAGTTAAAGGAACTGACCACTTTCAAGGTCGCATTGCGCGGTGGTATTGGACCGAAAACAATCCATAAGCCTTCGCGCTTAGGAGACAATTATGAAAAAGAACGCGGCATTCGGCGTTCTCGCTTTGCTTCTCGCATCGGCTGCTCACGCACAGTCTTCCATCACGCTGTATGGCCGGATCGACGCCGGCCTCGAGTATATGAACGGCGTACCGGCCGGCTCCGGCCCGAACGGCGTCGCCACGCACGAATCCTCGCGGTTTCGCGCCGAGAGCGGCGACTGGGGCACGAGCCTGTGGGGCCTGAAGGGCACCGAAGACCTCGGCAGCGGTTATGCCGCGGTCTTCCACCTCGAAGGCGCATTCAACACGATGACAGGCGCCGGCAGCACGGATGGGCTCTTCGACCGTTACGCAACGGTCGGTATCGCGAGCCAGCGCTTCGGTACGCTGCTGCTCGGCCGCGAACTGTTTATCTCGAACGGTGTATGGGATTTCGATCCGTTCGGTCAGTCGAACTGGTCGTCGGCATCGCTCGTGCGTGGCCGCAACTGGCTGCATTCGAGCAACACGATCTCGTTCCAGACGCCGAACCTCTCGGGCTTCGACGCGTTCGGACAGTACGCGCTCTCGAATGCGACGAACTTCAACGGCAACGGTACGACACCGCAAGGCCGCTGGGCGGGGCTACAGCTCACGTATACGACGGCTCACGTGCAGGTGCGCGGCATCTACGACGAAATCCGCGATGCGCAGAACGGCTTGCTCGACGATCCGTTCACGGCGTCGCGCGAGTACACGGCGGCGGTCAATCTGTTCTTCGGCCCGTTCAAGATTCAGGGCGCCTATCAGGCGATCCGTACGTCCGGTGCGCCGGCCACCGCAGGTGTGTCGCCGACCACGCTCGATCACGAATGGGGCGGCGTGACGTGGCAGATCTCGCCCGCGGCCGCGCTGATCGCAGCCGTCTATCACGTGAACGCGAACAAGGGCGCCGGCAACGCGACGCTTTATTCGGTGGGCGGCAGCTACAACCTGTCGAAGCGGACCTTGCTCGACTTCCAGGTCGCCACCGTGCAGAACAGCAACACGGCGAACTTCGGCCTGAACGCGAACAACGCGGGCAATACGGTCGCGACGGATAACCCGCTTATCGGGCATAGCCAGTCGGGTGTGTACGCCGGCATTCAGCATTCGTTCTGAGCGCGGTTTTAGCGGGCTGTCGGGGCTTGATCATGGGCGAGGTCGCCGGATATCCGGTAACCTTGCTTTGCGGTTTGACAGGTTGATGGCGATGCGGTCAGTCGAAGTAGCCGGCCGCATCGATATCTGTTAACAGCCCCGGCTCCGCAGGCTGCCAGCCGAGCAGCCTGCGCGTTTTCTCGCTCGACGCGGCCGCATCGAGCGCGGCGAAACGCGCGAACCACCCGAAATGCGCAACCGCCTCTTCGGGCGACAGGGCGACGACCGGCACATCGAGTCCACGTCCGAGCGCGTCTGCGATCTCCCTGAATGCGATGCCCTGTTCGTCGATCGCGTGATATTTCGCGCCGGCCGCGGGCTGCTCGAGCGCGAGCCGGAAGACACGCGCCGCATCGCGCCGGTGCACCGAGGGCCAGCGATTGAGCCCGTCACCGATATAAGCGGACACGCCTTTCTCGCGGGCCACGCGGATCAGATGCGGAACGAAACCGTGGTCGCCGCGGCCATGCACAGACGGTGCGAGCCGCACCACCGACGCACGCACGCCACGCGCCGCCAGCGCAATCGCGGTCGCCTCGGATGCGCGCGGATATGACTCGGACACCGGCACCGGTCCGTCGTCCTCGGTGGCGACGCGCCCGTGCGCGAGCAGCGCGACGCCGGACGTGACGAGCAAAGGACGCTGCGAGCCTTCGAGCACGCTGCCGAGCGCCTCGATCGCACGCCGATCGATTTCGCAGTTCTCCGCGAACTTCGAGAAGTCGTGAATAAACGCTGTATGGATCACACCGTCCGCGGCTGCGGCGCCGCGGCGCAGGCTATCGAGGTCGTCGAGCGTGCCGCGATGCACAGTAGCGCCTGCCTCGGCGAGTGACTGGGCACCTGCATCGGAGCGCGCGACGCCCGATACCTCGTGTCCTGCATCGAGCAGTTCACGCACCACGGCCGAGCCGACAAAACCGGTCGCACCGGTAACGAAAACACGCATTGCTTTTTCCTCATGTCGAACGTGGACAGCGGCCACTCTCGGCTCATAAGCTATGCGGGTAAAGTAGTGACGTTATACGGGTATACGGACCAACAGGATCAAGCCATGCCGTCGACACGCGCTTCCCATTCGAGCCATTCGGCCAGTTCGGCACACACGCTGGGTGCGTATCTGAAAGATCGCCGCACGAAACTCGACCCGGCCGCGCTTGGTTTGCCGGTGGGGCGCCGCCGCACGCCGGGCTTGCGGCGCGAAGAAGTCGCGCAGCGCGCCAACGTCAGCGCGACGTGGTACACGTGGCTCGAGCAAGGGCGCGGCGGCGCACCGTCCGCCGACGTGCTCGACCGTATCGCGCAGGCGCTGATGCTGACCGATGTTGAACGAGAACATCTGTTTTTGCTCGGGCTAGGGCGTGCGCCCGAGGTTCGGTACGACGTGGAGCAGGCCGCCGCGCGCGTGTCGCCGCGGCTGCAACGCATCCTCGATTCACTCGAATTGAGTCCGGCACTCGTGAAGACCGCGACATGGGATATCGTCGCGTGGAATCGCGCGGCGGCCGCGGTGTTCGAATACGGCGCGTCGGCGCCGGTCGAACGCAATATCCTGCGCCGGATATTTGGCAATCCTGATACGCGCGCGTGGCAGCGCGATTGGGAAAGCGTCGCGCGCTTTGTCGTTGCGGCGTTTCGTGCCGATGTGCTTCGAGCCGGCGCGACCGCTGAAATCGAAGCGCTTGTCGATGAGCTATCGCGGCGCAGCCCTGAGTTCGAATCGATATGGCGCGCTCATGATGTGCGTGCGCATGGCGAAGGCAGCAAGCATTTGCTGCATCCGGTCGCAGGCCCGATTGAACTCGAGTTTTCGAGCTTTGCCGTCGATGGACGGCCTGAACTGGGTATGGTCATCTACACGCCTGTGACGCCTGCCGATTCGCAGAAAATCAGATCGCTGATCGCAGCGGTGCCGGAGCCGTTGGCTCAACCTTCGTAGAACGCATATTGACGGTTCAGTTTCCCCGGGGAGCGACTCATGTCGATGGCCTGGACGCCTACGGGCAGCTTTCCGCCGGCAATTGACGCTCGTCTTCCACTCATTGCGATGCTTCTCAAGCGCGTCAAGAATCAACATCGCGACGCCATGCTGTGCCAGGGATTACCCGGTTGACCGCGTTGCAGCGGTCGTTTAATTTCGTTTGGCGCAACTCGCGGTCGGTCCGGCCTCGAGCCAAACGCTAACCCATCCTGTATGGCGCATGCGGCATGCATGTCGCGCGATCGGCACTCGCTCGCGTGCCACGCGGTCACGAAACGGCCGGGTTCGGGAGGAGACGACGCGATGAAGGAAAAGGCCCGCTGGCTGGTGATCTTCTTCTGCTTTCTGGCGATCGCGGTCAACTACATCGCCTACGGCAGCCTCGCGGCCGCGGCGGCCAGCATCTGGTCGCTCCGCGGACGTCGCGCCAACGCCGCAACACGTCGCGTCGCTTGCGGGCATCCAGAATTTCGCGTCGAATCTCGCGGGCATTGCACTGACGACATTCACGGGCATCATGCTGCAGCTGACCCAAGGCTCGTTCACGATTCCGCTCGTCGTGGCCGGCGTATTCTGCGTGCTCGGTGCGGTGAACTATCTGTTTATCGTCGGCCGTGTCGAACCGCTGGATATGCAGCAAGCCGATGCAGTCGGGCACGAGGCCTATGCGCGCCATATGTAGTGCAATCACGCAATCACGCAATCACGCAATCACGCAATCACGCAATCGTGCAGTAACGCAGTGCCATACTTTCACGCATACGTCATGTCATCGCGCAGGCTTTGCGCGCCACCCGTCCACCTCTGCGTGCCTACCCATGTCGAAAGATGACGCTTCATCGTATTCCGAAGTAATCGTCGACGCCGACGCCTTGCATGCGTTCGTCGTGTCGATCTGGCAGTCTGCGGGCAGCACGCCGCGCGAAGCCACGCTGGTGGCCGACCATCTGGTCGAAGCGAATCGGTCCGGCCACGATTCGCATGGCGTCGGCATGATTCCGCGCTATATCCGCGCATGCCGCGAAGGCGCGCTGAAGCTCAATGCGCACGCGCAGCTCGTGCGCGACGCGGGCGCCGTACTCACCGTGGAAGGTGGCCGCGGATTCGGCCAGGTCATCGCATTCGAAGCGACGGAACGCGGCATCGAACGTGCGAAGCAGCTCGGCATCTGCGCGGTCGGCCTGCGCAATGCACATCACATCGGGCGTATCGGACATTGGGCCGAACAATGTGCGCGCGCGGGGCTCGTGTCGTTTCACTTCGTCAATGTCGCGGGCGATCCGCTGGTTGCACCGTTCGGCGGTATCGACCGGCGCTTTGGCACGAATCCGTTTTGCGCGGCATTTCCGCGCGAAGGGCGCGCGCCGCTCGTGCTCGACTTCGCGACGAGCGCGGTCGCGGCCGGCAAGGTGCGTGTCGCGTTCAACAAGGGCATCGAGTCGCCCGCGGGCGCGTTGATCGATGTCGACGGCCGGCCGACGCGGGATCCCGGTGCGCTGTTCAGCGAAGGCCAGCACGGCGCGCTGCTTGCATTCGGCGGCGCGGTGGCGGGACACAAGGGGTCGGGGCTTGCGGCGATGTGCGAGATTTTTGCAGGCGCGTTAAGCGGCGGCTTTACTTCGCGAACCGAAACGATTGTGACGAGCAATGCGATCGTCAACTGCATGTTGTCGGTCATTATCGATCCGGACGCGTTCGATGCGCCAAACAAGGATCAGGAAGCGGACGCGTTTGTCGACTGGCTGAAAGCGACGCGACGCATGGAAGGCGTGAGCGAAGTGCTGCTGCCTGGCGAACGCGAAGAGGCGGTACGCCGGGAGCGCACCGCGAACGGCATTCCGGTCGATTTGACGAGCTGGACGCAGATTATCGACGCGGCGCGCGCAGCAGGGATGACGGACGCCGCGATTGCGAAGTACGAGGCGCGTTGACGGCCTTAACCCGTGCAACTCGCGCCAGGTCGGCGCGCACGAATTCGACGAAGCGCCTGACCACCGCATTGTCGCGATGGCTTTGCCACGCAAGGCCGATCTGCCAGCGCGCGGACGCATCGCGCAGCGGAATGATCCGCGCATCGCGCAGCAGATATTGCGTGCGCGACGGCAGAAATGCCGCGCCGACACCGGCTGCCACGGCAGCGAGAATGGACTGGATATCGTCCGCCCGCTGAACGATATTGGGCACGAAATCATGTTCGTTGCACCACTGATCGATCTGCGCCGCGAGGCCTGGGCCCTGGCGCCGCGACAGCGCAATCAAACCGAGTTCGTTGAGCGCCTGCAGATTTGACGGCAGGCGCTTCCAGTGCACGTGCCCGGGCACCGCAAGCGCGAGCGTTTCGTCGACCACCCGAAACGCGGATAACCCGTGATCGGCCGGCAAGCGCAGAAAGCCGACTTCGAGCTGACCCCCAAGCAGCCGCCGCGTCTGTTCAGCCGACGACAAATCGTGCAGGGTCACGCTGATATCCGGATGCTGTTGCCGGAACTCCGCGATCAGCCGCGGCGCGATCGTGAGCGTCGACAGTCCCAATCCGACACGCAGAAATCCTCGCTTGCCGCTGCTTGCTTCGCGTGCGCGCACGAGTACGTCGTCGGCGTCGCGGACCAGCATGTCCGCGTCCGCAAGAAAGGTTTCACCGAATACGGTGAGTTCGGCGCCATGCCTGCCGCGCTCGAACAGTTTCGCGCCGATGCTTTCTTCGAGCGCGGCAATCTGCTTGCTTAGCGCAGGCTGGCTCAGCGCGAGCGAATCCGCCGCGCGGCCGAAGTGTTTCATGCGGGCGACCGTGAGAAATGCGCGGAGCAGGCGGAGTTCCATTCAAAATAGCGATCGGATACGTAAAAACATTCATTTTACTTATTAATGCGGCGAGCGTTCAATGGGTGCGTTATCTGTCGGAGTGCATCATGACGTCGCCTTCCAGTTCGACGCTGCGGGTCGCTGCTATTTCGTTTGTTTCGCGTGGCGGCGAAGTGCGCGATAACGTGTCGCGGATCGTTGCTTTGCTTGACGAGGCCGCCCGCGCGGATGTTGCCCTCGCGGTGTTTCCCGAGACGTGCATTAGTGGTGCGGCAACCGGGCGCGAAGCGCTGCTCGCGCTCGCCGAACCGCTCGATGGTCCTTCGATCGACGCCGTCGCGCAGGCGGTCGGGCGAACCGGTGTCGCGGCCGGCGTCGGCTGGATCGAGCGCGGCGCGGAAGGGCGCTTGTTCAACAGCTACGCCGTCTGCATGCCGGACGGCGCGCGTCATTGCCATCGCAAGCTGCACGCGTACGGAAATCGGCTTGGCAGCGGAAACCGGTTCACGGTGTTCGACACGCATTGGGGCATGCGTGTCGGCATTCTGATCGGCGCCGACAACGACCTTGTCGAAAATGTGCGCGTCACCGCGTTGATGGGCGCGACGCTATTGCTGGCGCCGTATCGGTGCGAGCGCACGGGTCCCGGCTCGGTCGAATCGCTTCGTCGCGCGTTGCCGGGGCGTGCGCTCGATAACGGCACGTTTATCGTGCTGGCTTCCGGTTGCGACGATGCGCTTGGCGATGCAGCCGGCGGCAAGTGCGCCGCCGCGATCGTTGACCCGCATGGCGACGTGCTGGCGGAATCCATCGATTGCCGCGGCATTGCATCGGGCGACGTGGATCTTGCGCTTGCGAATGCGCGCGTCGTGCAACTCTGGCGCGCGGCGCGGCGCCCTTCGCTGTACCGTCCTTTGACGGCAACCGCCCCGCGCAACGACGACTTCGAACCGTTGCCCGAACCCGAACGCACCGCGGCGCGTGGCGCGGTACCGATCAGCTTTGCGGTGGTGCGCAGAAGCGTGAAGCGGCCGCCGCCGTCGGGATCGGGCGGCGCATGCTGAACGGCCGAGGCCACCTGAGCACCGGCTGCGGTCACACGATCGCCTGATAAACCAGCACGACATTCAGCGCGACGATCACGAGCGCCGCCGCGCCCGCTATCGCCATCGTCGCTTTGCGGATCGCAAACGCGCCCATAACAGACCGCCTGGCCGATAAGATCAGCAATGCAACCATCGGCAACGGCAGCGCCATGCTGAGCACGACCTGACTGACGACCATTGCGTGCGTGACGTTGCAGCCGAGCGCGACGACCGCGAACGAAGGCACAACGGTGACGAGTCGCCGCGTCGTCACCGGAATGCGAAAACGCACGAAGCCCTGCATGATCACTTGCCCGGCCATCGTGCCGACCACCGAACTCGATACGCCGCTTGCCAGCAGCGCGACAAGAAAGAGGCCGGCCGCGCCCGCGCCGAGCAGAGGAACGAGCGTACGGTAAGCGGCGCCGATATCGCTCGTGCCCGGCGCCGCCCGATGAAACACCGTCGCCGCCATGATGACCATCGCCAGATTGACGAATGCAGCCGCGCCGAGTGCGATCATCACTTCGCGATTCGAAAAGCGGATCAGCGTGCGGCGCTCGTCCGTACTCTGCGCGACGACGCGTTTTTGCGTGAGCCCCGAATGCAGATAAAGCGTATGCGGCATGATCGTCGCGCCGACGATGCCGACCGCGAGCGTCAGCGCGCCGCTGTCCTGCAGATGCGGAACGAAGGTGTGCGCGATCACGGCGGGCCAGTCGGGCGGCGCGATAAAAAGCTCGCCAAGATAGGTGGCGCCGATCACCGAGACGAGTGCGGCGATCGCGATTTCGAGCGGCCTGAAGCCGTGTCTTTCCAACGATAGAATCGCCCAGGTCGCAATCGCGATGATGCCCATCGCGACGAGCATGGGCAGATGAAACAGCAGCGCGAGCGCAAGCGCGCCGCCGAGAAACTCGGCGAGGTCCGTTGCGATCGCGGCGATTTCGGACACGATCCACATCGCGAGCGCGACTGGACGCGGGAAGTGCTCGCGGCACAACTCCGCGAGATTGAGTCCCGTGACGATGCCTAGCCGCGCGGACAGCGCCTGAAACAGCATCGCCACCGCGCTCGAGACCAGTACCACCCACAGCAGACCATATCCGTATCGCGAGCCGGCATCGATATTGGTCGCGAAGTTGCCGGGGTCCATATAGCCGACCGACGCGATCAACGCGGGGCCGGCGAACGCCAGGAATGCGCCGGGACCTTTGCCGCGTCCTTCGAGTACCGCGCGCACCGAGCATTCGGTGCGCTGCGTGAGCGTGACGGCAGCGGCCGCCATGCCTTCATGCGAGGTGGACAGGGTCTGCATGGGTGGATGCTCCGCTTGTGGTCACTCGGGCATTAAATCGGGCCGATTGCGCGGGAATTGCGCGAGCGTCTCGGCGCTGATGTTCAGCGTCTGCATGACCATTTCGGGTGGCGTATGCGTGAGCCAGTCGGACAGCGATACCTCGGCGAAGCGGTCGCTCCTGAACACTTCGAGGAAGATCAGGTCCGTGTCCCCCGTGTTCTGCACATAGTGACCCAGACCTTTGCGCACGTAACCGATATCGCCCGAGCCGAAGTCGGCCGTCAGCGCCTTGGGGCCCGTGTCGAACACGGTTACGCGGCCTTTGCCCTTGATGTAGTACTGCCATTCATCGGCATTCGGATGCCAGTGCATTTCGCGGATGCCGCCCGGATGCACGGTGACGAGCGCCGCCGCAATCGTCTTCGAAATGGCGAAGTTCGTGCTGTCGGCGATCTGCACGTGGCCGCCGCGCGTCTGGCGCACGGGTTTCGAACCGGCCAGCGAGAACGTCACGGGCATGGCGGGCGCCCCTTTCTTCGATGCGACCGCGCGCTGGTCGGCGGCAAGCGCGCCGGGCTCGGTACCCTGGAAAATCCACAGGTTGTGCAGCGGAATGTTTTTGAACGCTTCGACCGGCACGCCGAAGTTCGCGGCGAGCACGTCGGGCGGCGTATGCGCGACCCAGTCGGTGACGAGCAGCGTGTTGAATTCCGATGCCGTGCCGTTATCGAAGGCGATCAGAAATTCGGCGCCCGTGCTGCCGATGCCTTGCAACGAATGCGGCAAGCCCGGCGGAAAGTACCAGAGATCGCCCGCCTTCACGTCCTGCACGGTGGGGCGGCCCTGCTCGTCGAGCGTCGTGATCCGGCAATTGCCGTCGAGCATGATGGCCCACTCGGCTTGCTGGTGCCAATGCATCTCACGGATGCCGCCCGCGGACAGGCGCATATTGACGCCGGAGATTTCCGTCGAAATCGCGAAGTCGGACTGCGTCACTTCGCGAGCCCAGCCGCCGTTCTGGATGCGCTTATGCGCGGTGTTGAACGACGACCAGTAGAGCGGCATGCCGTTGACGTCGGTGGCCGGCGGATTCTGGATCGACGGGAACTGGTTGGCCAGCGCGGGGTTTTGCGGACCCGGGTCTGTCAGATCTTGCGGATTGTGCGCGTTGAGCGCGCCTTCTCCCGGAAGATCCGGATTGCCAAACGATGCGGCCTTGGCGGTAACGGCAACGCCCGCGGCGATGGCGGCGGTTGCCGCGCTGATCATCGCCTTGCGTCTCGACATATTTGTCATGTTCAACCTCAATACGTGGTTCGGATGGCTGCGCGATTGCGCGAGGCACTCGGCTTCATGCGCATTGAGGTCGATGTTAGAAACGGAACGGCGGCTCGGCTATCGGACGAAGGTAAGCTGCGGGGACGTAAACATATCGATGGCCTATACGATCGGTTAACGGTCCGATACACAGGCGTCGCGCGTGCCACGCCATTGATGACACGGCGTCTCGCCGATCCGGCCTTGAGCGTCGCAAGCCTTGCGGGCCCGCTCAATCTGTCGATCAGCACGCTCACGCGCGTATTCAGGCAGCGTGGCTTGTCGCCGATGCGCCATGCCTATGCGCTGCGGCTCGAACACGCGGCCCGGATGCTTGCGGAAACGCCGGATCTGGCGATCAAGGAAGTGGCGGGGCGATGCGGATTTGCGAGCGCCGCGCACTTTAGCCGTCTCTTCAAGCAGAAATACAGCGTGCCGCCGCGCGAATACGCGAACGCTTAGGCGTGCAGTTCAGCAAACGCGGGCGCGGAAACGTGCAGCACCTCGTAACTGTGCGCATGCGCAGGCAGTTCATGCTGCGGCCGCGCCCAGTAGTCGAAGCGGACCAGCCGCCAGCCTGACGGGTCGAGCCCGACCGCGCGTGCAAGCAGGCCCGGTGTGCGGTCGACGGCATCGAGCGCCGCGTCCGTTTCCCGTGCGCGCCATGCGATGAGATCGGCATCGGTGGGCAGCACCTCGTCTTCGCGCGTGAGTGCGACGATCGCGCGCGGGTCGGTGAGCTGCGCCGAGCGCGCATACGCGAGACCCGGCCATGTTTCGACCGGTGGCGTGCCGAACGACGCCTTGATGCCGGCGAATCCGGCGCCGGCCAGAAACCCCCACATCGCGTCGATACGCGGCCACAGATACGCGGGCGCGTACTGATTGCCTTGCGCACCGAACCGGCCGCGCTCGCGGATCAGAAAGCATTTGAGGCCGAGCCCGTCGAGGGTATCGAACGCCGGACCCTTGCTCGCGACGCGCTCGCGGATGACCTGCATGTCGTAATCGGCAGGCAGGGCAATCGAGTACTGCATGATGAACATAGCGCCTCCTTGTCACGCGGCAACGGCTCATTCGTCCTTCACGTATGACGCAAGGCCGTTTCCAAAGGACCAATCGTCCCGGTCGTTCGGCGACAGCACCACCTGCACGTCTTCAGGCCGGAGGCCGGCGTTCGCTGAGAGCCGCGCGGCAAGTGCGCGATAAAGCGCCTGCTTCGTCGCGGTATCGCGCCATCGGCCCGCAACAATATGAATAAACACGAGGTCGTCGGACCGTTCGATGCCCAGATAGTGCGCGTCGTAAATGATTTCCGCGGGCTCGCGCTGCTCGATGATCTGAAAGCGGTCGTCGGGCGGCACGTTATAAGTGTCGACCAGGGCCTGGTGGATGGTGTCGGCAATCGTGCGCAACTGCGCCGGCGATCGGCCTTTCAGCAACGAGATACGGACCAGTGGCATGGCAGTCTCCGTTCGCGAACAGCAATAGGTTTGCGCACACAAACGCCGAATGAATCATCTGCTGCGCATACAATGCAATGGATGCTCGATGGCGGTCAAGTGCCGCCCGCGGTGCCGCTGCGACTGCTCGTGGCGGCCACGCGGGCCTTGCCTGGCATCGAGAATACGGAAGAACACGGTTCGCGAAAATCGCAAACTTTCAAACTGTCCCATCGGAAATATCGAACTATGGCGGCTCGAACCAACCTCGACATGGATGTGCTGCGCACCTTCGTGCTGGGCTTCGAACTCGGTAGCTTTGCGCGGGCGGCGGACCGGCTCGGGCGTTCGCAATCGGCGGTCAGCACGCAATTGCGCAAGCTCGAAGATCAGATCGGCACACCGCTCGTGCAAAAGTCGGGCCGAGGCCTTGCGCTGACGACAGCAGGCGAATCGCTGCTCAGCTATGCGAAGCGATTGCTCGAACTCAACGACGAAGCGGTGGAAAGAATACGCGGCGCGGACCTTGAAGGTTGGGTGCGGCTCGGCTTGCCACAGGATTTTGCCGATACGTTTCTGCCGTCCGTGCTCGGGCGCTTCGCACGGGCGCATCCGAAAGTGCGCGTCGAAGTGCAGGTCGATGCGAGCTCGCGGCTGATCGACAAGACGCTCAGAGGCGATCTCGACGTCGCGCTTGCATGGGGCAACAGCAGCGGCACCCCGTACGCCGAGTGGGTCGCGAACCTGGCGATCGCGTGGGTGGGGCTGCCGGACTCGGGCAATATCCGCAGCCTTGGCGGCAGTCCTGGCGCCGACCCGCTGCCGCTCGTCGCCTTCGAGCCGCCGTGCTCGTTCCGCGCGGCCGGCATTGCCGCGCTCGACGAGGCAAGCATTCCATGGCGGCTTGTCTTTACGAGCCCGAGCCTGTCCGGTCTCTGGGCCGCTGCCGAAGCGGGGCTCGGCATTACGGTGCGCACGACGATCGCGATGCCGCGCACGCTTGCCGTGCTCGATCCGCTTGCAACCGGCTTGCCCGTGTTGCCGCCGATTCCGCTGTCGCTGCACCGCAAGGATCAGGAGGCGAGCCCCGTCGTGCGCCGCTTGACCGAGATCGTGCTGGACACGGTGCTCGAAGAGATCAACGCGGGTTGAGCGCCGGGCTTATTCGACTTCTTCCGCGACGCGGCCCGCAGCGGCGCGATCCGCCGCAGTCTGCTCTTGCAGATGCGCCGCGAAGCCGGTTTTCCCCGGCGCGATATCGGCCTTTAGCGTGAGCGCCGGAATATCGTACGCGCCGCGGTTTTGCGGACGATACGGAATCGGCTCGCTCGTGAAGAGCGTATCGAGACGCTCGCCGAGTGCATCGCGCACCGTTGCGTAGCGCGCTTCGTCGATTCCGTTCATGCGGTAGGCGACAAACGGCGGCAGCACCTCGAAGCCCGGGTAATAGAGCATGCCGTGCTGGATCGGAAAGAGGATGTCTTCGATCGGGCCGTCAATGCCGCGCTGCGCGTAATGCGATTCCCATCCGCCGGCCGTGACGATCAGCATCGCACGCTTGCCCGCGAACATGCCTTCGCCATAGCGATCGCCCCAATGGCGATCCGAATGCTCGCCGACGCCATAAGCAAAGCCATACGCATAGACGCGTTCGAACCAGCCTTTCAGAATCGCGGGCATCGAGAACCACCACAGCGGAAACTGCAGCAGCACGGCGTCGGCCCAACGCAGCTTGTCCTGTTCGCGCGCCACGTCTTCGCGCTGCAGACCGTTGGCAAAGGCGTGCCCCGATTCGGCCGCCGGATTGAAGCGCGCATCGGCGTCACGCGACGGAAAGTCGTGCACGTCGAGCGTGGTTTTCCAGTTCATCGCATACAGGTCCGACACCTGTACCGTGTGGCCGGCCTGTTCGAGACGCTGCACCGCGAAGTTGCGCAGCGACCCGTTCAGCGAACGCGGTTCGGGATGGGCATAGACGATCAGAACGTTCATGACGAAGACCTCGGAAAGTGAATGATCAATGCACGCAGCGTAGGCCTTCGTCAGGTATTCTTGAAATGAATTGTACAAATTCGAGGTATTGCGAGGGGTAATACGTGGACAATACATTGCGACGTCTCGACCTCAACCTGCTCGTCACGCTCGACGTGCTGCTCGCCGAACACAACGTCACGCGTGCGGCGCAGCGGCTCAATTTCTCGCAGCCGTCGGTCAGCATCCATCTGGCGAAGCTGCGGGAAATGTTCGGCGATCCGCTGCTGTTGCCGGGCCCGCGCGGCATGCGGCCCACCGCGCGCGCGCTTTCGCTGCGCGAGCCACTACGGCAGGCGCTCGAATCGCTCGAGCGTGCAATCGCGCCCGAGCATCCGTTCGATCCGGCCGAAGCCGACCGGACCTGGCGCGTCGGCGCGGCCGACTATGGGGAAACGACGATCGTGCTGCCCGCGCTCGATGCGCTGCGCGCCGCGGCGCCGCGCACGCGGCTCGCGGTGCTGCCGTTGATTCCGGGCCGCACCGCGAAGCAGGCGGAACAGGGCGACCTCGATCTTGCGTTTCACACGACCGACGACGCACCGTCCGAATTGCGCGCGCGGCCGCTATTCAAGGAGCAATACGTGCTGGTCGGGCGCGCAGGCCATCCGAAGCTTAAACGGCGGCCCACGCTTGCGCAGTTCTGCAAGCTCGAGCACGTGATCGTCTCGCCGGGCGGCGGCGCCTTTCACGGCGTGACGGACGATGCGCTCGCCGCGGTTGGGCTCGAGCGCCGCGTCGTGCTATCGGTGCCGCATTTTCTGGTGGTGGAGTCGGTGCTGGCCGACAGCGATCTCGTTGCAATGTTGCCGTCGCGACTCGTGCGCGATACCGGTCGGCTGCAGTCGTACGCGCCGCCGATCGATGTGCCGGGCTTCGAAATGACGATGCTCTGGCATGAGCGCTCGCATCGCGACCCGGCGCATCAATGGTTGCGCGAACAGATTGCGGCGTCGGTCTGAATTACGTCAGCAGTTGTCCGCCGTCGACCACCAGCGATTGACCGGTGACCCAGCCCGCGTACGGGCTCGCGAGAAACAGCACGGCGTTGGCGATATCGTCGGGCGTGCCGAAGCGCCCGTAAGGAATGTGACGCAAGATGCCTTCGTAGAGTTTCGGATCGGTGGTCTTGCGTTGTTCCCACGAGCCGCCCGGAAATTCGACCGAACCCGGCGCGACCGCATTCACGCGAATGCGATCGGGCGCGAGCGCCAACGCGTGAGAAGCCGTGTAGTGCGCGACGGCCGCCTTGATCGCCGCATACGACGTAGTCCGCGTGCTCGGATGAAGCGCCGCAATCGACGTCACATTGACGATTGCGCCGCTCGCCGATTGCCGCAGAAAGGGCAATGCGGCGTGGCCCGCGCGTACCGTGGCCATGAGGTCGACGTTAAAGCCCGCCTCCCAGCCGGCCTCGCTATCGCCGCCGCCGAAGCCCGATGCGTTGTTGATCAGAATATCGATGCCGCCGAGCGCCTCGCCCGCGGCGGCGATATAACGGTTGATCTGTTCGGCGACCGCGAGATCGCAGGTGGCGGTATGAACCGCATGGCCATGCGCGCGCAATTCGGCATCGATGGCTTTCAGACTGTCGGGATTGCGCGCGCAAACGGATACCGCGGCGCCGGCTCGCGCGAACGCGAGCGCGATACCGCGGCCGATGCCGCGCGAGCCGCCCGCGACGACCACGCGCTGACCGTTGAAATCGAATCCCATTAAGGTGCCCCATGATGGTGGTTGACGAATGCGTGAGTATCGCCGCATTCGCCGAACCATGCCGAGGCACGTCTTTAATGCTACGCAGGCGCGTAGGCCTGCTGGCCCATCAACGCGAGCACATGCGCGCGCGTGCCGTTCGCGAGGCCCTGCATGCTGTAACCGCCTTCGAGGACCGATACGACACGACCCTCGCAGGTTTCGTCGGCGATTTTGACGAGCTCGCGTGTGACCCAATGGAAATCGTCGTCTTCGAGGCCGAGGCCGGCGAGCGGATCGAGCCGGTGCGCATCGAAGCCCGCGGAGATGATGACGAGCTCGGGATTGAAGTCACGCACGGCCGGCAGCATCGCGGCGGCGATCCGCGCGCGGAAATTCGCCGAGTCGCAGCCCGGCGGCAGCGGCACGTTGACGATGTTATGCGCGACGCCGGTTTCGGAGGCCGCGCCGGTGCCCGGATAAAGCGGCGACTGATGGCTCGACGCATAAAACAGCTCGGGGCGATGGAAGAACGCGGCCTGCGTGCCGTTGCCGTGATGCACGTCGAAGTCGACGACGGCGACACGCTCGAGCTTGTGCACTTCATACGCATAGGCTGCCGCGATTGCCGCCTGATTGAAGATGCAGAAGCCCATCGCGCGCGATGGTTCCGCGTGGTGCCCGCAGGGGCGCGTCGCGCAGAACACGTTGCGCGCGTCGCCGTTGAGCACGGCGTCGACGCCCGCGCAGGCGGCGCCGACGCAGCGCATTACCGCATCCCACGAACCCGGCGACATCACGGTGTCGCCGGCGTCGA
The DNA here is from genome assembly GCF_054589215.1 of Paraburkholderia sp. 2C. Taxonomy (NCBI): domain Bacteria; kingdom Pseudomonadati; phylum Pseudomonadota; class Betaproteobacteria; order Burkholderiales; family Burkholderiaceae; genus Paraburkholderia; species Paraburkholderia sp. 2C. The sequence goes on along the minus strand of NZ_BAAILL010000011.1, from coordinate 142,059 downwards.
GCGGCACATAGCCCTGTTTCGGCGCGATCTCGGCCACTTCGTCGATAAAGTCGCGGCTGTGCACGAGCTCGACCTGTTCGAGCGTGCCAAGCGGCGCGTCGCGCCATTCGAGCGCTTCGAATTCAGGCGCACGCAGCGTGCGCAGCACGGTTTTGAGGCGCTCGGGCGATTCGGGGTGGCCGGGGCCCGGTTGATGGTTCAGACAGTCGTCGTGCGTGTAGATAAGAGTGGGGGACATGAGGGCTGATGTCCGGGCTGGCCGGCATCATCTCCTTTGCGCGGAAGAGGGTTTGATGGGTTGGCGGATTCGGATCCGGCTGCACTTGCACTTGCAGCGAAGGCGGTGCCTGCTGCCCGGCGGGAGCTTTTTGCACGTGTTTGTGTGCTATCCCGCCGGGCGTGAACTCTTGAGTGTAGGGTGGGCCGCCGCCTCAGGAATAATTAAACAAACTTTGGCAGGGTATAGGGAGTTGTTTATGGTGCCGACGTGCGGCGTTGCGCTTACTGCGCGTCGGACACGCGCGCCGCACCGACGATCCGCCCATCCGGCGCCTCGAGCAGCACCGCCGCCTTCTCTCCTGCGGGCGCCGGCGGATTGAACACCGCGGACTTGCCCGACCATTGCCCGACCGGCTCGAGCGAGCGCACGACGTTCGACTCGGTCAGCGTGCGTCCGCCGTTCTCGCCGCGGCCGATGGCGGTCACGTGCTGCGGGTCGTAGCCGACCAGCACGACGCGCGCACGACCCGCGCCGTCGCCGACCGTCACCGTGATCGCGTTACCGTGGCGAACACCGGTTACTGTCGCGGCCGTTGCGCCTGCGTCTTTTGCCTCGCGAAACGCCACCTCCGCGGCCGAGCGGTTCGAGCCGACAAAGCCGACCGCGCCGTCGACGACCATCTCCGGCGTATAGGACGACGAGTCGCCGAACTGCCGGGTATAGGCTTCCTGCCGCTGCGTTGCGAGGTCGAGCGAATACGGATCTTTCCAGCCGAGGCCGTCCCAGTAAGTCACATGAAATGCGAGCGGCAGCAGATCGTTGCGTTGATGGCTGAGGTCGGAGAGGAACGCTTCGGCCGGTGGGCAGGATGAGCAGCCTTCGGAGGTGAAGAGTTCGACGACGACGGGGCGTTGGGGTGTGGATGCGGGTGATGGCGTGGCGGCGGATGCCGCGGCGGGCAGTGCGCCAAGCACTGTGGCAAAAGCAGCCATGCAGCTGAACAGACGACGGAACATGATCGAACTCCGTGTGAGGATGGGTCATGTGTTGGTCGTCGCAGGCGCGCGGGAATGACAGGGCGGTGCGACAAAATCTGTTCGAAAGCGGCGGTTCGGTCGTCGTCGCCTTGCCCCCACGCCGCACGCCCTTATGACATCCACATATAAACGTATCCCTTTAACTTCGTTGACGCACAGCAACACAGCGCCGTAGATTCACGGTTTTCTCTCGACGGAGCCTCTTTCGTGTCCACTCCCGCTTTTGCCGCGGAGTCTGCGAATCCATCCGCCCGGCTTCAGCAGGACTTCGATATCGTTGCGTTCGACGCGCCGCTCGGCGCCGAAGTGATCAACCTCGATCTGTCGCAACCGCTCTCCGATCACGACTTCGCGCGCATCCATCGCGCGCACCTCGACCACCACGTGCTGGTGTTCCGCGACCAGCGCATCACGCCCGACGAGCATGTCGCGTTCAGCCGTCGCTTCGGTCCGCTGCAGAGCCACGTGCTGCGCCAGTTCGCCTTGCCCGGCCATCCGGAAGTGCTGATCGTGTCGAATATCGTCGAAAACGGCAAACCGATCGGGCTCGGCGATGCGGGCCACTTCTGGCATTCGGATCTGTCGTACAAGGAAAAGCCGAGCCTGGGCTCGCTGCTGCACGCGCAGGAGTTGCCGGCCGAAGGCGGCGATACGCTCTTCGCGAACATGCACACGGCGTATGACACGCTGCCCGAACATCTGCGCCAGGCGGTCGCCGGACTGCGCGCCGAGCACACGTATCTCGCGCGCTATGCGGAGTTGCAGGCGCGCAGCCCGTGGCGCCCGAACCTGACGCCGGAACAGATCGCCGAAGTGAAGCCCGTCGTGCATCCGGTCGTTCGCACGCACCCGGAAACGGGCCGCAAGGCAATTTTCGTCAGCGAGCACTTTACGACGCGTATCGTCGGCCTGCCCGACGACGAAAGCCGCGCGCTGCTCGACGAACTCTTTGCGCACAGCGTGCGTGCCGAGCACCTGTATCGCCACGCGTGGCGCGCGCACGATATCGTGTTCTGGGACAACCGCTCGCTGATGCATCTGGCGGCGGGGACGCCCGATCATCTGCGTCGCAAGATGTATCGGACGACCATCGAAGGCGACGTGCCGTTCTGATTGATTGACTGCGCGAACTGCGGGCGGCAAGCTATTTCTTTGGCTTGCGCACCGCCCGCACCTTGCCGCTCGCACCGCCTCCGCAATAAAACAGATCGGCGCCGTTCGATTCGAGCCCCGACACACCGGTGCCCTCCGGCATCTCGAGTCTTTCGCGCACCTCTCCGGTCTGCGCATCGACATGCCGCAATTCGCTCTCGTCGCCTTCCCACGTGCCGTGCCAGAGCTCGTTGTCGACCCACGTGACGCCTGTCACGAAGCGGTTCGATTCGATCGTGCGCAGAATGGCGCCGGTCTGCGGATCGATCTGATGGATCTTGCGTTCGCGATACACGCCGACCCACAACGTGCCTTCGGCCCACGTCAGCCCCGAATCGCCGCCGTTGCCGGGCGCCGGGATCGTCGCGAGCACATGGCCCGTTTGCGGGTCGATCTTCTGGATGCGGCTGTCGGCGATCTGGAACAGATGCTGGCCGTCGAAGGCGGTGCCCGCGTCGGCGGCGACGTCGATCGATTGCAGCGTGTCGCCGTTGGCGGGATCGAATGCTTTGAGCGTTTCGCCGGCCGCGATCCAGACGCGCTTACCGTCGTAGGTGACGCCGTGCACCTTGTCGACCCCGGGGAAGGGACCGTATTCGTGAACCACTTCGGCGGGCGATGGTTTCATGGCGGGCTCCTCCTGTCTTGCGCGGCCGGCGCGGATGGTCGATGCAGGCATCGTAGCCGGTCGGCAGCGGAACAGGGGAGTAACAACGCCGTCGTAAATTGCGATGCGGCGCGATCGATACGACTCATGCGCCTTGTGCGACGGATGCGAGCGGCGGCTCACGCCGCCCCCGCGGCGCATGCGGCCCGCGTCTTACACGCGGCGTCTCACGCGTCCCGCTTGTGCACCCAGTAATTCAACCCCGCACACAGCACGAGCAACGTGCCGGTCACAAAGAACACCTGATGCAGACCCACGTGCGCGCCGATCTGCCCGCCGACGAGCGGGCCGATCACCTGGCCTGAGAACTGCGCCGATTGCAGATAGCCGAGCGTCTTGCCGGAATGGTTTTCGTCGACGAGGTGCCGCACCATCTTCGCGATCGACGGCAGCAGGCCCGCGATCGTCATGCCCATCAGGCCGCGCAGCAGTGCAAGCTGCCACCATTGCGTGACGAAGGCCTGCGGCAGCATGACGAGGCCGGTTACCGCGAGGCAGCCGATGATCACGTTCCAGCTGCCGACGCGGTCGGCGAGCGCGCCCAGACGCGGCGCGGTCAGCATGCTGCCGAACGCGGACGCCGCCATGATGATGCCCGCCATCCGCGCGAGATGTTCGTGCGGCACGCCGAGCTGGCCGACGTACACGGTGATGATCGGCTCGATCGACATATTCGCGAACAGCACCATCATCGCGGTGACGAGCAGCACACCGATCAGCGTGCGATGCGTGGCCGGATTGTGTGCGCCGGCAGCGTTCTTTTGGGGTTTCGTATCGGTGTGGCGATCGAAGTCTTCGCGCACGAGGAAGATTGTCGCGGCGGCGGCCACCGCGATCATCGCGCCGCCGACGAAAAACGTGCCGCGAATGCCGACGAGGTCGGGCAGAAAGCCGCCGACGAGCGGCCCGATCAGATTGCCCGACAAGGCGCCCGTCGACAGCACGCCGAGCGCCCAGCCGGCGCGTTCGCGCGGCACCTGGGTGCCGATCATCACGATCGATGCGGACGCATAGCCGCCCACCAGGCCGGCGATCAGACGCAGCGCGACGAGTTCGGCGACGCTATGCGCGACGCCGATCAGCGACATCACGACGGCCATGCCGATGGCCGCGCGCACGAGCATCGGTTTGCGGCCGAAGCGGTCCGCGAGGCGCCCCCAGACCGGCGCGGTGAGCGCGGTGCCGAAAAACGTCGCGCCGAACGCGACCCCTGACCACTGGACGACCGCGGCCGGCGACTTCGCGCCGAGTTGCGCGACGTAGAGCGGCAGAAACGGCAGCAGCATCGAGAGGCTCACCAGCGTGGTGAACGAGCCGAACACGCACACGGCCAGATTGCGCTTCCAGTACGACTGGTTGCGTACGACGTAGCTGGCAGGTTCGAGCCGCGGCACGGATCCCTGCTTCATGGTGTGGGCGGAAAGAGCCATGGAACCCTCAGGTTGGTGTGCGCCTGCCAGTCGGTTCGCAACATCGGCGGGCGATACCCGACGATTAATCACATCAATGAATGCTTGTCACGCGCTTGCACTGGCTCGGCGCGCTGACGACCACCGTAGGATAGGCGTAAACACTCATCCTAAAAAATGAATTGATGTGATTTTTTTCATCTCGATTGGAGATGAAGTGCGCCGCTTGCTGATCCCATCCTTGACCGAGGCAAGCTTCCATCCGTTCCAAAGTGCTTTCCCCGAGAACGCATACGACGATTGGAAATTAGAAAATACGGGAGGGAAGCCCGAGTTCGCCGAAAAAATTCTTCGCGGCGAAAAGCACTTCGAGTTCAGAAAGACCGTGCCGCTGAAGCGTCCGCTCCCGGCGGCACTAACCCTCGGGCAACGCCGGCAACAACAACATCGCCGAAAACCCCGGCACACCCGGCGTCATCCAGCGCCGCGCGCGTCCCTGCCCGAACGACTGCACCTTGCCCGCCTGCGCGAGCTGATCGAGCGCGCGCTGCACGGTCCGCTGGCTCGCGCCTGACGCGAGCGCGAGCGCCGAACTCGACCACGATTCCCCATCGGACAGAAACGCGAGTATCGCCGCATGCTCGCCTTCGACGGGCTGCGCAAGCACAACCACCTCGCGCGAGCCGCGCGGCGCCAGCACGAAGCCACGCTTCGTCGCGTTGATGCCGGCGAGCGCGCGCAGCATCGAGCGCAAGCGCCCCAGTTCGACACGCAGCCGTGCGCGATGCGTGTCGTCCGCATGCCTGGTGCGGAAGGCGCGCGCGATCAGGACGTCGCGCGGCACATCGGCAGGCCACGCTTCGGCCAGCGCGCGGGCGAGCGTGAACAGCACCGGCCGCCGCGCAAGCGACACCACCGTATGCGGATCGCGCACAACATAGCGACACGCATCGACGACAAGCGCCGCCGACGCCAGCACCGCTTCCACTTCATCGAGTGACAGCAGCCGCGTTTCGCCGCGCACGATGTGCCGCGCCGCCGGCGCCTCGAGCACGCGCGTCGCGCTTTCGACTTCCGCGCTCAGCGCAGGAATGCCCGCCGCAAGCGCAGCGTGCCGGGCGCGCGCGAGCGCCGCACGGGCCGGCTTGCTCTGCAACCGCCGCATTGCAATCCCCGCTGCCACCAGTTCGTGTGCCGCACTGAGCGCCGGCGGCATCGTGGCCGGATCGAGCGCGCCAAGCGCGCGCTCCGCGTCGTGGAGACGCCCGATCAGCAGCAGCCGCCGCACCGCCAGATAGCGCGCATGCGCGGCATTCGCGCGGTCGCCGTGCGCGTCGAGCGTCGCGCAGGCCGCATCGAGCGCTTTGGTCGGCCAGTGCAGATCGCGCGATGCGAGCGCGATTTCCGCCTCGGCCACCACGCAGCGTGCGCGCGCGACGGCTTCCCTCGCGCCGAACGCGCGTGCCGCACTGCGCACCAGCACGCGCGCGCGTGCGAACTCGCCCAGTTGCGCCATCGCGATGCCGCGCAGCGCAAGCGCCGGCGCGTCGTCGCGCAATGCAATGCGATTGAGCGCGCCGAGCGGGTCGCCCGCGGCGAGGGCGCGCGCCGCCGATGTGATCAGCGAATCCATCTATGCGAATCCCGACACACTTGTCACTCCCTCCATGGCGGCCACGCGCATTAGTCTGGCATCACGACATCGGCGCCGCGCTGGTTCCGCTGTTTCGTGAGCCGAATATCTGACGAAGGATACCTAAAGGAGGAACGCAACATGACGACACATTCAACCGCCACGCGCGACCAATGGCTCGCGGCCCGCCTCGAACTGCTCGAAGCGGAAAAGGCATACACGCGGCGCGGCGACGAACTTGCACAGCGCCGCCAGGCGCTGCCGTGGGTGCGCATCGACAAGACCTATCGCTTCGATACCGATGAAGGAACGGTGACCTTGCCCGAACTGTTTAAAGGGCGCTCGCAGCTGATTGTCTACCACTTCATGTTCGGGCCGGACTACAAGGCCGGTTGTCCGTCGTGCTCGGCGGTGGCCGACGGCTTTAACGGCGTCGCGGTTCATCTCGCGCATCACGACGTGATGCTGACCGCGGTGTCGCGCGCGCCGCTCGCGAAGCTGCAAACCTACAGGCAGCGCATGGGCTGGACGTTCCCGTGGGCTTCTTCACTCGATAGCGACTTCAACTTCGACTTCAACGTATCGTTCACCGAACAGCAGCAGCGCTCAGGGAGCGTCGACTACAACTACGAACGCGGCGGCCATGCGATGGATATCACGCCGCCGCCCGCGCCCGTCGCCGAATTTGCCGCGCGCTGCGGCACCGATGCGGCCACTTACTCGCTTGACCGGCCCGGTGTCAGCACCTTCGTGCTCGAGGACGGCGTGGTCTATCACGCTTACTCGACCTATGCGCGCGGCGTCGACGGCGTGTGGGGCATGTACCCGTGGCTCGACCGCGCGCCGAAGGGGCGCAACGAAACGGGCGTCTGGTGGCGCCGGCACGACGAATACGACAAGCGTGACACGCGCGACAAACACGGGGCCCAAGGGAAAGCGGCGGAGTGAATCGTGAACGTTGTCCGCACAACCGATACGCGGCGGCTTGGGTTATCGACCGTCACCTCCACCACCTCCGTCGCCACCGCAGCCACCGGGCATCGCCGCGAAATCTTCACCCCTGCGGCGTCGACAGCCGCTTCGCGGCGTGTGTTCGTCGGCGTGTCCGTCTTGCTGTTTATCGCGAGCGCGGCGCTGACGGCGGTCGCATGCGTGTCGATGTCGGCGATGGGCGACACGCCGATGCCCGGCGGCTGGTCGATGTCGATGGCGTGGTCGCGGATGTGCGGACAGACGTGGCCGCGCGCGGCCGCATCGTATATCGGCATGTGGATCGTCATGATGGTCGCGATGATGCTGCCGTCGCTCGCGCCGACGCTGTGGCGGTATCACGAGACCGTCGGCCGCCTCGGACATTCACGTGCAAGGCGTTTGACCGCTTGCGCCGGCCTGGGCTACTTCGTAGTCTGGGCCGCGCTCGGAGCCGTGGTGTTTCCACCGGGCGCTGCGTTGGCCATGCTCGCGATGCAGTGGCCCATGTTTGCACGCGGCGTTCCGCTGGCGGGCGGCGTCGTCGTGCTGATCGCCGGCATCGTGCAGTGCGGCGCATGGAAGGCGCGTCATCTCGCGTGCTGTCGCGGCACATTGCATTGCGCCGTGGAGCAGAGGGGCGCATTGGCCACGGCGTATATCGCGCACGCGTGGCGCGACGGCTTGCGCCACGGCCTCCACTGCGTATGCTGTTGCGCGGGTTCGACAGCGGTTCTGCTGGCGGCCGGCGTGATGGATCTGCGAGTGATGGCGGCCGTCACAGCGGCGATCACCGCGGAACGGCTCGCGCCGAACGGCGAGCGTGTCGCACGCGCGATCGGCGCGGCAGTCGTTATGATCGGAGCGGTGATGCTTGCGCGTGCATCGGTCAGCGGTGCATCGTAGCCGCGCCGCGATAACGCCTTCGTTTCCCGATGCTCGCACGCATCAGCGCACGACACCGCGTTCGATGTCTGGCGCATCAAGTGCGCCACACGTCGCGCGTCGTATCAATACCGCCACCATCCCGGTCCCCACGGCCCCCAATCCCACGCCGCCTGTTCGTTCATCTGCGCGGTCATCTGCTGCTCGCGCGCGAGGTTGGCCTCGAACTGCTGTTTGCGATAGGTATTCCATGCGGTCTCGTCGCCGATATAAAGGCACCCGCACGCATACGGGTCCGCATAAAGGAACACGACCTTATCGCCCTGGACCTTCTGTACGACCTTATTCGGCGGCAAGCTCTGCAATTCGAGCCTGCGCTCGGGCGTGTTGGCCGGCAGAATCGTGAAGCCCGCGGCCGAGAGCATGTCGTCCTTCGCGCTCGCGCGTTCCTGCGGTGACGCACAGGCGGCGAGCAGCGCGCCGCAACCGACTACTGCGAGTGTCGTTCTGATCGAATCGAACCGCATGATGCCCTCCGTATCCACGCTTTGAGAACCGCATTACTGGATGCTGAAGCGGAACGACACGCGCTGGTGCCCATTGCCGGACACATTGACCACCTGATGCTTTTCTTCGGTCTTGTAGCGCGCATAGACGTTATAGCTTCCGGCGGGCAGTTTCACCAGCATATAGGGCCCGCGCGAATCGGCGTGCATGACTTCGGTACCCTTCGAATCGGCGATGCGCACGTGCACGTCGGCGAGATAGTCGGCCGTCGGACCGAAGAAGCCCAGCGCGAGCGGCCACTGGTTTTCATCGTGGTGCAGCGCTTCGGCCTCGTCGTGGCCGATGCCGCCCGACACGTAGCTGATGTCGCCTTGCGTTTGCACAGGCGGCAAGTCGGGGCTTTGCGCGAACGCGTAACCCGATAAGGTGAGCAAAAGCGTCGCGGCACATGCAACAGTCGAACGCTGAATAGTCTTTAGTTGCATAGTTGCACTCCTTTGAATGACCGGTTCATGTTCTGATGCAGGTCGATGCGTGGCATCGACGAACAGTGTCACAGATCGATCCGATCGTCGCTATTGAAACCGCACGCGCCGTTTGCCGATGACATCAGCCGTTCCTTTCGATTTGCCGCCAGGTCTCGCGTATCAATGCCCGTCAGGCGTTCCCCCGTGCGGAGGCGGCGATTTTGCCGCTGACATAAAATCGAACGTCGCGAGATTGCCTCTTCGAACCTGCGTGTACCGTCATCGAGACCATGCGGTGCGCGAATGAGCCATGAATCCGGGAGTCAGACGATGAACACTGCTGCAGAACACGAGCATGAGTCGGCCAGCCACCGCGAAATCTGGCTGATCCGTCATGGCGAAACCGAGTGGAGCCTCAATGGCAATCACACAGGGCGCACGGACATTCCGCTGACCGACCATGGGCGCGATCAGGCGCGCGCGCTCGTGCCGCGGCTTCGCGACGTGCATTTCGACTCGGTTTTTTCGAGCCCACGCTCGCGCGCGTTGGACACCTGTCACCTTGCGGGGCTCGGCGAGCACGTTCAGATCGAACCCGACCTGCGCGAGTGGGACTACGGCATCTACGAAGGACGCACGACCAAAGAGATTCGCGACAGCGTGCCCGACTGGACCGTCTGGCATTCGCCGATTCCGGAAGGCGAAAGCGCCGAACAGGTGCAGGCGCGCGCGAGCGCGCTGATCGAACGCCTGCTCGCGATGCCGGGGCGCACCGCGCTCTTCTCGCATTCGCATTTCCTGCGCTCGCTGGCCGGATGCTGGGTCGCGAATTCGGTCAGATTCGGCGCGCATCTGTATCTGGACACGGCGTCGATCAGCATTCTCGGTTTCGAGCGCGATATTCGCGCAATACGGCAGTGGAATCTGCTGCCGTCGTCGTTGCGCTGACGCAGGCGGCACGCTTTATTTCGTTTCCTCACGCCTTTTCAGGCGCTTTGCGCGCTTTCCGCACTTGTTGCGCGCTTCAATGTTCGATTCGTCAGCTCATACCGTCGCTGCCGTCGCGCCGATCGCAGCGACGGCGTAAGCGGTCGCCGCGCGCCGCAAAACTTATGTCGCCGTATGTCGCGGTATGCGCCGCGGCGACGCCATGTCCGCGCAATCGCCGCTGCGCGTAAGCGCCTGAGCCATGACACACCTCGACATAGTTTGTCGATGGCTTTTAACCGCTTCGCTTTCTAGAGTGCCTGCGTGGGACGCGACGGTGCGCACGCAACGATTCAGCCAGCCGACGCGAAGATTCCCGGCCCTGAAACTGTTCGCTCTCTCTACGATCATGGCACCTACCCTGAAGCTCACCTATATCGTCCCGATGGTGTTCGTCGGCATTTCGCTGGTCGAAGCGTTCGTGCTGCAGTGGCGGCACCGGCACCGCGGCGGCGCGCGCTTCGACTGGAATGAAATGCGGCTGTCGCTGCTCGATATGGTCGGCCGCAAGCTGATCGACCTCGTGCCGCTCTCGCTCGCGGCGCCGATGCTCGCGTTCGCCTGGCGTCACCGCATCCATACGGTAGCGATACATTCGGTCCCGACGCTGCTGCTCGTGTTTCTTGCGCAGGAGTTCTGCTACTACTGGTATCACCGCACGGCGCACCGTGTGCGTCTGATGTGGGCCACGCATGCGGTGCACCATTCGCCGAACCAGCTGACGCTCGCGACGGCCTACCGGCTCGGCTGGACGACGAATTTCTCCGGCATGGGGCTCTTCTTCGTGCCGCTCGTCTGGCTCGGCGTGCAGCCGCATATCGCGATGCTCGTGCTGTCGGTCAACCTCTGGTACCAGTTCTGGATTCACAACACGTGGACGCCGAAGCTCGGTTTCCTCGAATATGTGTTCAACACGCCGTCCGCTCACCGTGTGCATCATGCGTCGAATCTCGAATACCTCGATGCGAATTACGGCGGCGTACTGATCGTTTTCGACCGGCTGTTCGGCACCTATGTATCCGAGCGCAAGGACCTGCCGTGCCGCTATGGCCTCGTTACGCCGACCCGCACGCGCAATCCGCTCGTCGTCGAATTCGAACACTGGGCGACGCTTGCGCGCGACGTGGTGAGCGCGAGGAATGTGGGCATTGCACTGAACCATCTGTTCCGGCCGCCGGGCTGGCTGCCCGACGGCAACGGCGAAACCACCGAAGATATGCGCCGCCGGGCAGCGGAACAGGCGAAGATCGAGGCACGTGCCCGAGCCCTGAAGCGCGGGGCGGAGATTCTACGAATCGCCGCCGCCGGCCATGCTCTCGAACACGCCGTCGCGGCGAACCCACGCATGCATCAGCGCGGCCGCCATATGCCCAAGAATCAGCAGGAAAAACGCATAGCCGAGCAAGCCGTGCGCACGGCGCAACTGGCCGTAGACGACGATATCGTGCGGCAGGATCGGCGGCAGTTCGAAGCCTTTCCACATGATGACCGGGTAGCCGCCCGCGGACTGCATCGCCCAGCCGATCAGCGGCATCGCGATCATCAGAGCGTAGAGCACGTAGTGTGACGCCTTCGCCACCACGGCCTGCAGCACAGGCAGATCGGCGGGCAGCGGCGGCGGGCGATGCGTGAGCCGCACGCCGAGACGGATCAGCGCGAGAATCAGCACCGCGATGCCGAGCGGCCGGTGCCACGCGAGCAACTGCGGATAACGCTCGCTGACCGTCGAGACCATCCCCGCACCGACATACAGCATCGCGAGAATCAGGATCGCCATCAGCCAGTGCAGGATGCGCGCGGGCAGGACGAAGCGCTCGCCTTCGAAGCGGCGGGCGGGCGCGGGTCGGGAAACAGGAGCCTGCGGCGAGACGTTGTTCGGTGTGTTCATTGAGCCGCTCCGTTTTGCTGCAGTTCGAGTGTGATGGCATCGGGGCGCGGACCTTCGGCCGCGCGCCGCCTGAACGAGGCCGAGTAGGCGGCCGAGCGCGCGGGCAGCAACGGGTCTTCGGAGCGGGCGACGCCCTTCGGCAGAATCAGCGGATCGTAGTTGTAGTCGCGGCAGTGGCCGTCTTCTTCCGTCGCGATCTGATCGAATACGAGCGTGCCCGCATCGATGCGCTGATGGTCGGGACTCCATTCGATCGTGGCGTTGTCGGTCTGATCGCCGGGGTTGGCCGGTATCAGGATCATGTGCCACTTCACCGGACCGTTATGGACGCGCTGCAGCAAGTCGTTGAACAGGAAGTTCGGCCCGAGCGCGCTCGCCTTGCTCTTGTCGAGCGCCGTGAACGGCTGCTCCGGTTCGAACTGCCAGCGCACGTACCGGATCGTGCCGGTGCCGGTGGTGAAGCGAAACGCATTGATGCTGTGATAGGTGCCGTTCGCGAAGCTCGACGGCATCGGCGTTTTGCCCATGTACTCGAGAAAGCGCTGCGTTTCCGGGTGCGTCGACAAAAACGCCTTCATCTTTTCCGGGTCGGGCTTATGCGTGTCCGGATCGGGCTTCGAGGCAACCTGCAGCGCGATAAAGTCGGCCGGGTTCGATACGACAAAGATCGGCGTCTGGTCGAGCGCCATGCGCCATTCCTCGCCGTCGGACAACTGGAAACGCAGGCCGAGTCCGTGGAAGATCTGATCGTCGTCGTTGCTGGTCGGCACCGCGCTGCCCGTGTTGAAGCGGCCGATCACCGGCACCGAGCCTTGCGCGAACAACGCGGCGCTGGAGAGTGCCGTTCCCGCGCCGTTCGAGTCGAAATGACCGCTCACGCAGATGCCCTTCGCATGCGCGCGTCTGAAGCCCGGATAGATCCTGCCGGCGTTGAATTGGAGGATGTTGACGAGTGTCGAGCCGCTCGTGCGGTTGGGTGTGAGCCAGCCGCCCGCCCATGCGAACAGCAGCAACAGCACGACGACGATCAGCGCGATCGCCGCTAACGCGCGTAACGGATGAGGGTTGGGCTTGCGCGACGGACCTGGAGACGACATCGAGCGACCTCCGTAAAAGCATATGTGGGGAAGGCAAATCCGCCGGCGCAAGCATGCAGCGAGCGAGGCAAGGCAGCCCCAGCGCTCCGGCCGCCGGGCCGCCGGACCGCCTGATGGAGCGCCAGTATGCTGCTTTCAAATTTCTAGCATGTTCCGATAGCACGACCAATTTTCTTTTTGTGTGGGAACGTGCGGTTCTGGTCTATTCCCGGGCTAGACCCGGGGCTAGACCCGCTTGGGCGCCTTGCCCATCTTTTCGAGCGTAAGCGTTTCGTCGGCGCGTCCCCAGCCGCCGTCGGCGACTTCCTCGACCAGCACCATCGAGTAAGGGCGCGCCTTTTCGCCGAAATATTCGACGAACATCGCGGTCGTGCGGTGGATGATTTCCTCCTTGCGGGCGGCGTCGAGCAGGCCTTCGGGGAATTTGAAATTGGCAAACGGCATAAAGATTTCCTTGGGTTGGTGTGCTAATGGAATACGCATGACGCGTGAGTGAACAAAAAGCGTGCCGGCGCTCAGGCGTAGCCGCCGTTCACGCGCACGACCTGCGCGTTGACCCATGCGCCGTCGGGGCCGGCGAGGAACGATACGGCCGAGGCGATCTCGTCGGGTTTGCCGAGCCGCTCGAGCGGCGCGAGCTTCGCGAGGTGCGCGATCAGTTCCTCGGACTTGCCTTCGAGGAACAGGTCGGTGCCGACCGGCCCGGGCGCCACGGCATTGACGGTGATCGCACGTCCGCGCAGCTCGTTCGCGAGCACCGGCACGAGCGATTCGACGGCGGCCTTGCTCGCGATATACGGACCGTAGCCCGGAAACGACTTCGCGATCACGCTCGAAGAGATCACGATGATCCGGCCGCCGTCGTCGAGGTGCGCGGCCGCCTGGGCCATCACGTTGAACGCGCCGCGCAGGTTCGTCGCGATGGCTTTGTCCAATGTGCCGAGGTTATCGAGGTCGATCTTCGCCATCGGCATGACGCCGGCGCTATTGACCACGACGTCGATGCGGCCGAACTCGTGCATGGTCTGGCGGAACAGGCGTGCGACGTCGTGCGGGTCGCCGACGTCGCCCTGAATGGCGATCGCCGTGCCGCCGACCGTGCGGATCGCGTGGATGGTTTCTTCCGCCTTGGCGCCGTTGCTTGCGTAATGGATTGCAACGGCAAAGCCGTCCGCCGCGAGTCGTGTTGCAATCGCCTGACCGATGCCGCGCGAGCCGCCGGTGACGATCGCCACTTTCTGGGTGCTGTCGTTGTTCATATGTCTGCTCTTCAAGTGATGGAAATGGCGTCTGCCTGATGAGCATTGTTGTTGTTTAAGTAGCCGGGATAAATGGCATCCATTGCGAATTGAATTCAATGAGGCTCAATAATCAGCGGTCGTTGTCGGAAAAAATTCAGCGGATGTGATAAATAGGCGCTAGTCACGTACTTTCATTCCATTTGCCTGAATAAAGACCGACCATGGACCGACTCGACGCACTGCAGCTCTTCACCCGGATCGTCGAAGTGCAAAGCTTTAGCCGCGCGGCGGACATGCTCGACATCCCGCGCGCGACGGCCACCTATGCGATCAAGGAACTGGAGGCGCGCCTCGGCACGCGGCTGCTCGAGCGGACCACGCGTCAGGTGCGGCCCACGCTAGACGGCCAGGCGTTTTACGAACGTTGCGTGCAGGTGCTCAGCGAACTCGACGATGCGGAAGCCTCGTTGCGTCATGTCGCGTCGAATCCGCGCGGCGTGCTGCGCGTCGATATGCACGGCACGCATGCGACGCGCATCGTGCTTGCGCGCATCGACGAATTTCACAGCCGCTATCCGAATGTCGAACTCGTCGTGAGCAGCGGCGACCGGTTGGTCGATCTCGTGCGGGAGGGCGTCGATTGCGTGATACGGGCCGGCAATCCGCGCGATTCGAGCCTCGTTGCGCGGCGTCTCGCATCGATGCCGCAGGTGATCTGCGCGAGTCCCGACTATCTGGCGCGGCACGGCACACCGCACCATCCCGAGGAACTCGCCGCGCATCAGGCGGTGCGGTTCTTTGCAAGCGGCGGCGGTTCCGACTACCCGTTCGAACTGACCGTCGACGGCGCGATTCGCGAGTACGCGATCGGCGGCTGGATGTCGGTCAACGATGCGGAGAACAATGTGGTCTGTGCGCTGCGCGGCTGCGGACTGATTCAGGTGCCGCGTTTTCATGTGGAGGACGAACTGCGCGACGGCCGCCTCGTCGAAGTGCTGGCGCGATGGACAAGCCGCGAACTGGTCGTGTCCGCGCTGTATCCGTACCGGCGGCAGCTGTCGCCGCGCGTGCGCGTGTTTGTCGACTGGCTTGGCGAGCTGTATGCGCAGAAGTTCGGGGCCGCTTGATCGGGATCGCTTGATCGGATCGATTAATCGGATCGTTTGATCGGGCCGCCTGAGGTCGTCGCACCGCGTATCGCGTTGCTTGTCGATAAGCTTTATGCTTCGAGTCTCCTTAACGATACGAAAGCACCACAAGCATGAGAAAACCGATCGACGGATTCGCCGCAACAGTGATGATCGTGCTCTGCCTCGCCTGGGGGTTGCAGCAGGTCGCGATCAAGGCGGTCATTGCGGACGTATCGCCGATGCTGCAGGTTGCGGTGCGTTGCGGCATCGCGGCGCTGCTGGTCTGGATTTTCAGTCGCCTCGTCGCGCGCGAGCGCTGGCTGCCCGGCATCGCGCTGCGTTCGGGGCTTGTGGCAGGCATTCTGTTTGCGCTCGAGTTCCTGTTTATTGCCGAAGGACTGCGCCGCACGAATGCGTCGCATATGGCCGTGCTGATCTACACCGCGCCGATGTTCGCGGCCGTCGGCCTGCATCTGCGGATTCCCGACGAACGCTTGACGCTGCTGCAATGGGTGGGCATCGGTCTCGCCTTCGCGGGCCTCGCGGTGGCATTTCTTGCACCGGCTTTCGGAAGCGGCGACGCGAATGCCGCATCGCGCGACTGGCTGCTCGGCGACTTTATCGGCTTATGCGCGGGCGCATCGTGGGGACTCACGACCGTCGTGATTCGCACGAGCCGCCTGAGCGAGGCGCCGGCTGCGCAGACGCTGTTTTACCAGCTCGCGGTCGCTTTCGTTCTATTGCTGCCGTTTGCCGTCGCGATCGGCGATACGCATTTCCACAGTACGGCGCTCGTATGGGGAAGCCTTGCTTTCCAGTCCGTCGTTATTTCGTTCTTGAGCTACCTCACGTGGTTCTGGCTATTGCGGAAGTACTTTGCGGCGAAGCTCGGCGTGCTGTCGTTCCTGACGCCGCTCTTCGGCGTCGCGCTTGGCATCGTGCTGCTGCATGAACGCGTGTCGATCGCTTTTATCATCGGCTCCGCGTTTGTACTGATCGGCTTGATCGTGGTGAACGGGCAAGGGTGGCTGCGCCAGGTGTTGATGCGCGATGCGCGCCGCGTAACTTGACACAGCGCGTGAACGGGTCAACCATCGCGTCATAAGAAACATAAAAGACACGCCGTTCACAATCTGGACAACGCTGCGCAACATAGGCAGCGCGAACGATCAAGGAGACGCGATGCCGGCCCCCGCCAAAGACGCCGCTGCAATGACGCCTTATCAGCTCCCGAATCCGCGCGAAGCGCTGCGTGAGATCGTCGTCAGTTCCGCGATTCCACAAGATGAACGTTTATGGGTGCCGCAAGCCGAAAACGTCTGGTTCCGTCCGCTGTGCCTCAATGTTTCGTCGGGCTACTGGATGAACCTGCTGCGCGTGCGCAGGTCCGGCGTGCTGAGCCGCCATCGTCATCCGCAAGCGGTACACGGTTTCGTGCTCAAGGGCCGCTGGCTCTATCTCGAACACGACTGGATCGCCAGCGAAGGCAGCTACGTATTCGAGCCGCCGGGCGAAACGCATACGCTTTACGTGCCCGAGGACGTCGAAGAGATGATCACGTATTTTCAGGTGAACGGCGTGATGTACTACTGCGATCCACATGGCAACTACACGGGCTACGAGGATGTGTTCACGAAGCTCGATATGTGCCGCGCCCATTATCAGAAGGTCGGGCTCGGCGCGGACTATGTCGACCAGTTCATCCGCTAGCTGAAAGGCGCGCAGTGTAAAGCAAACCACCCGCACAGACTCGCAAGAGCATTCAGGGGGAGACAAAGCAATGGAAGCAAAGACGCCGCGTCTGAGGCGCATTCAATGGATCGCGATCGCGTTTCTGACGCTCGCCGGCATCGTCAACTATCTCGATCGGAGCACGCTGTCGATCGCCAATCATTCGGTCAGCGGCGAATTGGGTTTGACCGCATCGCAAATGGGCCTGCTTTTGTCGGCATTTTCGTTTGCGTATGCGTTTTCGCAGTTGCCGGTCGGCGTGCTGCTCGATCGTTTCGGCGCGCGACTGATGCTCGGCCTCGGCATGTTCGTCTGGTCGTGCGCGCAACTTTGCGGTGGCCTGGTGCAAACGCTGCCGCAGTTTCTGGCCGCGCGTATCGCGCTCGGCATCGGCGAGGCACCGCAATTTCCGGCCGGCGCGAAGGTCGTCAGCGAATGGTATGCGTTGCGCGAACGCGGCCGGCCGACGGGCATCTTCACCACGTCGTCGACCATCGGCCCCGCACTGGCGCCGCCGATCCTGACCGTGCTGTTGCTCGCCTTCGGCTGGCGCTGGATGTTCGTCGTGATGGGCGTGCTCGGCATTGCCGTCGCGATCGGCTGGTATCTGATCTATCGCAATCGCGCCGAAGTCTCGCTCGAACAGAACGAAGTGCGGCATCTGACCGAAGCGGAACCGCTTGCGCGCGCCGAGCGAACGATGACCTTGGCGGAATGGCGCGGTTTGTTCCGCAAGGCGACCACGTGGGGCATGATCTTCGGCTTTATGGGTGTGATCTATATGGTGTGGCTGTATCTGACGTGGCTGCCTGCGTATCTCGAACACGAGCGGCATCTGACGATCGCGAAGACCGGCTGGATCGTATCGATTCCTTATCTGTTCGGCACGCTCGGCATGCTGTCGAGCGGGTTTATCGCCGATGGGCTGATGGCGCGCGGCATGGCGCCAATGCGCAGCCGCAAGTGGCCGATCTGCACCGGGTTGATCGGCGCCGCCGTGTTCACGGTGCCAGCCGCTTACACACCGAACCTCACGCTGGCGCTCGTTTATCTTTCCGCTGCGATGTACTTCGTCAATCTCGCGAGCGGCGCCGCGTGGGCGCTCGTCAGCGTATCGGCGCCGCGGCATCTGGTCGCGTCGCTCGGCAGCATCCAGAACTTCGGCGGCTATTTCGGCGGGTCGTTTGCGCCGTTTATCAC
The DNA here is from genome assembly GCF_054589215.1 of Paraburkholderia sp. 2C. Taxonomy (NCBI): domain Bacteria; kingdom Pseudomonadati; phylum Pseudomonadota; class Betaproteobacteria; order Burkholderiales; family Burkholderiaceae; genus Paraburkholderia; species Paraburkholderia sp. 2C. The sequence goes on along the minus strand of NZ_BAAILL010000011.1, from coordinate 123,839 downwards.
CGGTGTCGTGGTCGATCGGACGCATTCGTTCGTCAACGCGTTTCTGATCAGCGCGGGGGTATCGTTTGCGGCGGCGCTCGTTTATATGTTCGTCGTGCGCGTGCCGATCGCCGATACGATCGACCAAGGCGCGGCCGCGCGGACACCGGTTACTCATTCGTGAACACAGTGCGATGAACACAGCGTTGGCAGCGACGTTTCAACCGGACCTGTTCGCCGGCAAGACCGTCGTCGTGACGGGCGGTACGCAGGGCATCGGCGCGGGTGTCGCGCGGCAGTTCGCGGCGCTCGGCGCGCGCGTGATCGCAGCCGCGCTCATGCCGGCCGATATGCAGCGCGATGCGCTTGCCGCGGACGGCATCGAAACGGCCGCACTCGACGTGTCCTCGCGGCAGAGCGTCGATGCGCTCTTCAACTCGCTGGCGGCGCTCGACGTGCTGGTGAATTGCGCCGGTATCATCCGTCGCGGTGAGGAGTTCGACCCGGATGTGTTCGCACAGGTGCTCGACGTGAACCTGACCGGCACGATGCGCGCATGCGCCGCCGCACGGCCGCTATTGCGCGCGAGCGGCGGCGCCATCGTCAATACCGCTTCGATGCTGAGCTTTTTCGGCGGCGGACTCGTGCCCGGCTATAGCGCGAGCAAGGGCGGCGTCGCGCAGTTGACACGTTCGCTGGCGATTGCCTATGCGGCAGATCGCATTCGCGTGAATGCAGTCGCGCCCGGCTGGATCGCGACGCCGCTCACACAAGCGCTGCAGGACGACGAAGCGCGTTCGCAGGCAATACTCGATCGCACGCCGCTCAAGCGCTGGGGCACGCCCGACGATATCGGTCCGGCGGTCGCGTTTCTGTGCTCGCCGGCAGCGTCGTTTATCACGGGCGCGGTGCTGCCGGTCGATGGCGGCTATCTCGTGGTTTAGCTGTCGATTCCGTTATGCCGCACTCGTTGCGAGCGCATCTAATAACGCGCACGCAGGCTCATGCTTAAGCTTCCCTTAAGGCCGCGATTGCTAGCCTGCGAAAGTTGATCGGGACGATGGAGGACACCCGACAAGTCGTGGAGTACAGATGAATCCAACGGATCAAATAATTGAAGGGGACATCGCTCATCTCGAGCAAGTGGTCCGCATGCTGTCCGTTGCCTACCGCGTCGATATCGGATACTGGAAGCGTCGCGTCGAAGCGCTAAAGGCGCTGGCGACGATGCCGTCCCATCTCGAACGCCTTGAGCATATCGCGATCCAGATCGACCGGATTCGCGACGGCATGGCGCCCGACGCGGACTGAGCCGCGCACTTGTACCGCGGGGCCGACCGGCGCCGTTGTTTTTACCTATTGTGCGCGGCTAAACGGCCTGAAGCTATGATCACGCGCTCGGCGCCGGTCAGACGCCGCCGCCAAACGGCGAGCGGTTCGAAACGATTACGCCCGGGAAGCCGCGGCGATAACCGCCAATGGCGCGGCGCCGGTGTCGTACGCACGATCGGGCGAAGCGAACTGCGGCGCGCTAAGCGCCGCGGTGGCCGCGACCAGTGCGATGGCCGTGAGGCTTGCGCCGCCGACGAGCAGCGACGCGGTCAAGGTTCTTCTCATGATCTGCGCTCCGTCACGCAACGCGTAGAGGAATGAGGACCCGGCACGATCGCGGCACGCAGACCATACCGGGGCATTTAAAACCGCTTAAACCAACGTCAGCGTGACGTCGATATTGCCGCGCGTTGCGTTCGAATACGGACACACGACGTGTGCCTTGTCGATCAGTTGCTGCGCGGCGGCGCGATCCATGCCCGGCAGCGCGATCTTCATTTCGACTTCGATGCCGAAGCCGTTCGGAATCTGACCGATACCGACGCTGCTATCGATCGATGCATCGGCCGGCATCGAGATCTTGTCGCGCGCCGCGACGAACTTCATCGCGCCGAGAAAGCATGCGCTGTAACCGGCCGCGAACAGCTGCTCCGGGTTCGCGCCGTCGCCGCCTGCGCCGCCGAGCTCGCGCGGCGTGGTCAGCTTGAAATCGAGCGTGCTGTTTTGCACCGTCGCACGGCCGTCACGGCCGCCGGTAGCGTGGGCATGAGCGCGGTACAGCACTTTTTCGATCGACATGATGAACTCCTGATGAACATTGAGTGAAATGGAGCTGCTTGCGGGTTGGGCGGTGGGCTCATCGATGCAACCCGACCATTGGCCAAAGCCCGTTACAGCTTAATGCTTCCTGTTGTCCGGTTCTCAATCTACTAGAAGATAGAGAGCCGGCGCTGCTAACAAGCGGCGAACCGCTCCACCTGCGACTGCGTTGACTGCGTTGACTGCGTGACATCCCTACTACTTTGACACCTTCCACAAAGCTTCGATTTCTTCGAGCCGCGATTTTGTCTGAAACAACCGGCTCGTCAATACGCTGCCCTGATACGCGGCGAACAGCGTGCGCGCCGCGCTTTCCGGCTTGCCGTTGACGGCAAGCGTGCGTTCCTTGATGCCTTGTGCCAGCACCTTCGCCAGCCAGCTTTCGTTGGCCTTGAAAAACGCCTGCACAGCCGCGCGAATATTGTCCGGCAGCGATCCGATGTCGGCGGCGAGCATGCCGCACAAACAGATCTGATCGCCGTCGCCGAGCGTGCGGCCAAACAGCTTCGTGTACCGCGCGAGCTTCGCATCGGCCGGCAAAGACGCATCGACCGAACGCAGCAGGCCAGATATTTCGTTGCTGTATTCGTTGACGGCTTCGAGCACCAGGTCTTCCTTCGACGGGAAGTAGTAGTGAATGCTCGACGTCTTCACACCGACCAGTTCGGACAGGTCGCGATAGCTGAACCCGTTGTAGCCATGCAGCATCATCAGCGTAATGGCGTTATCGAGAATCTGCTCGCGAACTGTTGCTGTCGTGTCCATGGCTCGTACTTTATCTACTACTAGGTAGATAGTCAAGCACTTCTCGAAACTTTTTTTGTATGCGTTTGTGCAGCGGCGCAGCGGCGCATCGATAATCCACCATGTACGACTGTTCGTTGCGGCGCAGAACTTCCTCGACCAGCCGTCGCCGTATCAAAGCGTCCAGATAAGCAATTCATGGAGAGCGGCATGCGCCGGCGCGATGCACCGACTGCAGGCACGCAAATGCGAAGCGCTATTAAACAAAAGCGATCCTGACAAATGCATTAGCGCCCGCGGTTTCACATAATTGCCTTAAAAATGTAAAGAGAGAGCGAGGAATCGCTTGCTGGCCCGTTAGGGAATAACGCAGTTGAGTCGACCGTTTTAAGGAGCGGCCGTTGCGTTTATTCGATTGACGAATGTTCGATTGAAAGCGGCAACGCCTGCGTGGCCTGTTTCCACTCCCTCTTTTTTCAAGGCTAACTGATGACTGCCGCCTCCCTTGAACGACGCGACTTTATTGCAAGAACGACGAAAGGTGCTGCCAGTGCGGTCGTGGCGAGTATCGCCGGCACGGCCGCCGGCATACTGCCCGTTGATGCACGAGCCGCGAGTTCTGCCGCGGTGCCCGCTTATCTGGGCGCTTCACCTCAGGAGCAGCCGCCGCTGCCTTATGCGGAGAATGCCCTCGAACCGGTGATTTCAGCACGCACCATCGGCATTCACTACGGCAAGCACCATCGCGCGTATTTCGAGAACCTGTCGAAGCTCGTCCCCGGCACGCCGTTCGCAGGCCAGACGCTCGAGACGATCATCGTCAAGACGTATGGCGACACGCAGCACGAGGACATCTTCAACAACGCGGGCCAGGCGTGGAATCACAACTTCTACTGGAATTCGATGAGCCCGACGCCGACCGAGCCGAGCGCGCCGCTGCAGGCCGCGATCATGCGCGACTTCGGCTCGTTCGATAGTCTGCATGAGCAACTGGTCAAGGTGTCCGCGTCGCAGTTCGGCAGCGGCTGGGGCTGGCTCGTCGTTGAAAACGGCAAGCTCTCGGTGGTGAAGACGAGCAATGCCAATGTGCCGTTCACGTCGGGCAAGGCGCCGCTTCTGACCGTCGACGTGTGGGAGCACGCGTATTACCTCGACTATCAGAATCGCCGGCCCGACTATCTGAAAGGGCTGACCGCCAGGCTGATCAACTGGAAGTTCGCCTCGGCGAACTACGAGAAGCTGGCTTGACCGGATGCGATTGCCGCGCGAGGTTCGATCCGAATCGAGCGTCGCGCGCGCACATCGTTACGAGGCGCACCTAAAGCATTACGGTTGTGACGTCGCGGGCGGCGGCGTCCAGATCCGGATGTCGGTGGCCTTGAGCGTCTTCGGAATCATATGCGCCGCGTAGTAGGTGTCTGCAATACGCTGCTGGTCGCCGAGCCGGTCGCTGCGCACCGGCACGATCTCGTAGCTGCGGCGCGTGTTTGCCAGTGCGACGGTCTGCGGCGGAATATTGCCCCATAGCGGGCTCAGGATTTGCGCCGCTTCCTGCGGATGCGTCTTCACCCATTTGCCGGTGCGATTCAATTCGTCGAATACGATGCGCAAGACGTCCGGATGCTTGTCGGCGAATGCGGTCGTCGCCGTATAGAAGCGGTTGTATTGCGCAAGGCCGTTGCTGCCGTCGGCGATCACACGCACATTGGCGTCGCGCTGTTCAGCCGCGAGGAACGGATCCCAGATTACCCATGCGTCGAGATTGCCGCCACGAAATGCGGCGAGCGCATCCGGCGGTTCGAGGTAGCGGACCTGGATATCGTCGATCGTCATGCCCGATTGCCTGAGTGCCGCCAGCAACAGGAAATTGCAGCCCGAGCCCTTCGACACCGCGACGCGTTTACCCTTCAGATCGGCAACCTGACGAATCGGCGAGTTCGGCGGCACGATAATGGCCTGCGCCGATGGCGCGGACGTTTCTTCCGCGTAGTAGGTGAGCGGTGCGTTCGCGGCTTGTGTGAACAGCGCAAATGCGTCGGCCACATCGGCGTGCAGATCGACGCTGCCCGCATTCAGCGATTCGAGCAAACCGCTCGTGAACTCGTGCCAGCTCACGTCATAGCCGAGCGCGTTGAGGCGCTTTTCGAGTTCGCCGGTGCGTTTGAGCAGAATCAGCAAGGTCGATGAGCGTTGATAGCTGATTGTTACGGTCTCGCGCGCAACAGCCGCTTCGACGCAAAACACGCTGCCCGCGAGCAGTGCGGCAAGCGCTAAAGCAGGCGCGATATAACGCCGGAATACGCGCTGAAACAGAGGTTGCGCGAGAAATGAAGTGACATTCATTGGCTAAAGTCCCGAAGCGAGTCCCGAAGCGAAGAGCTACGGACTATAGCGACGCATCGCCGCCCGCCAAAGCTCGATTGCATCGATCGATATCGCGACAAATTAGATCGCCGGCACGCGTTTCCACGCGCAAGCTGCGGCATCATCGCCGTTCGCATCGTCGATACCGCGAAGGAGATTGCGCTGATGTCCTCCCCCATCCGCTTCGGCATCTGGGCGCTCGTGCATGGCAGCCGCGCCGCTTTGCAGGATCCCGACGAACCCTTCGACGCCTCGTGGGCGCGCAACCGCGCGCTGGTACTCGAAGCGGAACGGCTCGGCTACGATTCGGTGCTCGTCGCTCAGCACACGATGAATCCGCACGACGAGAACCTCGACGAACTCGAAGCATGGACCGCATCGGCGGCGCTCGCGGCGCTCACGCAACGCATCGAGATCATCGCGGCAATCAAGCCTTATCTGTATCACCCGGTGGTGCTCGCGAAAATGGCGCAGCAGATCGAGCACATCAGCGGCGGACGCTTTGCGCTGAATCTCGTCAATGCGTGGAACCGTCCGGAACTGGAGCGCGCCGGCATCGGTTTTGCCGAGCACGATGCGCGCTATGAATACGGCCGCGAGTGGATCACCGTGGTCGACGCGTTGTTGCGCGGCGAGCGCGCGCATTTTCACGGGCGGCACTTTCATGTCGACGATTACGTCTTGCGGCCCGCCGATCCGTTTCGCGCGCGGCCCGGAATCTATGTGGGCGGCGAGTCGGAGCCGGCGCGCGCGCTCGTCGCCGATCACGGCGACGTGTGGTTTATCAACGGACAGCCGCTCGACGACGTCGCCGGGCTTATCGCCGATGTGGCCGCGCGCCCGCGTCCATCCGGCGCGGCGCCGTTGCGCTTCGGACTCTCCGCGTTTGTGATCGCGGCTGAAACCGACGAAGCCGCGCAACGGCACCTCGAGCATCTGTTCGCTCTGGCCGCGCAAGACGCACCGCAGCGGGAGAAGCAGAGAGCGAATATCGATCCGAAGGCGGTGATGTTCCATACCTTTGCACGCACGCCGCGCGTCGGCTCGAACGGCGGCACGGCGGCGGGGCTGGTGGGCAGCTACGATACGGTCGCGCGCCGGATCGCCGACTTTCATCGCGCCGGCGTCGAACTCTTCATGCTGCAGTTCCAGCCGTTCGAGGCATCGATGCGCGTGTTTGCCGAAGAAGTGCTGCCGCGCGCGAAGGCGCTGGTCGATCGCAACGCGCGCGAAGCAAGCGAAAAGCCGGAGCGGGCGCTTATCGGTTAAACGCCATTGCCGTTCGGTTGGCCTTCCGTTTGTTCGTGCGCGCTGTAGCTCGATTGACACGCGAGGTGTTCGGCCCAACCGATTAAATACCCGGAAAATGCGCCAGCAAATACCTGCGTTTGCGTCGGCATATTTTTAAAAACCTGCTGGATATCGCGTAACCGTCGCGAAAAAATTACTCGTTGATTCTGATGCCGCATTGGAGTCCCGAGGCAACCGTTCGTCGCGATGACCTGGCGGCACGCGCGGGCGACGTCGGGCATGCTGCGCCCCTGCAACAACTCAATAACGGCCAAAACTAAAAAGCGAAAAAATCGACCGAATTGCGATGCGGCAATGCTTCTCCCATTCCCATCTTTACCGCGAGATATCGACTGCGCATAACCGGCTGGGCAGGTTCTGATTTTCCACCGGTCATGATCGAAAACCCTTATTCCCATTTAAATCAACCACTGCTGTATTGCTATCGAAAAGCGTTGCTTTTCCGACTTCGAAAGAAGGCGCGATAGCGGTGTAAACACAGTGCGGGCAAGCGTTGCGTGCGGCGCAACAGCACTCGAAACGTTTGCTGACAATATTGCGTCATTACTGGTACTGTTGCGCGTCGTATCGGCCGCGCGGGCGCGCGCCGGGGCGGCTCGACGCATCGATAACTTTCCAGACAGACGGGACCATGAGTATCGCGACTTCACGCAGCGGCAATGCTTCACTGAGCGGCACGGCGTCGCTGACCAGGTCTTCGCTCGGCAATCGCATCGTGCTCAGTTTTGGGGCGATTTTTCTGCTGATGCTGATCACCGCGATTATTTCCTACACGCGGCTGCGCGCGATCAACGAAGAGGCCGACAAGCTTGAACGCCAGTCGGTGCTCGGCATTTTTCTGTCGACGTCGATACGCGCCGCAACGAGCGAAGGCGTGACGACGCTGCAGCGTGCGTTATTTGTCGACGGCGATGAAGGCGCGTCGCGCAGCGACCTCGACAAGGCCAGCGAGACGCTGAAGAAAATCGACAAGCTCGTCGCGCAATATCCGCAAACGATCGACGGCGCCGACGACGTCGCGCGTTTCGACGAATTCCGCACTGCCTATGCCGACGCGCTGCCGCAGTTCAACGAAGTATTGCGTATCGCGCAAGGCTCGCGGCCCGACGCGCAGCGTGCATTGCTCGCGATGAGCCCCGCGTGGGACAAGGTGACGCGAGCGGCCAACGCGATGGTCGACGAAGACAAGTCGCAGGCCGACGATTGGGCGCATCTGATCCGCCAGTCCGCGCAGGAAACCGAAATCACGCTCGCGGTCGCGCTCGGCATCGTGCTGCTCGTCGCGCTCGGCACCGGCTTTGCGCTGTATCGCGCGGTCACCGTGCCGATGGCGCGAGTGGTCGACGTGCTCGATGTGATGCGCACCGGCAACCTCGCACAGCGGCTCGCGCTGCGCCGGCGCGACGAGTTCGGCACGCTCGAAAACGGCTTCAACCGGATGGCCGAAGAATTGACCAGCCTCGTCGCGCAGGCGCAAAAGTCGTCGCTGCAGGTCACGACTTCGGTGGCGGAGATCGCGGCGACATCGAAGGAACAACAGGCCACCGCGGCGGAAACGGCGGCGACCACCACCGAAATTGGCGCAACGTCGCGCGAAATCGTCGCGACTTCCCGTGACCTGCTGCACACCATGAACGAGGTTTCGCGCGTCGCGGAACAGTCGGCGACACTCGCGGGCACGAGCCAGAACGGCCTGTCGCGCATGGAAGAGACGATGCGCAGCGTGATGGAGGCAGCCGGCTCGGTCAACGCGAAGCTCGCCGTGCTCAACGAAAAGGCGGTCAATATCAATCAGGTGGTCGCGACGATCACGAAGGTCGCGGACCAGACGAATCTGCTCTCGCTGAATGCGGCGATCGAAGCGGAAAAGGCCGGCGAATACGGCCGCGGGTTTGGCGTCGTGGCCACCGAAATCCGGCGCCTTGCCGACCAGACGGCGGTGGCGACCTACGACATCGAGCAGACGGTGAAGGAAATCCAGTCGGCCGTGTCCGCGGGTGTGATGGGCATGGAGAAGTTTTCCGAGGAAGTGCGGCGCGGCATGCACGATGTGCAGCAGGTCGGCGGCCAGCTGTCGCAGATCATCGTGGAAGTGCAGGCGCTCGCGCCGCGCTTCCAGGCGGTCAACGAAGGGATGCATACGCAGGCGAACGGCGCGGAGCAGATTACGCAGGCGCTGTCGCAACTGTCGGAGGCCGCGCAGCAGACCGCCGAATCGCTGCGGCAATCGTCGCAGGCGATCGACGATCTGACGCTGGTTGCGAACCAGTTGCGCACGGGTGTGTCGCGCTTCAAGATCGAAGCGTGATGCGCGCCCGACGGTAGCCGACCGTAACCGGCTATAACTGCCAATAATCGTTTCACAACCGCATATCAACGCACGCAACCGGTTTGACGGCGATGCTCTTCCTTCTGTTCAACCTCGATGGTGAGCGCTACGCGCTCGACGCCGCGCAGATCGTCGAGGTGCTCGCGCTGCAGCCAACGCGGCCGATTCCCGGCGCGCCCACCTGGGTGGCCGGCGTCGCCGAACGGCATGGCGAGCCGTTGCCGGTGATCGATGTGCCGCGTCTTGCGCTCGGCCGCGATGCGCGCCGCTTGCTGTCGACGCGGCTGGTGGTGGTCGAGTATCGGGCGGGCGAGGCACCGGAAACAGCGCATCTGCTCGGTTTGATCGTCGAAGGCGCGACACAGACGCGCCGCATCGCGCGCGAGCAATTCGCCGATACCGGTGTCGCGACGCCGCACGCGCGTTGGCTCGGCCCCGTCGCCAACGACGCGCAGGGCTTCGTGCAGTGGGTGCAGGTCCGCCATATGCTGACCGACGACGTGAAGGCCCTGCTGTTTCAGCAGGAATTGCAGGGCATGCTCGCATCGCACGCGGACGCACAGGCATCGACGTCATGAACGCGGAACCTCGCATCGACGCACGCTTCGAAAGCTGGCTCCTGCGCGAGACCGGCATCAGCGCGCCCACGCTCGGCGCGCACACGTTCGAGCGCGCGGTGTGGGAGCGCGTGCACACCACGCAGGCAGCCGCGCCGCAGGGCGATCTCGACCTGTACTGGCAACTGCTCAACGCATCGCGCGACGAACGGCAGGCCCTCGTCGAACGGATCGTGGTGCCCGAGACATGGTTTTTCCGCGACCGCGAGGCGTTTGTCGCACTCGCACAACTCGCGAACGAGCGGCTCGTGCGTGATCCATCGCATGTGTTGCGCTTGCTGAGCGCGCCATGTTCGAGCGGCGAGGAGCCGTATTCGATCGCGATGGCGCTGTTCGATGCGGGCATCGGCCCCGAGCGATTTTCGATCGACGCGGTCGATATCAGCGAGCGCGCGCTGGACATCGCGCGCCGCGGCTTTTATGGACGTAATTCGTTTCGCGGGCGGGCACTCGAGTTTCGCGAGCGGCATTTCACGGTTGGCGGCTCGGGCGCGGTTTCCGGCGACGTCCGCTATGTATTGAGCGAACACGTGCGCAATACCGTCCGCTTTGTCCAGGCCAATCTGTTCGACGCGCCGCATCCGGCCGACGCGCCTTTCGACTTTATCCTGTGCCGCAACGTGCTGATCTATTTCGACCGCGATGCGCAGGATCGCGCGATTCGGCTGCTCGATGCACGGCTCGCGCGGGACGGCATGCTGTTCGTCGGCCCGGCCGAGACAGGCCTCATGATGCGGCACGCGTTCAATCCCGCGCGGATTCCACTGGCGTTTGCGTTCAAGCGCGCGCCCGCCGACGACGCAAAACCGCCGAGGCACGCGCCGATCGCATCGGCGACAGCGGTGGCGCGGGTCACACCGATCGCGCCGATTCCGCCCATACCGCCGGTCCGGCCGGTGCCGCCTGTGCGGCAGCCGTTTGCGGCGCATGCTTCGCGCGCGGTTGCATCGAAGAGCGACGCGACGCATACCGCTGCTTTGGCGGATGCGTGCACGACGCGCGAAGCCTTGCTCGCCGACGCGTCGCGTCTTGCCGACGAGGGTCGGCTCGAGCAGGCCGAGCGCGTGGCGAACCAGTGCGTCAATATTCACGGACCCGATGCTTCGGTGTTCCATCTGCTCGGGCTGATCATGGACGCACGCGGCCGTGGCGACGATGCGGGTGACTATTACCGCAAGACGCTCTATCTGGAGCCCAACCACTACGAGGCGCTCACGCATCTTGCCGCGCTGCTCGAAATGACGGGCGACAAGGCCGGCGCCGAGCGGCTGACGCGCCGCGCGGAACGTGCGGCGCAGCCGCATCGCGACGGGCAGGAACGGAAGGCGACTCACGTGAACCGCCCGCACCGGACGCGAGGCTTCCATGACTGAACGCATCGACGATCTTCCGGCGATCGAAACGAGCGTCGACGACTGCTGGAATCGCATCGGCACGCGCGGCGATCAGTCGTGTCCGGCGCTTGCGGAATGGACACGCTGCCTCAATTGCCCGGTGTTCGAGCGCGCGGCGGCACGCTTGCTCGACCGGCCGGTTGCCGATGCGATGGGCGATGGCGCTGTCGATGCGCAACGTGCAGCATCGCCCGCGCAGCCGGGCGATGCACCGGGCGAAGCCGCTCAGTCATCCGAAACACATTCGGCCGTGTTTTTTCGCGTCGCAGACGAATGGCTCGCGCTGCCTACGGACGCATTAAGGCGGATCGAAGACCTGCGGCCGATCCATTCGCTGCCGCATCGACGCAACCGCGTCGTGCTCGGCCTTGTCAACGTGCGCGGCGCATTGACGGTGGCCGTGTCGCTCGGCGAATTGCTGCGTCTCGATCGCAGCGCCGCCGCGAAGCCGGCTTCGAACGCGGCTGCGGGCGCGGCATCGGGCGCGCACGCGTTGCGCAGCGCCGGTTACGCACGCATGCTCGTCGTCGCGCACGACGGCGATCCCATCGTGTTTCCCGTCGACGAAGTGCACGGCGTTGTCCGTTACGCAGCCGGCGCACTGAAGCCCGTGCCCGACACGCTGACGCGCTCGAGCGCCGCGCATGCAGCTGGCGTGCTCGCCTGGCAGGGCAAAACGGTCGGCGTGCTCGATGCCGCGCGCGTCTTTGCCTCACTGACACAGAGCCTTCAATGAGCACCGACGACGATATGAACCGCCAGTCGCTGCTCGCGCTTTTCAGCGAAGAGGCGCAGACGCAGACGCGCGTGCTGTCCGATGGCCTGCTCACGCTCGAGCGCGCGTCGGCCGACGCGGCGGCGCTCGAAGCGTGCATGCGCGCGGCGCATTCGCTCAAGGGCGCCGCGCGTATCATCGGTTTGCAGGATGGCGTCGAACTTGCGAACGCGATGGAGGAGTGTTTTGTCGCCGCACAGCACGGCACGCTCTCACTGACCGCCGCGCATATCGACGCACTGCTGCGTGGCGTCGACCTGTTGCTGCGTGTGGCCGACGATCGACCGTCGGCGCGCGCGAGCCGTGCGGAGATCGACGCGTGTGTCGCGCATTTATCGGCTTTCGTGGGCGCTCCGCTATCGGCGGGCGCGTATGATGCAGCCGCGCGTGCGAGCGGCGATGGGCCCCCCACGGCGCAAACGGAATCAGCCGACGCGTTGCTGAACGCCGCCATTGCAATGCTGCAACAGCCGAACGCGTCCACGGACCTTCCAGAGTCGGGTCGGACAGGGACGCAAGCGCCTGCGCTCGCCACTTCACCCACGTTGCCACCCACGTCGTCATCTACGTCGCCGCCCGCGCGCCCAGGCCTCAACACGCAACGCGATCCCGAGCGCATCCTGCGCGTGCGCGCCGACAATCTCGACCGGCTATTGAGTCTTTGCGGCGAATCGCTCGTCGAATCGCGCCGGCTCAAGCCGTTTGCCGAATCGATGCTGCGCGTGAAGCGCACGCAACGCGAAGCCGCACGCGCGCTCGATACGGTCTACGAATCGCTGGCGCAAGCGTTCGACGGCCAGCTCGACGCGCGCGCCGGCGCCGCGCTCGACAGCGTGCGCGACGCATTCGGCGCGATCCAGCAGCAACTTGCGATCCAGATCGACGAACTCGACCGCTACGATCGCCGCAGCACGAACCTCGCGCAACAACTGTACGACGAGGCGCTGCAATGCCGGATGCGAGCATTCGGCGACGAGACGCATGTGTATCCGCGCATCGTGCGCGACCTTGCCCGATCGCTCGGCAAACAGGTGCGATTCTCGATTGCGGGCGAAGGCACGCAGGTCGATCGCGACATCCTCGACATGCTCGACGCGCCGCTCGGCCATCTGTTACGCAACGCGCTCGATCACGGCATCGAAACACCGGACGAGCGCGTCGCGCGCGGCAAGCCGGCCGAAGCGACGCTGACGCTCGAAGCGCGCCACAGCGCCGGCAAGCTGCTGATCAGCGTCAGCGACGACGGCCGCGGCATCGATCTGGCCGGCTTGCGCGCCGCGATCGTGCGCCGCCATCTTGCCGACGAAGCGACGGTCGCGCGCCTTTCCGAACAGGAACTGCTGGAATTCCTGCTGCTGCCTGGTTTCTCGATGCGCGCGCAGGTGACCGATGTGTCGGGACGCGGCGTCGGTCTCGATGCGGTGCACGATATGGTGAAGGCGGTGCGCGGTACCGTGCGCATCGTCAACGAGCCGGGCAGCGGCATGCGCTTCGTGCTGCAGTTGCCGCTCACGCTATCGGTGATTCGCAGCCTGCTCGTCGAAGTCGGCGGCGAGGCGTACGCGTTTCCGCTCGGCGCGGTGCATCGCACGCTTGCGCTCGCGCGCAACGACATCGACATGCTCGAGGGCCAGCAGCATTTCTTGTTCGAAGGCCGGCGCGTCGGACTCGTTTCCGCGCATCAGTTGCTCGGGCTCGAAGCAGCGGAGGCGGCCGCGGAAGTCGCGGTGGTCGTGCTCGGGGACGAGCGCGGCACGTACGGCGTAGCGGTCGAGCGTTTCCTTGGCGAACGGATGCTCGTGGTCCAGCCGCTCGATGCGAGGCTCGGCAAGATCAAGGACATCGCAGCGGCCGCACTGATGGATAACGGCGAGGCGGTGTTGATCGTCGATGTCGAAGACCTGCTGCGCTCGGTCGACAAGCTCGTGCGCGAAGGGCAGCTGGCACGCGTGCGCGCGTCGTCGGGCACGGTCGCCGTGCAACGCAAGCACGTGCTGATCGTCGAAGATTCGCTGACGGTGCGCGAGCTCGAGCGCAAGCTGCTCGAAAAACGCGGCTACGCGGTGACCGTCGCGGTGGACGGCATGGACGGCTGGAATGCGCTAAGAGGCGCGAGCTTCGACCTCGTCGTAACCGATATCGACATGCCGCGCATGGACGGCATCGAGCTCGTCACGATGATTCGCCGCGACCCGCAACTGAAGTCGACGCCGGTGATGATCGTGTCATACAAGGATCGCGACGAGGACCGGCGCCGCGGGCTCGACGCCGGCGCCGACTACTATCTCGCGAAAGGCAGCTTTCACGACGAGGCGCTGCTCGATGCGGTGCGCGATCTGATCGGCGAGGCGACGCCATGAACATCGGCATTGCAAACGACCTGCCGCTGGCTGTCGAAGCATTGCGCCGCGCACTTGCGCGCCGCGCCGACCATCGCGTGCTGTGGGTGGCGGAGGACGGCGCGCAGGCTGTGGATTTTTGCATGGCACAGCCGCCGGACGTCGTGCTGATGGATCTGATCATGCCGAAGCTCGACGGCGTCGAAGCGACGCGCCGCATCATGGCGCGCGCGCCGTGCGCGATTCTCGTCGTCACGAGCAGCGTCGGCGCGAATGCGTCGCGCGTCTATGAGGCGATGGGCGCGGGCGCGCTCGACGCGGTCGATACGCCGACGCTCGCGGGCGGCAATGATGGAGCCGAAGTCGCCCAGGCTTTGCTCGAGAAACTCGATCAGATCGGTTACCAGCTCGCGAACCGTCCGATGCCCTCGGCGCCGCCCGATACAGGCATGGCGCGCGGCGCGCGCGCGCCGTGGCTTGTCGCGATTGGCGCGTCGGCGGGCGGCCCGACCGCGCTTGCGGCCGTGCTGGGTAGCCTGCCTGCGGACTTCGGCGCGCCAATCGTGATCGTTCAGCACGTCGACAAGGCGTTTGCGCAAGGGATGGCCGAGTGGCTCGACGGACAGTCGCCGCTGCCGGTGCGTATCGCGCGCGACGGCATCCGGCCACGCGCCGGCGAAGCGCTGCTGGCGGCGACCAACGATCATCTGCTGCTGACGCGTGGCGGTTCGCTGCGCTATACGCGCGAACCGGTCGAGACACCGTATCGTCCCTCGGTCGACGTATTTTTTCAGAGCGTCGTCGACCATTGGGATGGCGAAGCGGCGGGCGTGTTGCTGACCGGTATGGGGCGCGATGGTGCATTGGGGCTCAAGGCCATGCGCGCCAAAGGCTATGAGACGTTCGCGCAGGACGAAGCGACGAGCGCCGTTTACGGCATGCCGAAAGCGGCGGCCGCGCTCGGCGCGGCGCGGCGCATCCTCGCGCTCGAGCGCATTGCCGGTGAACTCGCCGCACTGATTAAACGTTAGCCGCCGGGCCGCACCGCAACCGCAACCGCAACCGCAACCGCAACCGCAACCGCAACCGCAACCGCAACCGCAACCGCAACCGCAACCGCAACCGCAACAACAGCAAGCACGGAAAATTTCGCTAGACAGGTACAGATATGGGAATGAATCACAACGGCTCACACGATCCTCGAGCCGTCGCCGACGAAGCCGATGCCGCGCTCGAAGCGGCGCGCGCCGCGCTCGATACGCCGCCCGCAGCGGACGTGCCCGCCATGGTGTTGCTGGTCGACGATCAGGCAATCGTCGCGGAAGCGGTGCGGCAGGCGCTCGCCGGCGAAGAGGGCATCGACTTTCACTACTGCGCGAAAGCCGAAGAGGCGATGAAGGCCGTGATCTACACGCGGCCGACCGTGATTCTGCAGGACCTCGTGATGCCGGGCGTCGACGGCCTTACGCTTGTGAAGGCTTACCGCAGCACGCCGGCCACGCGTGACGTGCCGATCATCGTGCTGTCCGCGAAAGAGGAGCCGGTGATCAAGAGCGCCGCATTTGCCGCCGGCGCAAACGACTATCTGGTGAAGCTGCCCGATCGCATCGAGCTCGTGGCGCGCGTGCGCTATCACTCGCGCTCGTTCGTGAACCTGCTGCAACGCGACGAAGCGTATCGCGCGCTCAGGCAATCGCAACAGCAGTTGCTCGAAGCGAATCTCGAACTGCGGCGCCTCACGCATTCGGATGGTTTGACGGGGCTGTCGAACCGCCGCTATCTCGACGAATACCTGAGCGCGGAGTGGCGGCGCAGCGCGCGCGAGCATGTGGAAATCGCGATGCTGATGATCGACGTCGACAACTTCAAGCAGTACAACGATACCTATGGCCACGTGGCCGGCGACGAAGTGCTGAAACGCATCGCGACAACGGTCGAAAGCTGTCTCGGGCGCGCAGGCGATATTGCGGCGCGCTATGGCGGCGAAGAGTTTCTGGTCGTTTTGCCGAACACCGCGGCGGACGGCGGCAACCTGCTTGCGCAGAAGATTCGCCTCGAAGTCGAAGCGCTCGCCTTGCCGCATCGCAACTCGTCGGCCGCGCAGCATGTGACGGTCAGCATCGGCGGAGCGGCTACGGTGCCCGCGCCAGGGGCGCCGATGACGTCGTTGATCGAATCGGCCGACCGTGCGTTATACGAAGCAAAGCGTAAAGGGCGCAACTGCGTCGTGATGCATGACGGCGGCGAACAGGGCCCGCGCGTATAAAAAACGATTCGACCCAACCATTTGAGTCGTCCTCTTTATCGACAGTCCTGTCCTTTTCTCGCGAACGCGTAACCACAGTATAAAAATTGGCGCTTAAAGATAACCGGGCAGCTAATAAAGCGGCTAGCAAAGCGCTAAAGAAACGCTAAAGCAGCCGCCAAGGCCTGGCTGCTTTCCAGCACTTCAGCCCATCCCGGCCACCTCGGTCAAACTCGACTCGGTACTGACGCGCGGCGGCCGCGCGCCGGGTTCCGGCGTGCCGAAATGCAGACGGTATTGCTGCGGTGTGATGCCAAGCCGCCGCTTGAATACCGCGCGCAGATGGTGCGCATCGCGCAGCCCGCAGCGGTACGCGATTGTTTTCAATGGCGCGCCGCTGTTTTCCAGCATCACACGCGCCGCATCGATGCGTGCGCTCTCGACAAACTCGGCGGGCGTCGCGCGTGCCTCGCGTGCGAATACGCGCGAGAAGTGGCGCATGCTCATTTTTGCGACCGACGCGAGCACCGAAATGCTGAGGTCGTCCGCGAGATGCGCGAGTACGTACTGCTGCACTTGTGCAATCGGCGAAGAATCTTCCGCATACGGCGTGAGATACGGGCTGAATTGCGACTGGCCGCCGGCACGCTGCAAGAACACGACCATGCGTTTTGCCACGCGCAATGCGATCTCGGGTCCGTGATCCTGGGCGAGCAGGTACAACGAGAGATCGATGCCTGCGGTGACGCCCGCCGACGTATAAAGCTCGCGGTCCTGCATAAAGATGCGGTCGGCCTCGACATGTGCAGTCGGACAAAGCGAGGACAGCATCGCCGCGCTGCTCCAGTGCGTCGTTACGCTGCGGCCGTCGAGCAGCCCCGCGCGCGCCAGCGTCAACGTGCCGTTGCAGATCGCGCCGAAACGTTGCGCATGGCGGCTCGCTTCCTTGAGCCACGCATGCACGTCGTCTTCGAGCGGTGTGCGCACGATACTCGGGCCGCCCGCGACAAGCAGCAGATCATGATGCCGGTCGGCTTCGCTGAAATGCACGTCCGCGTGAATGCGCAAGCCGCTCGAACACGGCAGCGCATCGCGTTCGGTGGAGATCAGCTTGATCTGGTAGTGCGATTCTGGCGGAAGGAAAACGTTCGCTTCCGAAAAGACATCGGTCGGACCGAATACGTCGAGCGCCTGTACGCCCGGAAAAATGAGAAGTGCAATGCTGCGCATCTGTCGAAGTAGCGAGTGAGGGACGTGCGGACATACGCCAAAAGTGCGACATCCAGGATCTGATTTCAAAATCAGTTTGGACTATAGGCTAATTTTGACAAGCGTGTTATCGACCATTGCACTTTGCATCGTTCAACAAGCTCGAACTACACGAATGAGCGTTAAAGCAGCGGCACGTATCGCACGAACCGCTGCTAAGCGCCACATAAAATTCGGACATTTATCGGGCGATTTTCGGCTTAAGCAGGGCTGACATGCCGACTTGATGCAGCCTCTCGGCGCGCACGCGATCGATGACGGTGAACCCAACTTCTGCGCCGTCTTCGGTTGGGTCGATATACACACGGAATGGCCGTTTGCCGAATGGCGTATTTACGACGCTCACGATTGCATCGGCCACGAGGCCTGCATCCGCATCGGGCGGCACGATCGCACTAAAAGCCTGCTGGATCTGCTCGCCGAAGCGTGCGTAAGGCCCTGCCTCGTACTCGGCCGAGCGCGCCTCGTCAGCGGGCCGCGCCGTATGGGCAAAGTGATGGGTGCCGCTCGTAAACGCACCGGGAACGACGATCGAGGTCTCGATGCCCCAGCGCGACCACTCGCGCGCGTACTGCGCGGCGATCGCATCCATCGCGGCCTTCGCCGCACAGTACGGCGCGAGATAAGGCGGCGTTCCGCCGGCCGTGCTGCTGCTCGATACCCACACAAGCAGACCTTTGCCGTGGCTGCGCATATGCGGCAACACGGCGCGGTTCACGCGTTGCGTGCTAAGTACATTCACGTCGTAAAGTTGTCCGTACTGTTCAGGCGTGAATGCTTCGGCGGGACCGAACGCCATGTGTCCGGCGTTATGCATCAAGACGTCGATGCGGCCTGCTTGAGCGACGATCTGCTCGACCGCGGCGTCGATCGACGGCTGCGATTGCACGTCGAGTTCGACCGTGCGGAGATTGGCGTTGTGCGCTTTTGCGAATTCCGTCATCTGCGCGACGACCGGCGCGTTGCAGCGCGTGGTGTTGCGCATCGATGCATAGACCGTGTGACCCGCTTGGGCGAGTGCTTAACGTGGACCGACTGGATGCGATGCGTCTCTATACGCGCATCGTCGAGCGCCGCAGCTTCACGCTGGCGGCCGACGACATGGACGTGCCGCGCTCGACGGTCACGAAGGTGATTCACCAGATGGAGAAGCGTCTCGGCGTGCGGCTATTGCAGCGAACCACGCGGGTCGTGCGTCCGACGCTCGACGGCGAAGCGTATTACCGGCGTTGCCTTGCGATACTCGGCGACATCGAGGACGCCGAAGGTGCGTTTAGCGGCGCGCAACCCACGGGCACGTTGCGCATCGAAGTGCAGGGCACGCTCGCGCGGCACTTTCTGATGCCGGGGCTGCGCGAGTTTTTCGCGCTAGATCCGCAGATCGAAATCGTCACGAGCGAAAGCGACCGGTGGGTCGATATCGTTCAGGAGGGCGTCGATTGCGTGCTGCGTTATGGGCACTTGCTCGACAGCGAACTGGTCGCGCGCCACGTGGCGACGCTCGACCATGTGACCTGCGCCACGCCCGCATATCTCAGGCAATACGGATTGCCAACCAAGCTCGACGAGCCGAAAAAGGAAGACGGAAAGCAAAAAGAAATGATTGGAAGGGGACCGTGTTGTCGCCAGGATGTCTGCGGCCGTTGCAATTTGATCATCTGATCATTAAACGACCGAGGCAGATTGCTGACGGATGTTGTAATGAATCTTTCGTCCAGCTGGCCGGTGCATGCTATGGACGAGGGCTGTTTTTCGATGAACGTATCGCTGCGCGAGCGCAGGCCGTCCTTATAATGAGGCAGGGCACGCAGCCTGCCGCTTCACGATCTTCTTATGTGGATGAGCACCATGAACGAGTCGCCGCTTCATATGACCGCGCCGCTTCTTTCCCGGAACGCCGCGGTCTGGTTTTCTGTTTATGGTTTTGGCTGGGGCTATCGCGCGTATGCGTTGCCCCATGACGCCGTGTGCGCACGTCTCGGCGCAAACGACACAAGCGAGCAGCAGATACGCGTTGCGTTCGAACTGGGCAAGTGGCGCATTCTCCGCGCGGTCGAGCCGTCCACTGCAACGCCTTATGGCGGCGAGCGCATCGCGCTCGAGCCGGAAAAACTATAAGCGGGTGTTGTGTCTCAGAGACGCCGAGCGCATTCCCGATAAAGTATCTGTGCCGGCGCCAAGCCGGTCAACGCCGGCTATTTGTCACCATTGTCGAGCGTCTTGACCTTTGCCGGATGTGATCGCGTAACGGGACTTGTCGCCCTGAAGGTCGCGGCCTGCGCGATGCGGCGAGTCTCGCGAGGCGGAAATCCGAACTGCGCCTTGAATGCGCGACTAAAGGCTGCTTCCGAGCTGTAGCCCGCATTGTGTGCGACTTCGATAACCTTTGAGGTTCCGCTGCGTAGCGACTCGGCTGCAACATTCAAACGCCACTCGGTCAGGTAGCGCAGTGGCGGGATGCCTATTATTGCGGTAAAACGCCGTGAGAAGACCGATCGGGACATCGCTGCAATTTCCGCAAGCGATTCCACTGTCCACGCCCGGCCGGCATCCATGTGCATTGCGTTCAAGGTCCGTCCGATGCGTTCGTCGCTGATTTCGCCAAGCCATCCTGACCGGTCGCCTTGACTGCAGATCCACGTGCCTAATGTGCGTATGACAAGCAGCTCGATCAGGCGGGGAATCGTAAGCGATGACCCCGGGCCGATGCGAGTCGATTCCTCGTTCAGGAATTGCAATAGGCTTGCCAGCCAGGGCAGCATTTTGCCGCTCTCGCATTTCAGGTGGATCAGGGCCGGAAGTCCCGGCAGTAACTGTCGCAGCGGGCGGCCGTCGAAGTGGAAAGTGCCGGCGAGAAAGCAGGCGGCGCTGCCGTCGTCCTTAGTCCATCTGATCGCCCGCTCTCCCTGGCAAATGGCGTATGAATCCTCCAGGTCGAAGTATTCGTCAGCATCAGCGGTCTCTCGATCTCGCAGCGTATATCCGTCGGTATCGAGCAGAAGCGCGAAATCGCCTGGTCGCAACAATACCGATTCGCCATGGTATTGATAAACCAGGGCTTCACCGTCCAGTAAATGAATAAAGCCGGCGGGACCGGACGGAAAGGCTAACTCCGTAAGCGTTTTCAACGCACCGTGAAAGACGGTATCTCCACGAGGCCGAATCAGCTGCAGCAACTGCGACAGCGCATCACCATGCCCTAATGACAAGCGTGGTTGCTTTTGCATATCGACAGACGACGCTGGGTGACGGCTTTGGACGGCGTGGGTGCGGCGGCGAAGCAGATCGCCAGGTGTTTCGTGAAATGCTCAAACATGGGATTCAAACGAAGGTTCCGGAAGCGGACTTTCCTCGCGGATAGTCGATGCAGGTTGAGTATCGACTATAGAGAAGGAAGATACGACCGACCATATCGCGGCGTCCGGTTCACATGATCCATCGTACGGCTTGGGCGCCAGACCCGGTCGGCCGCCGCGTCGCAACGGTGCTGCGTAGACTATGGGTTTTGCCCGTAATCTGATCCGTTAGAATGTCTGATGCGTTCGGGAACGCTCGTCGGGATTCAAATCACGAGAGGTGCCGCTCATGCCGTCTGAAGACCCCGATGTCTTGTCTCAGGTGCTCAAGCTTATCCGCCTGCGTGGCGACCATGTGTTCCAGGGCGAGTTGGGTGTTCGGGCCGAGGTGACTTTCCCGTCGGGGCCTGCCACGTTCGTGCATTTGCGCACGGGAGAACTGTCCGTTTCGCAACGCGACGGCGAACCCGTGCTAATGCGGGAGGGCGACTTTGTCCTGTTGCCGCATGCAGACGGACATATGATCCGGGGCAACCCGGCTGTTGAAGCACCGCGATGCTTCGATGCCGATATATCGGTCGACTCGCGAAGCCAACTTCGGATTTTCAGATGGGCAACGGAGGACGGTGTCGCCGGATCCTTTCTTGCCGGGGCGTTTTACTTTGATGGAGCGCCATTGCGATCCTTGCTCACCGGGCTTCCGGGGCTGATTCATTTGACTTGCGACAAATCGATGGAACCGCCCTGGCTCGCTGCGATCTCCCACTTCCTGGAGGTCGAGTCACGTATTGCGAGCCCTGGCGCATCGTTGATGATCTCGCGGCTTATCGACCTTCTGGTTATCCGCACACTGCGCATGTGGGTCAGCCGGCAAGGCAACCGGGTGGGCTGGTTGTCGGGATTGACCGATGAACGCGTTGGACGGGCGTTGAACGCGATGCACGAGGCGCCCGACCGCGCATGGACGGTGCAGTCGCTCGCGGACATTGCGACGATGTCGCGTTCGATGTTTTCGGACCGCTTTACCGCAGTCGTCGGCGTACCGCCGTTGCGATATCTGACACGCTGGCGGTTGACGGTCGCGGCCGATCTCCTGCGAATGGGAACGCTTAAAGTAACCGATGTAGCCTACGGCGCAGGCTACGGTTCGGAAGCTGCCTTTAGCCGTGCCTTCAAGGCACAGTTCGGCTATCCGCCAAGCGACGCCCATCGAATGACGCAGAGCGGAATCTTTCGCACACGAAGTTCAGACATACTGTGACGAGATGAGATCCGCGCGCGCCAAAAACGAAAGAGCGAGGCGACGTGGCGGCCTCGCGTGCGATTCGTGAAGTTCGATTCTACTTCGAGGCGGATTCGATCACATTGGCCAGGCCGTCCGGATCGGTCAGAAACGGCGTGTGCCCCGTCTGCAACGTATATTCGCTGCGCACTGGCGTGGCGGCGACCATCGTGGCCTGGAATGACGGGCTGATGACCTGATCGAATGCGGTATGGACATAAACCTTGTCAACCCTGCCGAATCGGGCGGCAGTCAGATGTACAGGGGTGGCCAGCGGGCCGAGAGGTTCATCGATGACCTCATCCGGAATCGCCTTGCGCAAGCTCTCGGGAGCGCCATTCGCAAACAGGTCGGCGCGTGCCGAATATTCGACCGATGCAATGCCCTTTTCCTTGTCGATTTTCAGATACGGGCCGATCTTTGCGTCCGCGTCGTGCTGCGCCATCGAGACGAGCGAGTCGCCGTCGTGCGGCAGGTAGGCCGCAACGAAGACAAGCGTTTTGATTTTTTGCGGCACCTTCTCGGCCACGGAAGAGATGACAATGCCGGCGAAGCTGTGACCGACCACGACAGCCGGACGATGCAACCCGTCCAGCGCGTTGACCACGGTATCGCGGTAAAGGTCGAGGCTGACCTTGTCCGGGGCCGCGGGCGCGCCCGGACGGCCGGGCAGGTCCACGGCGACGACCTGGTAGCCATCGGCCTGAAGCTTGGCGGTGACGTAGCCCCATACCTGCGCATTTTCAAACGCGCCGTGCACCAGGACGATGGGTGGCTTTTCCGCGGACATCGCATTGGCGCTAAAAGCGAAAACGGGAGCGATAAGAGCGGCGAGGAGGCGATTCATTTGCGTGGCTTCCTTGGGTCGGAGAGGCATCGATTCCAATGCCGTCAGTTGATTTCGCTGCCCACTCTAAGGAAAGTGCCAGAAGCCGACATGGCGCAACGTCTCGATTGCTTGATCGATCGTGCGCAGATGGATGAACCGTTCACCGATCCGGAACAACGCGTCGAGCGCAACGGACACACCGCCAGCGCGTTGCCGGTCATGGCGCAGCGCGCGGGCGCGGGAGGGAGGCGTACCCGGACGGCGGTCCTGTCGCTGGTCCCGCGGCGACCCGGCGAGCGATTCAGTTCGCGCCGATTGCTTCCGCAATCGGGCGCATACGCTCGAGCGCGCGGCCGTCCTCGCGAAACAGATGCACGTGCCGGATGCTGAAGCCCGCATTGATGCGCTGTCCTTCGACCGCCGCGGATTCGCCCGAACCTTTGACCTGAATCACGCGGTCGTCGGCGAGGCGAATATGCAGCAGCGTCTCGCTGCCCAGATGTTCGATCACCATCACCTCGCCGCTCAGCCCGCTATCGATGTCGCCGCCCGCAGCCTCGACGAAATGTTCGGGGCGTATCCCCATCGTCAGTTTCCCGCCCGCCTCGATGCCATCGCCGACGAACGGCACCGTGAGGGGCGCACCGCCGGGCAGCTCGATCGTGACGCCTGCCGCGTCGGCGCGCGCAACGCGCACCTCGAGGAAATTCATTTTCGGCGAGCCGATAAAGCCCGCGACAAACGCGTTGTGCGGATTGCGATAGAGCTCGAGCGGCGAGCCGATCTGCTCGACCTTGCCATGATTGAGCACGACGATGCGATCGGCCATGGTCATCGCTTCGGTCTGATCGTGCGTGACGTAGATCATCGTCGCGTTCAGCTGCTTGTGCAGCTTGATCAGTTCGAGCCGCATCTGCACGCGCAATGCGGCATCGAGATTGGACAGCGGTTCGTCGAACAGGAACACCTTTGGTTCGCGCACGATCGAGCGGCCGATCGCGACGCGCTGGCGCTGGCCGCCCGAGAGCGCGCGCGGGCGCCGCTCGAGCAACTGGTTGATCTGGAGGATTTCCGCGGCGCGCTGCACGCGCTGCCTGATCTCGGCTTCGGGCAGCTTGATCATGCGCAGCCCGAACGCGATATTTTCGTACACCGACATATGCGGGTACAGCGCGTACGACTGGAACACCATCGCGACGCCGCGTGCCGACGGCTCGAGCTCGGTGACGTCTTCGCCTTCGATCACGACCTGGCCTGAGTCGATGCGTTCGAGGCCCGCGATGCTGCGCAGCAGCGTGGACTTTCCGCAGCCTGAGGGTCCGACGAAAACGAGGAATTCGTGTTCGTTGACTTCGATGTCGACGCCCTTCAACACCTCGGTGCCTGAGAACGTCTTGCGGATCTGCTGCAGATGAACGGCGCTCATACGTTGTCTCCTACGTACGCGATGCCTGTGATGTATTCGTCGAAGCCGGTTGCCGTAAGCGCTGTCGCACTGCGTTGCAACATGCCGTGCCTGCGATTTTCTTCTTGACAACAGGTGTCGGCCAAAATATACATTTGTAAAACACAAATTACAAGTGATACAAAGCCGAGGAGGTCGCATGGTTCGCGAGTGATTCGACCTGGCAGTACACGTGAAAAAAAACTTCGCAACTACGTTGCATGGGACCGGAGTAAGCGCTAAAGCGCCCACTCCGGTCGACAGGAGACAAACGATGAAAAAACGCTTCTTGCAGCCCACCGCCATTGCGCTGACCATCGCAACGGCGTCGCTTTTCGCGGCCGCCAACGCGCAGGCATGGACCTTGAAGGAGGCCGCGCAGCCCTACTCGGGCACGACGATCAAGGCGATCTTTCTGGACCGGCCAGGCTATAAGGCCGCAGAAAAGCTGATCCCCCAGTTCGAGAAGGAGACGGGCATCAACGTGAAGTGGGAGGTGATTCCGTACGAGAGCACGCGCGAGAAGGAGGTGCTCAATTTCGTCGGCGGCGGCGATATGGATATCGTGCTCGTCGACGTGGTGTGGATCGGCGAATTCGCGAGCAACAAATGGCTCGTGCCGATCAAGACCTTCACGGATAACCCGAAGCTGGCGGATCCGAAGCTGAACCTGCCGGGCTTTTTCCCGATTCTGCTCGATTCGTTCGGCACGTGGGACAAAGTGACCTATGGCCTGCCATTCGATAACTACTCGGGCCTCATGTTCTACAACAAGTGCATGCTGAAGGATGCGGGTTTCAGCGAGCCGCCGAAGACGTGGGACGGCCTGCTCAACACCTACGCGCCGAAGCTCACGAACGCGAGCAAAAACCAGTTCGCGTTCGCACTGCAGTCGCGGCGCGGCGAAACGCAATCGGCGGACAGTTTCATGCGTGTGCTGTGGCCGAACGGCGGCTCGCTGCTCGACGCGAAATTCAAATCGAACCTGATGTCGCCGCAATCGCAGGCGGGCCTCGAATATCGGCAGAAGCTCATGAAGTACATGCCGCCGGGTATCGTCGACTTCGATCACGCGGAAGCCGTGAACGCGCTTGCACAAGGGCAGGTTGCGATGATCACCGAATGGTCGGCGTTCTATCCGACGCTGACGGACCCGAGCAAATCGAAGATCGGCAACTGTCTTGCGATCACGACCGAACCGCGCGGGCCGGCGGGTCTGAAGCCGGCACTCGGCGGCTTCTCGCTTGCGGTCAATGCGAAGTCCAACGCGAAGAAGCAGGCGGCGGCATGGCTGTTTATCCAGTGGATCACGTCCGAGGACATGGCGAAGCCGTATCTCGAAGCGGGCGGTGTGCCGGCGCGCACGTCGCTCTATCAGGACAAGGCGATTCAGGACAAGTATCCGTTCGTGAAACCGATGGTCGAATCGTGGCAGGGCGGCGTGCCTGACTACCGGCCGCGTTTCCCCGAGTGGCCGGCCATTTCCGAGGTGATCGGCGAGTGGGGCACGAAAATGATGCTGGGCCAGGTATCGGTGAAGGACGGCGCGCAGACCATCGGTCAGAAGACCGAAGATATTCTCAACAAGGCCGGGTACTACAGCGGCAAGAAGCCGCTCCTGAAGTAATGGAAAGTGGAGAAGGAGGCCCGATGTTGAACGATGCAGTTCGACGGGAACAAGGGGCGGCGCGTGCGGTGCCGCGCGCCGCCCCGCGCGCGCGATTCCGTTTGCCCGGTTCGCCTGCGTTCTGGTTCCTGATTCCGGCGATCTTCACGCTGGCGGCGATCGGCATCTATCCGACGCTGCTGGCGCTGTACAACTCGTTTCATCAGTACCAGCTCGCGAATCTCGGCTCGGGCACGCCGTTTATCTGGTTCGACAACTACATCGCGACGCTCACCGATCCGTCGTTCTGGGGCGCGCTCGGGCGCACGGTGCTGTTCCTGTGCCTGACGCTGCCCATCGAAGTTGCGTTGGGCCTGTTTGCCGCGCTGATGCTGCATCGGGTGGAATTGCCGTGGATGCGTGCGATTGCACGCGTGAGTCTGGTGATTCCGATGGCGACCACGTATGCGGTGGTCGGTTTGATCGGACGCCTGATTTTCAACCGGCAGTTCGGCGTGGCGAATTACTTCGCCGGCTTCCTGGGCATTCAGCCTCTCGATTGGCTCGCCGATCCGACGCTCGCTTTCGTTTCCGTGATGATCATGGACATCTGGCAGTGGACGCCGTTCTGCGCGCTGATCATGCTGGCCGGTCTCGCGATGGTGCCGAAAGAGGCGGAAGAGGCCGCGCGGCTCGAAACGCCGAAGTGGAGCAAGATCTTGTGGCACTTGCAGCGGCCGTATCTGCTGCCGGGGCTTACCGCGATTCTGATTCTGCGGTCGGCCGACATGCTGAAGATGTTCGACGCTGTCTTTACGATGACACGCGGCGGCCCAGGCACCGCGACCGAATTCATCAGCGTATATATCCAGCGCGTCGGCTTCCGTCTGTTCGATCAGGGCATGGCGTCGGCGCAGGCGATTCTGCTGCTGATCCTGACCATCGTGCTGTCGCGTTTGTATATCCGCTTCGTATATCGGGAGGCTACGTGAACGCCGCATCGACGCAACCCGCAAACGGCGCGGCATCGCGCGCCGGGGCCCTCACCCCGCGTGCGCGCCGTGCGAGAGCCGCACGCCGCAACGCGACGCTATGGCATTTTCTCGGTCTTGTCGTCGTATTCCTGTCTTCGGTGTTTCCGTTCTACTGGATGGTGAGCACGAGCCTCAAGAGCCAGGCCGAAGCACTCGCGTATCCGCCGCTATGGTTGTTTCACCCGACGTTCAAGCACTATACGGATGCGCTTTTCGAACATCAGGTCGGCGCGAGCCTGATCAATTCGCTGATCGTTGCGAGCAGCACGACGGTCGCGTCGATTCTGCTCGGCACGCCGGCGGCCTATGCGCTGGCGCGCTATGAATTCCGCGGCAAGGAAGATCTCTGGTTCTGGTTTATCTCGAACCGCATGGTGAGCCCGGTCGTGCTCGCGGTGCCGTTTTTTCTGATTGCGACCAAGCTCGACCTGGTCGATACGCATCTCGTGCTGATTCTGCTTTACATCACGTTTTGCCTGCCGATCGTGATCTGGATCTGCACCGATCAGTTTCGCAATATCCCCGTTGAACTCGATGAAGCGGCGCGCCTCGACGGCGCCTCGCCTTTGCGTATTTTCTGGCGCATCAATCTGCCGCTCGCGATGCCGGGCATCGTGGTGTCGGCGATCTTCGCGTTTATCTTTTCGTGGAACGACCTGCTGTACGCACTCGTGCTGACGCGCACCGACGCGGTGACCTCGCCGGTTGCGGCAACGAGTTATATGAGCGGCTACGAGCTGCCGTGGGGCGAAATCATGGCGACGGGCACGCTGATCGTGCTGCCGATGGTTGTGTTCGCGCTGCTCGTCTCGGGGCGGCTCGTGCAAGGTCTCACGATGGGCGCGGTGAAGTGATGCGGTGGAGCGATCCGGTTCTGGTATAAGGGCCCCGTCACTTTCATTCGAGGCGATATTCCCCATGAGTAAATCAGCTCCGCCCGTGATGATGCTCGAGTCCGACGGCGCGATCGATTCCGAAGAGGAGTTACAGGCGCGCGTCGCCTGGCATTACTACATCGGCAATATGACGCAGCAGGAAATCGCGCAACGCATCGGCAGCAACCGCGTTCGCGTGAACCGGCTGCTGGCCGCAAGCCGCGAATCGGGCCTTGTGCAGATCACGATCAATAGTCCGATTGCGCCGTGTATCGCGCTTGAAGAACAGCTGGTCGAGCGTTTCGAGCTCGAAGGCGCCGTGGTCGTGCCGACCGGCGCAAACGACGAAGCGAATATGGCGGGGCTTGGCATCGGCGCGGCCGGCTATCTCGCCACGCGTATCGAAGACGGCGGCACGATCGGCATCGGCTGGGGCCGCACGATCCGCGCGGTGCTGCGGGCGATGCCGCAGCGCGCGTATAGCGCATTGAACGCGGTGTCGCTGCAAGGCGGGCTGTCGCATTGCCCGAGCATCAATACCTTCGATATCGTGTCCGATTTCGCGAACCTGTGTCATGCGGACGGTTATCTGTTCGCTGCGCCGATTTATGTGGGCAGCCAGAAGGCGCGCGATCTGATCTTGCAGGAAGAAGCGGTGCGCGGTACGTATGAGCTCGCGCGTCATGCGGATCTCGCGCTGCTGACATGCGGCGATCTGACCGAGTCGCTCGTCGTAACGTATGGCATCAGCAAGCCCGACGAACTGCGCATGCTGCGCAAGGCCGGTGCGGTCGGCGATCTGCTCGGCCACTTTATGGACGCGAACGGCGAGCTGATCGACCATCCGCTCAATCGACGCACGGTGGCGATCACGCTCGACGATCTGCGCAATATCGATCATGTCGTGCTCGTGTCGGGCGGCGTGAAGAAGTTTCATGTGACGCGCGCGGCATTGCGCGGCCGGTATGCGTCGGTGCTCGTGACCGATGAGGATACGGCACGGCGTTTGTGCGATGAGCCTTGAGATGAACTGAAGAGACGGGGGCGACGATCATGTCCGATATCGGTGGAAGCGGAAGCGAGCACGGTCGGGTCGATCGCAGCCGCGAATTCGCGGGCAAGACGGTGCTGATCACCGGCGCGGGCAAAGGCATCGGGCGCACGACCGCGCAGCTGATGACGCAACGCGGCGCGCGCGTGATCGCGCTAAGCCGCGCGGCGAGCGATCTGAAGACGCTAAAAGAAGAGAGCGGTTGCGAAACGCTATGCGCGGATCTCGCCGACGCAACCGCGGCACTCGACGCGGCGCGCGCCGCGCAACCGGTCGATCTGCTCGTCAATTGCGCCGGCACGGTTGAGTTGCAATCGTTTCTTGACACGACTGTCGAAGCATTCGACCAGACGATCGCCGTCAACCTGCGCGCCGCGATGATTATTTCGCAGCAGTGCGCGCGCAGCATGATCGAACGTGGCGTGAAAGGCGCGATCGTCAATGTGTCGAGCGTCTCGGCGCAGATCGGCTTTCCGTTGCATGCCGCGTATTGCGCGTCGAAGTCGGGTCTTGACGGTTTGACACGCGTGATGGCGATCGAGCTCGGCGAGCATGGAATACGCGTGAACGCGGTCAATCCGACCATCACGATGACCCCGATGGGCGAGAAAGCGTGGAGCGATCCGGTGAAATCGGCGCCGGTGCTGGCGCGCATTCCGCTGCATCGTTTTGTGCAACCGCTCGAGGTGGCGAACACCATTGCTTATCTGCTCTCCGACGAATCGAGCATGGTGAATGGCGTGAGTCTTGTCGTCGACGGCGGGTTGCTGGCGGCTTGAAGCGGTTTTCTTAATTTGCAAAGGAACGACGATGGAAGCTCTGGTTCTCGAAAGCGCACAGCGCATCAGCTTGCGGCCGTTCAGCTTGCCGCAGACGGTCGGGCCGCGCGATGTGCGTATCCGCATCAACACGGTCGGTATTTGCGGCAGCGACATTCACTACTATCAGCACGGCCGGATCGGGCCCTTCGTGGTGACGGAGCCGATGGTGCTCGGGCACGAAGCAGCGGGAACGGTCGTGCAGGTCGGCGACGAAGTGACGAATCTGAAACCCGGCGATCGGGTTTGCATGGAGCCGGGCGTGCCCGATATGGAATCGCGTGCATCGCGCGAGGGCATGTACAACCTCGATCCGAAAGTGCGCTTCTGGGCAACGCCGCCCGTGCATGGGTGTCTTGCGCCGTTTGTCGTGCATCCGGCAGCGTTTACGTACAAGCTGCCCGATAACGTGAGCTTTGCGGAAGGCGCGATTGTCGAGCCGTTGTCGATCGGTCTGCAGGCGGCGAAGAAAGCGGCGATCAAACCGGGCGATGTGGCGGTGGTGCTCGGTGCGGGCACCATCGGCATGATGTGTGCGCTTGGCGCGCTCGCCGGGGGATGCAGTCGTGCGATCGTTTGCGATCTCGTGCCGGAGAAGCTCGAGTTGATCGGCAATACGCCCGGCGTAACGACGGTGGATATTCGCAATACCTCTGTCAAGGATGTGGTGAACAAGCTGACCGACGGGTGGGGCGCGAACGTGGTGCTCGAAGCGAGCGGCAGCGCCAAGGCGTTCGAGGGAATTCTCGATCTGCTGTGTCCGGGCGGATGTCTGGTGCTGGTGGGCATGCCGCAGAATCCGGTACCGCTCGATGTGGTCGCGTTGCAGATCAAGGAGGCGCGCGTCGAATCGGTATTCCGTTATGCGAATATTTTCCCGCGGGCGATTCAGTTGATTGCGTCGGGGCGCATCGATGTAAAGCCGTTTATTTCGAGAACGTTTCCGTTCGCGGAGGGTATCAAGGCGTTTGAGGAGGCGGCAAGCGGGAAGCCGACCGATGTGAAGGTGCAGATTGTGATGGAGTGAGTTTGCGTTGCGGGACGTGACGTCCGCTACGCCTGTGCGACTCGATAGAAGCGGTCGAAGACATCGAACGGTGCTTCGACCGCGAGCGGCTGCAAGGGGCGCAGCGCCCCCCTCTGACCGCTTCATCTCGAACCCGCGCTGGTCATATCCGGCGTAAACATCTTCCGATATTCCGTAGGCGTAAGCCCCGTGTGCCGCTTGAACAGCCGCCGAAAGAACGCGGTTTCCTTATAACCGACCTCGCTGCTGATCTCATCCACCGATTTCGCACTGGTTTCAAGCAAGCGCTTGGCGCTTTCCATTCGCAGCCTCTGAACATGCTCCATCAGCGTCACCCCCGTCGCCGCAAGGAATCGGCGCTTGAGCGAACGTTCAGGAATGCCGGACGCGCGCGCCGCCGCCGCCACCGCCCCCTGGCATCGAAAATTCTTCTCCAGCCATCGTTCGCAGACCCGAACCACGGAGTCCGTATGATGACGGCGCCTCATCAGGTTCGTGTACGGCAGTTGCCCTTCGCCGTGCCACTTGAGCAGATACGCCTTGGCGATATTGACCGCCTCGCCTGGACTGCAATGTCGCGCAATGATATGGATGGCGAGGTCGTGCCACGACATGACGCCTCCCGCCGTGACAATGCGCCCCTGCGCATCGGCGAAGCAGATATTCGGCGTAGCCTCGAATTTGACGCGTGGGTATTCGCGCTGGAACAGTTCTTCGTAACCCCAGTGCGACGTCGCATGACGCCCGTTCAGAAGTCCAGACTCGGCTAGCATGATCGATCCGGAGCAAGCCGAGTAAATCGACCTTCCCTTGCGATAACACGCGCGCAGCCATTCCATCAGGTCGTCGTAGCGCCCCTTGATCGAATCCTCGGGACGCAACCAGATCTCCGGCAAGATCACAATGTCCGCGGATGGATCGTCGTGGATCGACACGTCAGGTGTAATCGGAATGCGGTGTCGGCACAGGAACGTTTCGGTTGAGGGCGCAACGATTCGGGTATCGAACAGCTTGCGCTCGTCGCCCGTGCCGTTCATTACTTCCCAAAGGCTGCCCGTAACCGAAAGGACGTCGACCATTCCGTAAAGTGCCGACCCAGCCGTCTCCGGCACCGCAACAATCAAGGCGCTGACCGGACGGTTGGGACGTTTTGCCATAGGCCGCTGCTCCGACAAAAGAAAAGCGCTCGCGCGCGAAATGAGTCTGTCATCCAGACTCATCGTGAGCAGCGAGGTTCCTCCCGGTCTTTAAAGATGACACGAACTTGAGAAAGCCGGTAGAGACGTGCCCGCTATTCGATCACCAACATCGGTTCAACCCGCACCGCAGTCGTGATGTTATGGAAATTGGGCGAGCTTGCCATCACCGTCGCGTGGATCTCGCGCAGCTGTTCCTCGGTGGCATCGGCCTTGATCGTGACCCGGCTTTTGAGCGATTCATAGCCTCGCGCGACATCTTTTGAGATTCCGAGGAAACCGCGCAGGTCGATGTCCCCTTCGGTGACGATCTCGAGCTTGCGGATGCTGATCCCATGAAGCGCGCAAACGGCCGCATATCCCACCGTCATGCAGGCGTTGAGGGCGGCAAGCAGGTATTCCTGGGGGTTCGCATAGGTGTTGGTGCCGCCCAGTTCGGCGGGCTCGTCGATGTCGATACTGAACGAGCGCGGCACCGTGGTTCCGCCGATATCGAACGAATCGATCCTGGACTGGCTGCGTGTCCCGCCTTGCCAGCGGCTGCTCACGCGCCAGTGTGTCATGCCCCGGCCGGCATCGGTCTCGATCTCGTCGATAAGCGTGCGGACGTCGTCGGCGTTAATTCCATTGACGATATCGCCTTGCGTGGCGTGACTGGAATCGTTCATGTTCATTTGTCTCCGTGACTTGAAGAGTGGTAACGAAAGGGCGGTAGACATTGGCCGGCAGTGAGCCGGTGCCGCTGCCTACCGGAGTGCGTCGATCGCGGCGAAAAAGCGCTCGCTTTGTTCACGCGTCGTCAGACGGGTCAACACGCCTGAAAATTCGGCGTGGCGTGCGCCCGAAAAGATGTACTGAAAACGGTAGGCATCGAGCAGCAGAGCCTGCAGCTTCGTTTCCTCGGCATGGCTAAGCGCGCGTGCGCAGTTCAGCTTGAAGTAATGGCAGTCTGCTGCCGCCTGTCCCTGCACGACGCCATCGACCGCCATAACGAGTTCGATCAGTTCGTCAACCGCGATATCGCGGGCCGCGTCGGTCGTCATCGAATCGACGCGCACCCATTCGAGTTCATCGAGAATGGCGTGCTGACTTTCCTCTTTCCAGTGGAAAAGAAAGACGTCCTTGAAGAGCGGCGACAGGTCGCCGTCCGGTTCGATGCTTTGGCGATAATGAACCTGCGTAAACAGCTCGATGAGCAGTGTCAGCCCAAGCACCGCCCACGTACTTTTGCGCAAGACGGCCGTGCCGATCTCGTCCGCGTTCCACGCGAACGAGTACCCCGGCGGCATGCCTTCGGCAATCAGCAATTCGATACGACGAAATAACGCCTGATGCTTGAGCTCCTCGTCGCTGAAGCGCACCAGCGATTCGAGCACGGTCTGATTGCCGAGCCAATGGTCGTTGGTGATCTCGAGAATCTTCGCGTTGATAAAGCGTTCGACGAGGCCAAACATATTCGCGTAGGTTCGGCCTTGAATCTGGCTCAGGTACCGCTTGTCATCGGCCGATAGCCAATCGACATCCGCAAGCAGCGTCAATCCGTCGGGCAGGAATTTCTGCGTGGTATCGAATGAGCGCGCGCGGATAACGTCCCGATCGATGTCCCATCGCACGCGCTTCGAGGCTGCAATGCAACGGCCATAACGATCTGCGTCAACGCCTGCATAGGAAGTTGCTGTCATTTCGCCACCTTCAGGGGAGACCTAACGATGTGCGAAGTATGGAAGGGCGGCAAAAGAGGCGTAAGGGGACGGTTTTACCAACCGCAGATCCGATTCTGCCAACGGGTCGGGTGGCAAGCGGCGTGCTCTTTGCGTTCGCAGCCGGATTGCATGAAAGTCTCACTAACCTTATCCAGCGCGCGCCTTTTCGCTTAGGCATCGGGGGCTTCGCGTCCCGCTGCCCGACGCTCATCGTGCCATCTGCTTGCGCTGCAGGAACCGGCGCACGGCCGGATCGCTGGCGAGGCCGATCGCGAGTTCGTATGCGCCGAATGCGTCGGCCGTTGCGCCAGCGCGCGCGAGCAGATCGGCGCGCGCGGCCCAGTACGGTTGATAGTCGGCGAGGCGCGGATCGTCCGCGTACGGCGCCAGCGCGTCGAGCGCCGCCTGCGGGCTGTCCCGTTCCGCCACGGCGAGCGCGCGGTTCACCGCGACCACCGGCGACGCCGTAATGGCGAACAACGCATCGTAGAGCTGCACGATCTCGTCCCAGTTCGCGCAATGCGTCCGGCAGCGATGGATATGCGCCGACTGCAGCGCGGCCTCGAGCTGAAAGCGTCCGATGGCGTGGAAGGTGCTCGCGCGCAGTAGCAGCGCGTCGGCTGCGTCGATCATCGCCGCGTTCCATGTCGCCGGATCCTGGGCCGACAGCGGCACATAGTCGCCGGCCGCGTTGCGTCGCGCATCACGCCGCGCCTGCGCGTACAGCATCAGCGCGAAAAGACCCAGCGTCTCGGGCTCCTCGGGCAGCAACTCCGCGAGCATGTCCGCCAGAAACAGCGCCTCGCCGGCAAGATCGCGCCGCTCGGTGTCGCTGCCGACCGGGTCGGTCCATCCTTCGGTGTATGCCGCATAGACGGCTTCGAGCACGGCCGCGAGCCGGCCGGGCAACGCCTCGCGCTCGGGCACGCTGAACGGGATACCCGCTTCGCGGATCTTGTTTTTGGCCCGCACGAGGCGCTTGCTCATCGCGGCGGGCGAGGTCAGGAACGCGCAGGCGATCGTCCTCGCGTCGAGCCCCAGCACCACTTGCAGCATCAGCGGCGTGCGAATCGCCGCCTCGAGCGCCGGATGCGTGCATGCGAACAGCAGGGCAAGCCGGCGGTCGGGCAAGGCGCCTGTTTCGTGCTCGTCGATCTCGTCGGCGAGAATCGCGAGCTGATTCACCACGTCGTCGCCGACGCGGCGATGCCGTGCGCCGTCGATCGCCCGGCGGCGCGCCACCGTCATCAGCCATGCTTCGGGATTGGCGGGGCAGCCGCGCTCGGGCCAGTCGGCGAGCGCGGCGGCAAAGGCGTCGGCCAGCGCATCTTCGGCCGTGGCCACGTCGCGCGTGCGCATCGCCACCAGCGCGACGAGCTTGCCGTAACTGCGGCGCGCGACGGCTTCGGCAATCGCATGCGCGGCGCCGTCAGCATCGCGGCCGCGGCCGGACGGACTCATGCGGAGCGCGCATCCTTCGGCGCAGTCCAGACCGGGCGCACTTCCATCGTGCCGTGCGCCGCGCCGGGACAGCGCGATGCCCATGCGATCGCCGCGTCCAGGTTGGGCACGTCGATCAGGTAGTAGCCGGCGAGCTGCTCCTTCGTATCGGAAAACGGTCCGTCAAGCACCTGCGGTTTGGCGTCGACGAGCCGCACCGTGGTGGCCGTGTTCGTGTGCTGCAGCCGGTTGGCGCCGACCAGCGCCTGCGCTTTCTGCAACGATTCGGTGTACGCCTGATAGGCGGCGACGCCTTGCTGCCGCTCGCTGTCGGTCATCTGGTTCCAGCGGCTTTCTTCCGAATAGATCAGCAACAGGTATTGCATATGAGCCTCCGTTTTGGGGTTGAGGCGGTGCTTGCGCTTGCGGCAAACCGGCCGCCATCTCAATGACGCGCGATCGGCATGCGGATGGACAGGCGGCGTTGAAAAAGTCGCGCGCCGCGCGCCGGCCCGCGGAAGAGGCCGAGGCGGGAGAACAGGCGTGTGTGGACTATATGCAATCGGGCCGTGTAGCGCGAGGCATGGTTCGGACCTGAATGCCGCAGGCGGCGGGTCACTCGCCTACGGCGTCGTGCAGGTGCGCGGCGAGGTGATCGATCAGCGCTCGCACCTTCGCGGGCAGAAAGCGGTTAGGCGGATAGAGCAGCCAGACCGGCCCCATGTACAGGCGCGCCTCGAACGCCCAGTCGACCAGAACCTGGACGAGGTGGCCCTGCCGTAGCGCATCCGCGGCGGCGAAGTCGGGCAAGCTCGCAATGCCCAGATCCTGCAGCGCGGCATCGAGACGGGCGCCCGCGTGATTGGCTATATAGCGTCCCCGCACGTCCAGCGACTGGGTTTCCGTGCCGCGCCGGAAATGCCATCGATTGTCGTCGACCGTTTCTCCGAGATACAGGCACGCGTGGCGCGCGAGATCGCGCGGCTCGGCCGGCGTGCCGTGCGCGTCGAGATAAGCGGGCGACGCGCAGAGCAGCCATTTCACCGAGCCCAGTCGCCGGGCGGCAAGGCCCGGGGGAGGAGAACGGGTCGGCCGGATCACGATATCGACGTCGTCGCGTAACGGATCGATCTCGCGGTCGGCGAACACCAGCTGGACATCGACATCGGGCCAGCTGCGCAGGAATGCCGGGATCAGCGGATGGATCACGGCGCGGGCAAAGGCAATCGGCGCGCTGACGCTGACCTTGCCGCGCGGTTCGCCGACCGCTTGCCCGGCGACATCGACCGCCCCCGACGCCGCGCCGACCATCTCGCGGCAATACCGGTAGATTTGCGCGCCCGAATCCGTGACGCGGACGCTGCGCGTCGAGCGCTCAAGCAAGCGCGTGCCAAGCGCTTCTTCGAGACGTTTGATCTGCCGGCTGACCGTGGAGGGCGTGGTGCCCAGTTCGCGCGCGGCCACGGAGAAGTTGCCCGCATCGACGACGCGCGCAAACGTCGCCATGTCCGGCAGCAACGCAAAAAGCTCAGTGGGGTTCATGGTCGTGCTCGCTCGATCGGGCCATTTGTGCGTCCGCGACATAAAAGATGTTCCGCGCGCCATGATTATAGTTTTGGACGCAATAGTCGACAATTTGGCCCATTCGAATTGACATCGAAGGTTCGCCATGTCGAGGCAAAAACGCCTGCTCCAGATATCCGACCTGATGCTGCTGGCGGTCGCAATCGTGTGGGGTACGAGCTATGGAGTCGCAAAAGTCGCGCTCGTGTTCTATCCCGTGTTAGGGCTGCTCGCGCTGCGCTTTGGTCTGACGTTTGTCGTGCTGTTGCCGGCGTTGCGTTCGCTGCGGCACGTCAAGGCGTCCGCGCTGGCCGGTGCGATCGGCACGGGTGGGCTGCTGCTAGGCATCCTGCTTGCCGAGACGTTCGGTATCTCGCTGACGCGTGCGTCGAACGCAGCATTCCTGATCAGTTTGTGCGTCGTGCTCACGCCGCTCGTCGAGTGGGCGCTGCTGCGCAGAAAGCCTTCGAGTGTCGAATGGGCGGCCGTCGTGTTGTCGTTGGCGGGCGCTGTCATGGTCAGTGGCGGCGTATTTATCCCGACCGCGGGCGACGCGCTGATTCTTCTGGCGGCATTGCTTCGCGCGGTGATGGTGTGCGTGACGCGGCGTGTGATGCGCGAATCGACGCTCGCTCCGTTGTCCGTGACGGCGGTTCAGGCCGGCACCGTCGCGCTCGGCAGTCTGATCGCCGCGTACATGTCCGGGTTCGTATCCGCGTCGCAGCAGTGGCGTGCCCTGCCGTCGCTAGCGGGGCATGGCACGTTCTGGACGAGCGTCGTTTACCTCGTGCTGGCATGCACGCTGTTCGCATTCTTCGCGCAAAATTTCGCCGTCAAGCGCAGCAGCCCCACGCGCGTGGCGTTATTGATGGGAAGCGAACCGGCGTTCGGCGCGTTATTCGCCTATGCGTGGCTTGGCGAGCAACTGTCGGTTTGGGGCTGGGTGGGAGGAGCGCTGATGGTGTTGGCGTCCTTGCTCGCGACGGCGCCGTGGCAAAGCAGCGCCAACGCTTCGGTCGAGATGCGTGGCGCGGTCTCAAGCGATGCTTGAGCCGCGCCCGCTGTCAGCCGTGTTAGTCGGCCAGGGAACAATCGACATCAGCCCGCAAACAGCGCCGCTTCAGGCGCCAGGCACAATCGTCACACCGCGCAGGACCTGACCGAACGGCGCTGTCTGCATCACGCTGAATCCGGATGCGGAGGTGGCCGTCGCGCCATTCACGCTCACGGTGATCTTGACCAGCTGGTTCGAGTCGGCACCCGAATCGAAGTTGGCGCCGAGGCTATCGCCCGCTGTCGACGTCGTTCCGAAGATCGTGAACGAGCCGTCCGGGTTGGTTTCGCCCGTGATGCTGCGAAGACCGTCGGGTGTGGTGGTGTAGCTCGCTCCGGCGGTTCCGAACAGGCCCAGACTATCCGTCACCGCGTAGGCGACCCCGAGATTGAGACCGGTGGTCAAATGGGCCAGCGGCGCCCACGTGCCGTTCTGATTCTGATACACCCACAGACCGCCGCTGCCCGATGCCTGATCGCCGGCCGTGCCGTCGCCTTCATCGGAGACGAACATGATCGACGGGTTCGACGCCGGAATCCAGACGCTGAAAGGAAACACAACGGCGTTGCTGGTGGCGGGCGGTGTATTGGCCGCCAATGCAGTCGGAAACCCCGGAACGATCGTGATCGCAGCGTTCTGCGGCAACAGACCGCCATTGGCCAACGCACCGGTCGCGCCCACCTGGTACACGGTATTGACGCCGTTACTGCCGCTTCCCTTCGTGATGAACATGGTTCCGTCCGGACCCACGAACAGGCCGCGGAAGTTGTCGTCCTTGCCGGTCTTGTCCGCCGGCTGGCCGATACTGGTCACCGAAAAGCCGAACTGATCGCCCGTGGAATTGCCGCCGGTAATGGTGCCCATGGTCGCCAGCGAACAGGCGGTTCCCGCGGGCGCGACGCTATAGCTGCCGCCGCTGCTCGATTGAAACGCGCCGATGACCTGCGTAAACGGACACGTGCTGCCCGGCACAATGCTTTGCACGCCGGTATCCGTCGTCAACATATCGAGTTGTGCGGTGGTCGGCTTCGGGTTTTTGCCCGAATCGCCCGCGTTGCCGACCAGGTAGAACATGCCGTTGGCGAGAACGGCCGCGCGGCCGTTATCTCCGCTGAAAGCATTGGTATTGGTAAACGACATGCTGCTATCGGCGAAATTCAACTGGGCAACGGTGCGGAAAGTCGGCGTTGAAATGTCGTTGTTGGTTGGATCGACGACACCCGGCGTATTGCTATTGGAAATATCGAGCTGGTCGATCGGACTGTTGTAAGCGACCAGCGTCAGGGACTTGTGATCGAGAGAAACATTCAGTGCGAGTTCGGACTTCGACGAAAAGCTCGTCGCGAAACTCGTCTGGTTCTTTGCAGCCATCGATGTGATGTCGGTCGTTTGCGCGGGGCTGGTTGCGCCCGGCGTCCACTGATCGAGCAGCACCTCGGACGTGACGCCGAAGTTCGCATCGTTAGCGACGTTGGTGAATACATTCGGAAAGGTGCCGGGCGCGACGGCGGCGATGGGCGCGGAATTGGTGGTTTCGGGCGTCGCGTTGAAAGGCAATGTGCCGCTCACGACGTTCGCCGGATCGTACGTCGAGCGCGAGACCAGCAGATTACCCGGTGTGAAGTTGCTGACGGTACCCGGCGCGGTACCGCCGGTACTGGACGATGGCGTGGAGGGATCGTCGCCGCCACATCCGGCCAGCGCTGAAACCATAACTGCAATAGGAAGTAATCTGAGCGTCGCTTTCATTGACGTTTATTAAGTTAAACGAAGGTTAATGAAATAAATGCAGTGAATACACTGCCGATATAGCGCGACACAAGCTACGAACTATCAGTGTCAATCCGGTGAATGAAGAATTACGAATATTAAGAAAGGCGATAGGGGCGCAGCGGAGTTTAATCAGGGCTCGCGGATCCAGCCAACGGTATCCCTACAGCATTCCTGCGCGCAGCGCTTTCACGCCATGCCCTGGCCTGTGCGACACGGGTATGAAGTATCCGAAGCGCTTCGCGCAAGCGCAGTTGTTAAAGCGGCTGGAATTATCTTCGCCATCCACAGGTCATGATCATCGGCGAGGAATAAACGAAGATTGAGCCGTCACCTGCTCGGCCATCGCGCCAACGCGCAAGCCCAAACTTCGGAGAGCCGTACGATGAAACCCTCGGTCACCTACCTGCCCCTGTTGCGCAAAACGCCTTTCTTCACCGCGCTGAACGATGCGCAACTGCGCTGGACCATCGATCACTCGCGCGAATGGGAAGCGCGGATCGGCAGCGTGATCGTTGATGGCGCAACCACTGCCGCGGAGCACAAGGACGATATCTGGATTCTGCTCGATGGCGGCTGGCAGGTCGAAGCCGGCGGCCGCGCGTATCCCGCGGGCCACGCGGACCCCGGCAAGTGGTTCAGCGCCGGTCAGGCGCCGCAGGACTGCCGCCTCGTCGCGACGGAGCACAGCTATGTGATGAAAATCACGGCCGACGATATGCACGACATGCTGTCGCTCGGCTTTGCGTTCGATGCGCATCGGCAAGCGGGCCGCGTGTACTACGCCAAACTGCTCGCCGAACACGCGACCCCACTGCGGTGAGACAAAGCGCTCACTGAACCCGCGCTCACCCCTTCCAGCGCCAGTCGCGAATCTCCTCGCGATCGATGCCCTCGGTGTGCGCGTAATTGAGGTGCTCGATCTTCTGGTCGCGCAGCCGCTCCTTCGCATGGTCGCCGATACCGCGCAGGCGCGGCACGCGGTCGATCGCATCGATCGCCAGCGTAAAGCGGTCGATGCCGTTGATCATCGCGAGCTCGAGCGGCGTATTGATGTTGCCTTTCTCCGCATAGCCGTGCACGTGAATATTGTCGTGGTTCGTGCGCCTGTACGTCAGCTTGTGCACGAGCGACGCGTACGAATGG
Source organism: Paraburkholderia sp. 2C (assembly GCF_054589215.1). Classification (NCBI taxonomy): domain Bacteria; kingdom Pseudomonadati; phylum Pseudomonadota; class Betaproteobacteria; order Burkholderiales; family Burkholderiaceae; genus Paraburkholderia; species Paraburkholderia sp. 2C. The sequence continues at coordinate 83,188 of NZ_BAAILL010000011.1, read as the reverse complement.
AAATTGAAAATCACCGGCTTGCTGGTCGTGAACAGCGAGTCGAAATCGCGTGACGACAGGCCATGCGGATGGTCGGTATCGGGCATCAGGCGGAACAGGTCGACCACATTCACGAAGCGGATCTTCAGGTCCGGGAACCAGCCTTTGAGTATCTCGACGGCCGCGAGCGCTTCCATCGTCGCGATGTCGCCCGCGCACGCAATCACGACGTCGGGCTCGAAGCCCTGATCGGTCGAGGCCCACGGCCAGATGCCGATGCCCTTCGTGCAGTGCGCGATCGCGGTATTCATATCGAGGTACTGCAAATGCGGCTGCTTGTCCGCGACAATCACATTCACGTAATCGCGCGAACGCAGGCAGTGGTCGGCGACGCTCAGCAGGCAATTCGCATCGGGCGGCAGATAAATGCGCACGACGTCAGGGCTCTTGTTCGTGACGACATCGAGAAAGCCGGGGTCCTGGTGCGTGAAGCCGTTATGGTCCTGCCGCCAGACCAGCGACGTGATCAGCAGGTTCAACGCCGGTACCGGCTGCCGCCAGCGCAACTCGCGCTTCGCTTTTTCGAGCCACTTCGCGTGCTGGTTGAACATCGAGTCGATCACATGCACGAACGCTTCGTAAGTCGCGAAGAGCCCGTGGCGGCCCGTCAGCGTATAGCCTTCGAGCCAGCCCTCGAGCGTGTGTTCGCTGAGCATCTCCATCACGCGGCCGTCGACGGCGAGTTCGCCGCCGTCCGCGTCGCTGTCCTTGAGCTCGGCCAGCCAGGTTTTCTTCGATACTTCGTAAATCGCGGTGAGCTTGTTGCTCGCGGTTTCGTCGGGGCCGAATACGCGGAAGTTCGTCATATTCCGGCGCATCACGTCGCGCAGGAAATGGCCGAGCACGTCGGTGGGCGACACGTATTCGCTGGCGGGCTTTTTCACCGTCATCGCGTATTCCTGAAACGGCGGCAGATCGAGCGCCTTGCAGAGCGCGCCGCCGTTTGCATGCGGATTCGCGCTGATACGGCGCTCGCCGGCCGGCGCGAGCGCGCGCAGTTCTTCGACGAGGCGTCCTGCTTCGTCGAACAGCGTCTCGGGCTCGTAGCTCTTCAGCCACGCTTCGACTGCGCGCAGGCTTTCGCGATTGGTCGCCGGATCGGCGATCGGCACCTGGTGGGCGCGCCACGATCCTTCCAGCTGGTGGCCGCCGAGTTCGCGCGGCCCGGTCCAGCCCTTCGGCGTGCGCAGCACGATCATCGGCCAGCGCGGCCGGTTGCGGATGCCTTGCGTGCGCGCGTTGTGCTGGATCGTATGGATCTCGTCGAGGCAGCGATCGAGCGTCGCGGCCATCTTCTGATGCATCGCCGCCGGGTCGTCGCCTGCGACGAAATAGGGCTTGTAACCGTAGCCTGTCATCAGCGCTTCGAGTTCCTCTTGCGGAATGCGCGCGAGAATGGTCGGGTTCGCGATCTTGTAGCCGTTCAGATGAAGCACAGGCAGCACGGCGCCGTCTCGCACCGGATTCAGAAATTTGTTCGAATGCCATGACGTGGCGAGCGGCCCGGTTTCCGCTTCGCCGTCGCCGACCGCGACGGTCACGATCAGGTCCGGGTTGTCGAAGGCCGCGCCATACGCGTGCGAAATGCTGTACCCGAGTTCGCCGCCTTCATGAATCGATCCGGGCGTTTCAGGCGTGCAGTGCGAGCCGATGCCGCCCGGAAACGAGAACAGCCGGAAGAACTGCTCCATGCCTTCCTCGGTTTCGCTGCGGTCCGGATAGATTTCCGAGTAGCGCCCTTCGAGGTAGCTATTCGCGAGCGTGGCCGGTGCGCCGTGCCCCGGGCCCGAGATATAGATCATGTTCAGATCGCGCTGCCTGATCGCGCGATTCAGATGCACGAGCAGAAAACTTTGCCCTGGGTCGGACCCCCAGTGGCCGAGCAGGCGGCGTTTGATATGGGCGGCCTCGAGCGGCTTGCGCAATAGCGGGTTGGCGCGCAGGTAAATCATGCCGGCGGAGAGATAATTGCAGGCCCGCCAGTAGCGGTCCATGTTACGTAATTCTTCGGACTGCAGCGGGGAGGGGGCGAGAGGAGCGTCGTCGGCCATGGCGTATGCCTCCGTGTGCGGGTGTCGCGACGCAGGCACGCGCGGCAATGCGTCGCGGATGACCGCGGGTGACCGCGGATGAACGTCAGGCAGCGCCGCCGCGGAGACTCGCGACGCTGGGCAAGTTACTAATCATAGGATGCGCTTCGCAATTTTTCGACCGGATCGCGCGGTCGTTTCTTGATCTGAAGCAGACTGCCGCAAGTGCACGGCGGTCTGCATCGGACGAAGCAAGCGCGGTGAAGCGCTACATAAGCGTGACACCGAAGCGTTACGCGTTCAGATAGATCGTCTTCGTGCGCACATACGCCTCCAGACCGTATTTGCCGTCTTCACCGCCGAGGCCGCTATCGCCGTAGCCGTGATGAAAGCCCTGCGGCGCTTCGCCGTTGGTCCGGTTCACATAGATTTCACCGAAGTTCAGTTCCGCGGACGTACGCATCAGCACGCCGATGTCTTTCGTAAACAGATACGCCGAGAGGCCATAGTTCGAATCGTTGGCGAATTCCAGTGCTTCGTCGAAGTTCTTTATTTTCAGCACGGAGACGACAGGACCGAACACTTCGGAGCGCACGATATCCATCTGGTGCGTCACGCCCGTCAGCAGCGTCGGCTGATAGAAATGGCCCTGATCGTAGAGACCGCCCGTCAGGCGCGCGCCGCCGATATGCACTTTCGCGCCTTGCTGCACGGCTTTCGAAACCATTGCATCGACCTTTTCGACTTCGATCTTGCTGACCTTCGGGCCCATATCGGTCGCTTCGTCATCGGGGTCGCCGACTTTCATGGCCTTGATCTTCTTCGTGACGAGTTCGAGGAAGCGGTCGTAGACGGCTTCATGCACGTACGTGCGCTCGTTCGCGGTGCACACCTGGCCCGCGTTCAGAAAGCGCGCTTCGACGGCGGCCGTTGCCGCGAGTTCGAGGTCCGCATCGGCCAGCACGATAAACGGCGCCTTACCGCCGAGTTCGAGTCGAACTTCCTTCAGCGTGGGCGCGGCGGCGGCCATGATCTGCTTGCCGGCACGCGTGCTGCCCGTCATCGTGATCAGCTTGATGGCGGGGTGCGTCACGAGCCGTTCGCCGGTGCGGATGCCGCCGCTCACAATATTGACGACGCCCGCCGGAATGCCGGCCTCGGCGATCAGCTTGCCGATTTCAAGCGACGTCACCGGCGTCAGCTCATGCGGCTTGAGCACGATCGTATTACCGGCCGCGATCGCGGGCGCCACTTTGCGAGCAAGCAGGGCGGCCGGAAAATTCCATGCGGTAATGCCGCCGATCACGCCGTGCGGCAACTTTTCGATCAGGATTTTTTCGCCGGGGCGGCTGCCCGGCACGATATCGCCTTCGATGCGGCGTGCGTTTTCGGCAGCAAAACGGTTCAACTGAATGGCAAAGTCGATTTCACCGCGCGCTTCGCGGATCGGTTTGCCCACCTCTTTCGTGAGCAGGCGGGCGAGGCGCTCGCGGTCGCGCTGCATCAGTTCATTGAGGCGCAGCAGGCAATCGGCGCGCTCGAGCGCGGTGCGGCGGCTCCATGCGGGAAACGCGGCTTGCGCCGCTGCGACTGCGCGATCGACGTCGGCATCGGTGGCATCGATGACGGTGGCGATTGTCTCGCCGGTCGCGGGACTGCGTATCGTCAGGCGCTCGGCGCCTGGCGATTGCATCCAGTCGCCGTTGATGAAAAGCGAATACTGTTGGGTCGTACTCATGCGTGGTCACCTTTGGCTGAGGGGTTGCCGCCCTGTGCGCGAAGCGTGCCGCATCGCGCGCGGCGTTGATCCGATGCGTGCGCATCGAATGCTCACGATAGACTCGTATGGGCCGCAAACGTTGCGCCGAATTCGCGCAACAATCGTCGACATCGGGCGACATCCGGGCAATATCCGGTCGGGGCCGCCCGCTGTCATGCGGCTTTCGACTGCCCGCCCGGTACACAAAACGCATTTCAAAGTGGTACTCTCGCCCCCGAACCCGTGTTTCGGAACGCGCACTTTGGGCCAGATGCTTCGGGCCGCGTTCCGGACGTGGGGCACGGCTGTGATTGAACGGGAACGGCCATTGCCTGTGGTAAATAGTGCAAATCTATAATCGAAAGGAAAATCGAATATGTTGAGCAAGCCCATGCTTTCCATCGCCGAAACGACGCGCATTCTGGACGCAGCCCGGGCCGAGGCCGAGAAGAACAAATGGGCCGTCACGATTGCGGTTGCCGACGACGGGGGCCATCTCCTCGGGCTCCTGCGCCTCGACGGCTGCGCGCCGATCGGCGCCTACATCGCGACCGAAAAGGCCCGCACCGCGGCACTCGGGCGCCGTGAATCGAAACAGTATGAGGACATGATCAACGGCGGCCGTACCGCGTTTCTGTCCGCGCCGCTTGCCGGTGCGCTCGAAGGCGGCGTGCCGATCGTGGTCGACGGCCAGGTGGTGGGCGCCGTCGGCGTGTCCGGTGTGAAAGCGCCCGAAGATGCGCAGATTGCCCGCGCCAGCGTACAAAGCGTTGCCGGCTGACGGATCACGCGCCCAGCCCGCGCGCCGTCGGTTAGCGGAATTCAAGCGGAATTCAAGCGGTATCCCACTCGCCCCAACGAAACAGCAGACAGGAAGTAGCGACAATGACTCAGCCAAAGATGATTCAGCGCGGCGGCCTGCAAGTGGCCGCCAATCTCGACCAGTTCATCGAAAAGGAAGCGCTGCCGGGCACCGGCGTCGAAAGCGCCGCGTTCTGGGCCGGCTTCGACAAGCTCGTGCACGACCTCGCGCCGAAGAACCGCGCGCTGCTCGCCGAGCGCGAGCGCCTGCAGCGCGAACTCGACACGTGGCACCGCGCGCATCCGGGACCGGTGCGCGACGCGAAGGCGTATCGCGCGTTCCTCGAAGACATCGGTTACATCGTGCCGTCGCCGACGCGCGTGCAGGCCACGACCGACCACGTCGATACCGAGATTGCCGAGCAGGCCGGCCCGCAGCTCGTGGTGCCGCTGTCCAACGCGCGCTATGCGCTGAACGCGGCGAATGCACGCTGGGGCAGCCTCTATGACGCGCTTTACGGCACCGATGCGATTCCCGATACCGACGGCGCCGAACGCAAGGCCGGCTTCAACCCGGCGCGCGGCGCACGTGTGATCGCTTACGCGCGCGCGTTCCTCGATCAGGCGGCGCCGCTCGCGAACGGTTCGCACGCCGATGCGACGCGTTATGCGGTCGAAGGCGGCAAGCTCGTCGTGACGTTGAAGAGCGGCAGCAGCGCGCTGCGCGATGCCGCACAGTTCGTCGGCTTCCAGGGCGACGCGGCGGCGCCGTCCGCCGTGCTGCTCAAGCACAACGGCCTGCACTTCGAAATCCAGATCGACGCGGCCGATTCGATCGGCAAGACCGATGCCGCGCATGTCAAGGATGTGCTGGTCGAAGCGGCGGTCACGACGATCATCGATTGCGAAGACTCGGTGGCCGCCGTCGACGCCGACGACAAGGTCGAGCTCTATCGCAACTGGCTCGGCCTCATGAACGGCACGCTGACCGAAGCGGTGACGAAGGGCGGCAAGACCTTCACGCGGCGCCTGAATGCGGACCGCGAATATCAGCGCGCGGACGGCTCGAAGCTCACGCTGCACGGCCGCTCGCTGCTGTTTATCCGCAACGTCGGCCATCTGATGACGAACCCGTCGGTGCTCGATCGCGACGGCAACGAGATTCCGGAAGGCATTCTCGACGGCATGATCACCACGTTGTGCGCGCTGCACGATCGCAAGCACAAGCTGAACTCGCGCACGGGCTCGATCTATATCGTGAAGCCGAAGATGCACGGGCCCGATGAAGTCGCGTTCGCCAACGAGCTGTTCGGCCGCGTCGAAGACGTGCTCGGTCTGACGCGCAACACGATGAAGATGGGCATCATGGACGAAGAGCGCCGCACGAGCGTGAACCTGCTCGCGTGTATCGGTCAGGCGTCGGCGCGTGTCGCGTTTATCAACACGGGCTTCCTCGACCGCACCGGCGACGAGATGCATACGTCGATGGAAGCGGGTCCGATGCTGCGCAAGGGCGATATGAAGTCGACCGCGTGGATTGCCGCCTATGAGCGCAGCAATGTGCTCGTTGGTCTTGCGGCAGGCCTGCGTGGCCGCGCGCAGATCGGCAAGGGCATGTGGGCGATGCCGGACCTGATGGCCGCGATGCTCGAGCAGAAAGTCGTGCATCCGAAGGCCGGCGCGAACACGGCCTGGGTGCCGTCGCCGACCGCGGCGACGTTGCATGCGCTGCATTACCACCAGGTCGATGTGCAGGCGGTTCAGCAGCAACTCGAGCGCACCGATTACGCGAGCGTGCGCGACGAACTGCTGGGCGGCCTGCTGACGGTGCCGGTGGTCGAAAAGGCGCAGTGGAGCGCGGACGAGATCCGTCAGGAGATCGAGAACAACGCGCAGGGCATTCTCGGCTATGTGGTGCGCTGGATCGATCAGGGCGTCGGCTGCTCGAAGGTGCCCGACATCCATAACGTCGGCTTGATGGAAGACCGCGCGACGCTGCGTATCTCGAGCCAGCATATCGCGAACTGGCTGCATCACGGCGTCGTTACGCGCGAGCAGGTGGAAGACACGTTCCGCCGCATGGCGAAGATGGTCGATCAGCAGAATGCGGGCGATCCGCACTACCAGCCGATGGCGCCGAACTACGACGCGTCGCTTGCGTTCAAGGCCGCGTGCGCGCTCGTGTTCGAAGGGCGTGAGCAGCCGAGCGGCTATACGGAACCGCTGCTGCACAAGTTCCGGCTCGAGCTGAAGGCGAAGGGCTGAGGCACTGAAGCACGCGCGAACGAACGCGCCGTTCGCGTTGCGTGCCGTTCGATGCGTCAATCCGCTCACCGGCCGGCGTGGCCCGCGCCGGTGAGCAGCGCAAGCATGCGTTCCCGTTCCGGCAAGCTCACACAATCTCGACGTCGTAGCGCTCGAGCCAGTCGGCAAGCGCCAGCGTGTGATCGACGTCGACTCTGTTCCAGTTGATGCTGACTTCTCCCACCGGCTTATCGATCAGACTGCGCATCGCGTCGCGGTCGAACAGGCGTTGCACGTGCGGCGAAGGTTTGGCGAGCAAAGCGGCCATGCTCTGCTGCAGCATCCGTTCATAGGCGGGGTCCTGCGTCGCCGGATACGCGCTTTTCGTGCGCTTCAGAATCGCATCGGGCAGCATGTCCCGGCAGGCGGCGCGCAACAGGCTCTTCTCGCGCCCATCGAAGCGCTTCATTTCCCACGGCACGTTGAACATGTACTGCACCAGTTCGTGATCGCAGTACGGCACGCGCACTTCGAGGCCGACCGCCATGCTCAGGCGATCCTTGCGGTCGAGCAGATTCGGCAGCCAGCAGGTCAGACCGAGAAAGGAAAGCTCGCGTCTGCGTTTGGCGAGCGCGCTTTCGCCGGGCAGCGCGGGCGTCGCACTGCAGACCTGATCGTGCGTATCGGCCCAGTATTCGGGGACGCGCAGCGCGTCGCGCAGATCGGGCGTCAGCACGCGCGCGGGGTCCGCGAGGCCCATTTTCCATGGCAGCGTCTTTGCATCGAGGAAGTGCGGCTGATGATGCCAGCGATAGCCGCCGAACACTTCGTCGGCCGCTTCGCCTGAAAGCGCGACAGTCGAGTCGCGGCGCACCGCGCTGAACAGCAGATACGCCGACGGACACATATCGCTGCCGATTTTCCAGTTCGCATCGTACGCATCGACGACCGCGCGCCGTACTTCAGGATCGGCCACCTGCGCCGTATCGAGCACGATCTCCGTATGTTGCGTGCGCAACTGTTCGACGAACGCGCGCACGAACGGCGTATCGCGCGAATCGCGCGAGTGATCCGCGCCGAACGGCAGGCCGCGATCGACGAAATCGACCGAGTAGGTGCGCACCGCATGGCCGTCGCGTTGCCGTACGCGTGTATCTGCGAGCGCGGTGACCGCCGACGAATCGAGGCCGCCCGACAGCAGGCTGCACAGCGGCACATCGCAAACGGTTTGCTGCCCGATGATGCGCTCGAGATGCGCGCGCACGGTTTCGATGGTGAGGTCGAGCGAATCGGTGTGCTCGCGCGCTTCGAGTTTCCAGTAGCAACGCTCGGTCAGTCCATCGCGCGATACGCGCACGCTATGGCCGGGCTTCACTTCGTGCATGCCGTCGTAGATCGCGTCGCCGGGCATGCGGGTGACGCTGAGCGCGCGCCGCAAACCGTCGAGTCCCACGCGCGGGCGCATGTCCGGATGCGCGAGAATCGCTTTCGGTTCGGAGCCGAACAGTACGCCGCGGCCGAACGGCTGGTAAAACAGCGGCTTTACGCCGAGCCGGTCGCGCACAAGCAGCAATTGTGCTTTGCGGACATCCCAGATCGCCAACGCGAACATGCCGACGAAGCGCTCCGCACACGCTTCGCCCCATTCGAGATACGCGCGCAACACCACTTCGGTGTCGCTTTTCGTTCGAAACGTGTGCCCGCGCCTTTGCAGCGTGTCGCGCAGTTCGACGTAGTTGTAGACCTCGCCGCTATACGTGAGGCACGCGATGGTTGTGCCATCTTCTATCGCGCGCATCGGTTGCGCGCCGCCTTCGAGATCGATGACGGACAGCCGGCGATGTCCGAGCGCCGCGTGCGCGTCGATCCAGATGCCTTGCGCGTCGGGGCCGCGCAAGGCCATCGTGTGCGTCATCGTTTCGATGATGGGCCGCTCGTTGTTCAGGTCGCGTTCGTAATCGATCCAGCCTGCGATACCGCACATACGCTCTCCTCGCTGTCACATGTACGGATAACGCTTCGACGACGTGCGAATTCCTCGACAGCGATGCGACGGAACATGCGTCTGCGCAAACGCGTCGCGCTCGTTGGTTAACAGAGCCTTAAGCAATAAATGCTGTTGCGCAAACGCTTCGATATTCAGGCTCATCGGCGCAATTCAGCGATATGAAAGCGATAAATCACGGAAACGACTTTATCGCCCTGCAAATTCGCCATCGATTACCAAGTATTACTTCACCCCACCTGAAAGGACGGAAACATGAAGGCGATCAGGAAATCGATGCGTGTGCGGTACATGGTTGGCGCGGTTGCGGTCTCGCTGGCCGCGATGCATGCGGCTGGCGCAGTGGCGATGAGCGACGGACAGGATCACGATGGACACAACGAAGGCAACGGCCATCATGGCGCGGCGGTGCAACATGTGCTGCTGATCAGCTTCGACGGTTTGCATGAACAGGACGTCGCGCGCTGCATCGCGGCGAATGCGTGCCCGAATCTCGCGCTGCTGGCGAAGGCCGGCATCACGTACACGAATGCGCACACGCCCGGTTTGTCGGATTCGTTTCCGGGCCTGGCCGCGCTTGTGACCGGCGGTTCGCCGAAAACGGCCGGGTTGTTCTACGACGTGTCGTACGACCGCACGCTGTATGCGCCGTCGGACACGCAGTGCACGGGCAAGCAGGGCTGGAATGTCGTGTTCGACGAGACCACCGGCATCGATGCGGAAAACGGCGGCGCGCTGATCCACCTCGACGGCGGCGGCGCGTTCAACCCGCAGGCGATTCCGCATGCGCGCATCAACGGCGCCTGCGTACCGGTGTTTCCGCACAACTATGTGAAGACCAATACGCTCTTCGAGGTGGTCAAGCAAAACCTGCGCGGCGCGCGCACGGCGTGGGCGGACAAGCACGCATTTGGCTACGACTGGCTCAACGGGCCATCGGGCGCCGGTGTCGACGATCTCGCGCGCACCGAGATCAACTCGATCGATCCCGCCACGCAGAGCAACTACACGGACGTCTTCACGCATACGGAAACGTTCGACAATTTCCACGTGCAGGCGATGCTCAACGAGATCGACGGCAAGGATTCGACGGGGCAGACGGGCGCGCCTGTGCCCAGCGTGTTCGGCGCCGACTTTCAGACCCTGAGCGTCGCGCAGAAGGCGCCGGTGGCGAGCGGCGGCGGCTACCTCGATGCCGATTTCACGCCGGGACCGCAGGTGAGCGCGGCGATCACGTATATCGACAACGCGTTGGGCCGTCTTGTGACCGAGCTTAAACAGCGCAACCTGTACACGTCGACCGCGATCATCGTGACGTCGAAGCACGGGCAGTCACCGACCGATCACACGAAGCTCGTGAAGAACGGCGACACGCTGACGAAGCTGCTCGAAACGAATAACTTCCTCGACCCGAACGGCAACTTCGGCCAGGCCGCGACGAAGAGCGGCAATCTGAACGACGGCACCGGTCTTGTCGATACCGGCTTTGTGCAGACCGATGACGTCGGCCTGATCTGGCTGCGCGATCAGAGCCAACGCGCGGCAGTCGTGAAGACGCTGAAAGACAACCTCGGCTGCAACGCGCCGGGCATCTGCGCGGACGGGCCGCAGGCCTATATCCTGTCGGGCCCGCAACTGGCCGCGCGCTTCGGCGACCCGGCGCTGGGCCGCACGCCGGACATCATCGTGCAGCCGAACCCTGGCGTGATTTATACGTCGAGCACGTCGAAGGACGAAGAGCACGGCGGCAACGCGCCCGACGACAGCCATCTTGGCCTCGTGATGTACGTGCCCGATGCGCAAGGTGCGCACGGCGCGCACAATGCGGGTCGTACGGTCGATGCGCCGGTGCTGACCACACAGGTTGCGCCGACCATTCTGCGTGTCCTCGGCCTCGAGCCCGCATTGCTGCATTCGGTCGCGCTCGAAGGCACGCCCGTGCTGCCGCAGTTCGATCACGGCCGTTTTTAAGTCGGAGTAGTTTGCGGGCGCCGGCGTGAGCGCTTCGCGCCGGCGCTACATTGCTTCGCATGCCGGAGTTTCATGTGGCCGGTATCGCCTGCTCGCCTGTGTCATGATCGGTTCACGCTTGTTGACGCTCGGTACACACTGAGTTGACGAACGGGAATTTCTGACACAGGGGCAGGCATCATGCGCAATCTCGACGAGAACACGATCACCGATGCCGTGCTCGCGCGGCATGAGCACGCGGGCAATGCGAGGCTCAAGGAGGTGGTCGGCAGCCTTGTGCGTCACTTGCACGCGTTCGCACGCGAAGTGAACCTCACCGAAAGCGAATGGGAAGCGGGCATTCGCTTTCTGACGGAGGTCGGTCACATGAGCGATGAAAAGCGCCAGGAATTTATCCTGCTCTCGGATACGCTCGGACTCTCCATGCTGGTGGTCGCCATGGCGAACCGCAAGCCTGCCGGCTGCACGGAGGCGACCGTATTCGGCCCGTTCTTCGTCGAAGGCGCACCCGAGTACGAGAACGGCGCGGATGTCGCGAACGGCGCAACGGGGATGCCGTGTTTCGTGTCGGGGAAAATCAGAGGCCTCGATGGCGAGCCGGTGCCCAATGCGCGCATCGAAGTCTGGCAGGCCGATGCCGACGGTCTCTACGATGTTCAATACCCGGACGACGGCGGGCATCGCGGCCGCGGCGCGCTGCATAGCCGCGCGGACGGCAGCTACCACTTCCGCTCGATTGTCGGCGAGCCGTATCCGATTCCGCACGACGGGCCGGTGGGCCGCATGCTCGATGGGCTGGGCCGGCATCCGTGGCGGCCCGCGCATCTGCATTTCATGATCACGGCGCCCGGCTATGAACGGCTCGTCACGCATGTGTTTCGCGAAGGCGACCCGTATCTCGACTCGGACGCCGTGTTCGGTGTGCGGTCTTCGTTGATTGCGCCCTGGGTGCGGCACGATGCGGGCGTGGCGCCGGATGGCACGCGGATGGCGGCGCCGTTTTATACGCTCGAGTTCGACTTTGTGCTGAACCGCGCAAAACCTTAGCGCGGCGGAGCATCCGCGCGCACGAGCCCCGCGCTTTCCATGGCATCCATGTGGCGCGCAATGGCGCCGGGTGTGGTGATCCAGACGTCGCCTTGCGCGCGGGCCTCGGCAATGTGCTTCAGCGCGCGTCGCAGGTGTCGCAGACGATAAGGCTGTCCGACCAGGTACGGATGCAATGCGATGCCCATCACCAGCGCTTGCGGACATCGGCTGGTGTGCACCTGCTCGCGCATTTCGTCGAACTGATCGATGATCATGTCGGCAAACGCGCAGCCGTCCAGTTGGCGGCCGATGATCATCGGCAGATCGTTGAGTTCCTGCGGATACGGAATCGACCAGAGCGGACCGCCGCGCGTGGCCATCCGGACCGGGCGGTCGTCGTGACACCAGTTCAGCGTGTAGCCATAGCCGGTTTCGGCAAGCAGATCCGGTGTGGCAAGCGACTCCGAAATCCACGGGGATAGCCAGCCGGCCGGCGGCGTGCCCGCATGCGCGGCGATCCGGTCGCGGCAGCGCACGAGCAGGGCCCGTTCATCGGCCTCGGACAGCGTGCCCTGCCGTTGCGAGTTCGTATGGCCGTGTCCGATCAGTTCGTCGCCGCGGGCGACGCATGCGTCGATCACTTCCGGACAATGATCGTAAAGCGAGGTATTGATCAGCACGCCGGCCGGCATGTCGAGCTGATCGAACAGCTCGAGGCAACGCCATACGCCGACGCGGTTGCCGTACTCGCGCCAACTGTAGTTGAGCACGTCAGGCTCCGGCGATATCGGCCCGAGCGCGGCGCCCAGCCCGCTGCCGAATGCGAAGTGCTCGATATTGAAGCCGAGATAGACGGCGAGCCGCTTGTCGCCGGGCCAGCTGAACGCGTCCGCGTCAGTGATCGCGCGATACGGAAAGCGGCCATGTGTCGCTAGCGGATCGATCGCAGCCGCGCCGGCGGCGCGGACGTCGAGGGTTTCTTTCATGTTTTTGACGATATTGACAAAGACCATGCGGCGCGGGAAATCACGCACGCGATGATCGGGTTTCCTGAGCATCTGCCCAAAAAATCGTTGTCGACAATACGTCGATTTGTCGTATCCGGCAAGCGGTCAAAACTGTGTACCAAAACGGGGTGAGGATTCGCCTATCTGGCGCATGCGCGCGCCAACAACGGGCGTGCCGATGCGCTGCGAGGCAGGCACGGCGCGGACACCGCTGTGGCGACATGCGACGCACAACGACGCTGCGTACGCGGCACCGCACATCTTGCATACCGAACACAGCCATCTGGCATACATGTTGCGATTCACCGCGTCCATTTTCCGGCGCACATCGTCATGCGCCGCCCGCTTCGCTTCTCTTACTGATCTCTTTCATGACGCCAGTCAGCCGTGCCGATGTCGCCTATCTGTCGATGCGGCAAGCCATCGTCGAACAGGCGCTCGTGCCCGGCACGAAGCTGCCCGAGGATGCGCTCGCGGCGCATTTCGGCGTGAGCCGCACGCTGATTCGCGCGGCGCTCGCGCGGCTCGCGAACGAAGGCCTGATCGATACCGGCAACAAGCGCAGCGCGACCGTGGCGCGGCCGAGCCGGGAAGAAGCGAAGGCGGTGTTCGAAGTGCGCCGCTGCCTCGAGGTGGAGGTCGTGCGTCTGGTGGTGCAGAACTGGCAGCCCGGGTTCGTCGCGTTGCTCGACGAACATGTACGCCGCGAAGAGGCGGCGCGCGGCGCCGGCGCGAAGCTCGAGCTGCGCGTCGCTAGCGAGTTTCACATGCTGCTGGCGCAACTGAGCGGCAATGCGCTGATGGAGCGCTACGTGTCGGAGGTCGTATCGCGTTGCTCGCTGATTCTCGCGGTGCACGGTCATGAACCGTCGCAGGAGTGCGGCATGCGCGAACACCGCACGCTGATCGCCGCGCTGCGCAAGCGCGACGCGGCGCTTGCGCAGCAATTGATGAGCGACCATCTGCAAGCGCTCGAGGCGCGTTCGCTGGTCGACCGCGCCGAGGTGGCGCGGCCCGACATCGTCGACATACTCGGGCGCTATTCGGCGGCTTTCGCGCCCGCGGACCAGCCGTCAGCCGCCGCGAAGCGTGCCGCCCGCAAACCACGCGAACCACAAGGATCACGCGAATCACGCGAGCGGGCCCCGAAGCGAACGCGCGGCGCATGAGACGTCCGCCGGCCGCGTCAGTGAAGTCTTTTTCCCGCACGCCTGAACACACTAATCGAATCAATCGAACCTACGCCTGGAGCGAACGCAGATGAAGCAGCGAATCAATCGACGACAATTTCTCGCCCTGTCCGGCGCCGGCGCGGCTGGCCTCGCCGCCGGCATGATGCCGCGGCTCGCGGCCGCGAAGGACAAGCTGACGGTCGGCATCGTCTATGTCGGGCCGCGCGACGATTTCGGCTGGAACCAGTCGCACGCGCTGGCCGCGCAAGCGCTGCGTGCGCTGCCCAACGTCAATGTGGTCGAAGAAGAAAACGTGCCCGAGACGATCGCGGTGCGCAAGACGATGGAGTCGATGATCCAGCTCGATGGCGCGTCGCTGATTCTCGGCACGTCGTTCGGCTACTTCGATCCCTACATGGTCGATCTCTCGCGCGCCTATCCGAACGTGCAATTCCGCCACGCGAGCCGGCTATGGGACCCGGCGAAGCAGCCGAACAACCTCGGCGGCTATTTCGCGTATCGCGACCAGGGCCATTACGTGAACGGCGTGGCGGCCGGCCTGTCGACCAAAACAAATCAGATCGGCTATGTCGCGGCAAAGCCGATCGGCATCGTATTGCGCACGATCAACTCGTTCATGCTCGGCGTGCGCAAGGTGAACCCGCACGCCTCGGTCAGGCTGATCTTCACCGGCGACTGGACGCTGCCGGTGCGCGAAGCCGAGGCGACCAATGCGCTGATCTCGGGCGGCTGCGATGTGATCGCGTGTCACGTCGACAGTCCGAAGGTCGTCGTCGAAACGGCTGAGCAGCACGGCGTGAAGAGTTGCGGTCACAACACGTCGCAGGCCGCGCTCGCGCCGAAAGGTTTCATCACCGGCGCCGAGGCGAAATGGGAAACCGCGTACAAGGGCTACGCGACCGATATCGCCGCGGGCCGCAAACTGCCGAACGTGCTGTACGGCGGCTACGACAAGGATCTGGTCGCGAGCACGCCATTCGGCGCGGGGGCGACCCCGCAGGCGCGCAATGCGGCGCTCGCGGCGATCGCCGATCTGAAAGCGGGAAAGCCGATCTATGTCGGTCCGATCCGCAGCAATACCGGCAAGATCGTAATCGACAAGACCTACGGCAATTACGATCCGTTCCTCGATCAGACCGACTACCTCGTCGAGGGCGTGGTCGGTTCGATCGCCTGACTCTCACCGTTTCCACTGTGCAATCGGGTATGGCGAGCGATTCGACGCAATCCATCACACCGCCGGCAAGCGCCGCCGGTGTACGCGAGCGCCGCGAGCGCTTCTTGCCGCTGCGCCAGGGCGCCGAAATGGTGACGATTTCAGCGCTCGCCGTGTGCGGCGCCGCGTCGCTCTTTTCGGTGCTGCTGCTCGCACTCGGCGTCGCGCCGGGCGAGTTCTTCGAACTGGTGTGGCGCGGCGGTTTCGGCACCTGGTTTTCGCTGCAGAACACGCTCGTGCGCGCGGCGCCGCTCGTGTTCACCGCGCTGACCGTCGCGATTCCGGCGCAGCTGGGTCTGGTCGTGATAGGCGGTGAAGGCGCGCTCGTGCTCGGCGGCTTCGCGGCCGCCTGCGCGGCACTGCCGTTCGGCGGCGGCGCGGCGCCCGCGCTCGTCACGACCGCCATGGTCGCGGCCGCGCTCGCGAGCGGCGCCGCGTGGATCGGCGCGGTCGGCGCGTTGCGGCATTTGCGCGGCGCGAACGAGACCATCTCGAGCCTTCTGATGTCGTACCTCGCGATCGCGATCCTGAACTTCTTCGTCGAAGGACCGCTGCGCGATCCGGCGAGTCCGATCAAATCGTCGACGCGGCCGATCGGCGACGCGAACATGGTCGGCAATATTCCCGGCACCAGCGTGCATTGGGGCCTCGCGGTCAGCGTCGCAGTTGCGCTCGCGGCGTGGATCCTGATGCGCCGCACGACGTTCGGCTTCGCGGCACGGCTGACCGGCGGCAACCTGCGCGCCGCGCGTGCGCAGGGTTTGCCGGTCGGACGGCTGATCGTCGCGGCGTGCGCGCTCGCCGGCGCGTGCGCGGGGCTTGCCGGCTATTTCGAAGTGGCCGCGGTGCAGGGCCGCGCGAATGCGTCGCTCGCGGCGGGCTACGGCTTTTCCGGCATTCTCGTGTCCTTTCTCGCGCGTCACCATGCGCTTGCGATCGTGCCGGTGGCGATTCTGGTCGGCGGCATTTCGGCGTCGGGCGGCCTGATCCAGCGGCGGCTCGATCTGCCCGATGCGACCGTGCTGCTGCTCGAGGGCACGCTGTTCGTGGTGCTGCTCGTGAGCGAGACGTTGTACGGGCGTTTTGCGATCTTCCGGGCTGCGCGCGGCGTGCCCGACCTCGACGGACAACCATGATGGCCACGACCGATATCGGCATCTGGGCGGTCCCGCTCGCGATGCTCGCCGGCGCGATTCGCGTGTCGACGCCTTTTCTCTTCGTCAGTCTCGGCGAATGCCTGACCGAAAAGTCCGGACGCATCAACCTGGGTCTCGAAGGCACGCTCGTGTTCGGCGCGATGGCGGCCTATGCCGTGAGCTTCCACACGCAGTCGCCGTGGCTCGGCACGCTGTGCGCCGGTTTTGCCGGCGTCGCCTTCGGCGCGCTGCACGGCGCGATCTGCCGGCTGCCGCGCGTGAGCGACATTGCGATCGGCATTGCGCTGATGCTGTTCGGCACCGGGCTCGCTTTTTTCTTCGGCAAGCCGTATATCCAGCCCGATGCGCCGCATCTGCCGTCGCTCGCGCTCGGCGCGTGGTCCGCGCTGCCGCAGGTGCGCGCGGCGCTGCAGATCAACCCGCTGTTCCTGATCGGCATCGTGCTCGCGATCGGCTTGGCCTGGGCGCTGCGGCGCACGCGTTGGGGACTCGTCGTGCGCATGTGCGGCGATTCGGCGAGCGCGGCGCGCGCGGCCGGCTATCGCGTCGACGCGGTACGGCTCGTGGCGACCGCGCTGGGCGGATTCATGGCGGGCGTCGGCGGCGCGTTCCTGTCGCTGTCGTATCCGGGCAGCTGGAGCGAAGGACTGTCGTCGGGGCAAGGGATGATGGCGGTGGCGCTGGTTATTTTCGCGCGCTGGCATCCGCTCGGCTGCGTGGGTGCCGCCTTGCTGTTCGGCGCGGCGGGGGCGATCGGGCCCGCGCTGCAAAGCATCGGCGTGACGTCGGGTTATTACTTCTTCAACGCGGCGCCTTATATGCTGACGCTCGTCGTGCTCGTTGCGTCGTCGTCGCCGCGCCGCAACCTGAAGGGCGCGCCGGCCGAACTGTCGATTACGCGCCGATGAGGCAAACCGGCACGGGCGCCGGCGCGCCCGTGGCTCGCGCTCTGCCGGCGGTTTCTTTCAGGTGACGATCATGACGTATTCCTCTGCGGTACCCGCCGCGCCGCGTGCCGGCGACTCGCCCGCCCGTGCCGGTCTCGCGCTCGAGACGGTCGGGATCACGAAGCATTTCGGCGCACACGTCGCGCTCGACGAGGTATCGATCAAGGTGCGCGCGGGCACGATCCACGCGTTGCTTGGCGAGAACGGCGCGGGCAAGTCGACGCTCGTCAAGTGCGTGATGGGCGAGTACAAGGCGACGCGCGGACAGGTTCTGCTCGACAACCGCGAGGCGGCCATCGACGGTATCCGCGACGCGCACCGGCTCGGGATGGGCATGGTCTATCAGCACTTCACGCTGGTGCCTTCGTTGAGCGCGGCGGAGAACCTCGTGATGGCGCGCGCCGACGTGCCGTCGCTGATCGACTGGCGCGCGGAGAAGCAGAAACTGCGTGCCTTTCTCGAGCGCATGCCGTTGCGCGTGCCGCTCGAGCGGCCAGTCGCGAGTCTCGCGGCCGGCGAGCGGCAAAAGCTCGAAATTCTGAAGCAGCTCTATCTCGCCCGGCGCCTGCTGATTCTCGACGAACCGACGTCGGCCCTCACGCCCGGCGAGGCCGACGAAGTGCTGACGCTGCTGCGCACGCTCACGCGCAGCGAAGGGCTCACCGTCATCATGATCAGCCACAAGTTTCGCGAGGTGATGCAATACGCGGACGAGGTCAGCGTGCTGCGGCGCGGCCGGCTGGCGGGCGCGGGGACGGTCGGTGAACTGTCGGTCGATGCGATGAGCCGCATGATGGTCGGCGACGCGGTGCTTCGCGAAGCCGCGCCGCGTCGGGCGTGGGATCTCGCGCAGCAGCCGGTCGCGCTCGAACTCGAGCGCGTGAGCGCGGATGACGACGACGGCCTGCCGGCGGTGCGCGAGGTGAGTCTCCCGGTGCGCGCGGGCGAAGTAGTCGGCATCGCTGGTGTGTCGGGCAACGGTCAGGCGCAACTCGTCGAAGTGCTGTCGGGTCAGCGTGAGGCAAGCGGCGGGCACATGCTCGTCGGCGGCCGGGCCTACCGGCCGCGGCGCGCGCAGATGCGCGCCGGCAAGGTGTTCTGCCTGCCTGAGGAGCCGCTGCGCAATGCGGCGGTCGCGCATATGACGGTGGCCGAAAACATCGCGTTTCGCGTGTTCGACGCGCCGGGGCTGCGCGGCTTCTGCGGCTGGCTGTCGCCGGCGCGCATCCGCCGTCACGCGCTCGGGCTGATTGCCGCGTACCGCGTGAAGACGGCGTCGCCGGACGAGCCGATCGGCAACCTGTCGGGCGGCAACGTGCAGCGTGCAATTTTGTCGCGTGAGCTGTCGGGCGAGGTCGATGTTCTGATTGTCGCGAATCCGTGTTTCGGTCTCGACTTCGCGTCCGCGGCCGAGATTCGCGCGCGGATCGTCGAGCAGCGCAACCGCGGCGCGGCCGTGCTGCTGATCTCGGAGGACCTCGACGAGATTCTCGAACTCGCGGACCGCGTCGCGGTCATGAGCGAAGGGCGCATCGTGTACGACGCGCCCGCGAGCGAGACCGATCAGCCGGCGATTGCGCGTGCGATGGCCGGCGAGGCGTCCACGGCGGCCGCGGATCGCCGATACGCCGCGCAGGCGTGAGGCGCACGCCACGCGCACGCCGCGAGGAGCGGCGCCGCATCGCTTCGCGCGCAACCGGCGCCGCTCAGCAGCAGCCGAACCACGCGCTGGTTCGATAGAACGGGCCGAGATCGTCGGACAGCGCGTCGAGCGTTTCGCGCCATGCGCGCACCGACGGCTGCGCGTCGATGCGGGCGCGCAACTGGCCGATCAGTTCGGTGCGCAACGCCGCTTCGTCGACGCCGCGCACGCGGCCGCCGGCCACCACGGTTCGGCCGCCGATCACGACTTCGTCGATATGCGCGCCGCTGCCGCGGGCGAGCAGTAGCTCGAACGGTTCGACCGGGAACAGCGCGTCGTCGTCGAGCGCATCCCAGTCGACGAGCATGAAATCGGCGGCCGCGCCGACCTCGAGCCGCCCGCCGGGCAGCGCGCCGGCACGCGTGCCGAGCACACTGCGCCGGCCGTTTTGTGCGGCGAACGCCCATAGCTGCGCGCGCGTCATGGTGACGTCGAAGCCCCAGCCGCGGTGCAACTGATACGCGAGGCGCAACTCGCGCAGCGCATCGTTGTCCTCGTCGAGACCCGTGCAATCGAGGCCGAGCGCGATCTGGCAGCCGTGCCGCAACATCTCGGGCACGGGCGCGATGCCGGATTTCAGATACAGATTCGAACTCGTGTTGACGGCGATCGTCACGCCGCGCTCGGCAAGCTGCGCGAGTTCGTCGGGACGCGCGTACACGCAGTGCGCGAGCGTGAGCCGCGGACTGAGCAGGCCGAGATCGTCGAGATAGCGGACGATGCCTTGCGGGTGCGTGCGATCGGCCCATGCACGCTGATAGCGCGTCTCCAGCAAATGCAGATGGACCGGGCGGTCATGGTCGGCCGAAGCCTGCGCGATCGCCGCGAGCAACGGCGTCGAGCACCACTGGACGCCGGTCGGTCCATATTGAACCGTCACGTGCTCGCCATAGCCTTCGCTGTCGATCATGCGGGCGACATCGTCGACAAGCGCAAGCTGCTGCTGCGCCGACACCGGTTTGACGGCGAGCTGCTCGGCCACTGCGGCGCGGATCGCGGGACGCAGCGCGGCGAGCGCGGTCGCGTCGTCGCAATAGGCGATGCCCTGGCGGTCGCGCATCGCGACCGCGAAGCCGATGCGGTTGCCGACGTCACGCGCGGCGCGTGCGACCGCGCGTGCTTCGTCGACATACGGCATGCCGCCCTGCACGCGGGTGTAGTGCACCATCAGATTCGCGACGCCATGACGCACCGAGCGGGCGAATGCGGCCGCGGCGCTGAGATAGGGGTCGGCGCCGGGGGCGAGGCCCATAAACGGCAGCCAGCTTTCGAGCGGCTTGTCGAACGCGCCGACGCTCGCGCTGCGCAGATAGCGCCCGTGATCGTGCGCATTGCTGAGCGCGGGCAGCGCGACGCGCCGCGGCTTGTCGTACGGCGCAGGCGGTTCAGGGGCAGGCTCGATCGCGGCAATGCGGCCGTCTTCGATGCTCATGCACATGCCGGCTTGCGCGGGCGTCGTGCCGGGGTCGGCTAATAGCCAACTGCATGGCCTGCTGCGGTCGTACGAGTGGTTCATAGGCGGGAGCCTGGGTTGCGTTCATTCCGCACCGCGCGCTTTATCGGCGCGCGCGCCGTGCGGGCAGGTTCGGGGGTACGCGATTCTAACCAGCCAGAAAAAGCCGCAATGGCGCGGCCCGCTCCGTCACGCGCGCACGAGTCCCTCGACATGCCGCTGTGCGACCGTTTGCCCGAACAGCGCCGATGCCGTGCGTTGTGGATCGAGCCGCAGGCTTTCCGCAGCCACGCCCGCGATCAACGCATCGAGCGCGGTGGTCGGCTTCAGATCGCGTCCCTCGTACAGCTCTGTTTTGCGCAGGCCCGGCCAGTCGGCGATCACGCGGCCGCCTGCTACCGCGCCGCCGATCAGCATCGCCGCCGATGCGGTGCCGTGATCGGTGCCGCCCGTGCCGTTCTCGGCCGCGGTGCGTCCAAACTCGGTGGCGACCAGTACGGTGGTGTGCGCCCAGTGCGGACCGAGTCCGTCGCGCAGCGCGGCCAGCAGCGCGTCGAGGCCTTTTAGCGTCGTCGCGAGCCGTTGCGTTTGCGCGCTGTGCGTGTCCCAGCCGGCGGTTTCGATCATCGCGATGCGCGGGCCGTCGTCGCGTGCGAGCAGCGTCGCGGCGAATGTGCCGAGTGTGCCGGCGTCCTGGCGTGCGCGTGTGCCCGCATCGCCGACCATCGCGCGTGTCGCGGTCGCCGCGTCCCATAGCGGTTTCAACTGCGCGTCGTGCTCGTAGAGCTGCGTGACGCGCATCATCAGGTCATCCTGCGCGGGCGGCAAGGCGGATGGCGCGTAGGACGTCACCGCCGTCTTGCCGCGCAGCGCCATCGGCACCGACGGTGCGAACGCGATCGCATCGGGCCCGCGCGGCAGCAGTCCGGCCAGGCGGTTGAGCCAGCCGTCCTTCACCTGATACGGCGCCGTGCCGCCGGTTTCGAGCACGTTCTGTCCGTCGAAATGCGAGCGGTCGCGATAGGGCGACGCGACGGCGTGCACGAACAGCGCCTCATGCGCGGCGTACATCTTCGACGTTTCCGCGAGCGACGGATGCAAAGCGAACATGCCGTCGAGCCTGGTCGTGTTCGCCGGGTCCATTGCCAGCGAGCCGCGTAGCGATGCATACGCCGGGTCGCCATACGGCATGACGATGTTGAGCCCATCGGCCGCGCCGCGCTGGATCACGAACACGAAGCGGCGTTCGGTATCGGCGCGCGCGAACGCGATGTTGGGGATCGAAAGCGGCGCGACAAGCAGCGCGCCCGCGCCGGCGGCCGCGACGCGGATAAAACGACGGCGGGACATCACGATGCTTACCTCCGCTGGAAATCAGGTGAGACAAAGAGCAGCGCAAGCGCCGTCGACGCGCTTTCGGCGCGCGATACGGCAATCGCCGTCGGCGTGCTGAGCGAGCCCGCGAACAGACGCTCGCCGAGCGTGCGCGCATCGAGCCGGTCGCCGACACGCGACGCGAGCCGCTGCGCGAGTTCGACACGGCGCAGCAGCGCATCGGGCGATGCCCAGCTCGCCGCGACGTCGTCGTAGCCCGCGGGGGAGCCCGGCCGCCAGACCGGTTGGCCGAGCTGCGTGAAAAGCGCGGCGGTTTGCAGATCGCCGAGGTCTTGCCAGCCGAGGCCGCGCATGGCCGAAATCGTCCACTCCCACGGCGATTTGAATTTTGCGGAAGCGCCCGACCAGGCCTGCGGCGCATCGATCAGGGCGCGATAAACGGCCGGCAGATCGCCCCCGCTTTGCGTGAACGCGGTCGCGATGCGCGAGACGGCGTCGGGCGGCGGCGTGTCCGAGATAAAGTGGCGCGCCAGTTTGTCCGCGATATGGTGCGCGGTGGCGGGCGATGCCGCGAAGTCGTGCAATACGGCGAGCGGTTGGGCTTCGCCGGTCTGATCGTACTGGCGTCCGGTTACGGTGCGCGCGCCCGGTTCGTGCTGCGCGAGGCGGAAGACGAAGCGGCCCGGTTCCGCGGGGGCGGGGCGAGCGGGCGCGTCGCCACCGCCTGCGCGCGCGAGCGGCAACGCAATGCTCCAGCCCGTCATCGCCCGCGCGAATTCGGTGACGTCCTGCTGCGTGTAGCCGCTGCGCGCCCCGAGCGTATGCAGCTCCATGATCTCGCGCGCGAGGTTCTCGTTGAGCCCGCGCGGGCGCGTCGGATGACGCTGTGCGGTACGCATGGCCGCGATGCTGTCGGGCCCGACCGAGTTCGTCTGGTCGAGAAAAAACTGCATTGCCGGATGACGTTCGACGGCGACGAGCATGTCTTCGAAACGGCCGAGCACATGCGGGCGTATCGCTTCGGCTTCGAATGCACCGGCCAGAACGGCGACGGGCGGCTTTTCCGTCGAGATCGCGAAGTGGTTCGCCCAGAAGTGAACGAGGCGTTCGACGAACGGCGTTTGCGTGTTCAGTGCGCTGAGCACGCGGGCGTTCACTGCGTCGCGGTAGGTACTGACGATGTCGGTGCGCAAAGCCTTGCGCGCCTGTTGCGCGGCCGTTTGCGCGCCGGCGGTGGCGGATGCGGGTTGCGGCGCCTGTGGCGCTTGCATGGAGGGCGCGCCGCTATCCCTATTGTTCGCCGTACTTATCGCACCCGATGCTGCGGCATCCTTTCCGTTTTTGCGCATCTCGCGCACTTCGCGCTGGCGTTGCACGAAGTCGACGACGAGCGTTGCCGAGTCGGGCTCGCGCGACCACGCCGGCGGGCGCGGATCGTAATGGTCGAACTGCGCGAGCAGCCACGCCTTCGGGTCGGGCGGCGCAGGCTCGTTCGCGTTCGCGCCGAGACCGAAGCGGTTCAGCGCAATGGCGGCGTGGGCGGTGGAAGCTGCGTCATTGGCATCGTTCATCGGCATTCCTTCTTTGCAAGCATCGGCTATGTCTGTCCGTTACACGGAAGTCGCGCCTCAATCCGTCGCTGTGCTCGAAGATTTATTGACTGGCCGCTTTCGACGCCGGCTGCTGTTTGGGCGCGGGTTGCCGCCATTGGCCGTATTCGCGCAGGCTGTCCGCGAACTGCGCGCGCTCTTGCGGCGACAACGACGCGGCGAAATCGGCCACGCTTTGCTCGACGCGCGCGCGCAGTGCTTCATCGGCATTGCGCGTGCGGGCAAGCGCGGCGTCGAGCGCCGGGCGGTTCAGCTCCGCCTCGCCGAGCAGACGCAGCACATCGCGGCGCCCTTCGCGGCCGGAGCGTACATATGTGCGGCCGTCGCGGCGCGCTTGCTGCAGGTCTTGTGCGAATTGCTGCCGGCGTTCGTCGGAGAGCTGATCGGCGGCGAAGCGCAAGGCGTGCGGCTGCGTCTGTGCCTGCGCCTGAGTCGGGACGACGCCCGCGGCGGCGCGCGGGCGGCTCGCGAACCATTGATAGGTGCCGCCCGCTATCGCGCCGAGCAGAAAAATGTTGAGCACGAGCGAGGCGACAAGCGCCCATTTCAGCGAGTGTCCGTTCATTCGCCGCTCCAGTCGGCGGTTGCGCCGTCGAAGCTGGTGGCGAGCGGCGGCGTATCCGATGCCGTACCGGACGAAGTGCCCGGCGGCGGGCTGCCCGCGAGCAGGACGAACGACACGATGAAGGCGCCGGCCAGCGCGCCCGCGAGGCCCGCGCCGATCAACGCGGCGCCGGACCACCAGACGCGTGCGCGCGGCGAGCGTGCCGTGCGAGACGCGCGGCCGTGCGGCGACCACGCCGGCGCCAATGCCGGCACCCATGCCGGCGCCGATGCGATGATGCGGTGTGTCAGCGCGGCGTCGGGCTGCGGTGGCGTGTCGGTGGCGAGCCATGCGTCGAGTTGCGCGGCGGCGCTTACCAGCGCGTGCGCTTCGTCGCGATGCGCTTCGGCCCACGCGAGCGCGGCCGCGCGCTCGCCGGCCGGCCAATGACGCGCATCGGCGCCATACGCATCGACGATCGTGCGGAATCGGTCAGGTGTCATCGGAAGTCCTTGTGCGTGTGTCCTGCGGGTGTGGCGTGGCCGGTTGTGGCGGCGGCGGTGCGGGCTTTTCATCGGGCAGCGACGGCTCCGCCGCGTCTCGCGACGCGGAGGGCGAGACGAGCCGGGGAGCGGGCTTCGCATCGGGCGCCGCCGCGAGCGTCGCGCGCATATGGCGGCGTGCCCGCGAGAGCAAACTTTCGAGCGCATCGACGGTGATGCCCATCACCGCGGCCGCGTCGAGATTCGACAGCTCCTGGTAGTACTGCAGCACGATCGCCTCGCGCTGCCGCGCGGGCAGGGCCGCGAGCGCCGCGCGTACGCTCGCGTCGCGCGCGTGCGCTTCGAGACGCGCGTCGGGCGGCGGAGCCGGATCGACGCTGTCGGGCAGGTCGTCGACCGGTTCGTCGCGGCTCGCGCGCAAGCGGTCGTAGCAGAGGTTCAGCGCGACGCGGTGTAGCCACGTGTCGAAGCGTGCCTCGCCTTCGCGCCAGCGCGGCGCGTGCTTCCAGATCCGCACGAAGGCTTCCTGCGCGACATCTTCGGCTTCCATACGGTCTCCGAGCATCCGTGTCGCGAGCGCGAGCAGCCGCGGCAGCTTGCGCGCGACGAGCGCGCGTACGGCTGCGGGATCGGCGCGGGCGACGCGCGCAACGAGGGCCGCGTCGGGGTCGGCGTCGCGGTCGCGTTCGGCGTCGCTCAATGCGCGGCGTCCTGCTCGACTTGCCGAGGGATCGTGTGCTGCGCGATGGCCATGCTGTTCTGCTCCCTTGTTCTGCTCCGTGCCGGTATAAGCGGGTGCGAGCGGCTTCGGACGCGTTCCAGCGAGGTGCGCGGCTCCTCACCGCGCCGGGCTAGTCCGCGGCGCGGAACCTGGCGACCCGGCTCCGGCCGCATCCCCGGCCCGCATCGCTCGTTTACCGTTTAACGCGCGGCCGGTCGAAATCCGTCGCTCGGCTTCGTTTCGCGGGATTGTCGCGCGCGATGTCGATTTCGGCCATGCCGATTCGTCGCAGGGTTAAAGCCGCCGTGCGGGCGCCGGATCGGGCGCGGCGGCTTCTCCCCACCCGTCAAGGAGAACGAAGATGCGCGTCATGGTGATCGTCAAAGCGTCGCCCGAATCGGAACCAGGCCAGTTACCGGATACCGACATGTTCGCGGCCATGGGCCGTTTCAACGAGGAACTCGTCAAGGCCGGCGTGCTGCCGGCCGCCGCTGCCGCGCGTACCGCTTAGCGCCCCGCCAGCTCCGCCCGCAGCGCCTCGACCACCTGCGCCCAATCGCCGGGCTCCGGCTGCCGGAACGCGCGCATCGTGTCCGCGTACCACGGCGACGCCGGCCCGCTGCGCGCATGGGTCCAGCGCCATTCGTTGTCGCTGGCGGGCAGCATGACCCAGCATGGCTTGCCGAGCGCGCCGGCCAGATGCGCGATCGCCGTATCGACGCTGATCACGAGATCGAGCTGCGCAACGACGGCCGCCGCATCGGCGAAATCGGTGAGTTCCGGGCCGAGCGGCAGAATCGGCTGCCCGGCCGGCGCGTAGCTCACTTCGTCTTCGCCGGCGCCTTTTTGCAGGCTCACGAAGCTCGCATTCGCCGCATTCCACAAGGGCGCAAGCGTATCGAGCGACGGCAGCGAGCGCTTGTGGTCGTTCACATGCTTCGGATTGCCCTTCCAGACCAGACCGATCTTGCGGCCCGCAAGGCCTTCGAGCCGGCCGCGCCACGTATCGACGAGACTCGCGTCGGGCGTGATGAATTGCGCGGGCGGCAGCGTCTTGTCGTCGAGCAGGCCCGGCACGCTGAGCAGGAAGGTCCAGTAGTCGTACTGGCCTTGCGAGACGGCCGCGAGCGTATCGAGCACCTCATCGACGCCCTCGACGCTTCTGAATAGCCGGCTCAACGCCGGCGGGCACGCAAACGTGAGACGCGCGACGCCCTGCGCTTTCAGGGTCGCGATATAGCGGCCGAACTGCAGCGCGTCGCCGAAACCCTGCTCGCGCCAGATCAGCAGCGACTTGCCCGCAAGCGGTTCGCCCTGCCAGCGCGGGCAGCTCACATCGGGCGCCTTCGCGCGCGTCTGGCCGTCGCCGCGTGCGTGGCGCGCTTCGTAAAGCGGCCAGCCTTCGTCGTAACGTTGCGCCTGCAACAACAGCGCGGCGAGGCCGAATTTCGCCGACGCCAGCTCCGGATGAATTTCAAGGGCGCGGCGGTACGCCGCTTCGGCTTCGTCGATGCGGCCCTGCCGGTACAGCGCGATGCCGAGCGTATGCAATGCATTTGCGCTGTTGTCCTGAAACGCGAGCGCGGTGCGGCACGCCGCTTCGGCGTCGACGTAGCGGTCGGTTTCGATCAGCGTGCTGCCGAGGCTCGTATGAAGGTCGGGCAGATGCGGCGCGAGCCTCAGCGCGTGACGCAGCGACACTTCGGCTTCGTCGAAGCGCTTGAGCAGATTCAGCAGCGAGCCGAGATGGTGATGCGCCTGCACGAGGTCGGGTTCCGCGACGAGCGCGGCGCGGTACATGACTTCCGCCTCGCGCAGCTTGTCGCGGTCCACCTGCAATTTGCCGAGATTGAAATACGCTTCGCCGTACTCGGGATTGCCGGCCAGCGCCTGCACATACGCGGCCTGCGCTTCGTCGAAGCGCTTTTCGTCATGCAGCAGCACGCCGAGATTGTTGTGCGCGGGCGCGAGATTCGGGCGCAGCTCGATTGCCTTGCGATAGGCGGCCTCCGCGTCTTGCGCACGCCCGATGCGATGCAGCAGCAGACCGAGGTTGTAATGC
Source organism: Paraburkholderia sp. 2C (assembly GCF_054589215.1). Classification (NCBI taxonomy): domain Bacteria; kingdom Pseudomonadati; phylum Pseudomonadota; class Betaproteobacteria; order Burkholderiales; family Burkholderiaceae; genus Paraburkholderia; species Paraburkholderia sp. 2C. The sequence continues at coordinate 55,860 of NZ_BAAILL010000011.1, read as the reverse complement.
GCTTCGACGTAATCGGCGCGGCACGCGATGGCCGCGCGAAAGCTCGCTTCCGCTTCGGGCAGACGCTCGAGCCGCTTGTAAAGGCTGCCGAGATTGCTGTGCGATTCCGCGTAGTCGGGCTTGTCTTCGAGCGCACGCCGCCAGAACTGTTCGGCGTCGGCGAGCCGCTCGAGATTTTGCGCACACACGCCTGCCAGATTGAACGCCGCCGCGCGCGTCGCGCTCGCCGCGCGCTGCTGCATGATCGGTTGCAGGGCCGTCAGCGCATCGGCAAAGCGCTTGTTCGTATAGAGCAGGACGGCGGCCTGCAGCAGTTGCGCATCGTTGCGCGGCGAATCGGAAGACGTCATGGGCGAGCGGCACGGGCGCGAAGGAAAGGCCCCCGTAAGGGGTCATTGAACGACGGATTATCGCCCGTCTGCCTTTCTGATGCCTTCCGCGCGCCGTTTGCCGCTTTCAGCGGTTACCAGCGCAACGGCGGGGTCGCCAGCGCGGTTACCAGCGCACGTGCAGCGTCTCGACGCCGCGCAGACTGCTGCGGCCGTTCCAGTGCAGCTTGTCGAGTCCGTCGACGGTGAGTTTGGGCAGGCGCTTCAGCAATGCGCCGAGCGCGGTCTCGAGTTCGAGCAGGGCGAGCCGATAGCCGAGGCAATGGTGCACGCCGCCGCCGAACGTGAGCACGCGCGGCAGTTCGCGGTCGATATCGAGCTGGTCCGGATGATCGAACTTCGCGGGGTCGTGGTTGGCCGCGCCGAGCGACAGATAGACAATCGAGCTGCGCGCCACCGGTACGCCGGCGATTTCCATGTCTTCGCTCGCGGTGCGGCCCGATAGCTGCGCTGAGCCTTCGTAGCGCAGGCATTCCATGATCGCGTTCGGCAGCTTCGTCATATCCTGGCGCAGCGCATCGAATTGCTGCGGATGGCGCTGCAGGGCGATCAACGCATTGCCGATCATGTTCGAGGTGGTCTCGTGACCGCCGAGGTAAAGCAGGATCACGTTCGCGACGATTTCATCGTGCGTGAGCGTTTCGCCCTGTTCCTCGACCTCGAGCAGCATCGACACCAGATCGGCGCCCGGCTGCTTGCGGCGCGCTTCGATGACGCCGGAGAAGTACGTCTCGAGCGTCTCGTAGGCCTCGTTCGATATCGCGAGCTGCGCGTCATCGACTGGCGTCATGTCGAGCATTTTGGCCACGTGCCGGATCGCTTCGCCGAGCTTTTGCGCATGTTCGACAGGCACGTCCAGCATCCGGCAAATGATCTCGATCGGGAACGGCATCGCGTAGGCCGCCATGATGTCGACGCTGCCGTCGCTTTCGAAGCGGTCGATCAGACGCTGGGCGCTCGCGCGCGCGATATCGCGCATCGATTCGATCTGCCGCGCGTTGAAGGCCTTCATCATCAGGCCGCGCAGCCGCGTATGCATGGGCGGGTTCATCAGCAGGAACATCCGGCTATAGCCGAGCAAGACCGGTTGCTTTGCGCCTTCCTCGCCATAGCGTTTGCGCACTGATGACTGGAAATTGTGAATCATGCGGCGATCGTGCAGCAGCCTGTCGACGATGTCATAACGGCCCGTGACAAACTGGTTGGGCCCGACCGGCACGAGCGGGCCTGCTTCGCGCAGGGCGTCGTAGACGGGGTACGGGTTCGCGAGGAACGAAGGGGTGGCGAAGTCGGCAAGGTTCATAGGGGGCTCGGTATCGGTCCCAACGGCAGGTGAGGGAACCACCCGGTTGTGTATCGCCGGGGGCGACCGGTCGGACGGTGGTCCGCCGATGCTCACGAGAACGTTCGACCGGGCGGCCTATTCCCGGCGTGCGGTCAAATCGGGCCGCCTCGTACGCTTTGCACCGCTATGCGCTGCTGAGGTTTATTCGCCGCGCGCATTGGCGCCGGGCTGTGCAGTGCGCTTGCTGCCCACAAGAAAGCCGAGCGCCGCGATCACGACGACGATCGTGACCGCGGCGAACAGCAGTGTCGCGTGACGGATATCGGTCCGTTGCGTCGCGATGCCGAGCCCGATAACAGGCAGCGAGATCGCGACGTAGAGCACCACAAAATAGGCCGATGTCACGGCGGCGCGCGCATCGCCGGGGCTGCGCGCGGTCAGTTCGCCGAGCCCGGCGCGAAAGCTCGCGCCCTGGCCGAGGCCGGCGAGCACGGTGCCCGCGATCAGTGCGCTCTTCGCGTCCCACATGCTGCTGAGCGCCACGAGCGCGAGGCCCGCGATCAGGCCGACGCAGCCGGCCGGTTGCCGCCAGCGCGGCGCGAACCGCCCTTGCAATGCTTGTCCGCATGCGGATGACGCGAACAGCAGAAACACGACGAGCCCAATCGTGACGTCGCTGCGAAAACCGAGTTGGCTGCGCATCAACTGCGGCGCGACCGCCGCGAAGAATCCCACCACGACGAATCCGGCGAAGCCCGATAGCGCGGCGGGCACGAAGGCCGCGCGCACGGACCGCGGCAACGCAATGCGCTGCATGCGCAACGTGGCGCGGGCGGGGGGGTGCGCGGTTTCCGGCACGCTGCGTACCGCGCAAAGCGCGATGACGACGAGCGCGAGATGCACGGCATAAGGCGTGCGCATCGGCGCCGGCAGATATTCGACGATCAGACCGCCGAGCACCGGTCCGAAGCCGAGGCCGAGCATGTTCGACGCCGTGGCCGCAAGCGTTGCGGCATTGCGCCACTTCGCCGGCGCGGCTTCGATAACCGCAACGGTGGCGGTGCCCGTGAAAATGCCGGCCGACACGCCCGATATCAGCCGCGCCGCCATCAGTCCGGCAAGGCTCGTGCTCGCGAGAAACACCGCGCCCGACGCCGCCGCTGCGAAGAGCCCGTAAGTGAGCATGCGCTTGCGGCCCAACTGATCGGACCAGTTACCGACCATCAGCAGCGCGGCCAGCACACCGAATGCATAGCACGCGTAGATCACGGTGATCGTGGCCGGCGTGAAGCCGTAGGCAATGCGGTAATAGCGGTAGACGGCGGTGGGAAGCGTCGTGCCCATCATATTGATGACGAACGCGAGCGCGAGCAGCAAAAAGGCGGTGGACGTGCGTGGCGTGCCGGAGGCGGATTGCATCGAATACCGGTCTGTGAGGAGACTGCGGGAAAACCGCGGAAAAAGACGGCGCACCCGATTATCGTCAATGCACGGATTCTCTGCTGACTGCCGTACTGCAAGCTTGCAAGCTTTAAGGAAACCGCGCGTAAGAATGCGGCCGGGAGAAGCACGCCTCGAGCACGCCTCGAGCACGCCTCGGCCGCTGGCTGCCCCCTCTACGCATTCCCCGCAATGCTGAGTTGCGCGGCGCGGAAAGATCGCTTATCGGAATGTGCGGTGACTGTTCTTCACGTGGCGATCGAAGTGCACGTGACGCACGTCGGCGACTCTCACTTCCGCAAGCCGCGGCTTGAACGGCGCATTATGCTGGGCATGCCTGACAAGCTTGTCGATCGTGCCGCGCGCAATCGCCACGCGGGCCGAGCGCGCGATCTGCGCGAGCCGTGCGCCGCCATCGGGCGACCGTGCCGCGCGCAATGCGGCAAACCAGCCGATCACGGTCCAGCCCAGAAAAACATTGATCATCGTGATCGCGAACGCGTGGCGGTGTTCGCGTGCATCTGCTTCGAGCGACGGCACGAGGTATACCACCAGTGCACCGATCAGTCCGATCGCTTCGACATACTTGGCCATTGCATCACCTCTTTTTCCTATTGGTCCATACGAGCGTTGCAGCCGTGATAGCGGGCGCGGCGCCGTTTGATCCAATGTAGGTCAGTTCAGGGTGATGACGAAACAGGGTAGTTCGCAAATCACAATCGCCAATTCGTGAACAATCGTCCGTGGCTATCAATCCGGTACGTTAGCGTGCGAGGTGTGCGCGGCAATCTGCACGATCCGGTGGCGCACCACGGCGATGGCCTGCTTCAACGCGTAAACATCCTGAAAGTAACGTTGCGGCATGCGGATTTGCCCCGCGTACGCGTCGATCTCCTCGATTTCCTCGCGCCACTGTTCGACTTGCTCCGGCGTCGGTTGCGCGGTCTTCCATATCTCGTCTTCGAGCGACTTCAGTTCGCGGTACCAGACGACGAGCCGCTTCTTGATGCGGGTCTCGAGCATGCGCGGCAACGCCTGCAGCAGGCCGACCAGCACCGCGAGAAACGGCACGAGTATCAGCAGACGCCGTTCGATAAAGCTGGCGAGCCAGAACGGCAGATAGCGCTGCAGGAACGGCGGCCCGGATTTGAAGTAGCGCTCGCTTTCGTCGGAAACCGGAAACTCGGCCGTGTTCAGATTGGGAAACGCGCCGACCGGGGTGAAGTAGTCTTCCCCGCTGTGCACGTTCTTCGCGACTTCGAGCAGCACGAAGGCGAGCGCCGGATGCAGCGAATCTTTCGCGACCAGTTGCGCGGTCGCGGCAAGCAGCGTGATGTCCTCGGGCGGAAGATCCTTGGCGATGCTCGTCGCGCCGCGCGGATAGGTGATCTTCGTGAGCGCCGGGAATTTCTGCACGAACGCGTCGGCCAGTGCGAAGCTCATCAGTTTCAGGTTGCTGTTGAGCAGCGTTTGCTGCATTGGCGCGTCGGGCCGGCCGATAAAGAAGGCCGCGTCGAGCGTGCCGTTTTCGAGGCCGTGATACGCCTCGGTCGCATCCAGTTCGAGCAGCGTCGAATTTTCGCGGGTCACCTCGGCGAGGCCGAGCAGCGTTTGCGATACGTTCAGTAAGCCGCTGCCCCGCACGCCGATCGAGATGCGCTTGCCGCGCAGCTGCATGAGCCGGTCGATCGTCTCGGGGCCGCGGTAGAACACCCAGATCGGTTCATACGAAACCGCGGCGATTGTCTGCAGATTGTCGGTGTCCTTCGGCTGGACCGTGCCGGACTGGATAAAGCCGACCTCGTATTCGCTATTCGGGTCGGCGAGGCGCTGGTAGTTTTCAATCGAGCCCGACGACGGACGGATATCGAGGGTGATGCCTTTGCGCTTGAGCAGCGGCGCGTAATGCTCGGCAAAGCCGCGATAGATGCCGCCGTTCGCGCCGGTGGTGATGACGATCGTGCTGCGCACCGCGGGCTCGCCAAGCGACCACGCCGCCCCGACGAGCGCCGCGAGCACGATCAGCACGACGGCGATCAGCGTCCACCGGCGCGCGGGCGTCATTTTCTCTGCGGTCTGAATGCGGTGCAACGCGGGGTTGCGTTTTGGCATTCTCACTCCCCGTGATCGGCTTATGCGCTATGGTGGGCCGCGTTTCTATGCCTGCGGCAAAGATCATAGCGCATCCCGATAGTGGGGTAGCAAGGAGGACTGATCTGCCGATGGCCGCGCGGGATTTACCGGCGCGGCCGCCGTCAGGCGAAGAAGCCGATCAGCGCATGTGCGACCGCTTGCGGATTGTTTTCCATCGGAATGTGCCCGGCCGCGGCGATGCGCAAGAGTGTCGTATGCGGAATTTCCCTGACGAAGCGTTCCGCGAACTCGACGCGCTGAAACGCATCGTCTTCGCCCCATACGAGCAGCTTCGGCACCGCCGACGCAAGCAGCGCCGGCACGATGTCGAGCGTATAGCGGGCGTCGGCCGCGCGCGCCAGCGAGAGCCACGAGCGCGCGACGCGCGGATCGGTCCACGGGTTCAGATACTCGGCGATTTCCTCTTCTGACGCGGGACGGGCGAGTGCCGCGATCACGGAAGCGCGGCGCGCGACGAGGATATCGGCAGGCGTCGTTGCGGCCGCAACAGCCGGATCGCGATACCGCGCGACGGCCGGTGCCGGCCATGAATCGAACATCACGCCGTTGACGAGCGCGAGCCGGCTCACTTCGAGCTTGCCGTCGACGAGCATGTGTTGCGCGATGCCGCCGCCGATATCGTGCCCGGCCAGGTACAGCGGGCCCTCGATTCCGAGCGCGTGCGCGAAGCGCACGACCCAGGCGGCGAGCGCGGGCACCGATGCGTGTTCGACATCGAGCTCGCCGGCCGAGCGGCCGAGCCCCGGCAGATCCACCGCGATCGGCCGCAGGCCCGCAGCCGCGAGGTCTTCGAGCACCGGTTGCCAGACGCGGCTCCAGTACGTGCCGTGCAGCAGCAGTACCACGGGCGCGGCGTTGCTGCGCGTCACAGCGGTCAGATAACTTGCCGCGATGCCATCGACGTCTACGGATTTTCGTTGAATCGTCATCGTTCAACTCTCCTACCGAAGGGGGGCGATTAACGAACGAACTGCTCGACGTAGCCGGCGCCCAGCCCGATGGCTTCATAGTGGCGGCGCGCCGCTTCGAGCTTCGTGAAGACGTCCTCGTAACCGAGCGCGACGCCTTGCGGATCGACAAACACGTAGCCGCCCGTCACATGGAACCACGTGATCATTTCGTCGACATCGTCGGGCACGAACAGCGTGTGCGTTTCACCGGGCGGCTCGAATGCATACGAATTCTGCTCGGCGACCCAGTCGTGCTCGAGGTAGTACCAGCGGCCCTTCAGCACGATTGCATGAACCGCGCCCGCATGGCGGTGCCGCGACACGATGCCGGACTGGCGCACGCGCAGCAGATTGATGAAGTAGCCCTGGCTCGTATTCAACATCAGCGGCTTGAACGATACGGCCGGCGTGCTGGGCACCCACAGCCTGTCGTCTTCGAGCCAGTCCTTGATGACGCCCTTGTGCACGAGGTCGCCCGACATGAACGGCGGTTGCGGGAGTTGATAGGGAACCGCGCTCGGGTCGGGTACGTTTGCGGGTTGCGAGGTCATGCTGCCATCTCCTTTGATCGGTATCGGGAATGCCGGCGCGATTGCAGGGCCGTGCGACGCGAGTACTATAGTCAATCATTGACACGCGTGACAAGAATGATTTTCGAGGCTGCGGGCCGATACAGGCCGCACGCGTGCGGCACTGGGCTTGCTGCGACAGGCCTGGCGCGCCCGCTGACGGAATTGATGTGGAACGCGGAGAACAGTCATTTGCTTGACACGTCATAAATGTCACGCGGCGATGCGCGTGCGCCGCAGTTGGGCGGACGGATGGTCCACGTATGGTCCACGCGGCGGCGCACCAAAGGCGATCCCCGTTTACGGGTAAACTTGACACTATGAACAAGTGCCCTTACTGCGAAAAAATTCGTGACGAGTGGGACTGCCACGGCTCGGAGTGCCGCGCGGCGATCGCGAAGGCGCTGCGCAGGCAACGTCAGGGCTTGCCGATGGTCCCCAAAGTCATTCGCAATGAGATCCCCGCGGGCGCGAGCACCGGCGAAGTCATCGTGCGGTTGTCGCGGCAGCGATTGCGCGCGCGTCGCGGCAATGAGGAGCGGCGCGAGCGTAAGGAAATCGACAACGCCGACGTCGATTGACGGGCGTCTTCGTCGTATTGCGGTTGCCTGTCATCTATCGAACGGGCGTCTTCGCCGCCTGCCACGGCGGAACCGGCACTTTTTTCATCGAATTTTTTGTCGAACCGATCTCTTTCGTTCGTCCGTCGGCAATCTGCTCCGCGATGTGCCGCAAGTGTGCGTCGTGATCCTGTGCCGAGCGGTTCGCTGCCCCGATAAACGCGGTCAAATGTGCGACGAAACCGGCGTCGAGATCGCCAAGGTACGGCGCACTACCGATGGCCTGCATCACCCTGTGCGCATGCCATTCGAAGGACGACAGCAATGTGCCGTTCGCGCTGTCCGCCGCGAGCCGGTTCGTCGAGCCGCCGGCCGCGTTGGCCGCGCCGAATATCAATACCAGTGCGGCGGCGTGGACGCTGAATCGACGGAAAAGGCCAGATTTCATCGCGATGCTCGGCTGGAGACTCCATGACAGGTGCGGCCAGTGTCGGTCATTCCCATGACGGAAGGTCAAGTGTTACGATGAAAAGCGCTGCGATGCCGTGTTGCAGCCGCGGTTTGCCATCACTCACGCATTGAAAGCGGTCGTGCAGTACTGAACATGCAGTACTCGTGATGCAGTACCCCAGCGACGGAGCTCCGTATGCAAATCGCCGACGCGCTTGGCCACGCATGGTGGGTGGCGTTCACGATGCTCTGGCAGATCTTCTGGGGCTTGAGCCTCGGTTTCCTGTTCTCCGCAATCGTCGAAGTGCTCGTTTCCCGCGCGGAAATGTCGCGGCTGCTGCCCGACGAATCGCCGCGCTCCCTGTTTCGCGCGAGCGTGCTGGGCGCGGTGTCGTCGTCATGTTCGTATGCCGCGGTCGCCATGGCGCGTTCGATTATTCGCAAGGGCGGCAACTTCACCGCCGCGATGGCGTTCCAGATGGCGGCCACCAATCTCGTTCTCGAGATCGGCGTGTTGATGTGGGTTCTGCTCGCGTGGCAGTTCGCGGCGGCCGAATTTATCGGCGGACCGATCATGATTGTCGTGCTCGCGCTGCTATTCCGGCTGTTTTTATCGGGCACGCTGAGAAAGTCCGCGATCGAGCAGGCCGATAAGGGCATCGCCGGCAGCATGGAAGGGCATGCATCGATGGCAATGGCCGCGCAGCAGGGCACATGGAAACAGCGTCTGTTGTCGAAGGACGGCTGGATCGCGATCAGCCACGGCTACGTGATGAACTGGGCGATGCTCTGGAAGGATATCGGCGCGGGGCTGCTGATTGCCGGCGCGCTCGCTGCGTGGGTGCCCGACAGCTTCTGGCAGCGCTTCTTTTTTGCCGACGATCCGCATGTCGCGATGATGTGGGGTGCGTTTATCGGCCCGCTGATCGCCGTTGCGTCTTTTACGTGCTCGGTCGGCAATGTGCCGCTCGCGGCGGTGCTGTGGAAAGGCGGCTTGAGCTTTGGCGGCGTCGCGTCGTTTATCTTCGGCGACCTGATCATCATTCCGATCCTGAATATTTACCGGAAGTACTACGGTGGCCGCATGACGGTATTGATCGCCGTCACGTTCTATGTGGCGATGGTCGTGGCGGCGTTGCTGGTCGAAGCGCTGTTTCAGCTAAGCGGCTGGGTGCCGCGGCAGCGCACTGCGGCGGTGGTTGGCGCGTCGATCACGCTTAACTACACGACGGTGCTCGATATCGCGTTCGGCGCGGTGTTCGTCGTGCTGACGCTGGTGTTCTTCCGAACCGGCGGTCCCGAGATGATGCGGATGATGGCGCACGGGGAGCACGATCACGCGGGCCATTCGCACGATCGCCGCGAAACGTAGCGCCCGCTTTCGTCAGCTCGTCAGCTCGTCAGGGCATACGGCACGTTACGGTGACGGGCCGCCCGTCGCGCTCCATACGACATCGCCGTCCACGGCATAGAGGCGGCAATTGGCGTGTCCGTTCGCGCATCGAACGAGCGCATCGCTGATCGGATCGACGCCCGAAGATGCACCCCATGCGCCGTCCGGCGCGATCGCAAAGGCGCGTGGCCGCGGCATCGTCAGGAACTTTGCATAGGCAAGCCGACCCTGAGCGTTCAGATACGGCACCGCCGATGCGTTCGCGAGCGTCGCGAAGGTCGTGGCCGGCGGCGCATCGGCGAGCCGCGGCCAGACCACCGTGTTATCGACCGCGTACAGCTGGCAATACTGCGCGGTTTGCCAGCACCGTTCGAGCGCCGTGCTGGACGGATCGAATCCACCGGACGCCCACGAACCATTCGACATGCCGATGGCAATCGCGCGCGGCAGCGGCGCGGCCAGAAAGCCACGATAGAGCTTTTCCTTCTGATCGTCGGTCAGATACGGAATCGCCTTGAGATCGTTCAGCGCCGCGTAGGTGGTCGATCCTGGCGCGTGGCCCGGCAGATACTCGGGGTGCGTCTCCGTGCCCGGCATGCCGATGCTGCGCAGAAAGGCATCGGCTTTCCGCACCCACAGCGGCAGGCCGGCGCCCGACGCGGTCATTGCATGTGCGTCCTTCTGGAAGGCGCCGTAGTCGACGAGTTCCGCGTGCCCGCCCGCCGCGGTGTATTGCGCATACATCTGGCGCCACGTCGCGGTCGGGAAGATCTGGTCGTTTTCGCCGTAGAACCAGATCGAACGCAAGCGCGTGTGCGAGCCCAATTGCGCGGCTGCGCTGACGAGGCTCGCGTCCGGCGTCTCGCAGTCGCCTTCCTTGACGCCGCCCGCGAAGTCGAGCAGCCCCTTCACGTCGCTGACGTCGTTGGGGTTCATCGAGCCGAACGCAAGCGTGTTCCAGCCGCCCATGCTCTTGCCCGCGACGACGATGCGCGATGCGTCGATGCCCGGCTGCTGCTTGACGACGTCGAGCACCTTGCGGATGTCGTGCGCGGCGTCGAGTCCGATCGCGCTCACGTCGCAGCCGTGCGGTCGCAGATGACCGCCCGAGCCGGCATAGCCGCGCATCATCGGCATCGCGACCGCGTAGCCGCGCGACAGGAAGTAGTAAGGGATGAACTGGTCCGCGACGCGCGGCGCGCTCGCCGGGTCGTGCGACGCGCCGTGATTGACGAGTGCGAGCGGGAACGGCCCGCCGCGCGACGGCATATAGAGCGTGACTTCCAGGCGCACCGGCGGCGACGTGTCGACGGGCACCGTCAGGACGGTTTCGTTTAGCGGCGCGGGCGGAAGGTCGTGCGTGTCGCTGGCCCATGCGGCGGGGGCGCCAGGTGCGATGGAAAGTGCGCTGAAAAGCGTTGCGCACAGAAGCACGGTGTGGATGGGCCGGATAAGCGGGCGACGCATCGCTGTGATGACAGGCGTCTGACGCGGGTTCGGGAGCCGGGCCGGACGCGGGTTTCGTTGCCGATTTCAATGCGCAGGCTGCCACGCACGGGTTGCAGCCTGCGCATTCGAATGCGGGTCTCACGCCGGACGCCGCTGAAATCCGTTCGCGAAAGCAGCACGAAAGTTTGCGAGGTTTCAGAAGCGGGAACCGCGTTGAACACGTATAACGGCGCGCCGCGGCGAAACTTGAAACCGGCTTGCTAGTTCCGGCGCGGCTGACGCGGTCTCCACGCCAGATGCATCGCAACACTGACAAGAATGGCAAGCGAGCCGAGCGTATCGAGCAGGACCGACATCATGGTCTCCTTATCCTCAGGTCGGGAAAAGCCGGGGCCGGGGGGGTAACGGGCCGGGAGAAGAGGCATGGAGGCGATGCTAACGGCGAAGCTAAGCACTCACAATCTGGCATTTCCAATGCTAGACTTCGGCAAAACCGAAGCGGGCGGTGCAATGCCGCCGGACGTCAAACCGGACGCAAACCGGACGCAAACCGGACGCAAAGCCGGACATCAAGCGAAACGGCAAACGGCAGTCTGAACGCGGGCGCGCAGCATGCCCGCACGCGCCATCACAGGAGAGCCAACGCATGCGTTTTGACCTGACCGATATGCGGCTTTTCCTGACGGTCGTCGAACGCGGCAGCCTCACGCAAGGCGCGCAGGCCATGCACCTTGCGCTCGCGTCGGTCAGCGAACGCATCGCCGGCATGGAGGCCGCGCTCGGCGCGCCCTTGCTCGATCGCAATCGCCGCGGCGTGCAGGCCACGCCGGCCGGTGTCGTCCTGATGCGCCATGCGCGCGCGATTCTCGACCAGGTCGAACAGATGCGCGGCGAAATGCGCCCGTATGCGACCGGCCTTAAAGGACGCATCCGTCTGCTGTCGAATACCGCGGCGCTCGCGGCGTTCTTGCCGCCGCATCTGTGCCGTTTCCTCGCGCGTTTTCCCGATCTGTCGATCGATGTCGACGAGCGGCCCAGTTCGGAGATGGTGCCCGCGCTTGCGGAAGGGCGCGCCGATCTCGGCATCGTCGCCGATATCGCGGACCTCGGTTCGTTGCAGTCGCATCTTCTGATGCAGGATCAACTCGTCGTCGTCGCGAGCCGTTCGCATCGGATCGGCGGCGCCGAATCGGTCGCGTTTGCGGAGATTCTCGACGAGCCCTTTGTCGGCCTCTCCGATGCCGCGCTCGAAACCCATCTCGCCGAACGCGCATCGCGTCTCGGCAAACAACTGCATTACCGTATTCAGATGCGCGGCTTGGACGATATCGGCATGCTGATCGAGGCGGGCATCGGCATCGCGATCCTGTCGCTCGTGTCGGCCGAAACCTTGCGCCGGCCCGGTCTTTCGATCGTGCCGCTATCGGAGCCGTGGACCACGCGGCGCCTGCATCTTTGCGCGCGCGATTTCGCGGCGCTCACGCCGCACGCGCATCTGCTCGCGGAGCAACTGATCGACAGCGCGACGTCGCGCGGGTCGTGAATCTTCTGAATGCGGGAATCGGGGAGAAGCCATCGGATGAATGTGCGTGCACTCGAAGAAGCGGATCTCGAACTCGTGTGCCACCATCGCGAGCAGATGTTTCGCGAGGCGGGCCGCGACGAAGCCGTGTTGCACACCATGACCGCGCATTTTCGCGAGTGGCTGCGGCCGCGTCTGCGTGACCGCACGTATTTCGGCTATCTGCTGTGCGAAGCGGGGGAACCGGTCGCGGGCATCGGCCTGATGCTGATCGACTGGCCGCCGCATCCGTCTCATCCGGTATCGGACCGGCGCGGTTATGTGCTGAACGTTTTCGTCGAGCCTGCGTATCGCAGACGCGGGCTCGCTCGCGATCTGATGCAACTGGCCGAAGCGGAATTCGCGAAACGCGGCGTGCAGTACGCGATTCTTCATGCAACCGAGGCGGGCCGCGACCTGTATGCGGGCCTCGGGTGGAGCGGCACGACGGAGATGGCCAAGCCGATCATCGCTTCAGGCTGAGCCGCCGGCATAGCGCTGCGGTTCATGGCGCCACCGCGCTTCCCGCTCAGGCTTGAGTCGCATGCGCCGTCATAAACCCGATCGCCAGCTCGCGGAATTTTTCGGGCTCTTCGGAGAACAGAAAGTGGCCCGAATCGTTGAATTCGACGAGGCGCGCGCCCGGTATGCCACGCGCGATCGCGCGGCTCGCGCGCGGCGGGCACACCCAGTCGTGGCGCCCGACGATCGCAAGCGTCGGCGCGGCAATGCGCTCGAGCATCGGGCGCAGGTCGTAGGTCGGCGCGATCGACTGCATGAAATGCCGGACCATCTCGATCGTCATGGTCGACGCGGCGAAGATGCGCGGGAAGATTTCGGGCCGGGCCGGCGTCGTGTGCAGCGGTCCGACGATCTTCAAGAAGTCGTCCATGGTCTGCGTCGTGATATCGCCGCCTGAAATGCGCGCCATGATCTCGAGCGCCTCACGGCTGCCTCGCGAAGCGAGTGTCGGCGCCGGGTCGCCTTCGTAATCGGGCAGCGGCGCCACGGTCGGCGACGTGCCGCACAGGATCAGCCCCTGCACGAGCGACGGGTGGCGCAGCGCGGTGTGCATCGCCACGAAGCCGCCCGCCGAATGGCCAAACACGAACGCCCGCTCGACGTCGAGCATCTCGCACAGCGCGGCGATATCGTCGGCCATCTGCTCGAGCGTGCACGATGCGAGCGCGGGTCGCCCGGACCTTCCCTGGCCGCGCAAGTCGACGTAGATCACCTGCGCGTCGTGGCGCAGCGGGCCGAGTCCGTCGCGCAGATACACATGGTCGAAGCCCAGGCCGCCATGCAGCGCGATCAGCGTCGGTTTGTCGATCAGATGCCCGCCCGATGCGCGCTGGCCGGCGCCGTCGATGTCGAAGTAGAGTTGTGTGCCGTTAAGCTTTGCGCGCATGCGAGTCCTCGAGTGCATGAAGAGCGCGCCGGCGCGCGGCAGGATGCCGTGCCCGGCGCGCCGGATTCAAATCGGGACTCAGGATACTGAAGCGGCGCTGCGATTCCGCCAGGTGGCGCGAAGTTTAATGTTTGGCGCCGCAGACCCGCAGACCCGCAGACCCGCAGACCCGCAGACCCGCAGACCCGCAGACCCGCAGACCCGCAGACCGCCGCGGACCGCTACACCGCTAACCACCCGTACGCACTGCGAATGCGATTCGATGGGGGCGCGCGGCGCCCGGCGGCTATGAGACAGCGACGCCCATTGCCGCGCGCGCGTTCAGTGCCCGGCTTCGCGCATCGTCAGCAGGTTCTGCACCGAGGTGACGCCCGCCACCTTGCCCGCGGCCTCCCCGGCCGGCTGCACCATGTCGTCGCTGGGAACGGTGCCGTCGAGCGTGACCTTGCCGCCGCGCGCGACGATACGGATGTCGGCGGCGGGAATCTTCGCGCGCGTGATCGCGACGCGCACGTTGTGTTCAAGGCGGTGGTTTGCCTTGCGGATGCTTGCACGGGTCGGCTGCTGATCCGGCTGCGCGCTTTGCGCGAGTGCCGCCGCGCTGATGACGGACGCGGCGACCGCCACGCAGGCGGCGAGAGTGCGGGATGCAAACAGCTTCTTGACCGGGAATTTCACAATTGACTCCTCTTGAATGAATGGCGCGGTGGGAAGGATCCCATGCGAGCACAGATGTCAGGACGTGGGCCGCGCACGTTGGAATCGGCGACGGCCACGCATTCTGTCTGTCGAAAATAGATGGGACTTTCTTCAGTGCACTGAAGTTCTTTAAATGCACGGAATGGGGAGCGATGAGGGGGCGAAATAAACGGGCGAAAAAAAAGCGGGCGAAAAAAAGGCCGGCTTGCGCCGGCCAAATAGCTCTAGCCTATCCGAGGGCCTGGCGGCCAGAGCCTGAGGGGCTGTCGTTCGCGTCGACCTTGCGCCGTTGAAGGCCTAGTCGAAGTCGAACATGTCGAATAGCGAGCGTTTCTTTCGATATCCGCCGTGTCCGTATCGGCTGTCATGTCGATAGTCGTCGCGATGCCGGTCGTCGTAGCGGCGCTCGCTGTCGTGGTGCGGGCGCGTACGGTGGTGGTCGCTGGCCGGGTTCTGCTGGTCGTCGCCGCGCGGCCGCGTGTCGGCGCGCGCCGCCGTCGTATCGTCGAGTTGTGCACCAACCTGGGCGACGAGCTTGTCGAGTTCGCCGCGATCGAGCCACACTCCCCGGCAGGTCGGGCAGTAGTCTATTTCGATCGACTGGCGTTCGGTCATCAGCAAATCAGGCGTCTTGCAGACAGGGCATTTCATGATGGGCTCCTTTGCGTTTCATTCGCGCGACTTCGGTTCCGCCGCTGTTCCGCGGCGGTTCCGCGCTGCGATGGGTTCAATCTAACGCGCTGTGCGCCGCGAAAAAATCTGGCTTTGCCGAGGTTTCACTTCGTAATTTCCGCACCCGCGCGGGCGGCTTCCCCGGCGCGGGCCACGCTGCGCGTTTTCGAGCGGCGCGCAAGGATGTTCAGCCCCTCGACGAACGCGGAGAAACCCATCGCCGCGTAGATGTAGCCCTTCGGCACATGGGTGCCGAACCCTTCGGCGATCAGCGCCATACCGATCACGAGCAGGAACGCGAGCGCGAGCATCACGACGGTCGGGTTGCGCTCGATAAAACGCGACAGCGGGCCGGCGGCGAACATCATCGCGATGACGGCGGCGATGACGGCGATAAACATGATCGGTATGTGTTCGGTCATGCCGACCGCGGTGATGATGCTGTCGACCGAAAACACGAGGTCGAGCATCAGGATCTGGCTGATCGCGGCCCACGCGGTCAACGTACCGGCCGCGCTTGCGATGCCGCCGTTCGCGCCGTCATGCGCGACGTGATGGTGCATTTCTCGCGTCGCCTTCCAGAAGAGAAACAGGCCGCCGGCGATCAGGATCAGGTCGCGCCACGAAAAGCCGTGTCCGAACAGGTCGAACGCGGGCTGCGTGAGACGCGCGATCCATGCGACTGTTGCGAGCAGGCCGAGCCGCATGACGAGCGCGAGCAGAATGCCGATGCGCCGCGTCCGTTCGCGTTGCGCTTCGGGCAGCTTGTTGCTCAGAATCGAGATGAAGATCAGGTTGTCGATGCCGAGCACGACTTCCATCACGACGAGCGTGACGAGCGCCGCCCACACGGCGGGGTCGGCGGCTAGAGCGAGCAGGTAGTCCATGGCGGGCGGTTCGTCCGGAAATCGAAATTGATCGGATAAAACAGGCAATCGTGTGATGCGGTAACCCTTATTCTGGGCCGCTTTGCGCTTCGGTGAAATCAGACATAATCGCAGTTCCACATCGGTTTTTCCGAAGCGAGGCTTCCATATGCTGAACTTTCGCCATCTGTATTACTTTTGGGTCGTGGTGAAAGAGGGCGGCTTCGCGCGCGCGGCCGAGCATCTCGACATGGCCGTGCAGACCATCAGCGCGCAGGTGCGCGAGCTCGAGAAGTCGATGGGGCGCCAGTTGCTGAAGCCGGCCGGGCGCGGCGTGACGATGACGGAAGCGGGGCAGGCGGCGTTCGGGCGCGCGGAAGAGATTTTTCATCTCGGCGCGACGCTCGTCGAAGAAGTGCGCGAGGCGGCCCACGAGCCCGCGGCGCGGCTTGCGGTCGGCTTGTCGGACGGTATTTCGAAGCTGGCCGCGCACGCGCTGCTCGCGCCGGTGCTCGATACGCCGTCGCTGCGGCTTTTATGTCATGAGGGCGAGCATGGCCAATTGCTGACGGAACTCGCGCAGCACCGGCTCGATCTCGTGCTGGCATGCCAGCCGGCGCCGCACAACAGCGATCTGCGCGTGTTCAGCGAGCGCGTCGCCGCATCGGCTGTCGACTGGTATGGGCCTGCCGCGCTCGTCAAGAAGTCCGCCAAAGACCACTTTCCCGCTTCGCTCGCCGATCTGCCCGTGCTGCTACCCACCGGGCATGGCGCGCTGCGCGCGCGGCTCGACCGCTGGTTCGAGGCCGAGGACATCCGGCCGAGGGTCGTCGGCGAGTTCGAGGATAGCGCGCTGATGGCCGTGTTCGCGGCGCGCGGGCTCGGGGTGTTTCCGCTGGCGGAACTCGGCGCCGAAGATCTTTCGATGATGCGCGGATTGCGGTGGCTGGGCCGCGCGGACGGCGTCGCGGAAGAGATCCACGCGATCCGCTCGCGGCGCGGCCAGCATCATCCGCTTGCATTGCAGGTGCTGGCCGCGCCGCGCGGATAGGCGGCGCCGTTACCGGATGCCGCGCCGCACGGCGCAGGCGCGTTGTCTGTGCCGTGCGCGCGTGCGGACGAGGCGTTGCCTTGCCGCGTTACATCGCAATTGCCGTGCGATGCGGGCGCCATGCTTCGAGCATCGCGGCGAGCAGCGCGATTTCGCCGTCGGCGAGATAGTCGTCGGCAACGGCGACCGCGAGACACAGGCGCATTACCTTGCGGCGCAACGTCGGGTCGTCGATTTCGGCCATCAGCGTGGTCAGCAGATCGCCGTCGAGGTCGCCGGCCGGGTCGGCCCACGACGCGGGTGCAAGCAGCCGGTCTTCGCACAGCGTCTGCACGATGCCCGGGAACTGACCTGGCGCGAGGCCGAGTTCGCGCGCTACGTTGAGCCGGTCGAGCGCGCGGTCTTCGGAACTGCAGACGTGTCCGTCCGCGGTCAGCGCCAGCGCGACAATCCGGGCGGCGGCTTCGGGGCTGTTACGAGGATAGGTGCGCATGTCACGACTCCTTTTTGCGGATTGGATCCGCAGTGATGGGAGCCCTCAGTTTCGGGGACGCGCGCAGTCGGATAAACCTGCAAACGCGGAAGCCGGAGTTCGGAAAAACCGAAGTTCGATGAATGACGACCAAAGACGAAATGCAAAGGAGATACGCGCGTTATGCGTGTTGCGATAGCGGCGTGTCAGCTTCTTCAGGTAATCTTTAATAGCCTGCAGGCGCGGTGCCGGAGCGAATGCCCGGTGGCATGCAGGCAATCCGAGTGAATAACGACCACCCATGCCCGCTACTCCTGAACATTCGAAACCTGCGCGCAAACCGTCGCGCGCGATGCTGGCCACGATCACATGGCTGGTCGGCATTGCGGTGCTTGTCCTCGGCTTCGGCATGCTCTATTGGTATGTCGCAGTCGAGCGCAACGAACTGCCGTGGGGCGCGTTGCTGCTGATTCCCTGCGTGGCGGTGATTGCGGCGGTGACGTTTCGCAATCATTTCAGCCGGTGACGGCATCAGCATCCGTTTTCCGATGCCGGACCTCGATTGCCATTCAGGCGTTCCGCAATGGAATGCGCTGAACTGCAATTTACCTCGTGCAATCCGGGGATTTGATTCGACGTTTCAAGCTCGATGCAGGCGTCGAGGCCAGTTCATCTGAACCCGGCGGCGAAGCGAGCGGCGCACATCCCGTTTCTTGTGGTTTTGGCTTCTCGCATGGGAAACCGCGGGTTGGCAGGGTGTGCTGGACGGCGTCGAGGCTAAAGCGGGTCGCCGGCGCCCTGCGTCCGCGGGCGGCACCCTGCGGGTCGCCGCCGCCGAGTGGTCGGCGAGAGACTAGGGTTTATACCTATTCCAGCAACTTTCAATTGTTCTGCAAGAGCTTAATCACACGCCTCCTACGGCCTAGACTGCAATCACTGAAACGCAAACGGGTGTTTGCGGAAAATCAAGCCCTGGAGGTAAGGATCATGAAACTCGTTCAATCGCTCGTTGTAGCTGCCGCTCTCGCTATTCCGGCTGCGGCATCTTTCGCTCAAACGAATGACGCGGCCGCACCGGTTAATTCTCAGGTCACGAACGTGAACAATGCGGCGCAAGATTCCGGCGGCGTTGCAGACGGTACGTCGGCGTCGGGAAGCCATCAGCATCTGCATGCGTTCCGTAACGACGTGGAGCGCCTGGGCCACAAAATCCAAGGTTCGATTCGTCCGGATGCAAACGACGGGATGAAGCCGATTTACTTCGGTTCATAAATCGCCGGGGTTGAATGTCGGAGGCCACTGCTGGCGTCATGTACCAGACGTTGGGTATTGCGCGGTGGTCGCAATGCATCGAAGCGCGCAGCTCGATCTGCGCGCTTCTGGTTTTTCTGAACGCCATTCTTTCGCGCCTGCTCAGGCCGTCGGTACGGCCGCCGGGCCCCATGTCGCTTTGGCGGCCGTAGGCCTGGTTGTGGTCGCGTTGTATCGAGGGTCCGGGCGTCGTTCTGCCGCAGTACGCCGCAACGCGCCCGGTGAGTGCCGAACAGTCAGCGCCCGGTTCGAGCCGCCGTGCGATCTTGCAAGGGTTCGCACGATCGCACCGGCGGCTACGCGTCAAGACACTCTCCACGCTCAGCGTACGGTCGCGTTACGCCCCTGGCGATCGAGCTCGTCGAACTGCTCATCAGTCAGTTTCACACTGGCGCCAGCCACGTTTTCGATCAGGTGATGGACGCTGCCGGTGCCCGGGATCGGCAGCATGACTTTGGAGCGCTTGAGCAGCCACGCCACCGCAATCGCACCTGTCGTCACGCCGTGCGCTTCGGCAATATTGCTCACGAGGGAGCCCGGTTTGGCGAGTGCGCCCGCCGCAAGCGGATTCCACGGAATAAAGCCGATATTGTGCTTTTCGCAGTAGTCGAGGATGTCCTCGCTTTTGCGATCGACCAGGTTGTACTGGTTTTGCACGGTTACAACCTTGAAGTGTTTTTGTGCGGCTTCGATGTCGTCCACCGGTACTTCGCTAAGACCGACATGCCGGATCAGGCCTTCGCGCTGCATCGTCGCCACCGCATCGAACTGCTCGTCGCGCGGCACTTTCGGATCGACGCGATGCAGTTGCCAAAGATCGATCCGCTCGACGCCCAGGCGCCTGAGACTCATCAGCACGCACTGCCGCAGATATTCGGGCCGGCCGAGCGGCGCCCAGATATCCGCTCCATGTCGCGTAAATCCTCCTTTGGTGGCGATCAGCAAACCCTTATACGGATGCAGTGCTTCCTTGATAAGGTCTTCGCTGACGTCGGGTCCGTAACTGTCGGCCGTATCGATGAAGTTGATTTCCAGCTGGGGCACGCGTTTGAGCGTCTCGATCGCGGCATCGTGATTGGCGGGCGGGCCCCAGATGCCCGGTCCGGTAATTCGCATCGCGCCGAAACCGAGACGGTTGACGGTAAGGTCGCCGCCGATGGCGAAAGTGCCTGAGGCAGATGCAGCAACTGCGACAGTCTGTGACATGGATGTTCCTTTTGGGAAGTTGAGCCGCGGTAGCGCATGACGAAAGCGTTAATCATCATGAATGCGACAGCCCGCGGCGAGCTCGAATGAGCGCTTTGCTTCGTTGGCAGGTCGGCAAAAGGCTTTGAATTTCGGAGTACGGCACAGCGTCACCGGGGAGCATCTTCGATCGGCCATGCTGCGAAAAGTCTAGTACAAGCACTGTGGTCTTGCCCGGTACGGCCTGAGAGGTGCGCCCCTCAAGCCGCGCCGAAATACGCGGTGTGCTGATGGCCGTTCAGCACGCTGGAAGCATGTCTGATTCCTGGCGTTACGGCCTGGCGGCAACGCGCGGTCGGGTCGCGCCGCTGCGCAGCTCGTCACGGGACTGGCGAAGGATGCGTACCGCGGACGTCACTGCAAGGATGGACATGGCCGCTGCGACGACGAGGTCCGGCCAGACAGTCCCGGTTCCGAATACGCCGAGCGCGGCAAGCAGGACCGCGATGTTGCCCAGTACATCGTTCCGCGTGCAGAGCCAGACGCTGCGCATGTTGCTGTCGCCATCCCTGAACCGGAACAACAGGCCTGCGACCGCGCCGTTGGCCAGCAACGCGCACGCGCCAACAATGCCCATCGTGGGCGCGCTCGGTACCCGGCCGGTGATGAGATGCCAGGCGGCGAGACCCAGCACCCAGATGCCAAACGCCAGCATCGACACCGCCTTGAGGCGGGATGCGTTTGCGCGGATGGTCAGGCTTGATCCGAGCACAAGCAGACTGATCCCGTAGTTGGCTGCATCGCCGAGGAAATCGAGTGAATCCGCGAGCAGGGATGCCGATCCGGCGTGCAGGCCGGTCAGCACCTCGACCACGAACATGGCGAGATTGATCGTCAATGCGGCCCAGAGCAGTCGGCGATAGATTGCCGGCTGACGGCTCGATGGATCGTCGCAATGGTGGCAGCATGTTCCGGGCATGATCGGATTTCCGAAAGTTCTCAGGAACGGGTATCGTGAACCCTGTAGCCACTACAGGGTCAAGCGATGAGTAACACCTATTCGATCGGCAATCTGAGCCAGCTCACGGGCGTCAATGTCGAAACCATCCGCTACTACGAAAAAGTCGATCTGCTGCCGGCCGCCAACCGCGCGAGCAATGGATACCGGCAATATGACGGCAACTCGCTCGAGCGGCTGTCGTTTATCCGTCGTGGCCGGGAGCTCGGTTTCACGATCGACGAGATTCGCGAACTGCTCGCGTTCTCGCATCATCCCGAGCGCCCGTGCGCCGATGCCGACCGTATGACGCGTGCTCACATCGCCGATATTGAAGGCAAGATTCGCGACCTGCAGCGTATGCGGCGCGCGCTCAGGCAGGTAGCGAACTGCGCCGGCCCCACTGCGCGGCACTGCGAACTCCTCAGGGCGCTTGCCCGGCCGGACGAGTCTTCAAAACGTCACACGCGCAATTGAGCGGAAAATTTTTTTGCGATACCCGTTGACCTTCCCATGTGGCAAGGTCCGAAAGTTCATATCGTTGGCTTTCTGGGCTGTGGAACCGGGTTCGCACATCATGCGCCGTATCAGACTGTTCACCGTTGTCGCCGCACTTTGCATGCTGGTCTTCGGCCAGCTGTGGGTGTCGGCCTATGCGTGTGCAGCGCCCGCGGCAACGATGTCGTCGGACGCGGGTGCGATGATGACAGTGGCCGCGGGAAGCCACAGCGACCTGCGCGACGCGCCGGCCGCCGCGGCCTGTCACCTGCATTGCAACGACTTCGCGCAACCCGATCACGCGGATCTGCCGACATTGTCTCCAACGGTCTGGCTGCCCGTGATCTGGGGAAGCTCGTCGATTCTCGCGCTTGCCGGCGAGCCACAACGATGCCCTCATCCCGCGCCGATTCTCGTGTCGGCGCCTCCTCCGCACCGCATCCTGTTCCAGGTGTTCCGAACGTAGCGCCTGCTGCGGCTATACGTGCGACGTCCGTCGCGCATTCCACCCGAAGTCACTGAAGTTTCGTCGACGCCGCATGGTCATGCGAAGCGCGCGTGTGCGCCGCTTCACGGCCCGTCGCGCCGACGCCTGCAGCGCTGTGCGCCGCCTTGCCCGACGCGTGTCTGAACGCGTCGGTCGGCAGGCGCAGCGCGGCTCCGCTTGTTCGACACTCAAGGAAATTCACCATGAAACGCAATTCGCTTCCGATTCGCGCAGTCTTCGCAGCCTTGCTGGTATCCGTATCCGCATCGGTGTTCGCGGCCGTCGACCGGCCTGCCATCGCTGCTTCGCCCGAAGCAACCGTCGCGGCCGCGGCGTCAGGCACCCAGGGCAAGACGCGTGCGCAGGTTCGCGCCGAACTCGTACAGGCTGAAGAGAGCGGTCTCGTTCCGGCGGGAAATACCCGCTATCCCGCGGGCGCCGGCACGATCGCGCGCAACCGCTACAACTTCCAGAGCGCCAGGACGTGGTGGGCCGCGCATGGACAACAGGCGACCTGGGGCGGTTGATGGCATGACGCGTTGATCCTGAACGGCTTGACGCGCAAGTTTTGTGAACCCGCTAGAATGTCGCGACGCTCGACTGCTGCCATGAAATTCATCCGAACGCTCTTCCTGTTATTGCTGTGCGCGATGCTGCCCATCAGTGGGCTGGCAGCGAGCGGCCTGACCGGCGAGTGTCCGATGCAGCAGCAGTCCGCGGCGACGCAGGACGCCGGCAACGCGGCCGATGCCATGCCCGGTTGCGACTCGATGAAGCCGTCGCCAGGCGGCAAGACATCGAAGGCCGGGCTCTGCAAGATGACCGCGCAATGCGGGTTCGGCAGTCTCTACTATTCCGGCGCCCAGGCGAGCGTTGTTCGCCATGCGGCGCCGGCTTCAAGCCGTATCGTCTTCCACTATTCGCAGTCGCTTTCCATCCGCGCGCCGGATGGCCTCTGGCGACCTCCGCGTTCCGTCTGACTCCGACTCTCTGGCACACCGCGCGTGCGCGGTGACGTTTGTCCTCGCTTGAGGACCTGAGCCGTTGCGCCTGCTCGTGCGCGACGTAGGCTCGACCATTCGGGGTTGACATGTTTTTCCCATCTTCGCCGCCGCGCAGCCGGCGCGTCGCGTTGCGTCCGCATTTGCGTCCGAGGTTGCGTCCGCCTTTGCGTCTGATTGCGCTCGCGGCATTCGTCATGTTCGCCGCCCGCGCCGCTTACGCGCAGGGCACCGGCATGACACTCGACGAGGCGCTTCAGGTGGCGCAAGACCGCTCGTCGTCGATCGAGGCCACGCAGGCCGCCGTGCGCGGCGATTCCGCCGTCGTCGTCAAGGCAGGACAGTTGCCGAATCCGACCTTGAAACTGAGCGTCGAAGACCTGCCGATCAACGGACCGCAAGCGTTCACGATCGGCCAGGACGACTTCACGATGCGCGGCATCGGCATCGAACAGGAGTGGGTCTCGCCGTCGAAGCGCCGGCTCCGGACCGCGCTTGCCAGTCGCACAGTCGATCAGGACAGGACGACTTATCTGGAGAAGCTCGCCGAAGTCCGGCAGCAAACCGCGATGGCGTGGCTCAACGCCGTCTACGCAAAGAAAGCCGTCGCGCTGAACCAGGCGCTCGTCGATCACCTGAAGGACGAACTCGCGGCCCGCCAGGCGTCGTACCGCGGCGCGCAGGGCAACGCAACGGACGTCGCGCAGGCGCGCGTGACGCTGGGCAACGCGCGCGACGCGCTGATCGACGCGCAGCAGGACGAAAAGGCCGCGTTGATCGATCTGTCGCGCTGGACCGCGGCGGGCAATGTGCTCGAAGTCGCCGACCGGCCGCCGTCGCTCGACTCGCCGGTATCGGGCATGAGCGCCGAGCAGATCGCGCAGGTGCAGCCCGCGTTGATCGCGGCGCGCGCGGCCATTTCGGTGGCCGATGCGGCGACTGATGTCGCTCGCAGCGACAGAAGTCCCAACTGGACGTGGGGGCTGACTTATTTCAAGCGCGGCGGAAATTTCTCCGATTACGTTTCGTTCGGCGTATCGATTCCGTTGCCGATCAACCGCAAAAACCTCGAAGACCGCGACGTCGAACAGAAGTCGCAAATGGGCACGCAGGCGCGGCTCAATTACGAAGACACCGAACGGCAGGTGATGGCCGGCATTCAGACGCTCGCGACGAAGCTCGCCAGCGGCCGCGAACGGCTCGCCAATCTGCGGCAGACCGTATTGCCCGCCGCCGATCAGAAAGTGCAGCTGGCCAACGCGGCCTACCGGTCCGGCACAGGCTCGCTCGCCGACGCGTTCGACGCGCGCCACATGCAGCTCGAAACGCAGCTCCAGGTGCTCAATCTCGAACGGCAGGTGTCGCTCGTTTGGGCCGGGCTCGAATATCAGGTGCTGCCGCCCGAAGTGATCGCGACTGCGGGCCAATAAGGATCGACATGAACACAACACGACTCGTACAGGCCGTCGCGGGCGTATTCGCGGGCGCGGCCCTGCTGGCAGCGGGGTATGTCGCCGGCACGCATCACGCTTCAGCGCCGGCGCCGATGGCCGCTGCAATGATGGCGTCCACGCCGGGCGACAAGGCCGACTCGCAGAGCGGCCGCAAGGTGCTGTACTGGCACGACCCGATGGTGCCGAACCAGCACTTCGACAAGCCGGGCAAATCGCCGTTTATGGACATGCAGCTGCAGCCCGTCTACGCGGACGAAGGCGGCGGCGGTACCGGCATACGCATCGACGCGGGCTTGCAGCAGGATCTCGGGATCCGCTATGCAACCGTGCATCGGCGCGATACGGCCGAGGGCTTCGATGCAATCGGCACCACGCAGTTCGACGAATCGCAGGCCGACGTCGTGCAATCGCGCGTGAATGGCTATATCGACCATCTGTATGCGAGCGCGCCGATGCAGCGCATCGCGAAGGGCGCGCCGATCGCGTCGCTGTTCGTGCCCGACTGGCTCGCGCCGCAGGAAGAGTATCTGTCGCTCAGGCGAAGCGGCATGGACGACGCGCTGTTGCAGGCGTCGCGTGCGCGCATGCGCGCGATGTCGATTCCCGAGGGCGTGATCGCCGGCCTCGATCGCACGGGCCAGGCGCAGACGCATATCGTGCTGTCGTCGCCCGAAGACGGCGTGGTCACCGAACTGAACGTGCGCGACGGCGCGATGGTGACGCCCGGACAGACGCTCGCGAAAGTCGCGGGTCTATCGAAGCTGTGGCTCGTCGTCGAGATTCCCGAGTCGCTTGCGCTCGACGCGCAGCCGGGCATGCGCGTCGATGCGAGTTTCAGCGCGGATCCGACGCGGCATTTCACGGGCCGCATCCGCGAAATCCTGCCCGGCATCAGCACGACGAGCCGCACGCTGCAGGCGCGGCTCGAGATCGACAACGCGAGCGGCCGGCTCACGCCCGGCATGCTCATGCGCGTGCATGTGAGCAGGGCGAAGCCCGTATCGCGCCTGCTCGTGCCGTCCGAAGCGGTGATCACCACCGGCAAGCGCTCGGTCGTGATCGTCAGAAACGGCGATGGACGCCTGCAGCCTGCGACCGTCACGGTGGGCAACGACGTCGGCAACGAGACCGAGGTATTGGGCGGCCTTAACGACGGCGACACGGTGGTCGCATCGGGCCAGTTCCTGATCGACTCGGAAGCGAGCCTGAAGTCGGTGCTGCCGCGCCTGGAAGGCGCGTCAGCGTCGGGCACGGCGGCGCCGCCCGGCGCATCGGCGCCCGCGGCGGCATCGGCTGCCGCCGCTGCGCCGCCGACCTATGAAACGACCGGCAAGGTCGAGCAGATCACGCCCGCGGGCATGACGTTCTCGCATCAACCGGTGCCGGCGCTCGGCTGGCCGGCGATGACGATGTCGTTCAACAAGCCCGCGCCGAACGCGTTCCCCGAAGTGAAAGTCGGCGAGACCGTGCACTTCGTCTTCACGCAGTCCGACGACGGCTATCAGCTCACGAAGGTCGAACCCGCGGGAGGCGCCCAATGATTGCTCGCGTGATCCGCTGGTCGATCCAGAACCGCTTTCTCGTATTGCTCGCCACGGTACTGGTGGTTGCATGGGGCGTGTATTCGCTGCGCGAGACGCCGCTCGATGCGCTGCCCGATCTGTCCGATACGCAGGTGATCATCAAGGCGTCGTATCCGGGCAAGGCGCCGCAGGTGATCGAAGATCAGGTGACGTATCCGCTCACCACGACGCTGCTCGGCGTGCCGGGCGCGAAGACGATCCGTGCCTATTCGTCGTTCGGCGATGCCTTTGTATATGTGCTGTTCGACGACAGGACCGACCAGTACTGGGCGCGTTCGCGCGTGCTCGAGTATCTGAACCAGGTGCAAAGCCGTCTGCCGCCGGGCGCGACTGTTTCGCTCGGGCCCGACGCCACGGGCGTGGGATGGGTCTACGAGTACGCGCTCGTCGATCGAACCGGCCACCATGATCTCGGGCAACTGCGCGCGCTCAACGACTGGTTTCTGAAGTTCGAGCTGAAGGCCGTGCCGGACGTATCGGAAGTCGCGAGCATCGGCGGCATGGTGCGGCAGTACCAGGTCGTGCTCGATCCCGACAAGCTGCGCGCCTACGGCATCACGGAGCAGCAGGTGGCCGACGCGTTGAAGAAGGCGAACCAGGAGTCGGGCGGCTCGGTGGTCGAACTGGCCGAGTCCGAATACATGGTGCGCTCGTCAGGCTATCTGCATACGCTCGACGACTTCCGCCATGTCGTGCTGCGCACCAACGAGATGGGCACGCCCGTTTTGCTGGGCGACGTTGCGCGCATCCAGATCGGCCCCGAAATGCGCCGCGGCATCGCCGAACTGAACGGGCAGGGCGAAGTGACGGGCGGCGTGATCGTGATGCGCTCCGGCAAGAACGCGTTGACCACGATCGAAGCCGTGAAGGCGAAGCTCGCGGACCTGAAGCGATCGCTGCCGCCCGGCGTCGAAATCGTGACGACGTATGACCGCTCGCAGCTGATCGAACGCGCGGTGGACAATCTCAAGGACAAGCTGATCGAGGAGTTCATCATCGTCGGCCTCGTCTGCGCGGTGTTTCTGTTCCATCTGCGCAGTGCGTTCGTGGCGATCCTGTCGTTGCCGCTCGGCGTGCTCGCCGCATTCATCGTGATGCGCTATCAGGGCGTCAATGCGAACCTGATGTCGCTCGGCGGCATTGCGATCGCGATCGGCGCGATGATCGATGCGGCGATCGTGATGATCGAGAACGCGCACAGGCATCTGGAGGCTTACGAGCAGGCGCATCCCGACGCGCCGATCACGACCGCGCAGCGCTGGGAGGTCGTCGCGACAGCGGCCGCCGAAGTGGGACCCGCGCTGTTCTTCTCATTGCTGATCATCACGCTGTCGTTCATCCCGGTGTTTTCGCTGGAAGGGCAGGAAGGCAAGCTGTTTTCGCCGCTCGCGTTCACCAAGACCTATACGATTGCCGCGGCGGCGGGCCTGTCGGTTACGCTGGTGCCGGTGCTGATGGGGTATCTGATTCGCGGCCGTATTCCGCACGAGTCGAGCAATCCGATCAACCGCGTGCTCGTCAGGCTGTATCGTCCGCTGCTCGAGGCGACGTTGCGGCGGCCGTGGTTTGTGATCGGCCTTGCGGCTATCGCGCTGGCGCTGACCGCCATTCCGCTATCGCGTCTCGGCGGCGAATTCATGCCGCCGCTCGATGAAGGCGATCTGCTGTATATGCCGACTGCGCTGCCGGGCATTTCCGCGCAGAAGGCCTCCGAGCTGCTGCAGCAGACCGACCGGCTGATCAAGACGGTGCCCGAGGTCGAAACGGTGTTCGGCAAGTCGGGGCGCGCCGACACGGCCACGGACCCGGCGCCGCTCGAGATGTTCGAGACGACGATCCAGTTCAAGCCGCGCAGCCAGTGGCGGCCCGGCATGACGCCGGAGAAGCTGGTCGACGAACTGGACCGCACAGTCAAGGTGCCGGGGCTCTCGAACGTCTGGGTGCCGCCGATCCGCAACCGCCTCGACATGCTGTCGACCGGTATCAAGACGCCGGTCGGCGTGAAGGTTTCCGGGGCGGACCTGACGCAGATCGACAAGGTGGCGGCGCAGGTCGAAAGCGCGGTAAAGGATGTGCCGGGCGTGACCTCGGCGCTGGCGGAGCGGCTCAATGGCGGACATTACATCGACGTGGATATCGACCGGCAGGCGGCGGCGCGTTACGGGCTCGCGGTCGGCGATATCCAGGATGTCGTGTCGACCGCCGTCGGCGGCGACAACGTCGGCGAAGTGATCGCGGGCCGCGAGCGCTTCCCGATCAATATCCGTTATCCGCGCGAAGTGCGCGACTCGATCGAGAAGCTGCGCGAGCTGCCGGTCGTCACCGGGCGCGGCGCGCAGATCACGCTCGGCGATGTCGCGCATATCGCGATCGAAGACGGTCCGCCGATGATCCGCAGCGAGAATGCGCGGCTGTCCGGTTACGTGTACATCGATATCCGCAATGTCGATCTGGAAACCGCGGTCAAGGCGATGCAGCAGGCCGTCGCGCAGAAAGTGACGCTGCCGCCCGGCTATTCGATCGAGTGGTCCGGGCAGTTCGAATATCTCGAGCGCGCGGCGGCCAAGCTGCGCACGGTGATTCCGGTCACGCTCGTCGTGATTTTCGTGCTGCTGTTTCTCACGTTCAATTCCGCCGCGGACGCGCTGCTGCTGATGTCGACCGTGCCGTTCGCGCTCGTCGGCGGCTTCTGGCTGATCTGGATGCTCGGCCATGCCGTTTCGGTCGCGACGTCGGTCGGATTCATCGCATTGGCCGGTGTCGCCGCCGAGTTCGGCGTGGTGATGCTGCTCTACCTGAAGGAAGCGCTGAACCGCCGGTTGAAAGCGGGCGAACCGCTGACCGAAACCACCCTCGTCGACGCGATCCGCGAAGGCGCGGTGCTGCGTGTCCGGCCCAAGGCGATGACCGTCGCGGTTGTGCTTGCCGGGCTCATTCCGATCATGGTGGGCCACGGAGCCGGGTCGGAAGTGATGCAGCGAATTGCCGCGCCGATGGTCGGCGGGATGATCACCGCGCCGCTTCTTTCGATGTTCGTGATTCCCGCTGCCTGGCTGTTGCTGCAACGCCGTCGTTTGCCGCGCAGCCGCGAAGTACCGAAGGCTTTTGCAGTCCCGACCGGCACGCGAGTGCCAGCGTCCCCTATCGGCACGTCCGTGCCGTCATCCCACTCTGGAGAAGCACCATGAAGAAGTCGATCATCCTGTCCGCCATGCTGGTTGTTGCCACCGCCGTCAGCGGCGCCGCTTTTGCCGACGACATGTCCGGCATGAAGATGAGCAGCGGCGCCATGAGCCATGCGCCCGCGTCCGGCAACACCGCCATGACCGATGCCGTGGTCAAGCACGTCGACGCGGCGAGCGGCATGGTGACGCTCAAGCACGGCGCGCTCACCAATGTCGGTATGCCGGCCATGACGATGGCCTTCAAGGCGAAAGACGCGGCGATGGCCAGCAGCGTCAAGGAAGGCGATAACGTCAAAGTGCGCGTCGAGAATGTGGACGGGACGCTGACCATTGTGAAGATGGCGAAGCAGTAAGCGCCGCATCGGCGAGGGCACGGCATCGCAGGTGTCCTCGCTGCCGGAGCGCTATCGTTACCGGGGCGCCATGACCCGCAACACCGGACGCCCGTCGACGCTCTTCAGCGGAAAGTAGGATTGTTGCGTGGCCGCTTCGACATGGACAACGTGCGCGTTCGGCCCGACACGGCCTTCGCCGATCTTCGACACGTGGGTGCCGGCAATGCCGAACATCGATACGATGCCCTTCTCGCCGGCGACATAAACCGTGCGTGTGCCGGGATCGAACGCCAGCACGTCCGGATCGCCGCCCACGTCAAACGCGCTGGTTATGCTCATCGTGCGCATATCGAGTACCAGCAGCCGGTCGTTGTCTTCGCATGCAATAAAAGCGAGGCGCACCTCGGGAACAATGAGCAGCCCGTGATTGCCGCGCGCGCCTGGCAGGTCGATTCGCGCCACGATCGCATCGGAGGATGGGTCGATTTCGACCAGCTGACGCCGCGTCTGTACATTGACGAAGATATGCCGCGAAACCGGGTCATATTGCGCGTTACCCACTTCACCGCCAAGCGGAATGGTCGCAATCCGTTTCATCGCGAGCACATCGATCACGGTCTCCGTTTCTCCCGTTTCATCCGAGACGTAGAGTTTGTGCACGTCGGGCGCGTAGGCCATACCGTCCGGATAGACGCCGCCAGGTATGCGGGCGAACTCCTTGAGCGTGTGTTCGTCGATAGCGACGATCTCATTCGTTCCGGTTGCCGAAGCATAGACGCGGGACAGCTCGGGCACGACGAGCACACCGTGGACGGCGGCGATTCCCCGAATCTGACCGACCACACGCGACGCTGACGTGTCGAACACGACAACCTCGCTGTCGCCCAGATGCGCGATAAAGAGGAGGTGGCGGCGAGGGTCGCCGCTTTCGTAGTCGAAGCGGGAAGCGCGTCCTGGCAACGGCACGTCGGCGACATGCTGCAGCGGGAGGCTATCGAGTGAAGGGTCGTCCGCGGCGGCGTAACAAGCGGCGCCGAACCCGGCCGTGGCGACGACGAGGCAACGCGCGACGATCCGCGACACGCTGAACGAGCGGTTTATCCATCCGCGAATCATGACGCGCTGCGCGACGGCATCGCCGCCTGCAGTCTCAGCGCCGCGTTGTCCCAGTTGACGATGCCGAACAGCTGGTTGACGTATTCGTTGCGGCGGTTCTGGTATTTCAGGTAGTACGCGTGCTCGAAGACGTCGAGGACGAGGACCGGCTGGATGCCCCAGGCCGTGAGTTTCTGATGGTTCTCGCACTGCAGGATCATGAGCTTGCCCGTTGCCGGGTGATAGCCGACGACACCCCAGCCCGACGCTTCAGTGGCAATCGTCGCGGCGACGAGCTGCGCCTTGAACTTCGCATACGATCCGAATTGACTGTCGATCGTTCTGGCAAGCTCGCCCTTCGGTTCGCCGCCCTTGCCGGAAACGCTGCTCCAGTAGACCGTGTGCAGGATATGGCTGGACAGCTGGAAGGCGAGCTCTTTCTCGTAGAACTTCACGAGCGTGAAATCGTTGGTGTCGCGCGCCTTGGCCAGCGCTTCTTCGGCCTTGTTGGCGGCAACCACGGCCGGCTTGTGATGAAAGTTGTAGTGCAGTTCAACCGTCCGCGCGTCGATGACCGGTTCGAGCGCGTCGTATGCAAAAGGCAGCGGCGCTGCGGCGTATTTGCCGTCGGCGTCGACGAGCTTGTCGACGTAGCCCGGGCCTTCGGCGGCGAGAACCGTTTTTGCCTGGGCCAGCATCACCCCAGCGCCAACCGCAGCCGTGTTTTGCAGAAAGGTACGACGTGTTGCCATTTGCATTCCTCAGGGTGTTCGTGCACGCGTCCGGTCACAGTGCGTGCAGGTGGACAAGCGGATAGACAGCAAGGCCGATCAGGGCGGCTGCAACGACGATGACGGGCTCCTGGAGCTTGCGGAATCGCCATAACAGCAATACGGTTGCGAGCGCGAGCAACGCGGTTGGCCAGTCGATGACCGAACGTTTCGCTATGACGATCACCGAGCCGGTAATGGCACCCACGGCCGCGGCCGTGATGCCGTCGACAAACGCCTTGACCGCGGGTAGCCGGCCATACTTCTTGAAGTACGGCGCAGGCAGCACCGTGAACAGATAGCAGGGCAGAAACGTGCCGAGCGCGGCGACGCAGGCGCCGGCCAGGCCCGCGACCAGGTACCCGATGAAACCCACCGTGATCACGACGGGGCCAGGCGTGATCATCGCGACCGCTACCGCATCGACGAACTGTTTGTCGTTGAGCCAGTGGTGTTCGGTCACGACTCCGCCGTACAGGAACGGCACGATGGCAAGGCCCGAGCCGAACACGAACGCGCCGGCCTTCGTGAAGAAGAGGCCAATCTGGCCGAGCAGCGAGAGGTCCAGCCCGCTCAGCACGCCGCTCAGCACGCCGCTCAAGCCAGGCGCATGGGTCATGGCGAGTGCGTTGAGGCCGCCCTTGCTCCACCCTTTCGGCGGCGATCTGCGGAACCAGTTGACGAGTCCGCCCGCGATAAAGAGCCACGCGATTTCGGATTCCGTGGCGACGGTCACGACCGCGAGGGTCGCGTAGATGACCCACAGCAGCCTGTCCGCGCCGAGCGTCTTCGTGGTCAGCCTGTATGCGCTCATTGCGATGATGCCGGCCACTGCGGCGCCGACGCCGTAGAACACCGCCTGCATCCACGAGAGTCCGCCGAAGTGCGCGTAGGCCCAGCCGAGCGCGACCACCATCAGGAACGACGGCAGCACGAATGCGAGGCCCGCTATCGTGGCGCCCACGATCCGGTAGTGCACGTAGCCGAGATAGATGCCCAGTTGCGCGGCAAGCGGACCGGGCATCATCTGCGCGAGCGCCAGTCCTTCGCGATAGTCCGCTTCGGCGATCCAGCCGCGCTGCTCCACCAGATCGCGCCGCATATAGCCGACGAGCGCCACCGGTCCGCCAAATCCGAAGGTGCCGAGCTTCAGCATGTACAGCGCCATCTGGCCGAGCGTATAGCCGGGCGTGGTGACGGCCGTCGTGCTCATGAACGGCTTCCTGTGTCGCGGCTTTTCTCGCTCGCTGCAAAGTGCGTGTAGATCGAATCGAGCACGCGGCTCATGTCGTCGAGCAGTTGATCGTCGTCGGCGGCGCGCTCGCGCGCACCGGCCATGATCGCCTCGAAGCCGATTGCCTCGGGCACGGGCGTCCCGCCGACGTCGAGCGCATGGACCATCGCGCCGAGGCGCAACAGCGCCGGGTCCTTGTCCAGCCCGAAGCTCGCGAGCAGCACTTCGAACGTGACGCGCTCGCCGACGTGGGTAAAGGCCGCGCCATCGAAATCGAAGCCGAGCGCACCGGATGGGCAGACGTCCGGCGATGTCAGCCAGATGAAGCGTGCATGGAGATCGATGAAGCGGCGAATCAGCCACGCGCTGGCGACACGATCGACCCACATCCGCTGACGCGTGGCCCATGTGCGGCCCTGGTAGTCCGCGACCGACAGCGAACGGATGGCACGGTCGGCCGCGTGCGGCTCGCCCGGCGACAGCACCGTGTCGACGTGCGCGACGAAATCCTGCCAGGCTACCTCCGCGCGCGTCGCTGTTTCGCCGGGGAAATAGTCGATGGCGACGATCGTCTCGTAATCTTTGCGCAGCCGCCGAAGCAGCCTGGTCAGCTCGGCGGCGGACTGCCCGGCAACCGATTTGCGGGCATCGGCAAGCGTGCGGATGAAGCCGTCGTACTCGTCAGTGCGGTCGAACAGCGCGCGGAATTCCGAGTCCTGAGCGGCATCGAGGCTCGGCGCGCGCAGCAGGTGCGCCGTGCCGCCGCTCTCGGCAATGGCGATGGTCAGTTCGCGCAGCATCGCTTCGCGTTCAGCGGTGTAAGGCAACAGATAGATGCCGTCGCGCAGAACGGCGCAACCCCTGGCTTTCAACGCGCGCCAGAAACGCATGCGCGCCGTGGCGTTCTCGGTTGGAAGCGTCAGAACGAGGAGCGACCAGGTCAGAAGAGTAGTCATGTAGAGTAAACTACTCTCTAGTAGTGATCTCTACAAGTTAACTTTTGACGGTTTGGGCGGATCGATCGTGCCGCCCGTTTCAGCCGCCTGTTTCAGCCGCCCGTTTCAGTTACGCGACCCGAGCGATCGGGCTTCGCGACATTCTTCGGAATCCGTGTCGATTCCGTGTCTCCCGTTTCGTCGTAGTGTCAGAGAACCCGTCGCTCGCGGATCGACTTCACGGCTGTGTCGCGAACTGCCGCAACCCGGCGCGACATCGATGATCAAAGGCAGCATGAAATAGCGGGTTCTCGGATCATGCTTTGTGCAGGTAAGCCCGTTAGTCACAGGAGGCGCAAATGACACACTACGTTGATGGATTTGTCGTACCCGTTCCAGCTGACAAGCTCGATGCCTATCGACGCATGGCGGAGCAAGCCGGCGAAGTGTGGCTGGAGTACGGCGCGCTTCAATACTGGGAGTGCGTCGCCGACGACGTAAAGCCCGGTAAGGTCACGTCGTTTCCGCAGAGCGTGCAACTGAAGGACGGAGAGACCGTCGTGTTTTCCTGGATCCTTTACGACTCGCGGGAGCACCGCGACAGCGTCAACGCCAAGGTGATGGAAGACCCGCGCATCAAGGCCATGATGGATCACAAGAGCCTTCCCTTCGATGGGATGCGCATGTTCTTTGGCGGGTTCAAGACGCTGCTCGAACTGCCTCACGCGTAATGGCGAAAGATGGCGGGCCTGTCGGGAGCATGGCGCGTCGGGAGATCCGCGATGCAGAACGACGGGCCGGCGCCGCGGAACTCGCGCGCCGATCGCATACGCGGGCACCGTCGCCCCATTCTTATTGGGGACATAGGCAAATTTCTTGCATCGCAGCAAAAACCCTCCTATAACCATCCATATGGATGGTACATGGATGGAATATGAAAAAAGCTGCGGTTCCCGAGACGCCTCGCTCCAAAGGCGGAGAGTCCGAAAAAATCACGATCAATCTTGTGCCGGTAGACCTTGGTCAGATCGATCTTCTCGTTGAAGAAGGCTTCTATTCGAACCGTACCGACCTGATCCGGACGGCCATCCGCAATCAGCTCGCACTCCACGCTCAGGTCGTTCAGGAGACGGTCACACGCCGCGCGCTCGTGCTCGGCATGCAGCATTTTTCCCGACAGGACCTTGAGGCAGTGCGCAAGGCACACGAGCGACTCGACATCCAGGTGCTCGGGCTGGCAAGCATTGCGGCTGACGTCTCACCGGAACTTGCGCGCGCAACCATTGGAAGCGTCGCGGTGCTGGGGGCGTTTCATGCCACGCCCGCCGTCAAGGCAGCGCTCGCCGACCGTATCCGGTAATCGCCTGCCGCGCTACTCGACATCTACTTTGCTCACCGGAACACACCATGAAACTGAACGAGGGATTTCTGAACTCGATGCACGAAGCGATGGACTTGCTACGCACACGCGGCCCCGCCGAAGCGACGGCCGCAATACAACGCGCGTTGCGTGGCGAAGGCACTCGGGCAGCGAGCGACATGTCGCATGAAACGGTATCCAGTCCCGCGGGTGCCCGGCTTGACCGGACGAATACGAACGACGTCCCGCCGCGCGCGGCGGAACAGGGGCGCACGGAGTTCGAAGATCGCGGGCATTTCAGCACGCACTCGTATTCGAACGCGGCTGGCCGCCGGCAATATCGGCTCTATGTGCCCGCGGGGACCGCGAGCGCACCGATGCCGCTCGTTGTCATGCTGCATGGCTGTACCCAGGACGCCGATGACTTTGCAGCCGGCACGCAGATGAATGCGCTCGCCGAGCGTCACGGGTTTCTTGTTGCGTATCCGGTGCAGCCGAAGCAGGCCAACCCGTCAAAGTGCTGGAACTGGTTCAAGCCCGGCGATCAGTCGCGCGAGCGCGGCGAGCCGTCCCTGATCGCGGGTATCACGCGCGAGATCATCGCGACGCACCATGTGGACCCTTCGCGTGTGTATGTCGCGGGCCTGTCCGCGGGCGGTGCGATGGCGGCGATCATGATTAGCGAGTATCCCGAACTGTATGCCGCGGCCGGCGTGCACTCCGGTCTTGCTGCGCGTTGCGCGCATAACTTGCCCTCTGCGCTTGCCGCGATGAAAGGCGGCACACCTTCCGCAGAGACGCGACGCGCGCAATGCGATTCGTTTGCGCCGCAACGGCCCGTGATCGTTTTTCACGGCGATGCCGATGCCACGGTTCACCTGTCGAATGCCGCCCGAATCGTGCGCGGTTTCGAACGGCAACAGGCTGGCGCCGACGTGGGGCGTCGTAGTGGGGCGGGCCGACGCGACTGCACGGTAGAGCGGCTGGTTTCCCGCGGCGGCGTCGACGCCGAGTTATGGACCATTCACGGCGCGCCGCACGCCTGGGCAGGCGGCAGTGCGCGTGGAAGCTATACCGACGCAAGCGGGCCGGATGCGAGTGGCGAAATGCTGCGGTTTTTCCTTGAGCATCCGCAACATCCCTAATGCAACAACGCGCGGATTGCCAGCAGGCAGACGCCGACCTGATCAGCGGGCATGGCACGCCTGATACGGTCGACGGTCCGTCTGTCGAGGATTGCCGGGCGCGCTCCAGAATCAGCTCGCGGCAGGGCCGCCATCGCGGCGCTGCTCGCTTATCGCTTACGCTCGCCGGGACGAGACGACATCGCCTTTCTCATCGACGATCCGCACGGCTTGATTCGGCGTGGTTGTGAGATCCGAGCCGGGATTCAGTATCGCCGAAACAGCGCGGGGAGACGCGTCGTTGACCATGCCGGTCATCGCGATGAAGCCGCGGTTGAACGACGTCTCCGCTTCACTGAAGGCATCGGCGTAGGCGCCAAGCAGAATGTCGCCGACATGCCGCAGGTACGCGGCGACCTTGGCGGTCCCTGCGAGCGAATAGCTTGCTTGCAGATGCCATGCACCTAACAGCGAGCGTTCTTCGGCTGCCTGCAGCGCAACCGCGCGATGCTCGTCTAGCGTGGTACGGATCGCACACTGATTCAGGTCCGCGAGGCGCCCGGCAGCCGCGACACAAGCCGCGACACATACCGCGCTCAACCCAGTCAAATCGTTGACCACGGACGTGGCATGACCAGCGGGAGTTTCTGGCGCTTCGGCGGTTTCCAGCAACACAGATGCACTCACGATCGACTCCTCGACAGTTGTACGGCCGGTGCGCGACCGGCCAATGCTTGTGGAAAAAGCCGTGACGGGACAATGGCGCGAGCGGAGCGAAGCGGGTCCGCGCGATTGGCCGTCACATGCCGCGATTCAGGGCTGCTCGCTGTCTTTGCTCGAGCTGGCCGAGCCCTCCTTGTCCGGCTGATCCCGCTGATCTTTTCCAGACTTGCTTTTTCCGACGCCCAGCTCATCCAGCTTTTTGTCGATCTTTTCCGCGTCGCCGTGTCTCGAACCATCGTCATCGTTCCGGTTGTTTGTATCCGGGTTCATCGAAGCACCTCAGTGGGTGGAAGGAAGCGTCACAATCGCGCGTGGCAGCAGCCCTTCAGGTGGAACCCCGCGCGGGTCGATTGCGCTCACGCGGTGTTGCAGTCGCCGGGCGTGAGCGCGGCGCGGATTGTGTCAATGCAGCCGTGTGCATCCCATGTGCCCGCGTCGCCAGGAACACCGCGTGAACGATTCCTATCGGGCCGTCGCAGGTAATATAGAGAGCGAACGCCGGTCCCGCTGACACAGGCTCTTTTCGGGGAAACACATGCGACTCGCCGACTTTATCCATGCAGAACATGGAAGAAATTCTTGTGCAGTGGCAAGCCTTCGCGACGACGCTGCATCCGGCAGCAAGAAGCATGGACCGCGCCGCGTTGCGCGACCATGCGCAACAAATACTGCAGGCGATCGCAAAGGACATCTCGAGTCCGCAGACACACGACGAGCAGCACGAGAAGTCTTGGGGAAATGCCCCGAAACCCATCGACGCGGCGGAGACGGCCGCGCAAACGCATGCTTTGCTACGCGCGCGCGGGGGTTTCAGCGTCAATCAGCTGGCAGCGGAATATCGCGCGCTGCGAGCCAGCGTGCTACGGCTCTGGATGGACCGCAACGGCACCACGGTAACGAGTCTCGATGACGTGATCCGGTTCAATGAGGCGATCGACCAGGCTGTCGCTGAATCGGTCGATTTCTTTAACGTGCAGGTCGAACAGGCCCGCAATCTTCTGCTCGGCATGCTCGGGCACGATATGCGCAGCCCGTTGCAGACGATCCAGATGACTGCCGCTTATCTCGCTGCGTTAAATGCAGGCGAAAAAGTGTCGGAAGCCGCGACACGGCTGATCCACAGCGGCTCCCGTATGCAGTCGCTGCTCGATGACCTGTGCGATTTCAACCGCGTCAAGCTGGGACTGGGTATCAACGTCGTCCGCACCGACATCGATCTGGCGACTGTGTGTGCCGATACGGTCGACCAGTTGCGAGCCGCGCACCCGGGCCGGGAAATCGAGCTGAACATAGAAGGCAGTTTTCGAGGGCTCTGGGACGGTGCCCGGCTGCAGCAGCTGCTTTCCAACCTGGTGACAAACGCACTGAAATACGGAAGTCCGGACATACCCGTTCGCGTCGCGTTGACGGGAAAAGCGCCCGGGGTGCTGCTGGAGGTGGCGAACGGCGGTCAGGCCATCGACGAGCAGACGATGGAGGCGATTTTTGACCCGCTCATGCGCGGCCTCGGTCAGGAAAACAGCCATGCGGGCGGACTCGGGCTTGGACTCTACATCGCGGCCGAGATCGCGAAGGCTCACGACGGCAACATCGAGGTCCGGTCGGACAGCAGTCAGACGATATTTTCTGTTCACCTGCCGTATCGCGACTAGGCCTCGTCCCCATCGACTGCTTGCCCGGTTCGCGGCTTCACAGGCGACGTTTTGTGGCGGACGGCTCCGAGCCGAACGCTTAATGAAGTGGCGAAATGACGCCTGCTTTTTCCGCGAGCGCTCGTTCGTAGACGCCGAAATTCAGATCCACCTCCTCCTGAGCGACGACCTGCACGGCGATGTTGACCTGCTGCGGCAGCAGCCCCATGACCGTTGCAATTGCACTCTCCAGCTGCGGAACGCAAAGCCGGTCTTCGGCCAATGTCGTCCCGACCGTGATGTCGTAGGCCTTCTCCTGGCGAAACACAATCTCGAGGATGCGGGCTCGTGCGCTCATGTTGTTGTCCACCGCAAGACGCGCCACGTCGGCCAGTTGCCGCATCACTTCGGTGGGAAAGCCCTTTGTCGAACGCATCCTGAGGCGATGTCTGCCCAGCGTTGTCCAGTCGGTGTCGAATTCCACGGCGTTCCTCCTTGCATGGGTTTGTGCGCCGACGGTATGGGCGGCATGCGACTTTTCAAGAGGGAAAAATCCGGCCCACCGGCCCCTTGAAATTTCCGCGTGCCCTCCTATTTTCCGTAGCGCTCAGGCAGCGGTTCGCGACGCGCATTGCTCGCGAGCCCTGCGTGTTTCAACCTTGATTGTCCGCGGCACCGCGACAACCGGACTGAAGCGCGTACGCCGGTTCGTTTCCTTGCCGTCATAGGAGCAAGCGACCATGAGTGATCTTTACTTCGGGACCGACCTGTTGGGCGAACTCGACAGGATGCAGCGGCAGATGTCGAGCCTGTTCGGCAGCTTCCCGTCCAGCCTTCGTTCGAGCCGGTCAGGCTCTTTTCCTCAAATCAATATCGGCACGACCGACAGCACGATCGAGATCGTGGCGTTCGCGCCCGGCGTCGATCCTGCGAAGCTCGATATCTCCGTCGACAAGGGCCTGCTGTCGATTGCCGGCGAACGATCCGCGCAGCAGCAGACCTTGCCGGAAGGCACGCGCCGGTATGCGCAGGAGCGCTTCAACGGCGCCTTCCGGCGCGTCATCGAGTTGCCGCAGCAGGCTGACCCCGACAAGGTGCAGGCGCGCTATGTCGACGGGTGCCTGCTAATTTCCGTGGGCAAGCGCGAGGCCTCGAAACCCCGTGCGATTACCGTTCAATGAAGAGGTGAGATCATGAGCGACAACACGCAAATTGCCCAGCGCGATCCGAACGCGATGACGCGCGCGGAGTCCGACGAAGCACGTCGACGCGTCACGCTGACGCCGGCCGTGGATATCGTCGAGGACGCGCATTCCGTTACGGTGTGGGCCGACCTGCCCGGCGTGCCGAAGGACAAGCTGGACATCAGGGTGCACGACGGCAATCTGACTATCGACGCGGAATCCGTCGTGCCGGTCCTGCCGAACCTGCGGCTCTCGCACGCCGAAATACGGGCGCCCTATTTTTCGCGGCGATTTACCGTCAGTGAAGACTTCGATACATCGAAAATCGAGGCGTCCCTGAAGGACGGTGTGCTCAAGCTGACCATTCCGCGTCGGGACGAGGCGAAGCCGCGGCGCATCGACGTACAGGTGGGTTAAGCGCCGGACCGTCTGAACAATCCGGCTGTTGCGCCACGGCCGACAGCCGGTGTCGGCGGCATCGGCGACGGTGCGGCTTGACGATGCGGCTAACGTCGTTGCTTGGGCGGAATTCATGTCCGCCCGAGGATGGCTGCCTATCGGGAAACCCGTGTACGCCATGTCCCCTTAGGCATAGAGCTTCCCTCTTTGAGGGAAGCGCCGCTCACGATCAGGTCGCGGCGTGCGTCCATATTTGCGCTCCTCAGGTTGTTGAAAGTTGTCGTACTGCGACGTGAGCGCCTGTGTGGCAACGCATGCCCGTATGTTCCGCATTCGTCGTGCCCACCAGCACGCTCGCGCTTTCCGTTGCTGCCGACCGGTGCGGCTTCTCGTGCGCACCGACATGCGTTTGTGTGTCGCAGAGAGAAGGCGACATCGTATTGTTATCCGCCCGCGCCCAGGCATACGCCATGCACATCTGTGCGGGCGACACGCCGCCAGCAGACCCTGGTCGGTACGCATCGGCTGACTGCCATACCACCAGCACGAGGCACCGCCGGACCGAGATGCAGCGACGAGCCGCAAGCGTGGCAGCCAGCTGCTGGCCACGCTGCAACAGCGACAGGTACCCACCACTTTCGGTAACGTCCTCAGGGAGCAGGCCATGACCACAAAAACCGTTCACGATCTTTTCGTTCATTCGCTATCCGATATTTACAGTGCGGAAAAGCAGATGACAAAGTCTTTGCCGAAGCTGGCACGAGCCGCCACCCACGCCGAACTGAGCAGTGCATTCATGACGCACCTTGAAGAGACGCAAGGGCAGATCGAGCGCATCGATCAGGTCGTCGAGGCATGCGGCATTCGCCTCAAACGCGTGAAATGCGTGGCGATGGAAGGACTCATCGAGGAGGGACAGGAGCAGATCGAGGAGATCGAATCCGGACCAGTCCTCGACGCTGCGCTAATTGCCGCGGCACAGAAGGTCGAGCACTACGAGATCGCAGCCTATGGATCGGTGATCGCGCTGGCGAAGCAACTGGGCGAAACGCACGCAGTCACGCTTCTGCTACAGACGCTCAAGGAAGAGAAGGCGACCGACGAAAAACTCTCCCTGCTCGCCGAAGAAAAGATCGCAGCGGAAGCGTTGAGCAAGGAGTCGTGAATGCAACGCCCGGACAACGATCCGCTGTCGTCATGAAGGCGCGGCGTGCGGCGCATCCTCGCGGTAGCCATCTGCGGTTCGCTCTCGCGGGCTGGCAGGTGGGGGTGTGGATCGCCGCCGTCGCGCTTTCGTTCGTCTTGTGACAGAACCGCCGCCCGTTGTGCGGCGGCCAGACGGACGGTGCTTCAGACATGACAGACAGAAAGCGCGATATGAATGAAGCGCTATGGAATGAAGCGCCATGCCGTTTCGCGCGGCCAGGGTTTCGCGCGTGGCGGGGTTCGGACCGTCCGCCGCCGGAAAGATCTCGGGCGCGACCGTCGCGGTGACGGGTGGGGCGTCGATGCTTTGAGCGGGTTACTCTTGGCCGGATAGCCGGTCTGACGCATATCGCCGACTATGGCTGGCTATCGCACCATTCAATTGTCCAACGCTTGCCGCGTTCGGCGGCCTCGGCTTGCGAGCCGAACTGACCGAGATCGCCGCTCCATTTCACTTCGCTGCGCGTCGCGCCCGTCACCGTGGAAATCCTCGCGCGGGCGAAGTAGCGGCCGCCTTCGGCAAGCGGCGATGCGTCGACGTGATAGCCGTTGTAGTCGAATTCCATGGCTTCGGACCTCCGATGGTTGGGTGGCGTGAAACCGTCGTCGTACCGGCTGTCGCCGGCGGCGTCTGTGCGTGCCGGACGCGCGGCAAACTGCGCGGCAACCCGGTGGTTTCCGGGCTGCCGGCGCGCAACCAATAGCGTTACGCCTTTTTGCTCGCCTTGCCGCCCGATTTCGCCGCAGTCTTTTCCTTACCGTTCGCGGCGTCTTGCGACATACCCAGTTCGGCGCCGGTCTCGGGGTCGGACGACGGATCAGACATGAGACGCTGTTGCATGGCCTCGAGCGCGGCCACCTGCTGCCTGTCGAGCTTGACCGAGGCGAGGCCGTCGCCGCCGTCCACGGCCGGCGACGGCTCGCCGATAAACGTCAGGCCGCTGCCTTCGTTCCACGGGCCCATTTGAGGCGGCTCGCCTTGCGACATCTTCAGATATGCGTCCGCGAACGCCGGCACCGGCGGCATCTTGCCCGGCGGGAAGTTGCCGACGATCGAATACAGCGCTTTCTCGAACGACTTCTGGTGCGAGACCTCGCGCGTCATCAGGAAGCCGAGCGCGTCGCGGATGCCGGCGTCGTCGGTCACGTTGATCAGGCGCTCGTAGATGATTTTCGCGCGCGCTTCGGCTGCGATATTCGAGCGCAAGTCGGCGGTCGGCTCGCCTATCGTGTCGATGTACGCGGCGCTCCACGGCACGCCCGCGGAGTTCGTCAGCGGCGTGCCCGCGCCGTACAGCACCTGCGTCACGTGGCTGTCGTTGCCGGCGCCGTTGAGCTTGCGGTACAGATCGGCCTGCGTATCGACCGCCTCGGCGAGCTCGCCCTTCGCGCCGCGATTCAGCATCGCGACAATCGATCCGATGATTTCGAGGTGGCTCAGCTCTTCGGTCGCGATGTCGTACAGCATGTCCTTGCGCCCA
The DNA here is from genome assembly GCF_054589215.1 of Paraburkholderia sp. 2C. Classification (NCBI taxonomy): domain Bacteria; kingdom Pseudomonadati; phylum Pseudomonadota; class Betaproteobacteria; order Burkholderiales; family Burkholderiaceae; genus Paraburkholderia; species Paraburkholderia sp. 2C. The sequence continues at coordinate 13,314 of NZ_BAAILL010000011.1, read as the reverse complement.
GGATCTTCCTCGGTGACGGCCTGGGTGAAGTAACGCATGGCAGCGGCGAGCTCGCCCTGCGGTCCACCGAACTGCTCGAGCAGAAGATTCGCGAGGCCCGGATCAGGCCGGGACACGCGAACCGTGTATTGCAGACGCTTGTTGTGCATGAACATGGAGAGGCTCCTTGACGGATGATCGATCGATGGGTGCCGTGGGTGGCCCGTTCGCTACCGCATCGCGTGTACCAGGGTACCAGGGCGCACTGATGGGAACACTGCCGGCGATGTCGCGATAGCCGTTCCGGCTCGCGCGCCGGGAGGCACGGGCATTGCGCGTTCTGGATGGGCGAACGTGACAACGCGCGCCGACCTGAAACGATTCGACGGAGGAAGCGATGGCCAGCGAAAAGTCTGCGGGAATCAAGGAAGAACTGAAGGGGTACGTGAATAAGGGCGTGGGTTCGATAACCGGGAACGACGCAAAAAAACTCAAGGGCGAGGTCCAGATCACTGAAGGCGACAACCGCAAGGATGCGGCGGACCAGCGGGAAAACATCGAGAAGGGAAAAACGGATCCTGGCAATCCTTCGAACCTTCGAACCTTTGAACAGCCGGTCGGAAGAACGCTGCGTCGCGCATGGTTGTGATTATGTTTTTCGGCCGCGTGGGTTCTGCTTCAGGCGCGACGGAGCGCCTATCATCAGTTAACGAGGCGCAAGACGCGCCTTCCGTTCAAAGGAGAGACATCATGGCTACTGCGGACACAGCGTCCAGCGTGTATAGCATTACGGAAATTATTGGCACGAGCGCAAGCTCCTGGGAGGACGCAGCAAAAAATGCCGTGGAAACTGCTGCAAAATCGTTGCGCGATTTGCGCATCGCGGAAGTCTGCAAGCTCGATATGAGGCTCGATGACGGCAAGGTCGTGGAGTATCGTGCCCGGGTGACGCTGTCGTTCAAATACGAGGCGTGACTCGGTCCGATTTACCGTATCGCGCGCAAGGCTGCGGTGCCCAAACACCTCGCTGTCAGCCGCCTGCGATCATCGAATACGATCGCCGAGAACCGTCGCGAGCGTGTGCTGCTTCGTCGCGAACGAGGCGAGCACCGCGAGACCCAGCGCCGATAGCAGCACACCCATATGCATGGCGCCGGTCGCGCCCGCATGGTCGACCGCGATGCCGCCCACCAGCGAGCCTGCCGCGATTGCGGTCTGCACCGCGCTCACGAAAAGCGCCGATGCGGTTTCTGGTTGCCGCGGCGATGTCATCTGCATCCACACGCTCAGGCACAACGGAATCGCGCCATACGCGAGGCCCCACGCGAGCACGCCCGCTACCACCGCGCCCGCGACGTGCGCAAACGCGGGCAACGCGAGCAGCGATGCGATGACGAGCGCGGTCGTCGCGAACAGCGAGATGCGCGGATGCGATTTCACGAACGCCGAGGCCACGAAGTTCGACAGGAACCCGACGATGCCGAAGCCGAGCAGCAGCGCGGTCACCCATGTCGCGCCGAGCACGGCGTCGACTTCGAGGAACGGCGCGATGTACGTGTAGGCGCAGAAGTGCGCACCGAACAGCAGCGCGACGAGCAGCAGGCTGCGCAGCACGGTCGCGCGCGCGAGCATGCGGCCGAAATCGGCGAGCCGCGGGGCGGCGCGCGGCGCGAGATCGGGCAGCAGCATCGCCTGAAGCAGCCATGCGGCGAGCGCGAGCGCGGCGGTTGCGGTGAACGACACGCGCCACGACCACCACCCGGCGATAAACGTTCCGAGCGGCACGCCGACGACCGTTGCGAGCGTGATGCCCATGAAGATGGTCGCGCTTGCGCGAGCGCTGTCGTCTTCGCTGACGATCTGCCCGGAGACGCCGAGCGCGACGGTCCAGAATCCGCCGAGGCTCACGCCGAGCAACGCGCGGCCGACGAGCATCGTCGCGAAGTTGGGCGCGAGTGCGGAGACGGCATTCGATGCGACCAGCGCGACCGATAGCAACAACAGGATCAGCCGTCGATTCAGACGGCCCGCCGCGAGCAGCAAAAGCGGTGCGGAGATCGCGGCGATGATGCCCGGCGTGGTCGTCATCAAGCCGGCCGTGCCGGGTGTGACGCCGAGATCGGTGGCGATGGCGGGCAAGACCCCGACGGGCATATATTCGGTCGTCACGAAGGCGAACGAGCCGAGGGCGATGGACAGCACGGCAAGCCACGGCCGTTTGCGTGTGATGGGCGAAACTGCGCGCGCGCCATCACGGGGCGCGGGTGATTTGAGACTCATGCTAAAGACTCCGGAATGCCGCGGGCCGCGCGACAAGCATCACGCGGCCCGGGAAAACGAACCTGTGATTCAAGCCACGATGGCTTCTTCGTTAAAGAACGGGTAATCGGTATAACCGACTGCGTTGCCACCGAAGAAGGTCGCGCGATCGTACGGATTGAGCGGCTGATGCTTGCGCAGGCGTTCCGGCAGATCGGGATTCGCGATGAAATGCCGTCCGAATGCGACGAGATCGGCATCGCCCGACTGCACGATGGCTTCGGCGCTGTCGCCATCGAAACCGCCCGCCGCGATAATCGGACCGTGAAAATGCGCGCGCAGTGTCTGTGCCGCGACGGGCGTTTGATCGCGTGCGTCGTCTTCGACATTTCCCGCGATGCGCGGCTCGATCAGATGCAGATACGCGATGCCGAGCTCGTTCAGTTCCGCCGCGACGTAGGCGAAAAGCGCTTGCGGATCGCTGTCGGACATGTCGCCCCACGAACCGCTCGGTCCGAGCCGAACCGCGACCTTGTCCGCGCCCCAGACATCGATCACGGCGCGCGTCGTATCGAGCAGCAGGCGCGCACGGTTCGCGATCGAACCGCCGTATGCGTCGGTGCGCAGGTTGCTGCCGTTCTGAAGGAACTGGTCGAAGAGATAACCATTGGCCGCATGCAGTTCGACGCCGTCGAAGCCAGCCGCGATGCCGCGCTTCGCCGCCGCGCGGAAGCTGTCGACGATGCCGGCGACTTCCGATGTTTCCAGCGCCCGATTCGGCGTGTTCGGTACCCAGCCCGCCTCGGTATAGGCGACGCCGCCGTGCGGCACTTCCGACGGCCCCACGGGGCGGCCACCGCCGGGCTGCAACTGCGCGTTCGACTGCCGGCCCGCGTGATAAAGCTGAAGAAAGATCGTGCCGCCCTTGGCGTGCACGGCATCGACGACGGCTTTCCATCCGGCTATCTGACTATCATCGTAAAGACCGGGCGCGCCGAGATAGCCGTTGCCTTCCGGCGCGGCGATGGTCGCTTCGCTGATCAGCAATGCGCCGGGCGATGTGCGCTGTGCGTAATATTCGGCCATCAGCGGGCCGGGCCGCGCGCCTTCCTCGGCGCGCATGCGGGTGAGCGGAGCCAGCACGACGCGATGCGCGAATTCGTACGAACCGACTTTGACTGGCGAAAAGAGTCTGGACATTTCGATCTCCATCATTCCGGGTAGCGGGTGCGTCATGCCGATGACCGGCGACGCTTGACACGGAATGTAGATGCGCATCCGCCTGAGAAAAACGGTCCGACGGTTCACGCACCCCGGACGCGCGTGTCCGCAATCGCGCGGCGGGGCGCCGCGGCAGTGTTGCGGCGATTGTTTTGGTAAGCAGAACAGTCATGTTGTGGTGCCGGCATTTATCGCGTCGGCGACCGTTCCGATAATCCGCGTCACTTCTTGAACACGGGGACTCTCATGGAAACATCACACATCGCCCCGTTGCGCGTGGGCGTGATCGGCGTCGGCAATTGGGCGCGGCACGGACATCTGCGCGTGCTCGATCTGTTGCCGCATTACGCGCTGCAGGCCGTATTCAGTCACCGGCGCGAGGCGGCGGAAAGCGCAGCGCGCGAGTATGGCATCGGGCGCGTGGCGGCTTCGATCGATGAGATCGTCGGAAGTCCCGACATCGATCTCGTCGTTGCGCTGAACACGGCGCCGCAGCATGCCGGGACCGTGAAGCGCGCGATCGAGGCGGGCAAGCACGTCTACTGCGAATGGCCGTTGACGACCACGCCCGAAGACTCGGCGGAGCTGTTGCGCCTTGCGCAAGCGCGCGGCGTGCGGCATGTCGTCGGCTTGCAGCGTCGGCTCGCGCCGCATAACCGTTACGTGCGCGATCTCGTTGCGCAAGGCTATGTTGGCGCGCTGCGTTCCGTGCGCGTGCACGTGAGCGTGAACTACTTCCAGGCGATTCGCTCGCGCGCGCTCGAATGGACGGTGTCGCCCGACAACTTCTCGTCGATCGTCTCGATCTATGGCGGCCACTTCCTCGACATGCTGCTCACGGTGACGGGCTGGCCCGTGTCCATCGCGGCGCTCACGCCGAATCAGTTTCCGCTCGTCACGATCAGGGAGAGCGGCGCGTCGATTCCGACGTCCGCGCCCGATCAGCTCGTGCTGGCGGGCATGCTGAACGGCAATGCGGTGCTGTCGGTGCATATCGAGGGCGGCAAGCGCAGCGGCTCGGGCGTGCAGATCGACATCACCGGGACCGAAGGCGATCTGCGCATCACCAATACGTCGGCGTTCGGCGATGTCGGCGACGATTACCGCATCGTCGGCGCGCGCGACGACAAGGCGCCGCTGGCACCGCTTGCGGTGCCGCAGGGTTATCATCGGCTGCCGGGATCGGGGCTGCCGTCCGCGGTGCTGGAACTGGCCGAGCTGTATTGGGCTTACGCGCACGACGTGACGCATGGCACGCGCACCGCGCCCACCTTCGCCGATGCCGTGCGCCTGCACGATCTGATCGATCGCGCGCAGACGTCGTCCGCGTCGCGACAATTCATGTCGATCGACCCGGCTGTATGACGCGCATTTCACCGCACGGAGGGAGAGTGTCGAGATGACCGAGCCTGACATCGGCAACGGCGCCGCGCGCGCGTCCGGCGCGCTCGATCACATGAGCGGCATGGTCGTGTTCACGCGCGCGGCGGAAACGCTGAGCTTTGCGGAAGCAGGGCGGCAACTCGGACTTTCGGCGTCGGCGATCGGCAAGGCCATCGCGCGGCTCGAAACGCGGCTTGGCGTGCGGCTATTTCATCGCAGCACGCGAAGCGTACGTCTGACGCCGGAAGGCGAGCTTTTTCTCGCGCGCTGTCAGCGCATCCTCGGCGAGATCGAGGAGGCCGAATCCGAGCTGGCCATTTCGCGCGCGAAGCCGATGGGCCGGTTGCGCGTGAGCATTCCGCTGGTCGGCACATTGCTGATGCCGGTGCTGTCGGCGTTCATGCGCGAATATCCCGACGTGCAGCTCGAGATCGATTTCAGTGATCGGCTCGTCGATGTCATCGAAGATGGTTTCGACGCGGTGCTGCGCACGGGAGACGCCGTCGATTCGCAACTGACGATGCGCACGCTCGGGCATTACACGCATCTGATCGTCGGCGCGCCGGCCTATCTCGATGCGCGCGGCGTGCCGGCAGCGCCGGAGGAACTGGGCACGCATGCGTGCCTGCAGCATCGGTTTTCGCGCACGGGGCGGTTGAGACGCTGGACCTTCGTGCGCGACGGCGTTTCATTCGACGTCGAACTGCCGTCGACGGCGATTGCAAGCGCGGTGGAGCCGCTTATCGCACTGGCTGAAGAAGGGCTGGGTCTTGCGAACGTGCCTGACTATGCGGTGCGCAAGCAGCTCGCCGATGGCTCGCTGGTCGCCGTCCTGCGCGATTTCACGGCGGACCGGATTCCGTTTCGCGCGCTGTGGCCGTCAGGCCGTATGACGCCGCCGAAGGTGCGCGTGTTTGTCGACTTCCTGCATCAACACTTGTTTCCCGGCGCGAAATGACGCTGCGCTAGCACGAAGCGACCGCGATGCAAAGCAGATCGATGCAAAGCAGATGTGTGGGGTGGGCGGCCGGTACTCAGGGTTAGCTCCTGTCGCAAGTATGCGGTCAGCGCGAGGTAGTCGCTGCACCGCAACGCCTCGTGTTCACCGCGTCACGGGTCAATCCCGCTCCCTTCCGGTGTGGAAAATGATAAGTGCGGAGAGACGCTGGTGCACCGCCACCGACCTGTCCAATTCTGCCTGGTACAAGGCCAGCTCGTTCCGCTGTATGCACACGCTGACTCGGAGTCTTTCCAAAAGCTCTACGTAGTCGAACTGCTGCTGCAGCTGCGCGCGGCGCTGGGTGATCTGTGCGCTGGCATCAGCTAGCTCTTGCAGCAGACGGTCGACGATGTGCATGACAACACTTTAGCAGAGTCAATTGACTTTCCCTGTGGCATTTCGGGTCGGAAATCCGGCACGCCACCGATTCGCAAGCGGAACGTTGAAATAACAAGCCGCGCTGGTCATCGCGAAGTCGCTCGGAAAGCATGGAATCTGCCTATGAAGCGCGTCCCGTTTTCTGACGAGTCGGCGCCTGAATGATGTCATGATGCGGCGGCGGGAATACCCCATGCTCGACTTTGTGTCGTCAAGCCTATCAGAAGCGTTCGCACATATGAAAACGTTCCCGCACACTGCGCGATGGACATTGCGCACCCTGCTTCGACAGCAGGCCAACCAGCGGCGTCGCCTGCTCGTGATTGATAACGATAAAAACGGGGCCGAAGCAATTACGGCATCACTCTGCTTATTGGGATATGACACTCAATTCGCTACCGGCGCGCAAGCGGCATTTCACGCCATCGCTGTGCGGATGCCGGAGATCGCGCTGCTCGACATCAACATGCCGGACATAGACGGATTTGCGCTCGCGCAGCAGTTACGACGGGAAGGTCGGACGCAGCACATCGTCCTTGTAGCCTTCACCGCGTACGACGAGATCACCGTTCATGCAAATGGAATTGCGGCCGGCTTTGACGGATACTGCCGGAAAAGCACTGCTCCTGATTCACTGCTGCGTTTGCTCGGGCAGATGGCGGCATAACGCAGACGACGGCCGCATCGACCTTCGGCTGAGCAACGCTGGCCCGAGCCCTGCGAGCGTCCGTAAAACCGGCTGCGTAGTGCCTGATGCCACAGACACATCTCGCCCCCGAAGGTACATTCGGTTCCAGTACGCGAATGGCGGCTTTACGCGGCGTGGCAAATCTCTTCGCCACCACGGATTGTCAGCCCCCTTTCCGGCTGACGTTCCTGGGCAGTGACACGGAAAATATTGTCTCAATATCGTTGGACCGGGTTTCGATAGCACCGTGATGAGCCCTCGCAATTTCGCGTGCGATATACAACCCCAGTCCGAGACTACCGGTCCGCTCGTCTTCACTCCGGTCGGGCCCTCGCATCAGCGGATCGAAGATGCGGGCTAGCGTGGCGGTTCCAATCGCAGCTCCACGATTGCTGACATTGATACGGACCTCCGTTACGCCAGCGATTACCATCACGCGCACAGGCGTGTCCTGGGCTCCATACTTGATGGCATTGAGAACAAGATTGCCAAGCAATTGCTGCAAACGCGGACCGTCCCAGTCTCCCTGCGAGTCTCCACTGACGTCATAATCGATTTGCCTGTCAGGATGGATTGCGCGCAATTCCTCGACTTCGTCAGCGAGCACATCCGCCAGATTGACACTAGCAGGTTTTACGTTGATGCCCAATCCGAGTTTGGTCCGGTTGAATTCGGTGAGATCGTTTAGCAGCCCCTGAATCCGGGCCCCACTACGTATGAGACGGCCGGCGGCCTTTGATACCTGCTCCCCCGCATTTAACAGCGCCAGATGCGACGCAGTGACCTGAATTGCCTGCAGGGGGCTGCGCAGATCGTGCCCGAGCATCCCGAGCAGGAGGTTGCGGTTCTGTTCGATCTGCGCGTTGAAAGAGGTGACTGATTCGGCGAGCGCCTGATCGATCGCTTCGTTGAAGCGGACGATATCGCCCGGATCGGGCGTTCCAGGCTCGCAGTCGTCCATCCATAGGCGAAGCACACTTGCGCGCAAGGCGCGATATTCGGCGGCGAGCTGGTTAACGTTGAAGCCGGCCCGCGCTCTCAGAACGCCATGTTTTTGCGCAGCTGTTTCTTCTGCCGGATCGATCAGACCGATACATCGACCCATCGATTTTTCGCGTTGGGCTTCCCGCGTCTGAGAGGTACGCAGGTCCATTGCCACGATCCGCAGGATTTCCTTCACATGCTCGCGCAACTGCAATGGTTCCATATTGTCCGCCGCCGGTAGAAGGGTGGCGGCGAACGCCTCCCATTGTTCCGAAATCGGCTCGAGATCTCGCAAGATGAAGTCTGAAAGTCGCATGCCTGAGTCTCCCAACAGGAAGCGGGTGTCATTGGCCGTGGGCAGCGTATCCATGCTACACGCAAATGCGAGACAGCCTTTTACCGATGGGCCCCCGGTCGAGGTTGCATGTCGTCATAGGTGCCAATGCCGAGTAGTCGTGCAACATTGTGAGATCAGGTAGCGGCCTTTTTGCAGGATGTCCCGATCTCCCGGCTCCCATAAATCCAAACCGGCCGTTCGAATCGCCCAAATTTCTCTTAACTTCAGCGGCGGTTAGCTTGTCCTTGTCCGCGGCATCCGGGGCACGCGATTGGTCATAGTCGCTTCCATGATCTCTCAAGGAGAATCAGTCTGCGCCCCCGTCGATGGGCTATACCCGACCCATTGTGCGAAGTCGACTTACATTCAGCGAAAGTCCACTCGCTGCTGAAGATCAACCATTTGCCGTCGCATTGGGATCACATAAAAGGTCAACCAGGTTTTCCCCCAACCGTCTTGACAAATATTTCCATGGAAATCATAATAGTTTCCATGGAAATTACATGCATGAAGGTGCTCCGTGGACCACGCGACTTCGATACAGCCGGCCCCCGCTCTTGAAACGCATCTGGGCTATTGGGTCAGACTCGTTTCTAACCGCATTTCCGGCGCGTTCGCCCGCGCGTTGCAGGAGCGGGGCTTGTCGGTCGCGGAGTGGGTCGCATTGAATCAGATTGGGGGAGGGGCGGCCTTGACTCCCGCTGGTCTCGCCGACGCAATGGGCATGACTCGTGGGGCCATTTCAAAAGTGCTCGACAAATTGCAATTCAAGGGATGGATTTCGCGTGCAACGAGTTCGGAAGACAACCGCGTTCAGCTACTTGAGCTGACTCGACAGGGCAAACGGGTCTTGCCCGAACTGACAACCATTGCCAACGGCAACGACGAGCGCTTTTTTGGAGCTCTGGGTGCGACCGAACGAGCCACGCTCCGAAAGTTACTGAAGAAGCTGGCCGATACCCATCAAATGCACAACATACCGGTGGACTGAGGCGCGACATCCGCCACGCAATCCCGCTGCCGCGTTTCAACAATAAGGAGAGTAGCAATGAGCAAGGCGATCGAGAATCTGCAGGCCGCGCAGCAGCGTGCCATGTCCGGCCGACCGAAAGTGGACGGCTTTCCGTTCCTGGCTGACACCCTTCGGCGAGCAGGGGTGACGCGCAATGTGTGGTTCTTGCCTGCATGCGAGAGTCTGTATCTGACCGAGGACGGGCCTGTCGTCGTGCAGGGCACGCCGCTGGTGTCGGGCGCCGTCGACGTGCCGCCATTCGACCGGCACGCACTCGTGAGTGCGCTGCGGATCGATCAGGCAGGAGAGCTCGTTTGCCGAATTTCTGACGGCTTCGTGGCGCGCGGGCGTCGTCCGCTACGACGTCGACCTGGTTAATCGCACCGTGACGTGCTACAGGTGCCAGGAGGAGGAATACCTCGAGCAATATCCCCCTCCGGAATGCCAATAGCCGTGAAGACCCGGCTGGCCGGGCAGACCTTCGAAATCAATATCTTGGTCGCTGGAAATATTTGCGTAGCGATCTGCTGTTGACCGATGCGCTAGTGTCTCGGCCGGGCCGCTCGCAACGGTCGAGATTGCTCACCGCGTACCGGGCAGTTTTCATGCTAATGAGCGGGGCGAGAACTCATGCTGGCGCGTGGACGACTGGACACTCTGGGTCGGAGATGAATTTTCTTCTGGCCTTTGCCCCTTTTATCGCGTTCGTGGTGGTCGAGCGTCTGGCCGGTATGGCGGCGGACTGCAGTTGCCTCGATCCTCGCCGTCGCTTTTTTTTGATGCTCGTATGGTGACGCCGGGCCGCTACATCAATCTGTTGGAGATCGGCACGGCCGTACTGTTTGGCGCACTTATGGTCTATGCGTTCGCGAAGGATGTGCGATGGTCAATCGTCGCGGCGCGGGTGCGCGTCGATGCGAGACTGATGCTGATCGTGCTGGCGTCGATCTCTCTGCGGCAGTCTTTTACACTGCAGTATGCCCGCGAGACCATCGGCCGGGGGCATTGGGACAGCGCGGACTTCGTGCACAACAACCGCGTGATCAGCGCTATTTCGTTCGGTCCGCTCGTTCTCGCTGATATCGTGATGGCTTACGTGCCGGCCGTGCCGAATTCAACGGGGGGCATCGCGACGGCAGTGACCTTTTTCGCGGCGGTGAAGTTTCCGTCCCGGTATCCCGGACGGCGCGCGAGAACGCGAACATGACCTGATAAGCGAGGGGCGGCACATCAAGCGCCGGCATCTTGAATTGGTGTATGTAATTGGCCTCGCGGACGTCCGGTGCGCCGGTTTGCCCCGTCTGCGATCTGCACTTGCACACGATCGCTACACGCATGCGATCTGAACAACATCAGCGCGTATGTCCCGAAGCCACTGACCTCCGCATCAAGGAAGAAGGGGCTGTTCACGAAAGCCGACTTCGTCTACGTTGCGAAAGCCGATATGTATCGATGCCCTGCGGGTGAGCGTGTCATTCATCGGTTCAACACCGTTGAGAAGGACATGAATCTGCGGGTGTACTGGCCCAGTGCCTGTCCGCGTTGCCCTCCGAAGGAGCGATGTTCGCCCAGCGACTATCGCAGCATCCGACGGTGGGAACACGAAGGCGTACTGGAGGCCATGCAGCGTCGGATCGACCACATGCCCGATGCAATGACCATCCGTCGAAGTACCGTCGAGCATGTCTTCGGTACGCTCAAGCACTGGATGGAGCCCGCACACTTCCTGACCCGGACGCTAGGGCGGGTGAGTACGGAGATGAGCCTCCAGGTGCTGGCCTATAACTTCAAGAGAGACTTTGTGTTGCGGGGACGATGAAGGCCATGAAGATGACTGGAAGCTAAAGCCCCAAGAGGCTCCTTTATGCGCGCGATGTTCGATCAGTACACGCTCGACGTATCAGCATCAATCGAGCGGCTGTTAGGTGAAGATGAATGGGGTTGACGCGTTCAATGGGTCCGATGCCATCCTCTTCCTTTGTCCATGCCATCACGTTTGTGCGGTCCGCGGATTGTCCTGCGTCAGGTATGCTGCCATCGCAAATTTTTGCAACAGGATCGCCTCGCAAGTGAACTTGGTTTCAAAAAAGCCGCTGGACTCCGCCGTTGCGATACATGCCGAGTAGACGTCGATTTCCTTGAGCGTCAGTGCATGGACGCGCGCCATTTCGTGCAGTGCATCGCCGTCCGATTCGGCTGCCAATGCATGCTCGGCACTTACCGGAAGATCCACGTTGATCGCTCGGACGGTTTCGCCGCCTCCATTGATTCTGCGCAGACACTCGACCAGTAATCGTTGCTGGTCGAGCGTTGCATTCAGGCAGATTTCCATCCGTTTGGCGAATGTGACACGACTGGTGCAGTGCCCGTCGAGCCTCCTTAGCGAGTGCTCAACATCCAGCGCCAGCGCATGGGCCACCTGTAGCAGATGCAGAAGATTTTGCCGTTGGTCGATCATGACGAGTCCCGTCATTCCAGGAGTGCGACGCGCGCGGTCACACTCTCCATTGCGCCCGGTTGCAGGAATACATCGGCCCCGCTGAAGTCGGGCAGGTGCGCCTCCGCCTGCGCTTGAAAAGTCCGTGCAGCAGAGGGGCGGGCTGAGCGCGCCCGCAGCCCGGTCGGCGCCAGCGAACTCAGAGCGAACTGAGATCAACGGCTCGCAAGCTTTTGTCACGACGCTTCGTTTGAAGCGATACGTTTAAGTTGTGACTGCGCTGCCTTGCCAGAGAATCAGGTCAGTTCGCGGGGCGAACCGAACACGACGACCAAGCATAAAGAACAACGCAACAAATACAACACCAAAGCAGTTGATTGGTGAGTAGCAGTCGCACCTCTCAAGCGTCACGGTCCAAAATACGCATCAGGCTCTACACGGTCAAGACATTTCTGGTAACGCATTGCACAGTCACAGAGTCCTCGTGACCGATCCCGAGGCAGACTGTGGCGCGCGACCAGAGTGTGCGGGCGCGGCGCGCTGCCGGTTGCGGGCCTTGCGAAGGAGGCAGCGAGATCAAGAACGCGAAGTCGCTCCGGTGTTCGCGTGTATAGTGGGCCACGCCGCTCGGGGGGAGACGTTATGCGCGTATCTCCCCGGACCTTCGCGTAACAACTGTGGTTGTCGTGTGGCGATTGGCCGAACGGGTGACCGTCACTGTCGATTTACGCTTGAGCTTCCTCGAACGGGAATGCCAGGATGAATTATCGGAGGCGGGAGTGCCTGCAAACAAATGGTACAGAATGCCGATGATCGGCCGATTGTTCGTCGACCAAAAATGTGGCGTCGAAATGCGGAGGGTTGACTCAGGTGTGATTGTCCGGTTCATCCCGCAAGGCAAGCGACCTGTCCAGCTGGAAAGCTCGTTTGCAGATGAAAGAACAGCCTATGGAGCGGTGATCGCTGAGGTTAGCCGGTATTTCAATGGAGACTAGCCGGCCAGCACGAACGGGCAATCCGGATCGTGCTCACCCCGGGGCCAACGCGGATGGCTCCGCGGGGTTGCGCGCCATCAAGGTCGAGGGTGGCATAGTGATGGCTCAGGACCCTGAGACGGCAGGGCACGCACAATGCCAAGGCAGACTATCGCCACAGGACTGGTCGACCATGTGCTGCCTGTCGAGCGGGGGCGGGCGCTCGGCTGTGGATTCAGAATTCAGGGCAGCGCGGTGAGGCCTGCCCGCGGCGCTGTTTCCATGCCCATGAGGACAGATGTCAGGTCCGTCGGATCTGCGAGACGATTCACTTCACAGAACCTGATTGCGGCTTCACCATTTCATGCAGATGTGAGGCGTCATGTGAATGGCCCTAGCCATGTTACACGGCAGGCTCGGGCGAGTCGATTTCCTCGGCGACACCTGAGCATATCGAAATTATCAGCGTATGCGAACCAGCATCAAGTGGCGCGTACACGCCATTGCCGCTGCAATCGACAGCCTGACCGTCGAGCACAATGCGCATGGCAGGATGCCCCAAGGCGGATTTCACGTGGATTTCGTAGCGGGTCGAATGCATATGGACGGTCGCTTCGAAGCCCGGCCACGAGTCCGGAATACACGGATTCACCACCAGAAAA
>NZ_BAAILL010000010.1:0-1491 GCF_054589215.1 Paraburkholderia sp. 2C | reverse complement strand
ACCTGCGTGCCGCCCGAGTAGCTGTTATTGCCGGCAAGCTGCAACGTGCCCGTGCCCCCGAGCGTCAGCTTGCCGCTGCCCGAGATATCGTTGCGCCACGTATCGTTTGCGCTGAAGCCGCCTTGCGTCGCATCCATATTGATCCCGACGCCGCCGTTGAACTGGCCGTAACCGTTGAACGCCGCGAATGCGTCGATGCGTCCGTAGCCTTCCGGATCGTCCATCACCGGGAAACCGGACGGAAACTCGGTCGTCTTGATCACCACGCGGCGCTGGTCCGCGGTGAGATACGGATAACGCGTCTCGAGCAGCACCTCGGCGCCCTTCGGAACCACGGGCGGCGCATCGGTCGATTCGATCTGCGCGAAGCCGAACGTCATGCGCCTGATGTCGTTGGCCTTGTTCGTCGCGAAGTCGGCGAACCGGTCGGTAGCGGGCGTTCCCGAATGCGCAAACGCAAGGAAACTGGCGGGCGTCGTATTCGTTGCCGCTTCCAGTGCGGTATGCGCCTGCTGGAACGCTTCGGTCTTTAGCGTGGCGTTTGCCGGATCGCTCAGATTGGCCACGGTCGCCGCGATCGCGAACATGCGGCCCGCCATCACATCGAGCGGCGAATGCATGCCCGCAAGAATGCGGTTCTCGCCCAGTTCGAGCCCGCGCGAAATCATCTCGGGCCCGCGCTCGGGCAGACAGTACGCCATCGTCAGCGCGTCGCGCATCGCCTCCGCTTCGTGGCCGCTGATAAAGCCGCCGTCGGTCGTCGGGTCCGTGCTTTCGGCCGGCACCAGCGTCGGATCGACGATCACGCTCGTGCTCCACCGGTAAGGCCGCGCGTACTTGTAAAAGCGCTTGGGCGGCTCGGTCGATGCGTTATTGCCCATCGCGGAAAGCAGGTCCACCACATGCCCGAAGGTCGGATTCCCGCTGCTGCCGACGCCGATATTGTTCCCCATGTCGTTGAACAGCACGCTCGTCGCATCCGCGGGAATGCTCGTGATGGTGGTGGTCTGCTGGGCCGCCGCGCGCCATGCGTCGGTGAGCGGCCCCATGCCGTCGGTCACGCTGAAGCCCTTGCCGCGCCGGTCGTCGAAATAGGCCGCGTCGGCCTGGGCCTGCGTGCGATTCGTCGTCTCGTTGATCGCAAACTGGATGTTCTGGGTCAGCACGGGCGCATTGAGGATCGTGCCGCCCGGCGTGCCGTCGTTGGGCAAACCGGTCCACGTTGACGGCACGATAGCCGGAAACGTCCCGACCGCGGGCGCGGTCTCGCCGGCATCCACCAGCAGCGTGAGCGGCATCCATAGATCGAGAAAACGCGAGACGAGACGCACACCCGCATTGGTGGCCACCGTAGCGAAGCGCGCGTCGCCGCGCTGGTTGGTCGCGATGTTGTCGACGAACGCGGGGACGTCGGGAACCGGCGCGCTATCGACGAAACTCTGGTCCGCCGGCGGCGGCGGCGCCGATGCATTCGTGCTGCTGTTGTTATTG
>NZ_BAAILL010000009.1:0-96395 GCF_054589215.1 Paraburkholderia sp. 2C | reverse complement strand
GGCGCGGTGTCTGTCCACGGTGGTGAGCGTGAACGAAATCGTACCGCGTACTGAAGCAATGTGTTGTTCACAGACACCCTTTTTTCTGCGGTTAGGTGACTTCGGCGAACGAGCCAGAACCCGCGCGCGATACTGTCGAAAGGCGTGCCGGACGCCATCGTTACGATGATCCGTGGACGTGAGCACGGCTTGCCGATATGACGAACGCGGGCACAACCACGCGTATGACGGCGCGCGCAGCCCCCGCAACTTACGAAGACGGCGTGTGTCCGACCATTGATTTCGCGTGCGGCACAGCGCGCGTGTCGCGCGATAAATACAGTAACCAGGAGGAAATGGGCTAGCCCTTGGCTGACCCGTATGGCACCGCTACAGACGATGCGCGGGGAAGCGGGGATCAGGAGGCGCAGACCGAGGCCGCGTCCTCAGGAGTTGGTTATTTTTTCTTTGCTGGTGAGCTGGCAGTCTTCGGGGCTGTCGTCCAGGACAGATCTGCCGCAGGAGACGGTACCTTTTTGGGCTGCTTAGGCTTTTTCGCCTCACGATTGCCGCGCAGTTGACTTTTTGCCATGGTGTTTCTCCAATTACTTCGGCCGCGGGAGCGGCCGCCTTGTAATCCATTCTGCGCGCATTTGCCGGTTCCGTCTCCATCTAATTCGCAAGCCCGCACGGTAGCAGGCAGAGCACGCGAGCCGGCCAGGGGGTGTCAGATGGGGCACGCAATGCAGTGCCGCGATACACGTCAGGGTACGGCATGCGCGGACGCAACGAGCAGAATGAATCGCTCATTTGCATTCTTCTTGCCTGGTTCCTGTCACCAGCGTATTGTGGAATCCGAAGCTCAAGAAGGTCGATTGCTGTTCATCAATGGCTCGCTGCGTCAGCGGTATTCGTTGTCCTCTCGCTCCTTGACTCTTCGGACGCTCCACCATAGGAGCTGGCACATCTCTCTCAAGGAATGTTTATGGACACCGGTACTGTAAAGTGGTTTAACGATAGCAAGGGATTTGGATTCATTACCCCTGACGCAGGTGGGGAAGATCTGTTCGCGCATTTCTCCGAAGTGAGCGGCGAGGGTTTCAAGACCCTTGCTGAAAACCAGAAGGTTAGCTATGAGACGAAACGTGGTCCAAAAGGACTGCATGCAGCAAATATCAAGCCGCTGTAAGCGGCCGGTGCCTGCATTTGCGGGCACCGGTAGGCGCAATTTCTTCAGCCTATCTCACATCGCTGGATCGCATCATCTTTGCCAGCCTCCTTATGGACTCCGCTGCGAGCTGCCTTTGTAAAGCAGAAGCGTGAGTGGCAGGCATGAAGTAATCCCTGCAAGTCATAAAGATCGAACGCCGGCTATGGATTGTTAGGATTGCGAATATACAGCTAGATAAAAGCTCATACAAAGGAGGCATGCGACGGTCTTTCGCCTTAGTATTCAATCGTTGTTGGAGGGAAGGTTCGACTGATTTGGCGTCTTTGCGATCGCTCTTGCATGGCGACGGTAAAAGGCGCCTCCTTGTTTGATGCAATATACACGCGCTGAGATAGAACTCTTGGTCGCAGAGGTCGTCGGGCAAGCAGCGATTGACGTCCTTTGGGGGCCTTCAATCGAATACAAACAGCATTAGGTCATGGATCCAACGATCTTGGCGAGGTCCCGCTCCTTTCCCTTAATGCTTTCGATCAAGAACTTCCTGATCTCGGAAAGGTCGTCAAGCGCCTGCTCTGCCATAGCGAGCACGTCCTGCAACGGTCGCGTGTCGGAGCCACTCACGAGCGATGTCTGAATCATGTCGCGCATTGTATTAACGCTGAGTTCCGCCCGAATGATCCGGTTCTCAGTGACAGTCAGGCTGTGACGTTGCTGGGCGATCGTAAGCACATACATCTCCGGTGCGTCTTGTCATGCATCGTAGCGTCTAGACCGGATTGGTGCATAGCTGGCGATGAGTAATCTCAATTCAACATTCGTAAATTGAGGGAGCAAGCCCTCACAGGTGATCATGGGCCGAATGCGATATCAAAGCAACTGAAATCGCTCGTTATCTCATCACGGATTTGTGCGCGCCTGCACACCCTTGCCGGACCCGCGGGATGCTCCTCTGTCGCCCGCCAGTTTTGGACCTGGGTCCAGGTTATGCTGACGAAGGATATATTTCGGAGACTGACCATGAACATGGACGAGTTTAAATCAAGCATAGCAAAATTGTTACGCGATGTTCCACGCGGCATCACGGCAGACTTGAGTGACTCCGTCACAGCGCATTGGGCAGGCAGTGAAGTCGTCTATTGCCGCCTGTGCGAAGACGGCAGCGGGGGCGTTGGTGAAGAATTTGATCTGAACGAGAAAATGTGGGTGCAGTTGCAGTCAGTTATCGACTCCTGGATTAAAAGACCCGTGTTCAGCATGCGTCCTGAGATGCGTACCTGATTCAACGGCCGTGCGTCGCGGGCGCGAATGGTTGCGGCAGCCAACAGTGCTGCAGGCCCCCGCATTGGGTTCGAGCTGGCGCAATAACGGTGTTTTTACGATGCGAAAGGTACGTTCAGTCATCGCTCGCTCCTGGCTTCAGCACCTTCGTGGAGGCAGCGGCATGCGGTCGCTCGTTCGCGTTTCTTTTCTCGAATGCTGCGAGAAATATTACCGTATTCTGCAAGGTAATTTGTGCGCCCGACCAGACCAGGTCAGTAAGGCGACGTCCGGGCAGGACGCTGTACCTTCCGAAGGTGGGGCGCGGCGGCGCGGCGCGCCCATCCATAAACATGGCGCGAGATACAGCCCGACGGCGAGCACGCCATTCGTGGGCATGCTCTATTTCCGCAACGTCTCGCGTCAGTCAAGGAATGAACTGGCAACGGTTGACAGCGCGCATTCATTCGCGTTCGAAGGTAGGCTTGGCATCGTATGCCGGCTCGGATCTCAGTGATGTTACCAACTGGCCGCCCTTGTGCGTCCATCGCACGTCGACGCAGATGCATGCCCGTACGTGACCGTACCGACGATAGACACAGGCGCTCGTATCCTGACCACAGGTGCCTAGTATCTTTCACAAGGAAATGTGCCCAATGCAGTCTCGCACAACGTACTTAGCGCGATTGCCCGTTTAGGCGGCTGGACAAACGAAGAGTGGCTCCTGATCTTCTCCGGGCCGCACTATTTTCCCACCGCCTTCGTATTGGAGTGTCGTTGCAATTCCATTGTGCTGTTAGACGATTTGATTCGCGAGAGCTCGCGTTGGCTGTTCAATCCGTTGTCGTGTGTACAGAACTGCGTCGCGCACTCGAAGCACAGCTTGACGATATGTCGTTACGGAGTCCCGCAATGCAGTCCGCAACCGGAGACGCGATAATGCGGTCGTCAGGCGATGACGCAGCCCACAACGCACGCAGCCGGCGCCCGCCGGATATCGGGGGATCGGACATCGCATAGGTAATAGCGATGCGCAGCTTACGCGCGAGCACGAAAACTACTCCCTGCACTAGCAGGTCGTTGGACGGGCTCGCCGTCCGGAGGGGAGGGTGGCAAGACGCTGGACTACATTTTTACATCCGCACGATTTAGATTGCTTTGCGGCATCATCAGGCGCATTGTGAAGTGATCCAGATGTTTCTCTGGCCGCCTTTTTTCGCACCTGGATAGGCATTGGGCAATGACGGTCAGCACTATTATGGAGCGCGTCATCATGACCATTCCCGTCATCGAATACAGAGGGTACGAGTTACGCGCGTACTCTCATCAGGAGTTTCCGCTGCATCGTGACCCGTATGCCAAAGGTCCGCGGCGGTTTTCGTCTGTCGTGCGCATCGACTCTATTCAGCCCGGCGACGCCAAGGCCGGCCGCTATGCGACATTGTTCACTACAGCAAGTCCCACCACCGCGGGTGATGCCATCGACCTCGCGATGCAATACGGCAAGGACATCGTCGACGGCAACGTTCAGGCGAGCGGACTCTGACTGAATGCCAGTCTGTCCCCTGCTGGAGTGGAGCAAGACATGCAATATCCGCTTTATGTGCGTCGCGACGGTGACACTGGCTTTCGCGCCAGTTTTCCCAATTTCCCCCGTGCCGTTGCGCACGGCAAATCGATGGATGAACTGAAGGGCGACGCGCAGAAGGCCGTGGAATCGGCCTATGCTCGCAGCGAGCAGCTCATACCCGCTCCCACCTGCAGCACGTCCGAATTGCATGTGCTCGACATGGACGATGGAGAGGGAATCTGGATATTTGTCGACATCAATCTCGCGCGGGTTACCTCGCAGGCCGTGGGCATCCAGTTCAGCCTGCTCGAAAGTCTCCTGCAGCAAGTCGATCAGGCAGCAAGAGAACGTCACATCACACGCTCTGCGTTGATCACGCTGGCCGTCGTACACGAACTTGCGAGCCGGTACGAGGGACAGTTGTCCAGCATGCCTGTTTCCCAACGGGTCTTCGTGGACGGATGACGTGTGCGCCACGAACGCCCGTTACGATGTGTCGCACCGTCCCGGCTATCAGGGCGGCGACAGCCGCTTGTCGGCGAACCAGTATGTCTCACAGGAGTGGATCATGTACGATGACCAGGTTAATGCGGAAGAGCTGGCAGAAAGCAAAGGACGCAGAGAAGCCATGCAGCGTGCGACGGATGATGGTATGCCGGTTGCCGCAGAAATTGAAGAGCGAGACGCCGTGGAGATCCCATACAGAAAGCCGAAGCAATGGATCAGGCACGCGAGGAAATGGCTAGGCGCTGGCAGCAGCTCGATGCCATCCTGACCATCGGCGGTTCAAAAAAGAGGACACAGCCTCGCGTGGAAATGGGGAAACAAAAAACCGGTAAGGGGTCGCTCTCGCAGGTTCTATAAGTTGGCACAAGATCGGTTGCGTACAGTGCCTGACGGCGTTGTACGTTTCCCGGGCTTCGTTCAATACACTTACTGGGTGGTGGGCGATACCGACGGAATGAATTGCTCCGCGTGCCTAACGCCGAATTGATACGATCGCATCACTCCTTGCCGCCTCCGTCGATTCCGCGTCCAGTTCGCCATACCTGCTTGCCTTGCTCGGATAGCTCGCCGCAACTATGCTCAGCGCCGGCCTCCGTGCCTTCTATTGCCATGACGTCGCCCGCCTGTTCCTGCGCCTCCTATTTCTGCTTGTGTCGCGCTGCGATTGCTTCATCGTGCGATCTGCCGGCGCAGTGTTGATTTGGAGTGGCCCGGAGGCTGGACCCGACGCGTTTGCAAGCTCTTCATGACGATTCGAAACGGTCTGCACGCATGTATTCAGCCTGCTTGTGGCCGGTCGCCGAGGTGCACCCGCAGCGTTGATGAGATCCGTGCGCGTGTTCGCACGTTCGGAATTTAACCAGTTCAACGAACTTTGGTTTCGAAGTTGATTCGTCATGAAAAATCCATGGACGAATAAAAAGCCCATTCTGAGCATGGGGCTGAGCGGTACTCATGCTGCAATCGGATCCGTATGAGCCCGAGTCGCATCAGCCGTGATACGAGAAGCGGTTAATTTCTGGGCAGCAGCGTCAACATCGGCGCGACCAGGGAAACGTAGAGCGCGTCGCTGATTGCGAATCGCGAAATCGGTGTCCGCCGCCGGACGTCGAGGAGAAGACATGCAAGACTACAATTGTCAGCCGCTACCGCGGGCTCGGGCTCGGGCTTCTTGTGCGTATCACGGAGACCAAGGCGGATTCGCTCAACAGAGTGGACCGGCGCTATAACGTCACCTGGTATCTTCATAAGGAAGGTCATTTCGTTCCAGCGAACGTCATTGCCAGCTTTTCCGAGCCATTGGATTTCGCGTGGCCGGAGGAAGCCCTCAACTTTGCCGAGCGACGAGCGCACACATTTGCCGACTGCGCGTTCACAGCGCACGGAAGTGAGAAGGCCAAACGAGGATAACCGCCGCCTTGGCGAGCGTACTGCCGGCAAACAATGTAAAAACCGCGGTCCTCGGTTTTAGTACGCCGTGCCGATCGCGCTCTGCGCCTGTTGAAATGGATGAGCAGAATTCTGTATTCGGTCATGCAGGCAGGCTCATATTCATTTCTCTGTTCGAACCGGCGCCACGTACTGGGTTGCTGTCGCGCGTGGCGCGATTCCGCAAAATTTGATAGACAGCCCGCCAGTAGCCCGGCTTCCCGAGCCCGTCTGATTCGTCTCGCACCATGACGGACTGCCTGTTGCGAGGTTGCGGCACCTGTACGCTTCGCGTGGCCACCTCGTTGCAAGCGGCCTCGCTGTTTCAAAGGTAGAAAACGTCCGCGCAGGCATACCCCATGCGCCATGTCACTGGCATTCACTGAAACGGAGATTCTCATGTTCATGCACAACAGGCTGCTGCAGTACACGGTACGCGTAGGCGCGACCAATCCTGGTCTCGCGAATCTGATGCTCGAGCAGTTCGGCGGTCCGCAGGGCGAGCTCGCCGCTGCGATGCGCTACTTCACCCAGGCGGTTGCGGAGGAAGATCCAGGCCGCAAGGACATGCTGTACGACATCGCGACCGAGGAGCTCAGCCACCTGGAAATCATCGGCTCGATCGTGGCGATGCTCAACCGCGGCGCGAAAGGCGAGCTTGCTGAAGCGGTGGATGAGCAGGCGGAGTTGTACCGCAAGCTTAACGCTGCGGGCAACGATAGCCACGTCACCCAGCTCCTGCACGGCGGTGGTCCCGCATTGACCAATTCAGGGGGTGTCCCGTGGACGGCCGCCTACATTGACACGATCGGTGAGCCGACGGCCGATCTGCGCTCGAACATCGCGGCAGAGGCCCGCGCGAAAATTCTCTACGAGCGACTAATCAACGTCACCGACGATCCGGGTATCCGCGATGCACTGGGCTTTCTGATGACCCGCGAAGTCGCGCACCAGAAATCGTTTGAAAAAGCGCTGTATGCGATATCGCCCAATTTCCCGTCGGGCAAGCTGGCGCCGATGCCCGAATTCGCGAGTACCTACTTCAAGATGTCGCACGGCGGGGAGATGGTTGGAGCGCCCTGGAACAGCGGCAGCGGGCTCGCCATGAAAGATGGGGAGCCTGCGGTGGATGGCGGGGACGGCAACGCCTGGGTCAACCTCGATTCCAAAGAGGAAGCGTCACTGTCGGCCATGGCGACGCGCCTGCAGTCGGATCCGGAAAGTGACCCGACGACCGGAGCGGAACTTGGAAGCGCGGAGGATGTTATCGATAACCTGAGATGACCGGAAATCAAGCTGCTTTCCTTAATGGCTGCGGTTATCAACTGGTAGGACGTCGGCGACGAACGGTGTGAAGCACTGGCATCTGCGGCGCCACATTCACAAGCACGTTCCACACGGATTTGATTTATTCACGGAGTTACACATGACCACCAGAACCATCAGTGATCTGTTTATCCATTCGCTATCCGACATATACAGCGCAGAGAAGCAGATGACGAAGTCGCTGCCGAAGCTTGCCCGCGCGGCGACAAATGCCGATCTAAGCGCTGCCTTCATGAAACATCTGGAGGAAACGCGGGGCCAGATTGAACGGATCGACCAGGTTGTCGAATCATGCGGGATCCGTCTTAAGCGGATCAAATGCGTCGCCATGGAAGGCCTCGTTGAGGAGGGCCAGGAGCTGATCGATGAGATCGAGCGCGGCCCCGTTCTGGACGCGGGGCTGATAGGAGCTGCACAAAAGGTCGAGCATTACGAGATTGCCGCATACGGCTCGATCATCGCGCTTGCGAAGCAGCTGGGAGAGACGCATGCCGTGACCCTTCTGCTGCAGACCCTGAAGGAAGAGAAAGCGACAGATGAGAAGCTGTCTCTCCTCGCTGAAGAAGAGGTTGCTGCTGAAGCGCTAGGCAAATGAACCTGCCCGGCGCAGGTGCGCGCCACGTACCGTTGTGCAGGGCGTGTCCATTTCCCCGGTCCACTTTGAAAGAGTGGATGGTCACCTACCACGCACTGGTCTGGCTAGGCGCCGTTCTGCTCTCAATCAACGGCTGGATGTGAGCGGCGGCGCAATGTAAGGCGCAAAGGCGGTCCCCGGGCAAGTTGTCTCAACGTTGGAGCCGAGGAACCGCGACGTTCCGCATGGGCGCATACGCGGACTTGCACGTCGCCTAGCCGCGCGCCGCGATCGCCCCACATTTTACGGGGATCCTCTCGTCTTCTTCGGCGACGCGTACACCCCACGGCCGACCGGCGTCGGAGCGAAACCGACGCCCGGGGAAGAATCCGCATTTGGCATGTGATTTTGCCTCTGGTGTCGGGTACAGCAGTTGCGCTCGCTTACGTTGAACACAAGGGCGCTTGTGCTAAATCTTTTGGACTTCAAACTAATAGGCGCATTATGAAAATCCTAGCTTCCCAAAGCGGGCTCCCTCGTGTGTCCTGGGGCTCCGTGATCGCGGGGGTCATTCTCTCGCTGATCACATACTTCGTCCTGAGCGTACTGGGCGCGGCGATTGGCATGTCCGCTCTCGTGCCTCTTTCGCGGCCCAGTCCCTTGCAGGGATTCGGCTTTAGCTCAGGTGCATATCTGATCGTGATGACGGTCATTGCGGTCTTTGTCGGCTCATACTTCGCGGGCCGCTGTGCGCCCGTGCTCGGGTGGCTGCACGGGCTACTGGCCTGGGCGGTCATGATTCTGATGGTCATCTACGGAGCCACATCTCTGCTCGGCAGCGCGGTGAGCGTTGCCGGAAGCGTAGCATCGACCGGCGCAACCGTCGGCGCAAAAATGGACCGGTCAGGCGCAACGGGTACGGCGGCACGCACATTGGCGCAACGCGTTCAGGGCGCAATTGCGTCTGCCACCGCCGAAGCCTCAAGCCCGCAAGCGCAGGCCGACGCGCGTCAGGCAGCAGATACCGCTGCGCGCAATGTAGCGCGCGCGTCCTGGTTCTCATTTGCGGCGCTCATCGTCGGCGCAATCATTGCCATCGTGTCGGGGCATGCGGGTTTTCGCCAGCAACCGCCGTTCGGGGAAGCCGCCAGCACATCGACCGGTAACGTCCCGCTTCGGCGCGACTCGGCGCGCGAGGGATTCCCGGCCGTACCGTCCCGTGAGAGCCCTTGTCGAGCGCCTATCGCTCCGGCGCGGTAATGAACGTTAGGGCGAATCGGTCGCGGAGTGCGCGAAACGCTCAAACAGGCGTTCCCGCCATGGTCGTCGGGACGAACATAGCGCTGCTGTCCGCGAGGGACACAGGGTCACGAAGCGCGCATGGAATTGCGCAGAATAGGCGGTGCCAGGCGCCGACGTTGTGGAGAGCAGCATGACATTGCGCACAATTACTCACGTCACCTGTCCGTGTGGACACCAGGGCTCGATTGTCGAGAGCACCTATGACGATTCCCGATCTCACTGGTATCTGGCGACGCTGCGAGGACTGTCGCACCACGGACGTTACGACGGGCTAGATTCCCTGTTCGCGGAGACCAGACCGTCGTGCCCAGCATGCGGGCGGTCGTTGGGGCCGGAGCATGCGACCCGGTACGAGCCTCACAATTTCATTGCGTAGCTGCACCGTGAAGGCAATGACGAGATTCCGCCAATAAACCACGTCTCGGTTATGCTCAGTAACGGTTACGTCCAGAAATGAGAAGGAGCCACGCATTCATCTGATTGCCGGACATTTGCAACATTCGAGCTGATCGTGATAACGAGTCCACATGCAATGTTCTCCGTAACCGTTACACTGGCATGAATAGCGCACGCCATGTCCCTCATGAACGACTCAAATAGCCCCACATTCACGCGGCCGCAGCCTGTGGCCGCACGTATCGTCGCCATTGGTGGGTCTGCCGGCGCTTTGCATGCACTCGCTCGGTTCTTCGCCGCAGCTTCCGGCGTGCCGCGCGACACCGCTTTTGTGGTTGTGGTTCACCTGGCGCCGGACTCCGAAAGCCATCTGGCCGAGCTGCTCGCGGGTGCCACGACTTTTGCGGTGTCGGCCATCGAAGACAATGCACCCATCGTGGGCGCGCACGTTTATGTCATTCCGCCGAAAGTCTCAGTAACGGTTTCGCATGGTGTTTTCAGACTCGCGCCTGCTGTTGGGCGGCCGGAAATTCCTATGCCGATTGACCAGCTGTTTACATCACTGGCAGCCGACCAGCACGAACGGGCAATCGGGATTGTGCTTACCGGGGCCAACGCGGATGGCTCCGCCGGGTTGCGCACCATCAAGGCCGAGGGTGGCATGGTGATGGTTCAGGACCCCGAGACGGCGGAGCACAGCACGATGCCAAGGCAGGCCATCGCCACAGGACTGGTCGACTATGTGCTGCCCGTCGAGCAGATGGGGGCGGCGCTGATCGACTACATCGACGGCTCAAAGCGTGTGAATTTGCCCGCACCGGACGCGAACGGAAATTCGCCCGACCTCGATCCGGTGCTCAGGGCGCTCGCGGCCGCGGGGTCAGAATTCAGGGGCTATAAGCGCGGCACGCTTGAGCGTCGCATCGCCCGCCGTATGGCCGTGAATCGGGTAAGCAGCCTCGACGCCTACTGCGACATACTGAGAAAACATACTGAAGAAGCCGAGGCGCTGAGCCTCGACATGATGATCGGCGTGACGGAATTTTTCCGCGACCCGGGCGCCTGGCAGGTGCTTTCCGAGCGTGTCCTCGCGAGCCTTCTTGCCGAGCCCGAAGGTGACCAGCCGTTGCGCGTGTGGGTGCCTGGGTGCGCGACGGGCGAGGAAGCCTACTCGATGGCCATGTTGCTCAGCGAAGAGATTGAGAGACGCAAGGCATCGCGCAAGTTCCTTATCCTTGCGTCCGACGTCAATCGCTCGGCGTTGGTGCGGGCCCGTACTGGTGTCTATGCTCCGGGCGTTGCAGTGCCGCTCGGCGAGGCGCGTCTGCGGCGCTTTTTCCATGTCCATGAGGACGGATATCAGGTCCGTCAGGACCTGCGTGAAACGATTCTCTTCACGCCACAGAACCTGATTGCGGACCCGCCATTCTCCCGGGTCGACCTCATCAGTTGCCGGAACCTGCTGATTTACCTCGAGCCCGAAGCACAGCAGCGGGTGTTCGAGCTATTTCATTTCGCGCTAAACCCGAAGCGGTATCTGTTTCTTGGACGCTCGGAGAGCACCGATCCAGACTCCACCCAGTTCCAGGAAGTGTCCAAGGCGTGGCGCATCTACCAGCGTAATCCAGTCGCCGGGTCGGGGATTTCTGGCCACCGCTTTCCGGCGCGCGCGATTCGTCGCGAGGAGTTCCAGCCAGCCAGCCGCGCGGGTGCCAGAAACAAGGGGTATGCCGAACTGGTCAATGCAACCCTGCTCGCCGAGCAGCATGCTGCGTCAATACTGGTGAATCCGTCGCACCAGGTCCTATACATCAGCGGTGCTGCGGATCAGTACCTGGGGCAGCCTGCGGGTGAGCCGACCGGCAATATTCTCGACATGGCGCGGGAGGGCCTGCGACTGAAGTTGCGGATCGCGCTGCGCCGGGCTAACGAGAACGGTACCACGGCACCCGTCAGCGAGATTGCGTCGAACGGCGAAGCACCTGCCATCAGGATTACCGTGACGCGGCCTTTCGACACGACACACTCGGGCAAGGCCTTACTCGTTATCTTTGCGCGGCTGCCCGTCGTCGATCGTCCAGCCGCGTTTGCACCCACGGGAGTCGACTCGGACCTCTGGCATCTTGAGAGCGAGCTTCGCACGACTCAGGCGGCGCTTGGCAGCACGATCGAGGAACTGGAGGAAAGCAACAGCGAATTGCGGGTTTCGAACGAAGAAATCCTGTCGATGAACGAGGAGTTGCGCTCGGCCAACGAAGAGCTCGAGACGTCGAAAGAAGAGCTGCAGGCAGTCAACGAGCAGTTAAACCAGGTGAATTCGCAACTCGAAAAGAAAATCGACGAGCTGGAGGGACTGACCGAGGACGTGGCCAATCTCCTCGCTAGTACCGAAATCGCAACGCTGCTTCTCGATCAGCAGGGCCTTATCAAGCGATTTACGCCCAGCGCGGGCAGGATCTTTGGCCTTGCCCCTGTAGATACCGGGCGCGCCATTGCGGACGTGCTCGGCGCGCCACTGGGCGACGCGCTGATGCCGGACGTGGAGCGGGTGCTTTCCAGCGCGACCGCCCATGCAGAGAGGGAAATCGAGACCGCTACCGGGCAATGGTATGTCCGCCGCATCACCCCCTACATAGCGGTTCGTGGCAAGCCGTCTGCCGGTGCCGTCCTCACGTGGACGGACATCACTCACGTCAAGCGTTCGGACGAGCGTGCCCGACATCTTGCAGCAGTCGTTCAGGATTCGAACGACGCCGTTACGGTATTCGACCGGACAGGTCGCTTCCTCGCGTGGAACCGGTCCGCCACGTTGATATACGGATACAGCGAGGTGGAAGCCCTCCGGATGTCCGTCTCCGATCTGGTGCCGCCTGGCGCCAGACAGGATCACCTCGACTTTATCCAGCAAGCGCTACACAACGAAGCGTTGCATTCGTACGAGACGCGGCGAGTCGCCAAAGATGGGCGCGTGGTAAACATCTGGCTGACGATGTCGATCCTGCGGGACGATGGTGGAACCTTCGTGGGCGTGGCGTCGACAGAGCGCGATCTCACTGAGCGCAGCATGAGCAACGCCTACCTTCGTGAGCGGGCCGAGCAACTCGCACTGGCCGACCGGCGAAAAAACGAGTTCCTGGCGATGCTTGGCCACGAATTGCGCAATCCGCTTGCGGCGCTTGTATCGGCTGCCGGTCTGCTCACGTCAGAAGCGGCTGGAGAGGCGAAAAAGGCCTGGGCTGCCGGAGTCGTGGAGCGGCAGGGAAAGGCCATGATGCACCTCGTGAATGACATGCTCGATATCACGCGTATCACGAGCGGTAGTATCGAACTGAACCGTCAGGCTGTTACACTGAAGGCGGTTGTCCATAGCGCGATCGAGGTCTGTCAGCCCATTGTCGATGAACGGCGGCACCGCCTGTCTGTCCTGCTCCCGGACGAGCCAGTGTTCCTGTACGCGGATCCGACGCGCCTTTCGCAGGTGATCGAGAACATCGTCATCAATGCGGCGAAGTTCACTGCGCCTGGCGGATCGATCACGGTGCGTGCGTCCGTTGCGGCGGACCGGTTGTCGCTCAGCATCAAGGACAACGGGCGCGGTATCCCGCCCGCGATGCTCGGGACCCTGTTTGATATGTTCGTCCAGGGGCAGACGTCTGGCGGCCAGCGTAACAGCGGACTGGGAGTGGGGTTGTCCGTGGTCAAGCGTCTGGTGGAGTTGCACGGCGGCTCAGTCAGGGCGCTCAGCGATGCTACGACAGGAAGCGAGTTCATCGTCGACCTGCCGATCGGGGCGCCTTCCCATGGCGCGAACGGCGGCGATGCAAGGACACCGGTGACTGCTTCCCCTCCGGCACGGATTCTTGTTATCGATGACAACACCGACGCGGCGGAGGCGCTCGCTATGCTTCTGGCCATCAGGGGGCACGAGGTCGAAACACGTCCGGATGGGATTTCAGGCATCGCTGCCGCCGCACACTTCAAGCCGAACGTCGTCCTGCTCGACATTGGTTTGCCCGACATGGATGGTTATGAGGTTGCGCGGCAACTGCGCGCATCTGCAGACGGTCATTACATGACACTCGTAGCGGTCACCGGATATGGTCTGCCAGCTGATCGCGTCCGCTCCGCCGGAGCAGGATTCGATCATCATCTGACAAAGCCGGTAAATCCTGAAGAACTCGTTCCGCTGATGAGTGCACGGACGTGATGTCAGAATCCCGTCACTGTGAATGCAGGTAGCTTCGAAAAGATGCATCGCCCCGCGCCCGGGCATTGCCAACACGGCGACGGAAGTCGCCTCTTTTAACTACCTGTACGCAGTGGCACGAGAAATCGACGCGATCTGGCGTTCCGGTGCATCCCGATTTGCGCTTGTACCGCAAATAAACGGTGGAATTTAAGGTTCCCGAGCGGCCCGCGCCCGGTTTCCACCGGCGAATCATCCCTCATTACCACGCAACGTTAGGTCAGGTGTCCGCCGACTGCACCATGAACGGAATCCGGACGGTAAAACATGGCCCCCGCTTAACAATTGAACAAAACCTCGAGCGTGCCGGATGCGCTTCGACGATCTGCTTGCAGAGCAAACCAGGTCCGGATCCGCCGCCCGGCGCGCTCGATGGTGGTCGGGGCTGCGTCTATCAGGAGGCGGTCGTCGATCTGCCCGCGCACCGAAGAGCCGAGCAGTTCATCTATAGGAACGGGCACGGCAATCCGGGGAAAGCGACGCCGTGATTGCTTCTGCGCCCGGCCGGTAGTCGTCGACCACGAGCAGCCGACGCCCATCGCTTGCTCGTTGCCCGCATAGCGTTCGTGGCGTCCAGGGTGCAGTTTGGAATGGTCTCATGTGTCATACGGCTTTCAGCGCGCTGAACCTCTAGGAGATCCAACGCATTCGGTGTTCCCGGAACCTACACGGCACTGCACCGGCCTAAACCTTGCAGCGGCACGGGGGCACCGCATGCGACCGGGGGAATCATGAGCCTGTCGGACTTTATCGAAGCAAATCTTCCCGAGCTGATCGACGAGTGGGCGGAGTACGCCCGCGCGATCAGCGTCAGGGACAGCCATCTCACGCACGCCCAGTTGCGGGACTCGGCACGTGGCATTCTGATCCGGATCGCGGCGGATATGCGCGCACCGCAGACCGCTGAGCAGCAGCATGCCCGGTCGCGCGGCGACGAACACGATCCGGCATCCGGATTCAACAGGGTCGCCCACGAGCACGCAAACGATCGTCTTGCACAAGGCTACGGCATCAACGACCTGGTGGCGGAATACCGGGCCCTGCGCGCCAGCGTGCTGCGCCGATGGCAGCCGACGTTGCCCGGCGATGCGGCGGCCTCTCAGGAGATGATCCGGTTCAACGAGGCCATCGACCATATGCTCGCGGAATCGGTCCGGCAGTACGCGCAACGCACGGAGCGCATCCGGGATCTGTTTGCCGGCGTGCTGCAGGACAGCGGCCTGTCGTCACCCAGCGTCAGGGCGATCGCGATCGCGCAACGCAGCGCCGTGCGCATGAAGCGGATGATTGACGACTTGCTCGTGTTCACCCGTACCCGTCTGGGTGACACGCTGCCGGTCGATTTCACACCGCAGGATATCGGACGGATCTGTCACGATGCGGCCGATGAGGTACGCGCTTCCTATCCCGACGCCTGCATCGACGTGTGCGTCACGGGCGAGCTGGCCGGCAGGTGGGACGGCGGCCGGATTGGCCAGTTACTGGTTAACCTGCTGGTGAACGCTGTCCAGCACGGCTCAGGGAATATCACCGTGAGCGCCCTCGGTGACGATGAGCAGCTGAGTCTTGTCGTGTCGAACGAGGGCGCCCCGATACCGGCGGCCGCCCTGCCGACGCTGTTTGATCCCTTGACGCGTGCAAACCGTTTCCCCAGGCCGGGCGGACCGTCGTCGAGCATGGGCCTGGGGCTTTACATCTGCCGGTGCATCGCCCGGGCGCACGATGGCACCATCCAGGCCGAATCGACAGAAGGCAGGACGCGCTTTACGGTGCAGATGCCCCGTTTTCCGGCGCTGGCACGCTGAGTTTTCGGTATTGAACCCTGCGCGGCGAAATTGGTGTCCGCGGCTCCTGTGCGGCAGACCGGCCACCGCTGCCGGAGCGTCGAATGGCCGCTGTAGTTCACAGAGTTGACTCGCACGGGCACGCTGTCGAATGTTGGCTGTGGGTCCACTACGGAAGATCGGTGCAACGACGGGAGCACCGGTTGGCGGCGCTCGATGATCTTCCGCGTTCGGCCATCCGGCGACGCCCCGCCTAATTCAATCGAGCGACCCTAGATGTGCGGCCAATGGCAACTTGAAATATCGACAGAATGCGAGTACGCGCAGTTGCCTCCGGCTACGGGATCGGATGCGAGGCCGTCCGCGCATTGAATTCGCTTAATCCCGAACGCGCTTACAAGCTGACGCGACCCATGCCCGCTCTTCGGTTAAGGATGAAGCCGGTTTCGTTGGCTGGTTATGTAGCTAATGAGAATCAGCGCAGTAGTCCCCGCTGCCACTACGCAAGAGAGAATCACGAAAAGGCTTACCACCCATTCCAGGGTTGCTGCGAAGAAAACGGTCATTTCCAGTCACCACCATTGACGTTGTTCCGCGCGAAGCTGTTGGTGTTCAAGGTTCACTGTTACGGATGTACGGAGACCACTGAAGTCACACCCAATGTCTCGGTGTCCCGCATTGTTCGCCACTGAGGCCTGGTTTACTGACCGGAGACACCTGGCAAGGTATCCGACCCTCGCGTTCCCTGCTTCTCTCGATGTCGCCTATGTCGGCTGCTGCGCAAGCGCAGCAGCCTGGAACCGGTCGCACCGACGGACGGCCATAGCGCGGCTGGCTCACTAGCGTTTCTTGAGGCGGTCCCTAGCGCCACCATAAGAAGCCTGTGTCTTGCCGATCACTTGCCCCACCCGGCCTTTCAGCGTGATCGCTCGATTGCCAATAACCCTGCCGATGTGTGCTCGCAGCGTGCCGGAAATCTGCTTTGTCCAGCCGTGCAGTTGATCCCTGTTCATTACGTCGTTCCTTGTGTGCTGACTGGGTGGAAACAGGATCGAAACCGCTAGGCGTGGCGGGGCGGCGCGCTGTCAACTTCGCCGGCTGCCTGTTCCCACAACTGCTTGTCGCGTCCTTGCGGTTTACCCGCCTGTTCCCACAGTTCGCGTGCGCGGACCAGGATGCTCGCCTCCCTGACGGAAGTCGGCTCACGTTCTTCGACCGTTTCGCCGCCAGCGTCGATATGCACGGTCGTGACATCGTATCCGTCGGCTAGTTGATGCCATGCATTCACATGGTTCATTTCCTCGAACTGACGGATACCGATGACGATGGCTTCTGCCTTCGTGCCCTGGGCTACAGTCACGCGCATCAGTTCAGTGTGGTGTGGATGCCCTCTGTGATCGATGAATGTCTTGTGGAAGAGGAGTTCGTAAGGTCGCCGTTCGGAGGCACTGCCGCTCGAGGCGGTGAGCGCAATGACCCCGACCAGGTGCTGGTCCGCGCGATCCAGGACGGCGAGCCGCTGCACGTGACGCTCGCGCATGATCCGTTCAGCTTCTTCAACGGGATCGTCCTCGAAGCAGAAAAGAATATCTGCCGACATCGCCTCGCGCACCGTCACATCGCGATCGGTAATCATGCCGATTACCTTGTTATTGAGACACACCGGCAACGCGCCGACATTGAAGTTTTTGAACTTTCGGGACGCCGAGTCGAGCGTCTCATTGGCCTGGATACAGACTGGTTCTTTCATCACTTCTCTGACTAGCATGGCATTGTTCCCTGAACACTGTGAAGATGGTGGCGCGTCGGATGCAGGCGATGGTCAAGGCCGTGCCTGGCAGTTATACGGTGTCCGGTGGGCCGGCGTAAGCAGTCTGCGCGTCTTCAGCCATGTTACGTCCTGGTGGTCGCTCGCGCCGTCCGCTACCGTACCGAATTTCATCGCAGCAGCAGGCACCATGATCCATGATGCACCGAACGTCTGTTCTCGCGCTTTCCAGTGCGGCTTCACGCGAAAAGACCTTCGGTACACACGCGCTACCGCCGCCCCGCGCCAGGAGCATGCCTATGAACCCGATCACACTTTCTCTTTTCATCGCGATTACGCTGATCGCAGTCGCGGTCGGTCAATGGGTCAGCCTTTATCTGGTGCCGCCCATTTTTCTCGTTGCCATCTTGGTCGCGGCCTCGGTGAGGGTCGCCAACGTGTGGCAGAAGTTTGTCATCCTGCGCGTCGGCAAACTTCAGAGCGTCAGGGGAGCGGGACTCTTTATGATCGTCCCGGTACTGGACAGCGTGGTCGCCATCATCGACGAGCGTGTCCAGACTACTGCGTTTAATGCCGAGCAGGCGCTGACGAAAGATACAGTCCCTGTCAATGTCGACGCGGTCATCTTCTGGCACGTGCATGATGCACAAAAGGCGGCGCTTGCCATTACTGATTACCGGCAAGCGATCGATCGCGTCGCCCAGACGTCGTTGCGCGAGATGATTGGCTCGTCGATGCTGGCTTCGCTTCTTTCAGATCGAAGGGCCGCCGATGCACACTTACGCGATGAAATAGGCGGCAAGATTGCCGACTGGGGCGTCACGGTTCGATCGGTAGAGATCCGGGACGTTGCGATCCCGGTAGCGTTGCAGGACGCGATGTCGAGGCAGGCTCAGGCCGAACGCGAAAAGCAGGCGCGTGTGATTCTCGGTTCCGCCGAAGCTGAAATTGCCGCGAAGTTCGTCGAAGCTGCTCGGGTCTATGAAAATCACCCAGGGGCGCTGCAATTGCGGGCGATGAATATCATCTATGAAACTACCAAGGAGCGCGGCGCAACCATCCTGATCCCAAGCTCGATGATCGACAGCCTGAACCCGCCGCTCGCGCTGGCCATAGCCGCGCATGACGTAGCGGGTATGTCGCCGGCACCGCTCAAGACGGCGGCTTAGGTGGCCGGCGGATACGAGTGGAACATTTTGTGTGAGCCTGCCCGCAACCTGATGAGGTCAACGCTGTCTTTTCCAGTCCACGACTGCTCACCGAATTCGCGCGCGAGCTGTTGCGCGTGAACTCGCGCAGCCGGCGAATTTCCCGCTTTCTCGACGGTCCATCTGTACGCTGGCGTACCGCTTCAGCCCCCGTTTCCGCGTAGCGTCGGAAGCATTCGCTAAAAAAGGGAGGCGGTCTGCGGGGTTGAAGGCTGGCGCAACGGTGGACGGTGCGAAACTGACCAGACTCAAAACGCAGTAGCGTGAATGCCGTCGCCGCGAACATCCATTCTTTATTCATAATGTTGAAAGCATCATGCGCTTTCTGACGAGTGCCGGGAGTAACGAATCATGCTGCGGAACATCGACAGTCTGAAGAATGCATTGTGGCCGCGAACGATGACGAAATAGGACATGTTGAAGAGCCTTATTTTGATAATGAAGCGTGGGTATCCGCTATCTGGTCGTCAAAGCGGGAACCTTGATTGACGGGCGGCGCGTGCTGATTTCGCCGTACTCGGTTGTCCGCACGGACTTGGGGGCGCTGGGCATCCACGTTGATCTCACGCGACAGCAGGTGAGCGACAGCCCTCCTGTCGATACCCATAGACCCGTCTCGCGTCAGCGCGAGGCGGAGTATTCCCGCTATTACGGTTACCCGGCGTACTGGGGCGGCCCGGACGTGTGGGGTATCAGCAACTATCCGGCATTCAGCCGCGCGGCGCTGGCGGCTGCATTGCCGCAGACGGTCGCGCAACTCGCGCCGGACGGCGACAATATGCCGGGCGCCAGTCATCTGCGTAGCACGGATGCGGTGGACGGTTAACACTTCGCGGCGGCAGATGGCGATATCGGCCACGTGTGCGGATTCATTTTCGACGATGAGGCCTGGATCATTCGGTATCTCACCGTCGACGCACAAGACTGGTGGCCGTCAAAGGAAGTGTTAGCGGTGAACGAGTATTGCGACCGACAAGATGTGGGTGACGTATCTGTGCGGCGCCAAAAGGCGCTGTTTCAGTAGATGAACGCGTAACCCGCAGCGAAGTCCGCGCACACGAAAACTTGCTCACGCAGTGCATTCGCGGGCGCTAAAAGTGATCATCGAAACCTGAAGGGCGTTGCCGGGTGACACGGCGGGACTTCTAGAGCGCTTTCAAATCGGGTAACAGGCGGTCGAATTCCCGTCTTACCACGCGGTAGCATTCGCAAACGCGTGCTTCCAGTCCTGGTCGGTCCAGTACCTCTATGTGCCCGTGACTGTAGCGAATCAGCCCCGCATCCTGCAGTTTCAGCGCCGCTTCGGTTACGCCGGAACGGCGCACGCCCAGCATGTTGGCGATCAGTTCCTGGGTCATCTTAAGTTCGTCGGACGGCAGGCGGTCTATGCTGAGCAGCAGCCATCGACAGAGTTGCTGATCGATCGAATGATGGCGGTTGCACACGGCTGTCTGTGCCATCTGGGTGATCAATGCCTGGGTGTAGCGCAACAACAGCCGCTGCATCGGGCCGGCACGGTGAAACTCTTCTTTCAGAATCCGCGCATCGAGTCGGTACGCCTCGCCGGCGCTTTGCACGATCGCCCGGCTTGGCGTTGTCTCCCCACCCATGAACAGTGCGATACCGATGATCCCCTCATTGCCGACGATCGCGATTTCTGCTGACGCGCCGTCTTCCATGACGTATAGGAGCGAGACGATCGCGGTTGTCGGAAAATACACATGATTGAGGCGATCGCCGGATTCATATACGACCTGGCCCAATGGCATATCGACGCGAACCAACTGAGATGCCACCCGCGCCCATTCCGCTTCCTGCAGAACGGAGAGCAGATGATTTTTCCTTGCAGGATCCACGTTTGCCATGTACCGCTCCTCAGCGTTCGGCCGAAACCCGCGCGACGCTGCTACACGCGCCCGCTACGGCGAGGCAGAAGTCTTGGTTCAATTATAGTTCGCTGCCCTCGGCGCATCATGCTGCGTCCCGCGACTGGCAACAAATGACGGATAGAAACCGTGAATAGAAGCTGCGGCTCCCGGATCGTCCTAAGCGAGGTGCCCCCTGACCGATTCTGGTGGCGTCCATTAAATCTTCGGCCAGACGGGCGATACCTTCGATCTGCCGCTCAATCGTATCGACCATCCGGAGCACGTCGGACTGATCGGGGGACGTTTTGCGAATCAGCGTGCGACCGCCTGCTGCGGCTACCAGGCCGCCGTGTTGCCGGGATGTGCCTGTATCACGTGCCAACTTCCCGCCTGTGGCTTCGTCGCGATAGTTGGCCCGTGAATCGCTTGCAAGCAGGGTGTATTTTGCACCTTCTCATACCGCGCAGTGGAGGTCTGTACGGAACCGTGCAGCCTACTTCTGAGACGTCGACGCTGGGCGATCGCTCGCTGGTGTCCGGTCTTGATGCGCCGTGTGCGGCACCTGTTGCGGGCCGCCCGGCGCGCGCGTATACCGCGCATGTACGTTCGCCGCATTCATGTCGCAAACATTTCAGGGCATGTGGCGGCATTCACCGCATGCGGTTGTCCACCACCGTACCGGCTGCAGCGAGACCGGATGTCAGTATGGCAAGCGAAGATCCGCATTTACAATGCAGTTCGATTCAATCTTGCTGTCCGGAATTTAAAAACATTTAGGAACCGGAAATTAAATCGGATAGTTTTCTTAAAGGAGGCTGACATGAGTCAGTCGTTTATTGGCTTTGTGGCGGGGGATTGTGGTGGTGGCGTGTGTGGCGGCCGTTGCGGTGGTACGTTATGGACCGGGAAAAAGGAC
Organism: Paraburkholderia sp. 2C; assembly: GCF_054589215.1. Lineage (NCBI taxonomy): Bacteria > Pseudomonadati > Pseudomonadota > Betaproteobacteria > Burkholderiales > Burkholderiaceae > Paraburkholderia > Paraburkholderia sp. 2C. Next base: position 75,095 of record NZ_BAAILL010000009.1, on the reverse strand, counting down.
GAACCGGTTGCACGAGCACCGGACACGCATCCAATCCTAAACTGGATTGACCATACGCATTTGAATGTTGCTTCATACAGCCTTGAACCGTCCGCGCGAACACAAAAGGCCCGGCTTTGCTGGGCAAGTCGTCAAATGCAACCGCGGTCTTCCGATGAAGCGGTCGGCAAGATGCTGGTCTTTGTCTTCCCACCCGCAATAATCTAGTCGCCGACCCGATTCTCGAGTACCCCAACGTTCTCGATCGCGATGCGGATAAGGTCGCCCGGTTGCAGGAACTTCGGTGGATTGAACCCGATAGCTGCTGCTTCACCTCCAGATCTTGAGTGACGTCGATTGGGTTCGCGAGAAGTCTATAGCAGCATTAGCCCTTACCGATTCTGTCAACGAGTCGAGACCGCGGTCTGCTCCGCGTTTTGTCGTTTGACGCTAAGCGCTCATTTGACCGCGAATGCGCGCTCTTTCACATGACATTTGTCCAGTCGTGTTCGGTCCAGCGATGCAAATTTTTGCTCATTGATTGTTCAATTTTGTACGGGCGCGGTACGGGGAGATTTTCAATCTCTCGCGCGAACTCCACTGGCCGATGCCAAGCGACAGGCCTCGACAGTGAAGGCGCGACTGGTCTTGGCGGTCGAATATCGGCCTACAAATTTGATCAATATTCCATATACTAATTGGCGCCTCGCCAGAACCCGTTCGGCTAATATTTGCTGCTCAATGTGAGGGCATTCACCTTCTGAACGGCGGCTCCACATTCGAAAACGGTCTTCTGTTGCCGCTCGCTGGTGCTCGCAACGACGAAGCGAGCCGTCCGCAGATGCGAATGCGCGCATCGCGCATGCGCTCACTATGCAAGACTTCCGGCCAGCCGTTCCGCCAGACGCTGCGCTTCGAACGCAGCGCACACCCAATCGATAAACACCCGTGTCTTTGCCGGCAATAGTGTGCGCGACGCATAGTAGATTGAGATTGCGCCAGCATCTGAGTACCAGCGCGGCACGACGCGCACCAGCGAGCCGTCTTCCAGGCACGGCAGCGCGTCCGCGGTGATGAGCATCGCGACGCCCAGGCCAAGCAACGCGGCCTGCCGCATGGCCGCCGGCTCATTGACGATAATCGACTCCCGCAGGTGTGCGGACATTTCGCGTCCGGCGACGTTGCGCATGGTCCATTGGCGAAGGCGGCCGGTTTGCAGCGAGCGCATCACGATGCCGTCGAACGATACCAGTCCCGCCGGATCGCGCGGCAGCTTGCGACCGGCCAGGTATCCGGGCGACGCGACCGCGACGATATGCGCGGGTGCCAGCGTGCGCGCCACTACGGTCGGCGAGAGATCAAAAACGCCGCCGATCGCGACGTCATAACCTTCAGCAATCAGATCGACCTGGCGGTTCTCGAAGTGCCATTCCGGCGTCACCAGCGGATAGCGACGCAGGAAACCCGGCAGCAAAGGCATGATGTGCGTCATACCGAAAGTAGGCGGCATGCTGAGTTTCAGCGTACCCACGGGCTGCCCGTCCTCGTTCGCGATGCCGGCGATCGCCGCCTGAATGCCGGCAAGATTCTCCGCAATCGCAAGACGGAACGCTTCGCCGGCTTCGGTGAGCTTCAATTGGCGCGTCGAGCGCTGAAATAGCCGCACGCCCAGATTGCGTTCAAGCATCGCGACATTGCGGCTGACGGCGGCCGGTGTCAGCGATAGCCAGCGCGCGGCCTCGGAAAAGCTGCCGTGCTGAGCGCTGCGCACAAACGATTCGAGGTTGGCCAACGTTTCCATCCGCGCTCCTTCCAGCCCGAATTCAAGCAATCGTTGAAAGTATAACAAGCCACTTGCCACTATTCGCTTGAACCGCGCACCGGCATATTGACGCCGACCCAATGCACCTGACGGAGATAAGCCATGGTTACCAACTTCCAAACCTTGGGTGGAAAAGTCGCATTTGTCACAGGCGGTTCGCGGTCGATCGGCGCCGCCATCGCGAAACGTCTCGCCGCCGACGGCGCAAGCGTCGCGCTGACCTACAACGCGTCTCCCGAACACGCTGCGCAGGTTGTGGCCGAGATCGAAGTCGCTGGCGGCACAGCGGTCGCGATCAAGGCGGATGCTGGCGACCCCGTCGCCATGCGCGCCGCCGTATCGAGCGCAGCAGCGCAGTTCGGAGGCGTCGACATTCTCGTCAACAACGCGGGCATGACTATTAATGGCGCGATCAACGACTACCGTTTTGAAGATTTCGAACGGATGCTCGCCGTCAACGTGACCGGCGTGTTCGTCGCAACGCAGGAAGCGGTGCGGCATATGAAGCAAGGCGGCCGGATCATCCACATCGGCTCGTCGATGACCCGCTATGCAGCATTCCCCACTGCGTCGGTCTACACGCTGACAAAAGGCGCTATCACGGGCTTCAACCGTAGCCTTGTTCGCGATCTCGGCCCGAAGGGCATCACCGTCAACACCGTGCACCCGGGCCCGACCGATACCGACATGAACCCGGCCGACGGTCCGATTGCGGCGATAGTCGGCCCCGGCATGGCGATCGGCCGTTATGGGCAACCCGCGGAAATCGCAAGCGTGGTTGCCTTTCTTGCGAGTCCCGATGCCGCTTTCGTGACCGGCGCAGACATCGTCGCTGACGGCGGATTGACTGCATAAGACCACGGACTCGTCCAGGAGATATTGGTACGAGCATAACCAGCGCATTATCACGTCGTCTGCTATGGACCCATGCATCACAATCGAGATGATGCCGCTGATGAGCGAAAGTCCATCTTTCCGACGTCTGCAACGCTGTTTCTCAAAATTGCCGTGGACCGATCGATTTTCTCGATGCGTGACCATCGGTCGGGCGACTAACGCCGGTTAAAGCCGTCCGCAGTCTGTCGTTGGACGAGCTATATCGCACACGCCGCAGTAATACGTTAGCTGTCTCCGCCAGACTTAAGACCTATTTTATGGGCTATCTGATGAGGCCAGGTCCGATGCAAGAGGACAAGACGAATGACGTTCTATGTCTCGCTTAGCGCAGCGCGAAAATTGCTTTTCCGGCGCGCGCCAGTGATTCGACATGAAGATGCGTTTCATCGGGACGGCGTTCCAGAAGAAGGTGTGGGACGCGTTGCGGGATATTCCTTATGGAGAGGTAAGCACGTATGCCGAGATTGCAGCCAATATCGGGCAATCCGCTGTGCGAACGATGGTTGCAGCTAACGGTCGGAATTCTATCTCGATCATTGCCCTTTGCCGCCGAGTCATCGGCAGTTCTGGGCAACTGATCGGATTCACGGGACGGCCGGTAAAAGAGACACTGCGATCGCCGGGGGGCGTGAGCTGGGCGCGGTCAAGCGAGCCGGAAATAATCTGGATGGCAGGTTCATCTATCAGTTGACTATCGCCAGATGCCAGAAGTGCCGCGTCGATGGCTATCCATGAGATGGGTATCGACAATGCCAGTGGCTTCCATTAGGGCACATGGTGGTTGGACCGATGAACGTGAAGCCGCGCTTGCGTAGCTCTTTACTGAGCGCGATGGACTCGGGAGAGCTGGTCGGCACATCGGCCATCGTTTGTGGTATTGGCGTAGTGATGGGTTTGAAAGACCGGATCAGATCGGCGAGGCCGCCATCTCTCCTGAGATTGATCGTCGCAATCGCGTTTGTAATCGTCGCAGCGATTTTGAGCCTATTGCGGATGATATTTATGTCGCGCATAAGACGATCGATGTCTGTTTCCGTGAATCTGGCAACTCAGTCGGCTTCGAACAATTCGAAAGCCTGACGGAGCGACTCACGTTTGCGGAGAATGGTCGCCCACGAAAGTCCCGGTTGAAATGCCTCCAGGCTCAGGCGCTCAAACAATCCGCGCTCATCACAGATAGGCATACCCCACTCGGTGTCGTAATACGCTCGTAGGAGTGGATCGTGGGCTGCCCATGGTGGCCTCGTTAAGCCATCTTCGCAGATGACCGGATCGATAGATCGAGCACGGTCTACGTCACCAATGGATTTTCTGTTATCAGGCGAGGTGCGAACCTTGGAGCCGGAAATAACAATCGTTTTTGTCATGAATTGCGAGGTTTTTGACGTTTGAATAACGGAACAGATGGTAGCGGAAGTTCGAACTGGCAAGATATCTGATCACATTTATGTTGCAGATTTTGTCCGTGGAAGTCAGGCACGACTCCTTTTCTACGACACGCTATAGACGTAGGACCGTGCCCGCCGCGCTAGAACAAGCTACGTATGAGCACACCACGATTGTTCACGGTCTTGCCAGCCGTTCGTTGACGATGCGGAACACGAACGCAGGCACCGTGCTGTTCTACGCGGCCCTTTTGGTGAGCAATATGGAAGAGATAGACGTGCAGGCGATTCACAAGGCGCTGGCAAATTCGATCCGCCGAGATATCTTAGGCTGGCTGCGTGAGCCAGAAATTCACTTCGCCGATCAGGCACTGCCGCTTGAGTTCGGAGTTTGTATGGGCAGCATCGAACAACGATGCTACCTCTCACAATCAACGGTATCCGAGCATATCGCTGTTCTTCATCGAGCAAGCTTACTGACGTCCAGACGCGTTGGCACGTGCGTACTTCTCCGACGCAATGATGAAGTGATCAGAGTATTTGCCGAGTACTTGCAAACACGGCTGTAAGAGCGCGTGGCTAGTCAAATCTTGCGCACGGGAAGGTGCTCATATAAGCGATATCAAAAGGATTGCCCTATCGCGCACAGTCCTCAACGTCGACCTCGATGTCAAATGCTTCGTGCCTTTTGCCAGCGCTTGGACAACGAACCGGACCATATTGAGCTGCAGATCGCATAGGTCGATATCGAGAACCGGGTTGATATTAGTCGCTGACGTGGACCGATGCTGATGAACACTGGAATGGAGCGGCGGGGGCTAGCATTTGTATCCGAGTTTATGGAACCTCAATCGGATTCAATTCAGTTCTACCGCGCGATTCAACATACCTTGCTCAATGGTTCCACGCAGACGCACCACGGTCCGCTGGCTCGCCAGGCCGAGTAGGCGGCTCACATCGACGTTACTTCGGCCGTCGAGCAACTGACGTCGAGCATAAGTGTTGCGCAGGACCCTCGGACTCATGTCGGGCGCACGGAACCCGATGGCCTCGAGCGACTCGCGCACAATCGCGCCAAGCAGCACGTCGTTGACTGGACCCTCGCGCCCCGGCGCGGGAAACAGGAGGGACTCCCCGGACGTCGACGTAAGCGCTTGTTTCCATGCCATCAGGGGGGGCGATCGCAAACACTGGGAGGGGGACCCTGCGCGACTCGCGAGGTCCCCGCTTCGGCACTTCGACATGCGGCCGCGCACCATCGATGACCAGACTCTCGCAAACCGTCTGCCGGAGTTCGGCCGCCGTCACACCGATACCGAGGAATAGCGCCACTATCGCGCGATTGCGTGATGCGCGATCGTCGTCGCCGGCGACCGGCTGAACCCATCCCTGCAGCCGCGCGTCTGCGTCGGCGTCAATGAACAGGGGAACTGGCTCGTCCTCAGGCCAGCGTTCGAACGCCGCCATCGCGGTAACCGGGTTTTCCGTCCGGATGCCTTCTTCAACGAGATGACGGCACAGCCTGTCGAGCATCTTGCCGTAACGCAGTCGCGTCGTTGTGCCCGGCGCGCAGCGCATGTCGATATCTGCGAAGAACGATTCGACGTTGGCTGCACCGAAGATGGCCAGCGTCATGTCTTTCGTCCTGACATAACGCAGAAAGCGGTCGAACATGGTGGCGTGCTGCACGCGTGAGCGTGCCGAGAACGGGCGCCGATCGGCACCGACTGCCTCGGTTTCCTGCCAGAGCCGATATGCGTCCGACGGCGCTGCGATCCATTGCGATATTCGATCCATGTTCAACCTTATATACTGAATTTTGTCCTTCGAATCCCATGCGCGAATTTTCGATTCGCCAAACCAGTCTATAGAGGGAAGGGAGCATTCCGATGCACGTCTGACTCTCTCACAGTTAATCGACACCCTGCGATAGTCAATCGGTTGAGGTCCCGGTCACGGTGACGATGGGAAGGTCATCCAGCGGCAGGCTGTGCTGCAACTCGCCGCGCACAGTGCCCAATTTATCCAGCGCAGACACGCGCACGCCAAGAAGGCGCAGACGGCGATCGAGAACAACGCGCCGCAGACACTCGGCTGCCGCACGCGGGATGGCCGTCGCATCCGAAGTCGCTTCGGGTAACGTGACGTCCCGTCTGACCGTCCTGAAGTCTGCGAAACGCAGTTTGATTCCAACCGTGCGCCCGACATAGCCTTTTCTCGCGAGATCCTCACTCACGCGCTTGCACAGCGCGGTGAAATGCGCTGACAGGGCGGCGCGCGGTTCTGTCTCACGTGAAGATCCCGCGCGAATGTTGTCTCACGGCTCATCGACCTGGGTTCCGAACGGTCACACCGGCCGGTCATCGACACCGCGCGCAACACGCGCAAATCAACACTGCAGGACGACTATGCAGCACCCACTTGCACGACGCACATTTATATCGTTTCCCGATGTTGCCAATGGTTGCGACGAAGCTCAGTTGTCCGATGCTGGGCATGGCAAGAACGGCAGTCGAATTGCTGATGGAGAAGATCGACACGCGCGGCATTGCGTTCACGAACTACGGCAAGCAGGCCGAGGCGTCAGTAACCCATCTCCAGATTGGCGAAGCGACCGAAAAAATTGACGCAGCCGAGGCGATCATCCGGAATTCGATGCGCCTGCTAGATGAAGTTGCTGCAGGCGGCCAACGGATGAGCACATTGCAACGCGCACGCATTTGGCGCGATGCGGCTTATGCGAGCCAGTTGATCTGGGAGGGCGTGGACCGAATTGCAGGCGCGTCGGGTACGGCGTTTGTCAAACGCGACGAGCCGCTTAACCTGTGTGGCGCGACGTTCGCGTGGCGACCATGCATGGTGGAAATGTACGAGAAACCAGTATGGAGATTTATGGGCGGGTGGCTACGGGCATGCCGTCGAGCACATTTCTGCTACCGGTATGAACGATCGGTCGTACGTAGCCTCTGCAGACGGCTTTAACTTACACTAACACCGAAGATGGTATGCCGGCCGCTGTAGAAAAGAGCGAGATGCCGCGGAGATACGACAGAATAGCCAAAGCAATGCTTAGGCATAGGATGAAATGGCGGGATGCTGGGGTTAATCGCACATCATTCCTTCCCGCCGCCGGAGCCTGTCAGATTTTTAGTGTGACGAGGTCATGAGACGATAACGGAAACAACGTCCTATGACCGATACAGCATTGAACAAGAAGAGCAAGAACCCGAAGGCGCCGAAGCTGTTTCCCGATGAACTGATCGATCAACTGCTGGCGCAGGTGCAGAACAAGGATGCGGAGTCGATTCTGGGCGAATCGGGTCTGGCCGGGCAACTGAAGAAGCAACTGGCCGAGCGCATGCTGACGGCAGAGCTGACACATCACCTTGAGGCAGAAGCGGAGCAAGGCAAGGCCGGCAATCATCGCAATGGGAGCAGCCCGAAGACGGTCCTCACGCCCAACGGTGAACTGAAGCTGGATATTCCGCGCGACCGGCAGGCAACGTTCGAGCCGCAACTGGTGGGCAAATACCAGCGCCGGCTGCCGGGCTTCGATGACCACGTCATCAGCATGTACGCGCGCGGTATGAGCGTGCGCGAGATCCAGGGCCATTTGCTGGAACTGTACGGGCTGCAGGTGTCGCCCGATCTGATTTCGACTGTCACCGATGAGGTGCTGGCCGAAGTCGAGCAATGGCAGCAACGCCCGCTCGAGGCGATGTACCCGATCGTCTATTTCGACGCCCTGCGACTGAAGATTCGCGACGAAGGTACGGTCAGGAACAAGGCGGTATATCTGGCACTGGGTATCCGCGCTGACGGCCGCAAGGAAGTGCTGGGTCTGTGGATTGAGCAGACTGAAGGCGCGAAGTTCTGGCTGAAGGTCTTCAACGAACTGAAGAACCGTGGCCTGCACGATATCCTGATCGCGGTGGTCGACGGCCTGCGCGGCTTCCCCGAAGCGATTGAAGCGGTATATCCGGTCGCCCAGATCCAGACCTGCGTTGTGCATCTGATCCGCAATTCGCTGAATCTGGCGGGCTGGAAGGACCGCAAGCCGCTGGCTGCCGCGCTCAAGCCAATTTACCAGGCCGCCTCCGCCGAAGCCGCCGCTGCGGCGCTTGACGCGTTCTCTCAAAGTGAATGGGGCAGGAGATTCCCAACGGTGGCCGCGATGTGGCAGCGTCAATGGGAGCAAGTCATCCCGTTCTTCGCCTATCCGCCTGAAGTACGCAAAATCATCTACACGACCAATGCGATCGAAAGCATGCACATGCAGTTGCGCAAGATCGTCAAGAATCGCGGCCACTTCCCGAGCGATGAAGCGGCCAGCAAACTGCTGTATCTGGCCTTGCGCAACATTGAAAAGGACTGGAAGATGCCACCTATCACCTGGCGGCAGGCCGTCAATCAGTTCGCCATCCTGTTCGGCGAGCGGTTCACGAACGCCATGAGCTGAGATTTTTTAAACCGACCTTGACACACAAAATTCCTGACACCTCCCGCCGCCGTTGATTCCGCTTCCAGTTCGCCACACCTGCTTGCCTTGCCTGGACAACTCGCCGCAACTGTGCTTGCCGTCGGCCTCAGTGCCTTCGATTGCCATGACGCCGCCTGCCTGCTCCTGCGCCTTCTGTTTCTGCCCGTGTCGTGCTGCCACGGCTTCATCGTGTGACCTACCTGCGTAGTTCAGGGTCATTTCGTTTACTCGTCCAGAGTTAGTCTTTACAAAGTGATACGTGCCCGTGCTTCCGGGATTCACGTTAAGTCGCTCCGTGCAGAAGCGAGTTATCCCGCTTCGCACTCCAAATGTGAGGGGCGTTTACAAGCCCAGTCTGTCGCGCAGTCTGTCGATCACGTGGTGCTCGTTCAGCCAGCGAATCTCGTGCTTTCGCGATAAGCTTTTTCGATATCGGTAAAAGGAAACACAGAATATCAACGTCATGCCTGTCAGAATGCCCCATATCGCGTAAGTCATGGTGTTCCTTGATTGTGGCGTCGAATACGACCGGACTAATTTCTAACAAGAGAGCGCGTCCATATCCATGTAGAGTCCTTCTGATCGGTGGTTCGACCACGCCCGCAACCGTCCTGATTTCTGGCATGAGTGACATCCTTCTGCACGGTCGCGAATCCTGTTGACGCAAGCCGGTCGCATCCCTCTTTTGAGCATTCAGCTTATTGAACTGGTGAACGCTCGTCTGTACGGTGTCGTACCGCTCGTCGATCTGCTATGGGCTAGTGTCAGGAAAATCTGCGAGAACGCGCGCCGCAAACGGACAGACTAGCGACTTCGTGCTGACAAACTGCGGCCTGGAGGCAGGCGCGACAGTCGATGACGGGTCTCTTGGTTTCACTAGTTGCGGGTGTGGCGATTCTGGTTTTTGCCGCGCCTGTTGACATCGTGGTGATCTAGCCGTTGCTCAATGGGCTTCCAGGCCTTTCGGGAGTTGCTTTCATTGACGTGTACGGTAGCGTGCGGACATGCTGGAACGCTCCGGCCATACTCGGCGCGAGACACCAGACAGTTGCGGGAAACACATGCTGCATAATCAATCCAGGACGAACTGATACACCTTGAAAGATCTCTCCGTTTCTTACACCGGGCAGCCCGCTTGGATTACGGTATTGGCGACATCGTACTATTTCGCTGTCTGCACCAGCGTCTGCTAGCCGATGGCAAGACCCGCGTTGCCCGACTGCTCATGCTATTCGACGAAATCGAGCGACTCTCCAAGTAAAGAGAACTGACAGCATCCTAACCTCTGCGATGACCGACTACGCTTCACACGTTGGATGAAGCGCCCTGAAATGCGCTAGGGGCTCTTCGAATCCTGTCTTCAAAGCGATATGCGCGGCGACAATCATCTTGACCGGCGTGCTGCTTGACGCCATCTAGAGTAAGTTCACTGTCATGTCGTTCGAGCGTGTGACAGGGAACCGTTTGAACCGCCGGGGATGAGCGCGCAATCAACCAATCACACGAGTCGACGATGACGCCTGCACTAAAGATCACAGGAGTATGTGCGGGAGGTAGTGCTATCTCGACACAGGAGTGTTCGATGACGTGCCTAGGCGTTCCAACATGATTGAATGAACCACCTGGTGTTTGTTTCAACTTCGCGCGAATACAACTTGCCGGGGCCGGCTGGACGACGACGCTGGACAACTTCTGCGTTTCAGTTCGCGTTGCCGATCCGGACAGCCTCGCCGTGGTGTGGGGGAGCAAAGGTTGGAAGTCCCGTGCGCCGGTCTTTACGATAAGGAAGTCGCTGGCGTCAAATGGATCTTGTGTTTGTACCATCAGCGCATCGCTTTGCCGCTAGCATATTCTCAGACTCGTTTCCCCAACAGTGTGGTGCGCATCTCGAAGGACGGCCCGTGAATTACCACGGGCGTAACGGGAACTGCAGGCGCTAGGAATGGCAGGACGACGTGTCGACGCAGTTGCAAACTTGCGATGGCGCAACTGGAAAATTCGTCTACGCTTTGAACGTTACCGAGTGCCGCTAGCGGCCTTGATTGTGCCTTAGTTTTTAACCAGCGGAGTTTGGCGATGTATCGAATGATTCCCTATAGAGGGTTTGAGATTCATGTCACATTGACTCCTTCCACGAAGGATATGTACGAGGTGACAATGCAGATTAAAGGTGGTGCCAACTTTGCCATTATCGGCGACAGTGCGAGCGCTATCCAGCTTCGCCATGGCCCCTTTACCAGGCGGTGGGCCTACCTGGTCGCGGAGGTCGCCGGGCAAGCAGCGATTGACGTCCTTTTGGGAGCTTCAATCAATACAAGCGACTCGCGATTGAAGTGAGTTCTCTTCGCCGCTCTCTTCGCTCAAGGGGGGGATTCCTAGTTCCAAAAGTTCCTGGATCGACGCCACGTTAACACAGCCACGGTTCCACTCGATGTGATAACAGTATGGGAGAAGGTGACCAGCGAGATCTGGCTCTTTTGACCACGCGCCTGATGCGATAGCAAAGCAACTGGAATCGCGACGGAATGGAAAAAAGCCGGCGCTTGCCGGCTTCTCATCAGGCGGGGAGACCGCCAGACAACCTGCTCGTGCAGGAGGTCATTTTCGTGTGCGCGCAAACGCTACGTATCAACGTCGACTATATACCTATCCCGCCAGATGTACAGTGGTTTCGAAAGAGTAGCGGCCAGACGCTAACAACAAGACATCCACACTCAACCGTGGTCGTTGCGCGCGCAATTTGCGACTTTCGATTACTGTGCGCCACACAATGCAATCGGCACCAAAACACTGGTGCGGGCGCATGATCGCAATGCGATGCTCTGCGGTCATGGCCCTAATCCGTCATGGAAAGATGTCACGGACACTGAAGCAGCAGTCGATGCGGGGTTTGCCTAGGCAATTAACATTGCCTGAACCGGTATGGAGGCTTCGAATCGGCCTGTTTTGACATTTGCGTTAAAAATCCGTCTGATCGCCATGATACGAATGGTTGCAGACAGATCGCTGATGGCCTAAGTTGGTGCAAGCGGCAGGGATTTCGGTCAGCGGGGGGGGGCAAAGGTGTGACGCGGAAAACCTACTCGCCTGTCAGGCTCAGCAGAACGTCGGCGTACCAGGCACTGTTCAGACCCAGGGACTCATCGATGTGCAGATCGCGCACGCCCATGTCGATGGTCGACGAATGAACCCCTAGGAGCACCCACGGGAGGGCTGATGCCGCGCCGCTTACGTCCATCGGCGCGTTACTCATCACGACAGGCGCGCCGCTCGTGCCGCGGTGCGTTCGCGCGTCGGTGATGAAGCAGCCTTTGCCCTGGAAACGCAATCCGAACGCGGAGGCTATGACGCCTTGCCTTACCACGGGCAGATGATGCAGCGAGTCGTGAAAGCCCAACGGAAATCCGACGATCAGCACGGAAGCGCCAACGGGAGTCACGTGACCGAACGAGGGCAGGTGTTCGGGGCCGAACGCTTCGAAAACCGCCGTTGGCGGCAACCGGTCTTTGCGAATTTCGAGTACCGCGACGTCGATCTCGCTGCCGGCATCCTTCGCCTGACGCCAGAGGGCTGTGCCCGCCGCATACAAGGGAAGGGTGAACCACGCCGAAGCGCCGAGGTTGGCGCGATCGACGTGAAGCTCCACCTCGATGCGATCCGGAAAATGCCTGCTTGGCGCGTCGGCAAGTACGTGACGGCTCGTAACAAGAAAGAGGTGTTCCTGACGAGCAAAAAAGAAGCCGCTTGCATTCGTCAGGTGGGCCAGTTGGCCGAACGTTCGTACTCGGGCGGCGGTGAGCAGGAGCGCGTCAACTGCGGGCTTGCGCGCGGGATCTCCAGGCGACGCTCCGGACGTGGTTTGGTCAATGAATTCCCGTAATGCACCGTGCTGTGGTCCCCATTGTCCAGATTGGCCCGCTAACAGGAACGCCGCGACAGGAACGTCCGACGCAGCGCCACCTGAGGCGGCATTAGGTATGTGCCGAACCACTGGCAAGGAACCCGCGCCGTTGCAAAAAAGCCATTTGTCGCCGTTTGGACTGCAATATTGCTCGATCTGGTCAATTTAAATCGGCATCCTGATTACCTCCACTATATAGCATCAGACCGGAGTTAAAGACGGTCTTATGTGCGTGTAGCGCACTGGTCGCGCAGACCCGGATGGGGTCGTGGTTCTGCAGCATGCCCTAACAGTAACGCTCCACGATCGCGCGTCCATCGACGAACGGGGTGCAGCCACAATTGGCGCACGTTTCATACTCAGGCGGTTCGCTCACGCGAACTTTACCGTGCCGCGTCGGCAAGCGTAATTCGAAGGCCGAATCGCATGGGACGCGGTGCTGCTCCGATCCGTCCGCATCTGCGATGCTTCGCTTATGGCTTCCGGATGCCCGTCTCCGCCAAGGCCTGCAAAGCGATGTCGGCTTTACCCTCCAATCGTTTCACACGTTCTGGAATTGTTCTCTCGTCGCTGCCCTCGACTACTGAAATGTCCCAGCAAGAGACGAAAAGAGCCGCTATGAGCGGACCGATCACGAACCCATTGATTCCAAAGACGGACACCCCTCCGAGAGTCGAGATCAGCACGACCCAATCCGGTAACCGGGTGTCTTTGCGCACGAGAACCGGGCGTAGTATGTTGTCGACCGCGCCCATGACCAGCGTACAAAAGATAGCGAGGACGATCGCCTTCCACAATGGGCCTGCGAGAAGGAAATAGACCGCAACGGGGACCCATACAAGCGCGGAGCCGATGGCCGGTAGCAGCGAGAGAAACGCCATCAGGGTACCCCAAAGCAGAGCGCCCTTGATACCCAGTACGAAAAAGGCCAGACCGCCGAGTAGTCCCTGTACAACAGCCACGGCGACATTGCCCTTGACAGTAGCCCTGACCACTGTGGCGAACCGGCTGATAAGCTTGCGCTTGTGTATCTCTTCCAGCGGCACCGCTTCGCGAATGCGCCGCGAAATCGCGATGCCATCGCGCAACAGGAAGAAGACCAGGTACAGCATGACGCCAAAACCAATCGCGAACCGTAGTGTGTTTTGCCCGATCACGACTGCCTGTGTTGCCATGAACTGACTGATTATTGCCGCCCCATCGGCCAACTTCGCCTGCACACCGGCAACGTCGCCCAGTCCGACGTCACCCAGCCACCGCTGTACGAAAGACGGAAGAGCGTGCATGGCCTTCTGGAAATACAGGCCGAAGTCCCATTGACCCGTCTTGATCTGGCTGTAGGCGAATGTCGCTTCCTGCGCCAGCGTACCCGCCAGTAGTCCCACCGGCAGAATGACGATGAACACGCACAATGCGAGCGTCGTCAGCGCCGCTGTATTCGGGCGATTGCCGAATTTTACTGTGAGTCTTCGCTGAAGCGGCTGGAAGAGAACGGCGAGGATTGTGCCCCAGAATATCGCACTGAAAAACGGTAGGAGAATCCAGACAAGTGCAAGCGACACCACGAACAGCAAAATATAGAAGCTCTTCAGATTACGCATATGGTTACCCGTGCGTTGGACGCCGACGTGTTATGCCTGCCATGCTCACCCGTTTTGTTGCCCGTAACGTACGGATGAGCCGCGGGCCAATATGCTGACGCATTGTTAAAGGCGCCCAGGTACGAAGATGCACGGGGGCGTTCGACGACGGGACGGCGAAAAGATGCAGGAGGAAACCATGCCGCTGATTAGCCCACTATGCACAATACGGAATTCGTCCGCCCAACCTCGCCGATTCGCATGCCGTAGACTCTGAAGTTAGTCAGTGTGCTGCAATAGATATCGTTGGCAGGCTATCGCTACTGTGGAGCGCAATGCTCGTTCCCGATACACTTCCTATGTGGACCACCGTTTGAACGCCAGCCATCAAGCAGTGTCATAGTTGATGAATCGGACTGTGTTGGTGCTTAAAGCGCAACCGGCATTCATTCGGCGATACAGAGGTCGTTATGGCGCCGAAGCCACTGGCAAAAAATTTCAGCCGTTCCTCTGCCCCGTGAACTGGGCAAGCGACCACGCCTACCGCCTACCGTCCCTCTGGCGCATCTGCTGCAGTGTCAACGCATTCTCTCTGCGTCCCGTCCTGTGCAACCTGAGCCTGCCAGAGCAACGCGCCCACACTGACAAGACCGTTCCAGTCGATGGCATTCATCGTAGTGTGCTCGCGCGCAAGAAACTCGGCCAGCCAATGCAAGGGATAAGTTGCAACTGGCTGGCTTGAGGATTCTTCGACAGTCATGCCAAACAGCTCGAGGATACCTTCCACATTGATGTACGGCTTGTTCATCTCGATCTCCTCGGGCTTGGCGGCATCCACTTAACCGTTCCGATGTCCATGCAGATCCCCGGCGAATAAACGAATGCATGCGCCCGGACATCGACACGAGATAAAGGATCAAGGAGGGAGAGAGAGAACGATGAATACCGCTGTCTGCCTGCGGTCGATGATGAGCAGCAATCGCTTCTTGAAAGCTTCTGTTACAGAAAGTACGCTGCGTCCCGCAAAGCGTCAAGCTATTTCGGTCGGCCATGTTCAATGGCCCGCGGGCCTCACTGGCTCGCGGGCGTGGGGCAATCCAACTTGCGTGCACTTGACCGCCATGCGAGCAAATCGCGACATACTTCAATCGCGCGCGGTAGATGTACGAGGTTGTTTTCGTCGATTGGTAAACTTATATCGAAAGGCTCTAAAGACAATATGGTGATGGACTCAATTAAAGATCGGCCCGCACCCAATTGCTGAGATAAGAGGATTTCGCGAATAGCTGGCGATATTAGACACTGTCTTGCCTCGCGACAGCGTCTACCTGGCGGCGGTACCGTGCATTCCGTTGGGTAATTCGCCCGGAGGTTGTCCGGCGACATCAAGCTTCACGTATACATCGCTTCGCGTAATGCCTCTCCTCGCGGCACCACAACCATCGATGACATGCTGATGCGCCACGACGCCGCAGTACGTTCAACGTTCACTGGTCGTACCGTAGGCAGAGATCGAAGCGTTGGTTGACGCACGAAACGATAATTCGCGCTTCCTGCCTACATTAGGACTACACTGAAATGGGTAATCTTAGGAGCAGTGTCATGATCGAAGCCACCCCCCAATCCACCTTTCGTGGTCTTCCACTGACTCTCGAGCAGGACGCGGAACTGAGGCATTACATAAAGAGGAAAAGACAGTACGGCGAGCCATGGGGCACGCCCGAGTTGGAAGCCATGCTTGATGACATGCTGGAGCCTCCAGGAGTCGACGACGTGGAAGCGGGTGCTGCTATCAATGTGACCAGGTCAGCCAGAGAACGCGCGACAGCTTCTGTCGACGAGGCAATGGAACCCATTGAGGCAAGCGAGGAGCGGAACGCGGCCATGGAAGCCGAAGGAATGAAAGGGCCGAGAAGGTAGATCCTCGAGTCGAATCATTGCGGCGCGCTCGGTATTCTCAGGAAACACCTCGTCACCGAGCATGAAAACGTATCAATCTGATCTGATCAAAGTGCTTGTCGACGTCATGGAAGCGACGTGGCGTGCCGACGGTCGGGCACGAATGTATAAATGGAACTCGAATGCCGAAGCGAACCAGAGTGTACCCAACCTCGCCGGTCGCGCAGAGCGACTACGTCACCGAGCAGAAGGAGCGTGTCTCTGCACGAGGAAAGGCGGAAAGCGAGCGCGCGCGGAAGCGGCTCGACATGGAGGCCCGTGTCAATGTCGACGCGAGCAAGTGGCGATATATCTGTCTTGGTGATTAGATGGAAAAAGCCAGCTTGGTGCTCAATTTTCCTAATCCCAGTCGCATCTACGACGCGTCCAGACGATGTGTGTGCTTCTGGGGCTACGACAATGCTCGCGAAATTGCCTTTCTCGTCGACGATACGTTGCTGACAAAACTGAATCCCGACATGGATTCTGACGAGTCCTCGTTGCTCGCAACCTTCGACCGCTACCGCGACCGAATTCTGGGACTTGCCAGAACCGTTTATAAGGGTGGGCCCCGGAACAGATACACAATCTCATGAATGAGAGGAGTGTGCTGCCAACGAGCGCGGCATAACATGTTGTCGCACAGGGCCTGCTGTTGCCGGCCTGCATGGGCCAGGTCATGCAGCATTGCTGATTTTACCAGACGCTGCAACCTCCAACTTCGAATGCTGGTGCGCGGCATGTGCGGCCCTCTGCAGATGATTCAAGCCTCTGCATTGTATTTTGCAATACTAAATGAGTAAATAAGATAAAAATCTCGCCAACCGACGCCTGGTGCATAACGGGGGCGCACCACTTAACGACACAGCCGAATTTCACCGGATCAGAGGGGGCTTGGGCATCAACGCAATACCTTCGGATGTCAATCTGGTGGATGTTCCTGCTGATGAACTGGATAGGTTGCGCGCGATTGACCGGTCGTAGCGACAGCGCTTCGGGCACGGGGGGCGGGTTAAAGCATTCCTCAACAGGAGTAAATCATGAGCACACTTGACCCCAGGAGCAACCAGGCTGGCACCGGTGCCAAAATCGTCGGGAGCGGAGTCGGCGAAGGGCCCGGACCGGAAGTGATGGCGGAGGACACGCTTGAAGGAAACAGCGTGGTAAAGTCGGACGGGGAGCACGTTGGCAAGGTTGCAAACATCATGCTGGACGTGCGCAGCGGACGCGTTGCGTATGCGGTGCTGTCAGAAGGCGGATATCTCTGTATGGGAACGACGCTGCACGCGATTCCATGGAACGCGCTAACGTTGGATACCGACCAGAAATGTTTCCGTGTCGATACTACCGCGCAGGCACTCAAGGAGGAGGTTGGGTTCGATAAGGACCATTGACCCTCTATGGCTGATGCCGCCTGGGGTACTAGGGTGCATGATTATTACGGTCGTGCACCATACTGGGTTGCTACACGCGACGTCGTAGAAGGGCGCGCAAGCGCCGCCGACCTCTGACTTGTAGAGCACGCCGGCGGCGGCGTTCGGTGAATCGACATGCTCTCTCGCAGCGTTCTAACCGCCCCTCTCGCACTGCCGCGTGCGTCCGTTATCGGCGTGGCGGTGACGTCTATACCTGTCACAGCAGCCGTTGCCCTGGATAGGCCAGACGTACCGCATATGGCCGCGATGTCAACCGTCCTCCTCGTCGACGACTCGGAGAATCCGTGCCTGAAAATGGACCGGGCCGAGTTATGTAGTCGTGTGCGCTGGCCCAGCCGGTGTTCGTTGACCGCCCATTGTGATGCTGTCAGCCGAGCCGGAGCCGGAACAGTGGCAGTCCGTTGATGGTCTGCTTTCACAAACGGGCGGATCTCAATCTGCCCATGGATTGCCTCGATGCGTTCATTGCCCGGCGCCTGCCGGCTGTATCAAGCCTGCGGCAATTGATGGGAGAGGCTTGGCACTGAGCTTGAACAGGTCTTCGATGAGATTTCCCCGGGACTTTGACAATGCAAACGAGTCGCGACAGTCCAAGGCAGCTCACTGCCCCAAACAACTGCCAATCCGGTTGCACGAAGTGGCCATGGGCGAAGAGATCTGCGAATGACAGCGCGTGGCTCTCCAATGCCCCGAAGGACAATGCTTCGCGACGAAGTCGATGCATGTAGTCGGCACGCGGGTTTTCCCTTGTAAACCATTCCTTGCGCGCTGCGAGTCCGGCGTGACTCGGAGAACGTGCAACGACAATGCTAGCTGCGGGCGGCATGCCATAGCTCAGCGCTGGTCATGAAGTTGTTGTTTTGTCGAGGGTTTTTGAAATCGGGTAGGCGTTTGGGACGTCGTGGAAGTTCAAACTTGAGTGAATCTCGACAGACACCCGGTTAAACGTCATGTCGCTTCTTGAATTTGTCACTGCCCCTCCATATAATTAGCACTCGTCGCACCCGAGTGCTAACAATTTCTCCGGCCGGGCTCTCCGGCCGGGTTTGTCCTCAGCGTTCTTCAGTCTCAACCCAAGAGAGGAGTATGTATGAACCTTCGTCCTTTGCATGATCGCGTGATCGTCAAGCGTCTTGACCAGGAAACCAAGACCGCTTCGGGCATCGTGATCCCCGACGCCGCAGCGGAAAAGCCGGATCAAGGCGAAATTCTGGCAGTTGGCCCGGGCAAGCGTGACGACAAGGGCGGCCTGATCCAGCTCGACGTGAAGGTGGGCGATCGCGTCCTGTTCGGCAAGTACGCTGGCCAGACCGTCAAGGTCGACGGCCAGGAACTGCTGGTGATGCGCGAAGAAGACATCATGGCTGTGGTGAACAAGTAAGTTCAACGTCCCCAGTTCATTCAAAAGCATTCAAGGAGTTAGAAGATGGCAGCTAAAGACGTCGTATTCGGCGATTCCGCCCGCGCGAAGATGGTCGAGGGCGTGAACATTCTCGCCAACGCAGTGAAGGTTACGCTGGGTCCGAAGGGCCGCAATGTCGTGCTCGAGCGTAGCTTCGGCGGCCCGACGGTCACCAAGGACGGTGTGTCGGTCGCGAAGGAAATCGAGCTGAAAGACAAGCTCCAGAACATGGGCGCGCAAATGGTCAAGGAAGTCGCTTCCAAGACCAGCGACAACGCCGGCGACGGTACCACCACGGCTACCGTGCTCGCACAATCGATCGTCCGCGAAGGCATGAAATACGTCGCATCGGGCATGAACCCGATGGACCTGAAGCGCGGTATCGACCGGGCTGTGGCCGCAGCCATCGAAGAGCTGCGCAAGATCAGCAAGCCGTGCACGACGAACAAGGAAATTGCGCAAGTCGGCGCGATCTCG
Source organism: Paraburkholderia sp. 2C (assembly GCF_054589215.1). NCBI lineage: Bacteria > Pseudomonadati > Pseudomonadota > Betaproteobacteria > Burkholderiales > Burkholderiaceae > Paraburkholderia > Paraburkholderia sp. 2C. Next base: position 55,798 of record NZ_BAAILL010000009.1, on the reverse strand, counting down.
GCGAACAGCGATTCGTCGATCGGCGATCGTATCGCTGAAGCGATGGACAAGGTCGGCAAGGAAGGCGTGATCACCGTCGAAGACGGCAAGTCGCTGCAAGACGAACTCGACGTCGTCGAAGGCATGCAGTTCGACCGCGGCTACCTGTCGCCGTACTTCATCAACAACCCGGACAAGCAAGTCGCCGTCCTCGAGAACCCGTTCGTGCTGCTGCACGACAAGAAGGTGTCGAACATCCGCGATCTGCTGCCGGTGCTCGAGCAAGTCGCGAAGGCTGGCCGTCCGCTGCTGATCATCGCTGAAGACGTCGAAGGCGAAGCGCTCGCCACGCTCGTCGTCAACAACATCCGCGGCATTCTGAAGACCGTTGCCGTCAAGGCGCCGGGCTTCGGCGACCGTCGCAAGGCCATGCTCGAAGACATCGCGATCCTGACCGGCGGCCAGGTAATCGCGGAAGAAACTGGCCTGTCGCTCGAGAAGGCTACGCTGGCCGAACTGGGCCAGGCGAAGCGTATTGAAGTGGGCAAGGAAAACACGACGATCATCGACGGCGCAGGCGAAGCAGCCAGCATCGAAGCGCGCGTGAAGCAGGTGCGCACGCAGATCGAAGAAGCGACGTCGGACTACGACCGTGAAAAGCTGCAGGAGCGCGTGGCGAAGCTGGCCGGCGGCGTGGCAGTGATCAAGGTCGGCGCTGCGACCGAAGTCGAAATGAAGGAAAAGAAGGCACGTGTCGAAGACGCCCTGCACGCTACGCGCGCAGCCGTTGAAGAAGGCATCGTGGCCGGCGGCGGCGTCGCGCTGATCCGCGCTCGCGCTTCCATCGCGGGCGTGAAGGGCGACAACGCCGATCAGGACGCAGGTATCAAGATCGTGCTGCGCGCGATGGAAGAGCCGCTGCGCCAGATCGTCACGAACGGCGGCGAAGAAGCAAGCGTCGTGGTGGCAGCGGTTGCCGGCGGCAAGGGCAACTACGGCTACAATGCAGCGACCGGCGAGTACGTCGACATGGTCGAAGCAGGCGTGGTGGACCCGACGAAGGTTACGCGCACGGCGCTGCAAAACGCAGCTTCGGTCGCTGGCCTGCTGCTGACGACGGACGCCGCCGTGGTCGAACTGCCGAAGGAAGACGCACCGATGCCTGGCGGCATGCCCGGCGGTATGGGCGGCATGGGCATGGACATGTAATTCGACGTCAAGTCGAAGCGCATGTCGGGGGCGCGCTGCGAGGCGCGTTCCTGCTCAAAAAGAAAACCCGCAGCGTGAGCAATCACGGTGCGGGTTTTTTATGCGCGTGCGAATGGCGCGTCAACTGCCAAAGGGCGATGTCGGCGCCGGGCGGCCCGCATCAAACGCATGGGCGGCCCGACATCTCATCAATGCCGCGCCTCTCCCGGCGCATCGCGCTTGCCGCTCGCCGTGGGCGCATCGTCATCGGTTTCTCTTGCCCAGAAAAACCGGTCGGGCAAGTACGCGCCCATCCCAGGCCGGAACGCGTTCTGCATTGCCTGAAACAGATACTCCTGCGCTTCGCGCACCGCTTCCGCCGGTTCCTGGCCATTCGCAAGCAATGCGGCAATCGCCGCGCCGAGCGTATCGGTCATTCCGGTCACGCGCTGCGCGCCGCGGTCCCACAGGTCCTGCCGCAACTGACCTTCCTCGCAGTAGAGCGTGTTGACGAGCCGATGCGTACCTGTTTCCATCGACAGAATGTATTCACAGCCCTGCGCCAGCAGATGCGATACGGCCGCATCGAGTGTCGGCGCCTCGGCGTCGCCGTCCGGCTGCGCGAGCGCGAGCAGCGTCGCGTGGTCGGCGACGAGCAGCGTGGTTTGCGGCGCGAGCAGGTCGGCAAAGGTTTCGCGCAGTTCGTCGGCAGCGAGCACATGTTCGTCGTCGAGCGTGAAATCGGGCGCGAGAATCAGCGGGATGTCGTCATAGTCGGCGACGACTTCCGCAATCGCACTCACCACTTCGGCGCGTGTGGCTGCGCCGACCTTGAATGCGGCGATCGGCATGTCTTCGAGCAGCATGCGCGCCTGGGTGGCGACGGTCTCCGGGTCCAGCGCGGTGACTTCGTCGCAACTCGCCGAGTCGCGCACGGTATAGCCGGTCAGCACCGTGACGCCGTGGCAGCCCATGCTGGCCAGCGTCATCAGGTCCGCTTGCAGCCCGGAGGCGCCGGTGGGGTCGGAAAGGCCGAAGGTCAGAACGATCGGAGGGGTGTCGCTGGGCATGAAAAGTGGGCGAAAAAATAACGCAATGAGTGACGCAAATCGGGAGTCGGCTCAATTATGGGGCTTTCTCCCCCGGCGAGGCGGTTTTTCACACCGGGCCACGTCGCTGCGCCGTATCACAGGTTTGCTGCAGCGCATGATCCTGAATTCCTTCCGCTAGGCATGGGGGCGGCAACACGGTACCATCATGGCTCCCGTTTTAACGGACTTTTCGACGCGCAAAAGAATGGAATATAGAAGCTGGATGTGCCTGATCTGCGGCTGGATCTACGAGGAAGAAGCCGGCTTGCCGGACGAAGGTATTGCGCCGGGCACGCGCTGGGAGGACGTGCCGATCAACTGGACCTGCCCCGAGTGCGGGGCGCGCAAGGAAGACTTCGAAATGGTCCAGATCTGACCGGTTTGCCGGTCGGTTCGTGGCTGGCTTTGCGCTTCTTGCGCCAGATGCCGGGGCTTGTTTTTGCGTTTTGTCATCACACTTTGTCTTGACGTTTTTTTACGCCCTGGTTTCGCGCCGGTTCCCCGTTTTCTAACGCTTGACGCCTGAGTCGATGCCTGAGTCGTTGCCCAATGTTTGCGCATTGGGGTGCGCGTATCGGGGCATCCGGCGTACCTGAACGGAAGAACCATGTGTCGGTCGCGCGAGCATGTGGCGGTCGACGCGAAGCCGGGCATGCCGGCGGAGCGATGTCAGGGTGCACGCTGTGGCCTGCCCAGACGTACCCGGCGTACCACGGCGTGTCGTCAACCCGGTTCTAGCGCTGGTTTCGGTCTGTCGGCGTTTCTGCAAACGTGCCCATGACACCTTCATCCGCTTCCGGCAGTACCCTCGAAGCCTTGCCCAATCCTCGCGGCGGCGCCGTGCGCGCGGCCGAACGCGCGCTTGCCGAAGCGATTTCCGCACACGATCAACACCGCGATGCGGCGTTGCCCGTTCTGCACGCGGCGCACGCGCTTCGCGAGGCGGGATGGCTCGCCGCTCATCGTTTCGCTGACGCGCTGGTTCTCGCCTCGCCGCTCGCCTTCGACGCGAACGACGGCGCCCACGCTATCGCCCCCGCCCAGGGCCACGCAGACCATTCGACACCTTCCGCCCATCGTGCCCATCCGGCCCGCGCTCATCCCGCGGATAACCCGGTACGCGAAGCCTTCGGTGCGGCGCTGCGTGCCTTCGCGGCGGCGCTTGGCCGGCGCAATCCGCAGGAACTCGCGTGCTCGCCGTCCCTGTACGCGCACTATCGTTCGCTGTCAGCGCTGATCGCCCAGCACACGCCGGGCTTCAAGGTCAATTTCGAAGATCTCGCGCTGGCGGGCCGGCCGGTTCCGCCCGCGACCTTGCACGCGCTGCCCGCGCAACGGCTCGCGCATCTGCGTGCCCGCTACGAGCAGGCGCTGCTGCCGGTTCTGCGGGCGCAGACCGGCGAGGGCACGATGTCGGCGGCGACGCTCGTCGTCGAGGCCGCGCTCAACGAACTCGAAGCCTGTATCGCGCAACTGGTCGGTCCCGACCCGTACGATTTCTGGCGGCTTGCCGGCGGTTGCGTCCGCGCGCTGCGCGTGAGCGGTCACTTATCGGGCGACGCCGATGCACGGCGGTTTTTCGCGCGGTGCAACCTCGCGCTCGCCGACCAGGCGCGCGGCATCGAGTACGCGCCACGGTCGCTCGTGCGCGCGACGCTGGCGTTGTTGTGGCGCGACTATGCGCTGTTCGGCGCGGCGGCCGAAGATACCGAACACGTCGAACTGCTGCGCGACTACGGGCTGACCGTGGTCTGGCATGTGGCAAGCACGTCGGCCTCGGAGGCGCTGTGGGAGGCGGGCGCAGCCGAAGCGGCGGCGCAGGTGACCGGGAAGGTGGGAGATCAGGTGGCCGAGACGGCGGTTCAATCACAGCCCGGCTCATCGGAGGCCACGACCCGCAACCTCGGCCCGCTTACCGTCCACGCCAACGCATACGAAGATTTTCTCCAGACCGCCGATGCGTCGATCGCGGCCCTCTCGGAACACGCACGCGCTGCCGATAACCCGCATAAGGCCGACTCGAGCGCGGCATTGCAGGCGGGCGACGCCGCGTGCCGGCTCGGTGCATCCGCAAGCGCGCTCGGGCTCGGCCATGTTGCGTTGCTGTCCGATGCGCTCGGTCTTGCGTGGCGCCGGCGTGCGCATGCGGCGGCCGCGATGCCCGAAGGCCGCACGCAGGCGCATATCGAAGCGCCCAACGCGGCGGTGCTCGAGCAGGCCGCGCTTGCACTGCGTGCAATGCTGCACCAGATCGCGGCAGGTATTGCGCCGCCGCAATGGAGCACGGCAGGAAGCGCTGCAGGGAGTACGGTAGGGAGCACGGCGGGCAGCAGCGCGTCGGGCACCGCGCTCGCGGTCTTGACGCGCGCAATCGAACTGGGCAGCTCATCAACGTGAACTACCGCGCACATCGCGCGCGACCTGCCGGCCAGGCCCGGTCGGCGAGCCGTAAGTGCGTGTTAGAGTGCAGCTATGATCCGCCGTCCGTGGGGCGCGGCCGAGCGCGTTGCGCGTCGCATGACGCGCGGTGCACATGCGGTCTGCACTTCCACTCGTCTTTGCTAGAATTTGACCTATGTCCAAGAGTTCCGATCGCATCAATCTCACCAACCAGTTCCTGATCGCCATGCCCAACATGGCAGATCCGACTTTTTCAGGAACGGTGGTCTATCTTTGCGATCACAGCGAGCGCGGCGCACTCGGCCTTGTCATCAACCGGCCGACCGATATCGATCTGGAAGCGCTCTTCAATCGCATCGATCTGAAGCTCGAAATCGAACCCCTGCTGCATGTCCCCGTCTACTTCGGCGGCCCGGTGCAAACCGAGCGCGGCTTCGTGCTGCATGACGCGGGGCAGGGCAGTTCGTACACGTCGTCCATGCAGGTGCCGGGCGGTCTTGAAATGACCACATCGAAAGACGTGCTCGAAGCGGTCGCGAACGGCAAGGGTCCCGAGCGCTTTCTGCTCACACTCGGTCACGCCGGCTGGGGGGCGGGCCAGCTCGAGGAAGAGATCTCGAAGAACGGCTGGCTCACGGTCGAGGCCGACCCGAAGATCGTCTTCGACGTCCCTGCTGAAGACCGTCTCGAAGCGGCGCTCGCGCTGCTCGGCGTGACGCTCTCCATGCTCTCCGGCGAAGCAGGTCACGCATGATCGGTGTGCCCGGACGTGAGGCCACGCTGCTTGCGTTCGACTATGGCGAGAAACGCATTGGCGTCGCCGTCGGCAATTCCCTGACGAAAAGCGCGCGGCCGCTCGTGGTCGTGCAGAACCGCAACCGCGACTATCGCTTCGCCGAACTCGGCAAGCTGATCGGCGAGTGGCAGCCCGATGCCCTCGTGGTCGGCCTGCCGACGCATCCCGACGGCACACCCCACGCCATGACCCAGCAGGCCAAACGCTTCGGCAACCAGCTGAACGGGCGCTTCAACCTGCCCGTCACATGGGTCGACGAGCGCTACTCGTCGGTGCAGGCGGAAGCGGGCGTGCGCAGCGGCACCGCCCGCGCCGATCTGCTCGATGCCGAAGCCGCCTGCATCATCCTTCAACAGTACTTCGAAGAAACCGGCGCGCGCGGCGAAGCAGGCAGCGAGCTTCGCCGCGAACCGCGCGGTGAAACAGGCAGCGAAACGAGCAATGAGTGAGAACACGAGCGCCATCGATGCGGAGCGGCTGTATCGCGCCGTGCTCGAACAGATTCGCGCGGCTTATGGCGACGCGCTGCTTCGTCCTGACGAGCCCGGCGGCGCCGTGCTCGCCGGCATCTACAGCGGTGGCGCCTGGCTGGCCGGGCGTCTTGCGCGCGATCTGAACGTGCCGGCTTTCGGCGTGGTCAATGTCGCGTTGCATCGCGACGACTATGCGAAAAAAGGCTTGCATACGCAGGCGAGCCCCACCTCGCTGCCTTTCGATGTGAACAACCATCGCATTCTGCTCGTCGACGACGTGCTCTACACGGGCCGTACGATACGCGCGGCGATCAACGAACTGTACGACTATGGCCGGCCCGCCGCGGTCGAGCTCGCGGTGCTCGCGGATCGCGGCGGACGCGAGCTGCCGGTGGCCGCGACTTATGTCGGCGGCACGGTCGATGTGCCGGCCGATGCGACACTCGTGCTCGCGCGTCACGGCGAAGGCGAGGCGCAGCATTTCACGTTTCATACCGAAGCGCGCGCGGACTGAGCGCTCACCGTACTGCGGCACATGCATGCACGCGCAACGAAGTTTGATTCAGGACCACGATGAACAAGCCCAACCCGGTCTCCCAGCGTTCAACTCAGGATTCAACCCAGCGCGCCGCCGAGGCGCGGCACTTTCGTTACGGTTTCCTGAAGGGTAATCCGCAGCTCACGAAGAACGGCGAGCTCAAGCATCTGCTGACCATCGAGGGCCTGCCGCGCGCGATCGTCACGCACATTCTCGATACGGCCGAGCAGTTCGTCAGCGTGACGGACCGCGAGGTGAAGAAGGTGCCGCTGCTGCGCGGCAAGTCCGTGTTCAATCTGTTCTTCGAGAACTCGACGCGCACGCGCACGACCTTCGAGATTGCCGCGAAGCGTCTGTCGGCCGACGTGATCAATCTGAACATCAATGCTTCGTCGACGAGCAAGGGCGAATCGCTGCTCGACACGATCAACAACCTGTCGGCGATGCATGCGGATATGTTTGTCGTGCGGCATGCATCGAGCGGCGCACCGTATCTGATCGCCGAGCACTGCGCGCCGCACGTGCACGTGATCAACGCCGGCGACGGGCGCCATGCGCATCCGACGCAGGGCCTGCTCGACATGTACACCATTCGCCACTACAAGCGCGATTTCACGAATCTGCGCGTGGCGATTGTCGGCGACATCCTGCATTCGCGCGTCGCGCGCTCCGATATCCATGCGCTGACCACGCTCGGCGTGCCCGAGGTGCGCGCGATCGGCCCGCGCACGCTGCTGCCTGGCGGCCTCGAGCAGATGGGCGTGCGCGTGTTCCATAACCTCGACGAAGGCCTCAAGGACGTCGACGTGATCATCATGCTGCGTCTGCAGAACGAGCGGATGAGCGGCGCGCTGCTGCCTTCGGCGCAGGAGTATTTCAAGAGCTGGGGCCTGACGCCCGAGCGGCTCGCGCTGGCGAAGCCCGATGCGATCGTGATGCACCCGGGGCCGATGAACCGTGGCGTCGAAATCGATTCGCAGGTCGCGGACGGGCCGCAATCGGTCATTCTGAATCAGGTGACGTTCGGCATCGCGGTGCGGATGGCGGTGATGGGCATCGTCGCCGGAAACAACGATTAATTCCGGCCAGCCCCAACGACCGACTGCTTGCACGCACAACCATCGCGTAGAACCGGGCACTGAGCATCGAGCATTGCAAAAGACAACGCACAAGAAGGCAGCACCATGAAGATTCACATCCAGGGCGGCACACTGATCGATCCGGTGGCGGGCACCGAACAGCAGCAGGACGTGTTTATCGCGGCCGGCAAGATCGTGGCGCTTGACCGCGCGCCGGAAGAATTTCACGCCGCGAAGACGATCGACGCGCGCGGCCTGATCGTCGCGCCCGGTCTGGTCGACCTGGCTGCGCGCCTGCGCGAACCGGGCTTCGAACACAAGGCGACGCTCGAATCGGAAATGGCCGCGGCGCTCGCGGGCGGCGTAACGACGCTCGTGTGCCCGCCCGATACGGACCCGGTGCTCGACGAACCGGGCCTTGTCGAAATGCTGAAGTTTCGCGCGCGCAATCTGAACCAGGCGCATGTGTATCCGCTCGGCGCGCTGACGGTCGGCCTCAAGGGGCAGGTGATCACCGAGATGGTCGAACTGACGGAAGCGGGCTGCATCGGTTTTTCGCAGGCCGATGTGCCGGTCGTCGATACGCAGGTGCTGCTGCGCGCGCTGCAGTATGCGAGCACGTACGGCTTTACTGTGTGGCTGCGCCCGCAGGACGCGTATCTCGCGCAGGGCGGCGTCGCGGCGAGCGGGCCGCTGGCGTCGCGGCTCGGCTTGTCCGGCGTGCCGGTGTCCGCCGAAACGATCGCGCTGCATACGATTTTCGAGCTTGTCCGCGTGACGGGCGCGCGCGTGCATCTGTCGCATCTGTCGTCGGCGGCGGGCATTGCGCTGATGCGCGCGGCGAAAGCCGAAGGTCTACCGGTTACGTGCGACGTGACGATCAACCACGTGCATCTGATCGACGTCGATATCGGTTACTTCGACGCGCAGTTCCGGCTCGATCCGCCGCTGCGTTCGCAGCGCGATCGCGAGGCGATTCGCGCGGGCCTTGCCGACGGAACGATCGATGCGATCTGTTCGGACCACACGCCCGTCGACGACGACGAAAAGCTGCTGCCGTTTGCCGAAGCGACGCCGGGCGCAACCGGCCTCGAACTGCTGCTGTCGCTGACGGTGAAGTGGGCCGACGAAGCGGGCGTGCCGCTCGCGAAGGCGATAAACCGCATTACCGCGGCGCCGGCCGGTGTGTTGAAGCTTGCCGCGGGCCGCATCGAAACGGGCGCGACAGCGGACCTGTGCATCTTCGAGCGCAACGCGCACTGGCGTATCGAGCCGCGCGCGCTGAAAAGCCAGGGGCATAACACGCCGTTTCTCGGTTACGAACTGCCGGCGCGCGTCCGGGCGACCGTCGTGTCCGGACAACTGGCATTCGAGCAGCGTTAAACAGAAGTCGCGCACGGAACACTCACAATGAAGCTCGCGCTCCGCAAGATACGACTCGTTGTTCATCTGCTGTACGGCATGTGGGTGGTCGCCACGCGCTTTTCGCGCATCACGCCGCAACGGCGCTTCGAACTGAACCGCGCGTGGTCGCGGCGCTTCCTGCAGCTCGCGGGCATGCGGCTTGTCGTGCACAACGACGAAGCGCGGATCGACGAAGGCGCGTTAGTCGTGAGCAACCATATTTCGTGGATCGACATCTATGTGATCAACGCGTGGCGGCCGACGCGTTTCGTATCGAAGGCGGAAGTGCGCAAGTGGCCCGTGGTCGGCTGGCTCGCGTTCAAGCTCGATACGGTGTTCCTGCAGCGCGAGAAGCGCAGCGACGCGAAGCGGATCATGCACGAGCTGGCCGATCACCTGGTTGCCGGCCACGCGATCTGTGTGTTCCCCGAAGGAACCACGACAGACGGACGCGAACTGCTGCCGTTCCATGCGAATCTGTTCCAGGCGGCGGTGTCCGCGTCGCGGCCGGTGCAGCCGATCTGCATTTACTATGAAGACGCGCGCGGTAACCCGTCGACGGCGCCGGCCTATATCGACGACATGTCGCTCGGCGAATCGATGCATGCGCTGCTGTGCGGCGCGCCGTTGACCGCGCACGTCTACGTGTGCGATCCGATTGCGCCGGGCGCGGAGCGGCGCGTGCTGGCGGCCGAGGCGCAGGCGGCGGTGCAAGGGGCGCTCGAGCGTCTGCGGCCGGCGGGCTCACGTGCGCGCGCGGCGGCGCACATGCAGCCGATCCCGGCACAGGACGCCAGCGAAGACGCATCGCACGCGGGCGATACGGCGACACCGAACGGACCGCTTGCGCAGTAAAAGTAAAAGCAACCTGGGTTGCGATCGGACACAGCAATATCTACGTGCTTGAGGGTGGTCGCGAGAACGAACGTCTCGCAACCACCGGTGTCAGATCGTATAGTTGGCCGGACGTCAGGTCGAATACAATCCGTCGATGTTTACCGAACCCGATTTCTTCCTCTGGACTATTTTTGCCAGCATTGGCGACGCGGCGTTCACGCTGCCGATTGCGCTCGTCTGTGCGATCTGGCTGTGGTTCTCGGCGCGCCGGCAGGCCGCGCGCTGGATTGCGCTGCTCGCGATCGGCATGGCGGCGGTCGGCGCCACGAAAATTCTGTATGCGGGCTGCGGCATTGAAATTCCGGCGCTGAATTTCCGCGTGATCAGCGGGCATACGACGCTGTCGACCGCGGTCTGGACCGTCGCGATGGCGCTGTTTTGCCGATGTGCGGGCGTCCGCGCGCGCTATGGCGTGATGCTCGGGCTGCTGATCGGCGCATTGACGGCCGTGGCGCGCGTGTTTGACGACGCGCATTCGATTACCGAAGTGATCGCCGGCTGGGTGGTCGGCGGCACGCTCGCGGTGCTGTTCGTGCGCAACTTCGTGCATTCGGGCGTGAAGCTCGCCAAGCCGCGCTATGCGGCGTTGGGGCTGTTGCTGGTGGCGTCCGTTGCGTATGGGCGGCATGCGCCGATCCAGCAGATGATCGAGCTGTATTCGCCGGGGGTGTGCGCGAAGTTTTTTCCGAGCCTCGTCGATGAGGTGCGGGAGAAGCTGTAGCGCGCGTATGCCGGTTATTCGGCTATTCGACGTCTGCCGAAGCGCGACAGCCTGAGCAATCCATTTGCGTGACCGTGCGGCCGGCGGGCTCCGGCGTGAGCCTCACGGCCGAGAGCTGGTTGCCCCATACACAGCCCGAATCGAGGCCGATTACGTTGTCGCGTACCAGCAGTCCGAGCGCGGCCCAATGGCCGAATACGACGGTGACATCGGCCGTGCGCCGCGACGGCACATCGAACCACGGCATAAAGCCCGCGGGCGCCGAATCGAGGCCGCCGCTCGATGTGAAATCCATTTCGCCATCGGCGTTGCAAAAGCGCATGCGCGTGAGCGCCGTGCAGGTGACGCGCAGACGGTCGATGCCCTTGAGGCTCGGTTTCCAGCGGTTCGGCTCGTTGCCGTAGAGGCCCGCGAGCGTTTCTTTCCAGTTCGGGGCGCGTAGCGCGCGCTGCAGTTCGTCGGCGAGTTCGAGCGTGAGCGTGGTGTCCCATTGCGGCGGGACGCCCGCGTGCACGAGCAGCATGCCTTCGTCGAAATGCGCGATCGGGCGATGGCGGACCCAGTCGAGCAGGTCTTGTGCATCGGGCGCGGCGAGGATGTCGTCGAGCGTGTCGCCTTTCTTCGATTTGCGGATGCCGGCCGAAACCGACAGCAGATGCAGGTCGTGATTGCCGAGCACGGTGACCGCGCGATCGCCGAGCGCGACCAGTTCGCGCAGCGTCGCGAGCGAGCCGGGGCCGCGGTTGACGATGTCGCCGGCGAACCACAACGGGGTGTCGGCGGAGGGGGCGGCTTTCGCGAGCAGTCGCCGGAATTCGCTGTGGCAGCCTTGCAGGTCGCCGAAGGCGAGGGGAGCGGGCCTCGTGGAAGTGGTCATTTCGAGTGAGTTCGGTGAGCGTCGTGGCAGTCGGTGCGGGTTCCGTGTGCGGACTAACAGCGGCGCATAGGCTGCGCCTGGGTTCGATGCCGCAATGCGGCCGCCTGCGTGTTTTGCGTGCTGCGTGGTGTTTCACGACACGCGCATGCAGCACGCTTCGTGACACGACCGGCGGCACGATCGTACGCGGGGCCATCGGCGCCGACTGCACAATATCGCGTGACATAATAGCTGGTTTTAAGAGGGCGCTATAAGCAGACGCGTGAAGCCGCCAGAGACGGTGGCCTGATCGGTCGGCGATACAAAAATAGCGCCACAGCAGATACGCGGTCGGGAACCCGACCGGCGTGCCGCGCGTTCCATTTATTGAGCCGCGCGGCCGCGACACAGGCTTTGCAGGGGGGAATCATGATCATCGTGACCGGCGGGGCGGGCTTTATCGGTGCCAATTTTGTGCTGGACTGGCTGCGCGAAAGTGACGAGCCGATCGTCAACGTCGACAAGCTGACGTATGCCGGCAATGCCGAAACGCTGGCGCCGCTTGCCGGCGACGCGCGACATATTTTCTGCCAGGTCGATATCGGCGACCGCGCGGCAATCGATACGCTGTTTGCCACGCACCGGCCGCGCGCGATTTTGCATTTCGCGGCGGAGAGCCACGTCGACCGGTCGATCAACGGGCCGGACGAATTCGTGCAAACGAACGTGGTCGGCACCTTCACGCTGCTCGAAGCGGCGCGCGCGTACTGGAACGGGCTGGCCGGCGACGAGAGGTCCGCGTTCCGCTTCCTGCATGTCTCGACCGACGAAGTGTTCGGTTCCCTGAACCCGACCGATCCGGCTTTCAACGAGCATACGCCGTACGCGCCGAACAGCCCGTATTCCGCGAGCAAGGCCGCATCGGACCATTTCGTGCGCGCGTACCACCACACCTACGGCCTGCCGACGCTCACCACGAACTGCTCGAATAACTACGGTCCGTATCAGTTTCCCGAGAAGCTGATTCCGCTCACGATCATCAACGCGCTCGCGGGCAAGAAGCTGCCCGTGTATGGCGATGGCAGGAACGTGCGCGACTGGCTCTACGTCACCGATCATTGCGCGGCGATTCGCGCGGTGCTGCAACGAGGCGTGCCGGGCGGGACGTACAACATCGGCGGATGGAACGAGCAGGCGAATATCGATGTCGTGCATACGCTGTGTCGCACGCTCGACGAGTTGCGGCCCGCGGCATCGGGGGCGTCGTACGCGGCGCAGATCGAATTCGTGAAGGACCGGCCGGGCCACGATCGTCGTTATGCGATCGATGCGACGCTGATCGAGCGCGAACTCGGCTGGCGCCCCGCGGAAACGTTTGACACTGGCATCCGCAAAACGGTGCTCTGGTATCTCGAGCATCCGCAGTGGATTGCGGGTGTCACGAGCGGCAGCTATCGTCACTGGATGGAAACGCACTACGCGGGAACCGTATAAAAAGGAACGCCGATGGCACGGAAGGGAATTATTCTCGCGGGCGGATCGGGCACACGGCTGTACCCGATCACGCATGCGATATCGAAGCAGCTGCTGCCGGTGTACGACAAGCCGATGATCTACTATCCGCTGTCGACGCTGATGCTGGCGGGCATACGCGAGGTGCTGATCATCTCGACGCCGCAGGACACGCCGCGCTTCGAAGCGATGCTCGGCGACGGCAGCCGCTGGGGGATGTCGCTGCAATATGCGGTGCAGCCTTCGCCGGATGGGCTCGCGCAGGCGTTTGTGATCGGCCGCGAGTTTATCGGCGGCGATTCGTGCGCGCTGATTCTCGGCGACAACATTTTTCATGGCCACGATCTCGCGCGGCAACTGCGCGAAGCGAATGACCGCACCGATTGCGCGACGGTGTTTGCGTATCACGTGAACGATCCGCAGCGTTATGGCGTGGTCGAGTTCGACGAGAAGATGCGCGCGGTGTCGATCGAAGAGAAGCCCGCGGAACCGCGTTCGTCGTATGCGGTGACGGGCCTTTATTTCTACGACGGGGACGTGTGCGATATCGCGGCGGACATCAAGCCATCGGCGCGCGGCGAGTACGAGATTACCGACGTCAATACGCGCTATCTGGAAGCGGGCAAGCTGCAGGTCGAGATCATGGGGCGCGGGTTTGCATGGCTCGATACGGGCACGCACGATTCGCTGATCGATGCGGCGACGTTTATCGCGACCTTGCAGAAGCGCCAGGGGCTTGTGGTGGCGTGCCCGGAAGAAATTGCGTACCGGTATGGATGGATTGACGCGGAACAGGTGTTGAAGCTTGCGGAGCCGCTGGCGAAGAATGACTACGGGCGGTACCTGAAAAACATTCTGACGGACAAGGTGGTATGGCAATTACAGTGACGGCAACTGCGCTGCCTGAGGTCAAGCTTATCGAGCCGAAGGTGTTTGGGGATGCGCGAGGGTTTTTTCTCGAAAGCTTCAATGAGCGGGAGTTCGCGGAGAAGGTGGGCGTGGCGGCCCGCTTTGTTCAGGACAACCATTCGCGCTCGGCCAAGGGTGTGCTGCGCGGGATGCATTATCAGATTCAGCATGCGCAGGGGAAGCTGGTGAGGGTGGTGGCGGGGGAAGTTTTTGATGTGGTTGTCGATATCCGCAGGCGCTCGCCGAACTTCGGGAAGTGGGTGGGGTTCAATCTGAGTGCGGAAAACCATCGGCAGATGTGGGTGCCGGAAGGGTTTGCGCATGGGTTTCTGGTGCTGTCGGAGACGGCGGATTTTCTCTATAAGACTACTGATTACTGGTATCCGGAATACGAGCGGTGTTTGGCGTGGAATGATCCGGGGGTGGGGATTCAGTGGCCGATGGAGGGGGAGCCGGTGATGGCGGAGAAGGATAGGGCGGGTAGGAATTTGAGCGAAGCGGATGTGTATGCCTGAGGCCTGCAATGACTGATTCGACACATCGCACGATTCTTGTGACGGGGACCAGCGGGCAGGTTGGGTACTCGCTGCTGCGATCGCTGCAAGGCTTGGGAAGGGTCGTCGCAGTCAATCGCCAGGCACTCGATCTCGCCAAGCCCGACCAGATTCGTTCGGTCGTACGCGAGGTGAGGCCCGCGCTTATCGTGAATCCCGCCGCGTACACGGCGGTGGATCACGCCGAATCCGAGCCTGCAATGGCACACCGGATCAACGCAATCGCGCCGGGTGTGCTGGCAGAAGAAGCGAAGGCGCTTGGCGTGCCGCTAGTTCACTATTCGACGGACTATGTGTTCGACGGCGCCAAAGAAGGCGCATACATCGAAGACGATGTTACGAATCCGCAGAACGAATACGGCAAAAGCAAACTGGCGGGAGAGCGCGCGATCGCGGAAGTGGGCGGCGCGCATATCGTGTTCCGCACGAGTTGGGTTTATGGCCGGCGCGGCAAGAACTTTCTGCTGACCATGCTACGCCTCGCGGCGGAGCGGCCTGAGCTGCGCATCGTTGCGGACCAGTACGGCGCGCCGACCTGGTGCGCCACCATCGCTTCGATGACTGCGCAGGTTATCGCGCAAGGATTCGGTGCAGAGTATCCACGGGAATGGTGGGCTGAAAGATCCGGCACATACCATCTGACGGCATCGGGCTCGACATCGTGGTTCGGATTTGCGGCAGCGATTTTTGAACTTGCGCGGCTCGACGCGAAGCCCAAGGTGACGCCGATTCCGGCGTCCGAGTATCCGGTTCCTGCAAAGCGTCCGACGAACTCGCGGCTATCAAACGACAAGCTGGCGTTGACCTTCGGCCTGCGCGCGCCGGACTGGCGCGATGCACTCGAGCTTTGTCTCGAGAAGGCGTGAGCTGACCCAAGCCGTTTCAGCGTTCTGTTGCAACGCGCCGATACAGGTCGACGTACGCATCCGCCATCTTGTCGGCGGTGAACATGGCGCAGAAGCGTGCCCGTGCACCGGCGCCTAGCCTTTGCGCTAGCGCCTCGTCGTTCCAGATACGATCGATGGCTTCGCGCAACGCGGCCGGATTCTCCGGCGGCACGACGAGCCCGGTCTCGTCGGCGACATTGACATACGACGTACCGGTGCCGATCTCACACGAGATGAGCGGCTTGCCATACATTGCCCCTTCGAGCAGCGATATGCCAAACGCTTCCGAGCGCAGATGCGACGGAAAAACGAGGCTATGACAAAGCGTGAGCAGCGCGAATTTATCCTCGTCGGGCAGCGCGCCGACGAAATGCACATGCCGCAGCGATAGCGATTCGGCTTGCGCCTTGAGTTCGCCCTCGAGGGGGCCGCCGCCCAGAATGACGACGTCGTAGTCGGAGCCCTTCAGTGCGTCGAGCAACACGTGAAGCCCCTTGTAGTACCGCAGCATGCCGACGAACAGCAGAAACTTCGAGCCGACGCGCCCGCGCCATTCCGCGAGTTTCGCTTCGCTTGCCTGCGGGTATGCCTGTTCGTTCAACCCGATCGGAATCACTTCCACCTTGTCCGCAAAGCGCTGCAGAACCGGGCTGGTCTGAACGTAGTTCGGCGAGGTCGCGACGATGCGCGTGACGCTGCCGAGAAAGCGCATCATCAACGGCCGATAGAAGCGCAGCAGGTTTTTCTGCCGAACGATGTCCGAGTGATAGGTGACCACCGTGGGCTTGTTCATGCGCGTCAGGAAGTGCGCCATGTCCATGAACGGCCACGGAAAGTGATAGTGGATAACGTCGGCCTGCGCGGACAGTTCTTTCAGGCGTGACAGCGACGCCAGCGAGAACGACGACGAAGCGATCTGGAAGTCGAGCCGCGCGCGATAGTGCAGGTGGTCGCCGAGGTCGACTGTCGCCGTATTCCGGCTGACGGTCAGCACATCGCTCGGTACACCGCGAGCCGCCGAGCCGCTGCAGATTTCCCCGATCAGTTGTTCCACGCCGCCCATCGTATCGGGCTTATAGGTCTTGAAGAAATGAAGAACGCGCATGCTATCGGATCAGGGTCTTCCACCAGACGGCATAGGGCTGGGCAAGCCACCATTTGAGCGGGACATGCCCGTGATGGCGGCGCACCGTTTCCATGGCTTCCTTGTAGTGGAGACGGCGGTGGATGCGGGTCTTCGTTTCGTCGTGGTTGCGGTTGATCGCGACTTCGTCGTCGACAAAACCGAGCGGGCCACCGTGGCGATAGAGCCGCCACCAGAGGTCGTAGTCAAGCGCCATCTTCAGCGAAACGTCGAGCCCGCCGACTGCCGTCCAGGCCGTGCGACGGATGATCGACGCGGGCTGCGTGATCGTGCAACGCACGGCCATGCGGCGCACGCTGAACGGCTCGACCCATGCGGCCGTGCGCCGACCGCTTTTGTCGTCCAGATGCCATGCCTTGCCGTAGGCCGCCGGCCACGCGGCATGGCGCTCCATCGCGTCGACGAGCTTGTCTAGGCCGCCCGGAAGGAACAGGTCGTCGCTATTCAGCCAGCAAACGTAGGGCGCGCTGCCGCGAGCGATGCCTTCGTTGATGGCGGCTGCCTGGCCGTCGTCTTTGTGGCTGCGCCAGCCGGCAAGACGGGGTTCCCATTTCTGGATGATGGACAGCGACTCGTCGTTCGAGCCGCCGTCCATGACGAAGATCTCGGTTGCGACCTTTTGCGCTGCAATGGATTGCAGGGCTTCGTCCAGAAAACGTCCCTGGTTGAAGGATGGGACGACAACGGTTACGAGGGGTTTCCGCTCGGTCATGGTGCTTAGCGTTTTTCGCCGTTGAGGAAGCTTTGGTAAGCGAGTTTAATGCCTTCCTTAAGTGGCGTTTTCGCCTGCCAGCCGAGTGCTTTGAGCTTATCGACTGATAGAAGTTTTCGAGGCGTGCCGTCGGGCTTGCTCGTATCGAAACTGAGCTTGCCATCGAAACCCACGACGTCGATGACTGTTTGCGCCAGCTCGCGGATTGTCACGTCAGTGCCGATGCCGATATTGAAGAGACCCGATGCGACGCCCGACTCCATCAGAAACACACAGGCGTCCGCCATATCGTCGACGTACATGAATTCCCGTCGGGGTGTGCCGGTGCCCCAGACCACCAGTTCCTTGTCGCCGCGCTGCTTCGCTTCATGCGCCTTGCGCAGCAGCGCAGGCAATACATGGCTCGTAGCGAGGTCGTAGTTATCGTTGGAACCGTACAGGTTGGTGGGCATGGCGCTTGCGTACAGCGTGCCGTATTGGCGATTGTACGAGTCGCAAAGCTCGATACCCGCGATCTTGGCGATCGCGTATGGCTGATTGGTCGGTTCGAGTGGGCCGGTCAGCAGATAGTCTTCTCGAATGGGTTGCGCTGCCTGGCGCGGATAGATGCACGAGGATCCGAGGAACAGCAAACGCTCGACACCTGCCTCCCATGCCGAATGGATCACGTTATTCTGGATCGCCAGGTTCTGATAGATGAACTCGCCGGGGAAGGTATTGTTTGCGTAGATGCCGCCTACCTTGGCTGCCGCCAGGAACACGTAGTCGGGTTTCTCTTTCTGCATGAACTCGCGCACCGCCGGCTGGTTGGTCAGATCGAGTTCGGCACGGGCGGCCGTCAATATGTTGGTGTAGCCGCCCGCCTCAAGGCGACGGACAATCGCCGAACCCACCATGCCCCGGTGGCCGCTGACATAAATTTTTGAAGCTCGGGTGACGGGTGCTGCACTCATTGAGACCGCCGTTGCATACGTGCGTGTGGAGATTGGGATTTTGGACCCAGGTGCTCACGGAACGGGGCGGCGTAGCTACGGCGCTAGCCTGTTGTCTTTTGAGGCACCTTACGAAGGTCCGAAAGGATTTGGAGTATTAGCAAGAATTGTAGCATCCGCGATTTGCGGATACTCAGGCAGGGATTTGCCCTGGTACACATCACGGCGGATTGCGTTGCACCTTTCGGCGCGAGTTGTATGCGTCGTCGGTCCCTTGGCCGGGCGTTGTCGCCGGATACACTTGCTCACACCATTCGCGGGTTTCTTACACCCAATTTGTTCTGGTACGAGCATTCCGTTTTACAACCATAAAAATTTCACGTTGGCGGCGGAAAAATTGCAACGCCTGAGCAGGTGAAGTATTTAGCGAGGCGGTGCGTAACGATATACTTCTGCTTTCGCGCCAAAAAGCAGAGTAATGTGCGCGTTATCATGGATCATTCGAGTTTGCAAGGGAAGTTGCCGCCTGTGCCAAGCCGTGTTCGAAAAAGGCGGTCAGACGGTTCTTTGACGGCGTGTCACACGCGAGAGACTGAAAACCGACTCGGGCCATGACCAGCCCGCCTACTCACGGCAATCGCCTCAACGATCAACTATTCCGTATCTCAGGGAGCCCCGGTGCCAGATATTTCCATCATCGTTCCGGTTTATAAAGAAGAGGCCAATATCCGCCCGTTTCTGGCGCGAGCCGAGGCCGTATGTGAGCGGATGGGCAAGAGCTATGAGATTGTCTTCTCGCTCGACCCGTCGCCGGACCGGACCGAAGAGGTCATCCTCGAAGAGATCAACCGCAATCCGGCAATCAAGCTGCTCGTCTTCTCGCGCCGGTTCGGTCAGCCTGCTGCGACAATGGCCGGCATCCTGTCGTGCACCGGCGATACATGCGTCGTCATTGATGTCGACCTGCAGGACCAGCCGGAACTGATCGAGCAGCTTCACGCGAAACTCGCGGACGGCTACGAAGTGGTGTACGCGAGACGTACTTCGCGCAAGGGCGAAACGCTGATCAAACGCGTCATCTCGCATGTCGGGTACTCGGTCATCAACAAGCTCAGCGACGTCAGCATTCCGCGCAATACCGGTGACTTCCGCATCATGACGCGGCGAGTGATCGAAGAACTGCGCCGGCTTAACGAAACCCATGGCTTCCTGCGCGGTCTCGTCGCTTACGTTGGCTTCAAGCAGGCTTTCATCGAATACGAGCGCGATGAGCGCTTTGCAGGCAAGGGCAATTACAACCGGCTCACGGGGTCGTTGAAGATCGGTCTTAACGGGCTGATCAGCTTCAGTTCGCGTCCGCTATTCATGATGTCGATTGCCGGTTTTCTGCTCGCCGGGTTTTCATTTCTGCTTGCCGCCTGGTACGTATTGCAGAAGTTGATCGGCATGAATCTGACGCCGGGGCTTTCCACCAACGTGCTGCTGATCTGTTTCTTCGCCGGCGTGCAGTTGTTGGGTCTTGGCCTGATTGGCGAATACGTCGGACGCATCTACGACGAAGTCAAGCGGCGCCCGATGTATATAGTCGATCGCAAGGTTAATTTCGGAGGACACGAGTGATGTTGCCGTTTGTCTTGCCGGCTCCCCAAGGTTCTTCATCGACACCGCAATGGGATGGAAAGAATTTTGTGGTGGGTGATGTTCATACGCCTGTGCTCGAATACAGCGAAAACTTTGCAGGCTGGTCGGACGATTTGACGGCGCTGCATGAAGAGGCGGCAGGCGAGAACCATCCGATCGACGTTGCGTCGCGCCGGAACGCAATCGACGAGGTTAGAAAGTCGATCCGCACCAGCACCCCAGTGATCATGGAGATCGGGTGCTCTTCCGGCTTCCTGATCCGCGAACTCGTTGCCGAGTTTCCGTCCGCATGCGTGGTCGGTGCCGACGTCGTCAAGGCTCCGCTGTACCAGCTCGCGGGGCGTTTGCCTGGCGTGCCGTTGATCCGTTTTGACCTCTTGCAGTGCCCGCTGCCGGATCAGAGCGTGGATGTGTTGATCATGCTCAATGTGCTCGAGCATATCGAGGATGACGTAACCGCATTGCAACGTGCATTCAATTTGCTCAAGCCGGGCGGCGTACTGATCGCCGAGGTACCCGCGGGCAAGCACCTGTACGACTCGTACGATGCCGAATTGCATCACTTCCGCCGCTACAGTGCGTCGGAACTCGCCGACAAGCTGACGCGGGTCGGTTTCTCATTGAGCCGACGTTCGCATCTCGGTTTTCTATTGTTCCCGGCATTTGCGATGGTGAAGCTGAAGAACAAGCGGGCGCCGAAACGCGACGAGGCAGCCGTGGTCAGGGACCAGGCAGCAAGTACCGCGAGCAGCGGTGTAGTCAAGCTTGCGATGGAACTGGAGACCCGCTATCTGTCGAATATCCGCCTACCGTTCGGCATTCGCGCCCTTGCGACGGCGCAGCGTCCCCGATAGGTATTCCGGCATATGCAACGCTTCGGCTCGCTGGTATCGAATCATTTTTTCTCGCTAACGAAATTCGGGTTCGTTGGAGCGATCACCGCGGCGATCTATTTTCTGGTCATGTGGATTGCGAATTCGCTGATCGGTCTGCATTACATCATCTCGATCACCGCGGCATATATCGCTTCGACGACGTTCCATTTTCTTGCCAATCGGCATTTCACATTCGGCGCGACAGATGATTCACACGGCAATCAGTTGCTTCGGTACCTGGTCATGTGGGTCGTCAACTATGTCATTACGCTCGGTATCGTCAGTTTTTGTGTCAAGAATCTCGGGCTTTCGCCGTATGTCGGCGTTTGCGTTTCGGTCGCCGTCACGGTCATGACCGGCTATCTCTTTTCAAGATTTTGGGTTTTCAGGGCAAGGGGCTAAAAGCATGAGTCGATATGTGGTAACTGGATGCGCGGGATTCATCGGTAGTACGCTTGTCGATCGACTTTTGGCCGATGGTCATGCCGTCATCGGCGTCGACAACTTCAGCACCGGTCAGCGCAGGTTCCTCGATCAGGCGCTCAAGCACTCCGAATTCAAGCTGTGCGAAATCGATACATTGGATCTCGACGCACTGAAGCAGGCATTTGCGGGTGCAAACGCGGTGTTCCACCTGGCTGCTAACGCCGATGTGCGCTTTGGCACCGACCACCCGCGCAGGGATCTCGAACAGAACACGATCGCCACGTACAACGTCCTCGAGGCGATGCGTCACAACGGCATCAAGAAGATCGCGTTTTCGTCCACGGGTTCGGTATATGGCGAAGCGCCGGTGGTGCCGACGCCCGAAGACGGACCCTTCCCGGTGCAAACGTCGCTATACGGCGCGTCGAAGGCGGCCGGCGAAGGGCTCATTTCCGCCTATTGCGAGGGCTTCGGGTTCCAGGCGTGCATCTTCCGCTTCGTGTCGATTCTCGGCGAGCGCTATACGCACGGGCACGTCTTCGATTTCTACCGCAAGCTCAAGGACGATCCGACGCGCCTGCCGGTGCTCGGCAACGGCAAGCAGCGCAAGTCGTATCTCTACGTGCAGGACTGTATCGATGCGATCTTGCTGGCAATGGACAAGGCGCCGGATAAGGTCAATATCTTCAACCTGGGCGTCGATGGGTATTGCGAAGTCAACGACTCGATCGGCTGGATCTGCGAAGAGCTCAACGTGAAGCCCACGCTCGAGTACTCGGGCGGCGATCGCGGCTGGATCGGCGACAACCCGTTCATCTTTCTCGAGACGAAACGCATCCAGGCCCTCGGATGGAAGCCCAAGTACGGCATTCGCGATGGCGTGATCAAAACCGTTCAGTATCTTCGCGAGAACGAATGGGTCTTCGAGGCGAGAGATTGATCATGAAGATTTGCGTGCAAGGATTGTGGCATCTCGGGTCCGTTACCGCGGCGTGCTGCGCATCGGTCGGGCACGAGGTGGTAGGCCTCGATGCAGACGAAAAGACCATTGAAGGGCTGCGCAACGGTAAGGCGCCGCTCTTCGAACCGGGACTGGATGCGTTGCTCGGCGATGGCCTGAGGGCCGGCAAACTGAGCTTCACGACCGACATTGGCGGCGCGGCCGCGAACGCCGATGTGTTGTGGGTCGCATTCGATACGCCGGTCGACGACGACGACAAGGCGGACGTCGATTTCGTACTCGGCGAGATCAAGCGCGTGTTGCCGGCGTTACGGTCGAAGGCTGTGGTGCTGGTGTCGTCGCAGATGCCGGTCGGCTCGATGGGCGCACTCGAAAAGTTTGCGTCGGAAACGTTACCGGATAAGCAGTTGACGTTTGCCTATTCGCCGGAGAATTTGCGTCTCGGCAAAGCCCTGGATGTGTTCCTGAAGCCGGACCGCATCGTCGTCGGCACGAATCGTCCCGAGACGCGTGCGGCGCTGGAAGCGCTCTTTGCGCCGATTACGGACCACGTGGAGTGGATGTCCATCCAGTCGGCCGAGATGACCAAGCATGCGATCAACGCATTTCTCGCGATCTCGGTGACTTTCGCGAACGAGATCGCTTCGATCTGCGAGGCCGTAGGCGCCGATGCAAAGGAAGTGGCACGCGGCCTGAAGACCGAGGCGCGTATCGGTCCGAAGGCCTATGTGTCGCCCGGCGGCCCGTTCGCCGGCGGCACGCTCGCGCGCGACATCGAATTCCTTGGCCTTGCCAGCAAGGCTTCCGGGCTGACCACGCCGCTGCTGTCGTCGGTGCGTGCGAGCAACGACGAACATAAGACCTGGGTTCGCAGAAAGCTGCTTCAGCGGTTCCCGAGCTTGCAAGGAACAGCCGTCGCGATCTGGGGACTGACGTACAAGCCGGGCACCGACACGCTGCGCCGTTCGCTTGCTGTCGAACTGTGCGACTGGCTAATCGAGCAGGGTGCCGCCGTGCACGTGCACGACCCCGTCGTGCGCGAACTGCCTGCACGCTGGCAAGGCCGCGTCACGAACTTCAACGATGCGCAGGCGGCGTTGAAGGATGTCGACGCGCTCGTGGTCGGCACCGAATGGCCCGAATTCCGCGAGACGGGCGAGAAGCTGAAGTCGTCGGCCAAGGCCGGTCTGCTGGTTATCGATGCGAATCGACATCTCGAGTCTTCGCTTGGGGCATCCGCGGTCGACTATGTCGCGGTAGGAACGTCTTCAAAGAAACGCTGATATGGAAAAAGTGCTGTCGGGAAAGATCGCGCTGATCACGGGCGCAAACCAGGGATTCGGGCTCGAAGTGGCCCGGTCGTATCTGTCGGCGGGCGCCGATCTGATGTTGTGCGCGCGCAATGCCGAGATGCTCGAAGGCGCGCGCGCCGAACTGATGCGTTCGGCTGGCGCTGGGCAAAAGGTTCTCGCCCGCGCGGCCGACGTGTCGAACGAACAGCAGGTTCGCGAAGTCGTCGATGCGACCGTCAAGGAACTAGGCGGTTTGCACATTCTTGTGAACAACGCCGGCGTGTATGGCCCGAAAGGCCAGATCGAAGATGTGGACTGGGCCGCGTGGACTCAGGCCATCGAGATCAATGTGTTCGGCTCCGTTCTGATGTGCAAGGCGGTGCTGCCGCATCTGAAGGCACAGCGGTACGGCAAGATTATCCAGCTGTCGGGTGGCGGCGCGACGAACCCGATGCCGCGTATCAGCGCGTATGCGGTGTCGAAGGCGGCCATCGTTCGATTTGCCGAGACGCTCGCGGAAGAAGTGCGCGGCACGGGCATCGATATCAATTCGATCGCGCCCGGCGCACTCAATACACGAATGCTGGACGAAGTGCTCGAGGCCGGCCCCGATAAAGTCGGCAAGGACTTTTACGAACGCGCGCTCAAGCAACGAGACAACGGCGGCGTGCCGTTGCAACGGGGCGCCGATCTGGCCATCTTCCTCGCGTCCAGTGCGAGCGACGGCATCACGGGCAAGCTGATCAGCGCGGTGTGGGACAACTGGGAGCACTGGCCGGAGCATCTGGACAAGCTCTCAAGCAGTGACGTGTATACGCTGCGGCGCATCGTGGGACGCGACCGCGGATTCGAGGCAGGTGACAAATGAACGCCAATACGAAGTTCGGTATCGGAATTATCGGCTGTGGCCTGATCGGACAGAAACGCGCGAAGGCGCTGGGCGTCGACGGCAAGCTCGTCGCATGTGCGGACATCGACGTTGCGCGCGCGACGAACCTCGCGAAGAACGCGGGTGCGAAGGCCTGTGCGGACTGGCGCGAGCTGCTCGCAATGCCGGAGGTGCAGATCGTCGTGATTGCGACGCTCCACGATTCGCTGGCCGAACTTACGCATGCGGCGGTCGAGGCAGGCAAGCACGTGCTGGTCGAAAAACCTGCGGCGCGGTCCGCGCAAGAGCTCGAACCAGTGATGCGTGCGGCGAAGGAGCGGGGCGTGCAGGTGCGCGTCGGCTTCAATCACCGTTATCACCGCGCCTTGCTCAAGGCTAAGGAAATCGCAGATTCCGGCGTGCTCGGCGATCTGATGTTTATCCGCGCGCGCTATGGTCATGGCGCACGGATCGGCTACGACAAGGAGTGGCGTGCCGATCCGAAGCTTTCCGGCGGCGGCGAGCTGATCGACCAGGGCCCTCACCTGATCGACCTGTCGCGCCTGTTCCTTGGAGACTTCAGCGAAACCCAGGGTTTCGCGCACACGTACTACTGGGACATGCCGGTCGATGACAACGGCTTCATGATGCTGAAGACGCCGTCGAAGCAGGTTGCCTTTCTCCACGCATCGTGCACGGAATGGAAGAACCTGTTCTCGATGGAGATCTACGGCAAGCTCGGCAAGCTCGATATCTCAGGTCTGGGCGGCAGCTACGGCGTCGAGCGTTTGACGTACTACAAGATGCTGCCGGAGATGGGGCCGCCCGAGACGACGTCGTGGGAATACCCGATGGGCGACAATTCCTGGCTCGTCGAAATGACGGAATTCTACGAGGACATCCGCCTGAGCCGCACGCCGGCCGCGGGCCTTGCCGACGCTTACGCAGCATTGAAAATCATCGAACAGATCTACAAGGAGTCGGGATATGATCATCGCGCGTAGCCCATTGCGCATTTCGCTTGGCGGCGGAGGCACAGACCTTCCGTCGTACTACCGCGACCACGAAGGGTTCCTCATTTCGGCGGCGATCGACAAGTACGTCTACGTCACGGTGATGCGTCCGTTTACCGAAGGCGTCTACCTCAAGTATTCGCAGCTCGAGCACGTCGAGAAGATCGCTGAGGTCAAGCACCCGATCATCCGCGAAGCCCTGCAAATTCTCAACTTCAAGACGCCGCAGGTCGAAATCACTACGCTGGCCGATATTCCGGCCGGCACCGGCCTCGGCTCGTCCGGCAGCTTCACGACGGCGCTGCTCAAGGCGCTCTACACGCACCGCAAGCGTCACCTGCACCAGGAAGAACTGGCCGAACTCGCGTGCCACATCGAGATCGACCGCCTTTCGCAGCCGATCGGCAAGCAGGATCAGTACATCGCGGCGGTGGGTGGCGTGACCTGCTTTACGTTCCATCAGGACGACAAGGTAACCGCGACGCCTTTGAATCTCAGCCAGGACTCCATGTTCGATCTGGAGGACAACCTGTTGCTGTTTTTCACTGGCTATTCGCGCAGCGCAAGTGGGATCCTGAAGGATCAGCAGGTCCGCTCGCAAAACAACGACGCGGAAATGCTGAACAACCTGCATTATGTGAAGGACCTCGGTTATCGCAGCAAGGAAGCGCTGGAAAGCGGAAACATGACCGCGTTCGGCGAACTGATGCACGAGCACTGGGAGCATAAGAAGAAGCGCTCAGGCGGCATGAGCAATCCGAAGATCGACGAGTGGTACGACCTCGGCATGAAGAATGGCGCCGTGGGCGGCAAGCTGGTTGGTGCAGGCGGCGGTGGCTTCCTGATGTTCCTCGCGCACGACCGTAATAAGCTGCGCCACGCGATGGCTAAAGCGGGGCTTGAAGAAGTGCGGTTCCGTTTCGACTTCGAGGGCACGAAGGTCGTGCTTTCGTCATGACGCTGCCGGTAGCCATTCTCGCAGGCGGACTTGCAACCCGACTTAGGCCGATCACGGAAAAGATTCCGAAGGCGATGGTCGAGGTTGCGGGCGAACCATTCGTGTACAGACAGCTGAAGTACCTGCGCGACCAGGGTGTGCGTCGGGTTGTGATGTGTATTGGGTATCTGGGCGAAATGGTTCAGGAAGCCGTGGGGAACGGCTCGCAATTTGGCATGGACGTTGCATATTCGGTCGATGGCGATGTCCTGCTCGGTACAGGTGGCGCACTCAAGCGTGCGTTACCGCTGCTCGGGCCGCAATTCTTCGTGCTGTATGGGGATTCGTTTCTGCCGGTCGAGTTTCTGCCGGTCGAGCGCGCTTTTACCGCAAGCGGCAAGAAGGCGCTGATGACTGTACTGAAGAACGGTAACCAGTGGGACAAAAGCAATGTCCTGTTTCGCGATGGCGAACTGGTCGAATACAACAAGCGTCAGCCGCGGCCCGA
This sequence comes from Paraburkholderia sp. 2C, assembly GCF_054589215.1. Lineage (NCBI taxonomy): Bacteria > Pseudomonadati > Pseudomonadota > Betaproteobacteria > Burkholderiales > Burkholderiaceae > Paraburkholderia > Paraburkholderia sp. 2C. The sequence goes on along the minus strand of NZ_BAAILL010000009.1, from coordinate 29,205 downwards.
GATGGAGTTTATCGACTACGGCCTCGGTGTCCTGACTGGCAGCGTGCTCGATGCGTATCCCGATCGCGAGCCGTTTGACCTTGCCGACGTCTATCACACGCTGTCGCTTGAACAGCAGCTGGCTGGATACGAAGTCCACCAGCGCTTCTACGAGATCGGATCGCACTCGGGTCTCAAGGAAGCAGAAACGTTTTTTTCTAAAGGGGAGTCACAATGAGCTATGCACAGCAACACCTGAAAGAGGCGGTCGAGATTATCCAGAAGATGGATGCATCGGCAATCGAAAAGATGGCCGATCTGCTCGCGACCGTAAAGCAGGAAGGCGGGCGTATTTTCTTCCTCGGTGTGGGCGGCAGCGCTGGTAACTGTTCGCACGCAGTGAACGACTTCCGGAAGATCGTCGGTATCGAATCGTATGCGCCGACTGACAACGTGTCGGAGCTGACGGCTCGCACGAATGACGAAGGCTGGTCGACGATCTTCGTCGAGTGGCTGAAGACGAGCAAGCTGCTCGCGAAAGACGCGATCTTCATTTTCTCGGTCGGTGGCGGCAACCTCGAGAAGAACATCAGCCCGAACCTCGTCGAAGCATTGAAGTATGCGAAGACGGTCGGCGCGAAGATCACCGGCGTGGTCGGTCGCGATGGCGGCTACACGGCGCAGGTTGCAGACGCATGCGTGATCGTTCCGACGGTGAACCCGGACACCATTACGCCGCATTCGGAAGCGTTCCAGGCAGTGGTGTGGCACCTGCTTGTATCGCACCCGGCTCTGAAGGCGAACCAGACTAAGTGGGAATCGGCTGCTGCGGCCGTCAAGTAAATGACGCGCGCGGTCTTTCTCGATCGGGATGGCGTGATCAATCGCGCGGTCGTGCGCGACGGCAAGCCGTTCCCGCCTGCTTCGGTCGACGAGACGGAGATTCTGCCGGGCGTAGCGGAGGCGCTTGAATCGCTGCGCGACGCCGGGTTCCTGTTGATCGTGGTGACGAACCAGCCGGATGTGGCGCGCGGTACGACGTCGAAAGCTTCGGTGGAGGCGATCAACGCGTATCTGAATGCGCAACTCGCGCTAGACGAGTTTCGTACCTGCTATCACGACAGCGCGGACCAGTGCGAATGCCGCAAGCCTCGCCCCGGATCGCTGCTGGCGGCCGCGGCCGAGCACTCGATCGACCTGGCGCGCAGCTATATGGTCGGCGACCGATGGCGCGATATCGAGGCAGGCGAGCGCGCGGGTTGCAAGACGGTGTTCATCGACTACGGCTACGACGAGAAGCGGCCGGAATCTCCCAGTTTCACGGTGGCGTCTCTGCTCGAGGCGTCGAGAATTATTGTTGAGGAGGCTATATGACTAAGGTTAGCGATCTGAAGGTCAAGATCTTTGCGGACGGTGCGGACAAGGCCGGTATGCTCGAAATGTACGACAAGTCGTTCATCAAGGGCCTGACGACCAACCCGACGCTAATGAAGAAGGCTGGTATTACCGACTACAAGGCGTTCTGCAAGGACATCCTGGGCTCGATCAAGGACAAGCCGCTGTCGTTCGAAGTGTTTTCGGATGACTTCGCGGAAATGGAGCGCCAGGCGATGGAGATCGCGAGCTGGGGCGACAATGTGTACGTCAAGATTCCGGTGACGAACACGAAGCAGCAGACCTGCTATGCGCTCGTGAAGAAGCTGGCGGCGCAGAAGGTGAAGCTGAACGTGACGGCGATCATGACGTTGACTCAAGTGCGCGACGTCGTGGCTTCGCTGGATCCGAAGGTGCCGAGTTATGTGTCGGTGTTTGCCGGTCGGATTGCGGATACTGGGCGTGATCCGGTGCCGTTGATGACCGCTGCGGTCGAGCAATTGAAGGTGGCGCCGGCGGCTGAACTCATTTGGGCCAGCCCGCGTGAACTGCTGAATATCTTCCAGGCGGATGAGATTGGATGCCAGGTGATTACGGTGACCAATGACATTCTGAAGAAGCTGTCGCTGGTGGATTACGATCTGGATCAGTACTCGCTGGATACTGTGAAGATGTTTTATTCGGATGCGGTGGCGGCGGGGTTTAAGCTTTAAATCTTCAACAGAGACCCGCGGATGGTCGAGCGCGTCGAAGTGGTACGGGCCAGTTGCTGTTGCGCTGGCCCGCTCGCTTTATGCGGCACCAAAGTCCACCGACGCGTCTAAGGCACTCGCAGATCGCGTATGGTTTCGATTCGCGGAGCGTCGAAAATAATCAACGTTGACAACTCAACGCCATAACCGCGAACAGTCATAAAAAATGGAATTAATAGTTGCTGTCGTATTCATATGCGTCTTATGGGTGATCGGAAGCGTAATAGTCAGCGACCGGGTCGCAAGAGGTTATGGGTGGCTTGCTGCTCCCGTTGGGCTTTGCGTTGTCTCAATCGCGAGTAATTTTCTCTACTTTGCCGTTGATCTAAGTGCGCACGAAATACAAGGGGTTGTTTTAATTTCTGCATTGCTTTGCCTTGCTGTTGCCATATATCGTCGACCAACGATGCATGATTTTATGCGTTTGTTATCGGTGGTTGCGATTTTCATGGTGCTGGTGTTACCAGCATACATCGGTGGACAACAGTATTATGTCTTTCGCGGAAATCACGGAGATCAGTTTAATTATATCAATCAGGCGCTCGCGCTGTATGGAAACCGTGCCAGTCACTACGTTCATTTTAATCCGAAAGATTTTGTAAGTAACGACATCTGGTTACATGGATTAAAGCTCCTCGGCTTGCGACCTGCAGTAGGGCTTGTCTTTTCGCTTTTATTTCCAGATGCGCGCGGTGATATACATTTACTCGCTTTTGGGTATGAAACCGCGCTTTGGGCGCTCGCATTGCCTGGGCTATGTTTCGCCTGGGGTTGGCTAAACGATAGTGATGAACCCATTAAGCTGGGTCGGCGAGTATTATTTGCGCTTGTCCCACTTGGATACGTTGTTGGCTTTTGGGGGCAATACGTATTCGATATCAGTGCCTGGTCGCAAATTGCATCTTTGCCGATATTGATTGGATTCGTTTTTGTCGTAGTTGACACTTTCAATTTTCCAAGTCTTCAACCGGAAACAACATTTCGTGTGATTCGCTCAAAGAGCGTGATTGCTGGACTTCTTTGTGCGGGGGGATTTCTGCTTTATCCTGAGAGCACCATAGTTCAATGCGGAGTGCTCGCGATCACACTTTGCTGCCTGTTCACTGTGCACCGAAAGCTCCCCGCTCGGGGTGTGGCTGTTGCGTTGGCCGTGTCTTGCATCGTAGCGCTCATGATTTCTGTTATCCCAAATATAGGCGCGAGCTTATTGGCAGGAATCGGCCAGATCAAATTTGGTGCGAGACCCACCCCGTTGCAATGGTCGAATTATTTTGATGCTTATTGGCAAGGATTGCACGGGTATTCATCATTCGCCGGTCGTGCGGTGAATTTTTTACTGGCCACAAATGGGATGTATTTTGTCACGCCCGATTATTCGATCAAATCAGGAATCGGATTGATTTGGAAGCTTTTCTCGCTATTGGTTGCACTGCTTTGCGTTTTTTACGTGCTGAAAATTGCGATTGTGGCGTTCAGTACTCGCAGCACTACAGGTTTTTTAGGTGTGTACTGCGTATTTAGTTGCATCATTATCGCGTGGCTATACATGTCTGGTGCGATCTGGTCCGCAGGGAAGGCTTTATCTTATTTGTCGCCTTTTTTGTATCTCGCCGTCTGTTTCGGAGCATTTCGAGAGAGTTCAAAATTTGGGGGTAAATTCGTAGATTTGCCAGGCAGGCGGGTCTGTGCTTATGGGTTCCTCGTTTTATTTCTTTTTCTCCAGTTCCTCTACGGGGTGCAGCGGATCGAAAAAAGTAATGATGTCAGGGGCATAGGGCTGGAGGACGGTGTCTATCCGTCTATTCAACAGAATTTTTTAAAAAATGACTACATATGGGCCTTCGATGTCGACCCAATTCGACAGTGTCGGAACGTGCATATTGAAGGTGATCCTGGTGTGGTCTATATGGAATACGTGAAAGAGAAGCTTCAATACGTTGGAATTCCGTACTACTCAGATGTATCGATAACAGCCGATTTTGGCACGGGGCTTGAACTAGGTTTCCAACGTCCATTTGTGACGGATTGCAGTATATTTATCCGAAAAGGCGAATTGGGGAAGTGGCGGGCAGAAAGCAAGTTGCTTCCGTTTTACGGTGCTGTAAGCTTTAATAACCGGTCGCCGTGGATCGGCTTCGACGGCTTCGCCCCTGCCGACGGCGGGAGTTGGACGACCTCGGCAGTAGCCAAAGTGTTGCTTCCCCGGATGCTGCCCGAAAAATTCGTGCTCGATCTTACTGTGAGGGGTATCTTCGGTCCGAATGCGGATGATCCTATCATCGTACAGGCTGGCAACCAGCGGCAATCTCTGAGAATCCAGGGGCAGGGTGTTTATACCGTGCACTTTGCTCATGTGAAAGACGCGGACGAAATCGCCATAGTTCTGCCGCACCCCGCTAGTCCGAAGTCTCTTGGTATGTCAGAAGACGAGCGGCTTCTGGGAGTAGCGCTATCGAGCTTGATTGTGCGCCGCGAGTAGAGGGAAATATGTTCAATATTCAATCGCCGCTGTCGCGAGCTTGGGAAGAGGGCTTGCAGAGCGTGATCGGAATCCGCGCCGTCATGCGCCATAGCGTCGAACTTGTGCCGATGCTCCGCCATATTGATGTCAACGACTTTTGTTACACTGCCGATATTTACAAAGGACAATGAAAGATATGCGTGACGATATTGATCAGCTAGCCCAAGAACCGTTCACGGCGGGTCGTGCAACTGGGCGACTTCTCTTTGACTTTGGTGTCATGACCTCGGCGTTGAAACAGGATGTCCTTGAGCATCCCGTACTCGATTTTGGCGCGGGCACGGCATGGGTATCAGAGTTCTGCGCGCGGATGGGCTTCAAGACCGTATCGTTCGATATACACGGCGATCTTAAGGTGTGCGTTGAACGGCGGCAGCAATGCGATAGCCGCATCAATGCGTCGTTAATGAGCTTCGTGCACGGAGACGGCCATAACATGCCGTTCGAGCCGAATACGTTTGGGCATTTTCTTTGTTACGACACCGTGCATCACATGCACGACTACGACAAGGTCTTTTCGGAATTCTTTCGCGTACTGAGGCCCGGCGGACGTGGCATTTTCGTCGAACCGGGAGCTAGACATAGCAGGTCGCCGGAGACAATTGCTTTTGTCGAGGCAATGAAAAAGCAGGATCCGACGTGGATTGAACGTGATGTTGTGCTCGAAGAGATGGACGGCGTCGCCCGCAAAGCAGGCTTCAGGAAAGGGATCACGATCGTTCCGATGCCGCACCCGCTTGCTTTCCAGACTTATGACCTAACGGCTTGGGCAGCGTTTCGGAACGGCGATCGTCTGCAACGCTTACGTTTCACCGACCAGCTCGCGGATTTGAACTACTGGGACCGGGTGATTTTCTTTGTTGATAAGCCCGAATGACGGGTAAGCTAAGCGTGAGACTATTGTCTGCGATGCGCCATCTGTCAAGGCCTGATGGCGCAAATGGACTGAGGCCGTTAAAAATACGACGCTCAACTAGACAGCAACGTCTCTGCCGACGCGCAATCGTGTAGCGCGGAGTTTCCTGGTCCGCGTCAGAGAGCGAAGTAGGCTAGCTGGGTCATGCGCCTGCCATCTTCATCTTCTGCATTGCCTTGCTGAACCCCAGAATCCCGACGACTCGTTTTATGTTATACGCCAGCACATGCACGCTCATTTTGGCAGCGACGTGACTGAGCCCGCGGGTCTGGAAGTGAGTTGAACCCATCCAGTGCTTGAGTGTGCCGAACATATGCTTGACCGTGCGACGCCGTATCGTCATTGCATCAGCTCCTTCACATCCCAGAGCAGCGAGGTCGAGTTTGTCTACAAACGCGTCGACTATCCCTATCGGGTTGTCGTCGGCGGTGAAGTCATCAACGCACTCCGGCAGCAGCGTTGTTTGATTTCGGTTCACGCTTCGACAAATCGCCCCATCTTCGTCTCCCCGTCAACGTCGATTTGGTCTAGGCGATGGCCTGCGCTACGGCCTCGGCTGCTCGCGGTTAGCGTTGTACATCGCTTCATTTCGTAAAGCGTGCCGGTCGGTCGCGTCTGAAATGCCTGATACCACATAAAAAGAGATACTTTCGGCGGCCCGTCTTCTGACGGGCGTTTACTAGTGACGGCATCCTGCGTCTTGCCTGAAGCGGCGAGTTCGACGGGTTCGCAAAAAAATCCATCGGGGCGTGTTAGCGTGAAGATTAAAAACGCGCGCATAGACGACATTCAAGTATTGCGTGCGGTGGCGGTTCTCTTGACCATGTTTGAGCACCTTCAGTATCTGCTACCAGATCCTGGCAAATTTCTTTCGGTCACTCACTCGCATTTCGCCTATTGGGCTGGCGTCGATCTGTTCTTCGCCATATCAGGATATGTCATTGCGCGGAACCTATTCGCGCGATTGGCCTGCAGCGGATCAATATCCGAGTTTTGGCGCATCTCACTGACGTTCTGGACGCGGCGTGCTTTTCGGATCTGGCCATCGTCGTGGTTCTGGCTGATAGTGCTCGCCGTCTGCAGCGTTGTGTTCGAACCGTTCCATATTTTTCATCCCCTTCGAACGAATCTCCTTGATCTATTCGCCTCTGTCTTACAGGTGCAGAATTTTCATATGTGGGACTGCATCGCACATAATGCCTATCAACGTTGCGGCGACGCTGGATCGTGGTGGTCCCTTTCACTTGAAGAGCAGTTTTATCTTGCTTTGCCCTTTATTGTGTTTTTTCTAGGCCGATATGCGCTTTTGCTCGTTACCACATTAGTTGTTGTCCAGCTATCGATTCCTCGTGAGGCATGGACTATATTATGGGCAATCAGAAGCGACGCATTGGGGCTTGGCGTCCTGCTTGCAGCTTTCGAGTCGACGAACGTTTATGGTTCTATCGGTGCATATATCGCAAACGCCCGGAACGTTATCGCCGCATTGTGTGTAATGCTGTTTTATGTCTTGATCGCCGCTCCTGTCCAGACTGCCTTATTCATGCCGCCCGGTTTTTCAACGGGTATCGTTGCTCTGGCATCTGCAGGTCTTGTATTCGTCGCGTCTTACGATCAGAACATACTCGCTCGCGGGCCACTGAAGAATGTGTGGCTGTGGATCGGGTCACGATCATACGGGATCTATCTTATTCATTGGCCGATGGTTACGCTGACCAAAATAGGCTGGAAAATTTTCGAACCGTCCGAGCCTCACCACATTGTTCGTTACGTCGCTCTCTGGCTAACCCTGTCTTTCGGGTTCGCCGAACTCAATTATCGTTTTCTCGAGGAGCCTTTGCGAAAGCGGGGAAAGTTGATCGTGTCACGCCGACGGCCGTCGACCAACTATCAGTCGTAGGCATGCACATGCTTTCCTTTGTCATGCGCTTTTGATTGTTTTAACGTTTGTCGCCGACCGGATTTCACCCTTTGGAAGCAGTTTGTTGCGGATCAAGTGTTGCATTGGCAACTCAAAATGTAGGTACGAAACGCGCCCAAGCAAGAAAACGGATGCAATGAACGGAATGAAGAATCTATCCCTGCTCACGATGGGGAGTCGGTCTATACCGGCTACGGAAAATGTGAACAGAATCAGCATGATCAAGGGCAGGTGCAGCAGATAGGTACTGTACGTGCTCTCGCCGATCCATGCGAGTCTTTGCAGAGCCGAGGCCGCAAGCTTCGATTTGTCAATGGCGGCGGACATTATGAGGCACGCGGCGGCCAACAATGGGATTGCGAACCATATAGTCTGATCTACGGCCATTCCCTTGGCAACCCACAAGGCGACACCAAAAACCCCAACGAGCGCGCTTGCGCGACCTAGGATGTCAACAAGCGAAAAGGCGAGTACCCCTATGTAGAAGTAATACCCACACGTCCAAAAAACGCCCGGAACGCTTCGGATCTGCAAGGTGTAGAACACGACCACAAGGACAGCGGGGACGAGGAGTCTGGAGCGCGCGACCAAAGGAATCGTGACAAAGAAAATCAAATAGATCACCACCTCGATCGACACTGACCAGATGGGCGCATTGAAAGAAAATCCTTTCTCAAGTCCCCAATTTGATGCCATGAAGAGATTGAGCACAAAGTGGTAAGCATCGTTGTATCCGCCGAGCTGGAAGTGCCCGACGAAACGCATGCTTACGATTTGGATTACAGCGACCGCGATCAGTGTGGCAAAGTGAAGCGGGTACAGGCGAGCAAATCGCGCAACAAAAAAATGCCTGGCAGAATTCCTGTGTTTGACGTAAGTCGCTGTGAATACGAATCCACTGATCGCCCAAAAAAATTGGACAGCGAATTGCCCATATTCATAAAAGATTCTAAAGATGGGGTACATCGGTTGTTCAGTGCGGCTATGCCATAACAAAGGTGCACCATTTGCTACGAAATAGAAAGACTGGTAGTGCCACAAGATAACAGCGAGGGCACAGATCCCTCGCATCAGATCGACCGCAAGATATTCGTGTCTGGTACTCTGGCGCTTCATTTCGTGCTCCGAGGAATCTCGCGAGTCTATCAAATCAGTATTCATCGATACGACAGAACATGCAGGTTCATTTCCCTAACGGCGCCTCAGTAATCGATAGATCGGTAAGTCCCAGACCAAGCTCGCGCAGATCCCCGCTCAGAGGATCGAGCGAGTTTGGTGAGGCAGCGTTTGGCAGTTCCAGCTCGAGAGACAACATGCGATCCTGAAAACCCGAAAGATCGCCCTTTCGAAATGGAATACTGATCCACTCCGGCTGACGCACAACAATCTCGGACTTTTCGTCGCTTCCCCAATCTGCCTTCACGTTCTGAACTCCTGCGTTAGCCGCAGGAAAGGGGTGGACATGCAAGTTCAGGTAGCGCACGGTGTCCGTGGACATAAATCCACTATCCATTAGCAACCGCATCTTTAGGCGCTTGCCATTGCTCCAGCGCCCCCAAGGTTCGACTCCACCCATGCCATAACTGACGAAGAGCCCAGGAATATTTTTGCCTAACGGATAGTCGGTGCCCAATTTGAGGCCCGGGGCCTGGAAGTACAGACAACCGACGCCCGCAATGGTCACCGCATCGGCGTCCGCGGCGCAGGCATCGCCCTCAACAAATAACGGAGTTGCCGGCGTGATCTTTTCCGGAGCGAGTGTTTCCTGAGTGTAGTAGCTGGGACTGAGCAGATGCACAACCTTCGACCGAAGAAAATAGACAGGGAAGAAGGTTGAAGACATCGACGACATGTCGACGTATATGTCGTTGGTGTTCCCTATCATGTCAAGCGCGCGCAGGTTCGCGTAGCTTGATGGAAATTCATCAAGGGGACGCTCTACGTTGTAGTGGTAGGCGATGTTCAGCCCAAGAAATATGGGTCCGAGAGATGCCAGGGCGAAGGTAGTGCGACGCCGTTCACCGTTTGCCGTAATCACACCTGCTACCGACGCGAGCGCAAATGGCGCGATAAATAGCGGAAGGTATGTTGCGATCTTCCATTGCTGGTAAGACGGGCCCGAACGGAAGAAGTAGGCAAAGTACAATAGGAATGAAAGCGCGGGTAACAGCAGAAAGACCTGCAGTCCATGCGACTTTTCTCTAGTGCGCCTTGCAAAAAAGAAGGCGGCGACAAAGAACAGCGTCAGCGCGATGACGCCAAGGATTTGCTGATTGCGTCGATGGATTTCGAGTTCAGTCGGGAATCCGAGGATCGCTGCGGGCGAGATAAAGTCGAGCGGCCAGCCAAACGTCTGTTTGTCGGAGATGACGAAGAGCAGTTTCAGCATTTCGCGCGCATGCTGCGGATCGAGGAGCATCGGAACTAGCGACGATGCAATGATCGCCAAAATCCATTTGCTCGCAACTTGCACTCTTTGCAGCAACGAATTGCTGGCGTCCGATCTGTCGGAGTCGAACAAAAAAAGGAAAAGAAGCACAAAGCCGACTTGCAAGCCCGTACCTATAACATATAGCGGAGGGTACGTGAAAAACAGCAACAAATGGTATGGTGCAATGAGGCAAACGACGCTGGTCCACTTGCGGGGAGGATCGGTGCGCAGTAGTTGAGCAGTTTTACTGAGCAGCAAAATCACAAAGAATTCAGCGATAACGGTGGAAAGGAAATAATTTCCGATCACGTATCGAAGGAAGGGGGAGCTGATGAACAGGAGTCCCACGGCAGCGGCCAGAAATCTCGGAGTTTCGAAATTTTCGGAGATGATCCACGTGATGCTGCAGCCTCCAAGCGCCGCCATCGCAAATATTGCAGGCATTGCCGCGAGCATGGTCTGTGCATTGAAAAACACTGCAAAGCCATTGATAATGTCAAATGCCGACGGTGTGAACGCAACCATCGAGGACAGCGGCCGGATAAATGAAAATCCGGCAATGTTGGATGGTCCAAGACGCTGCAAGTACTGCGCTATGTTGATATAGTTAAATATATCGTTGTTAAATATTCTGGCGATTGGAAGGCGATCGTGAGTAACTGGTGGTAATGTGAAAATATAATTCGCAGAATAGAAAAGCACATAAAGTCCGACCCAGAACAGCGAATCGCGATTGATCACGCGTGTGAGATCAAAAAATTGGCAAGCCGCTCGCCGTCTGAAAAGGATCAGGGCGATTGTGAGCGCAAATAGGACCTTCGCCGAGGTGGACGCGGGAACATGAAGTCGGAGGCCGTACCAGAACCACATGACCGCAAGAGCTGCTCCGATGACCACTACATGGGGCACGGAGCGCAAGGATGCGTACATTTTCGTAGGGGTAACAACAAGACACAGGGCGTACAGCCAGGCGATCAGTATCAAGCCGACGCATGCCCCCGTTGCGATGCTCCAAATGTGCGCTAGTATCATCTGCAATTTATTGTCAGGTTGATTCGGTATCTGGAAGCGCCCGGCTTCTGCACCTTGGTTCGGGCGACCGCTATGGCCGTGTCTAGGCGTGTTGTGGTCGGGCTACTTGCGCAACCAAGAGCAAATGGTTCGCAGCATGCCTCCTGATACCTTGTGGTTCCATTTCAGTGAAGCGGCAACGGCGGCAATGCCAACATGTAACGGAAATGAACGGGAATTTTTCTCCCGCGAATAGTTCCTCTCCGTCATTGCGTGAGCATAGTTGAACAGCCACCGGTCGGGAACGGTGCCAAATAGCTTCCGGAACATGTCGTTGATCTCTGCATGCACTTTGACCCTCGCGCCCAGCGTCTTGTTGTCCGCGTAGAGTCTCGAACCCGCCAGCTTTTCCTGGAGAAACGCAAACTTAACGCCTGCTTTCCCTAGGCGAAGCCAATAAGCGTAGTCCATGCAATAGTTAAGCGATTCGTCGAGCAATCCGTGTTTCTCGACTACGCTGCGCCGAAAGAAGAGCGCGGGCTGGCAAATGAAGCAGGTCTCTTTAAGGCGCTCCAGATCCCACGGTTCAGATGGATATTCCTCGAACGCCTTGTCTTCCAGATCGATGTGGTCAGCCTGACCGTAGACAATTTCCACATCCGGGTGGGAATCGAAGTAAGCAACGACCTTGCTGATAGCGTCCGCATAATAAATATCGTCCGAGTTAAGCCAGCCGATGACTTCACCGCTGGTCGCCCGAATCCCTTTATTTACCGCGTCCGTTTGACCGTTATCCTTCTGCGAAACCCATCGCACCGGCGGCACAAACGCCTTAAGAACATCGACAGTATTGTCCTTACTGCCGCCGTCAAAGACCACATGCTCGATTTCCACACCTGTCTGAGATGCTACGCTTTGCAGCGTGCGCTCGATAAATTGTCCCTGGTTATATGACGGGGTGACGATACTGACTTTCATGCAGAGGTCTTCTCCGGAAACAACTGGAGGCTAAGGGAGTTGTTGGCAAGGATACTGCATCGTTTTAACATCGCGGAAAGTTCGCGCTGGTCGTCGCCGAGGCCTAAGCGTGCGGGGACGAAGGTCGGAGACAACTGCAATTCGCAATATCCACCGGCTTCATCGATCGGCAACGAGACGACAGCGGTTGCCGCGCGTTTGAGCTTGATTGGCGCACCATCCGCTTTTCCGTTGCGGATCACCTGCACGGCGATCGATCGTTGCGGCAGCCAATCCGGTGCCATCAACTCTATTTCGAGTCGACGCGCGCCTTGTAATGGAGCGACCTGTATTTTTAGCCCTTCGCCAATCCACCCATCAACCGCGACGCCTGTTATCAGATTCTCCTGCCGAGTATCGGCCAGCGCATGCTGGAACAACTCCCAGTACTCGTTCGCCATGCGCTGGGAATCGGCGAACTCTTCCGCGCGCTGTTGGCCTGCCGCGGCAAGCCGGGTCCGCAGCGTCTCGTCGTTGACGAGCGTCATCATTGCGTTTGCGATCTGATCAGGAACACGCGGGTCAAAAAGAATCGCGGCATCCGCGGCGACTTCCGGCAGCGATGTCGTGTTGCTGCACGCTACCGGTACGCCGGCAGTCATCGCTTCGATGACGGGCAGCCCGAACCCTTCATAGAGCGACGGAAAGACGACACCTCGCGAATGCGACATCAACGTCGCCAGTTCAGAGTTCGGCAGATAACCTGGAAAGACAATGCGGTCGCCGAGCCGCATATCATGTGCGGCATTCCTCAACCATTCCTGCCGCACACCGGGCGCGCCCGTGCATACAAGCTTGATATCGGCCGCCAACCCTTTACCGACAGCCATCCCGAACGCCGTCAGCAGCATCTCATGATTCTTGTGTTTCCAGAAGTTCGCGGGGTAGATCAAATACTGGTGCGACGCGATCCCTAGGCGATCAAGCACATCTGTGCTTTGATCCGTTTGCGGCGCGATCCGCCGCGCCATGCGCAAATAGATGGTCCGGATACGCGATGGATCGAGTCCACCATGCTCGATAGCAGACTGTCGCGAATATTCTGAAATAGCCGCAAGGGCCGTCGCCCTCCGTGATGCTTCCAGAAACGTTTGTGCACGATGCGCCACATCTTCCGGCGCGAAGAATTCCGGGTAGGTCTTGTATTGCAGATCGTAGATAGTGCAGACCGTGGGAATACCTGGCTCAAAATAGGTTGGAGCGGTAAATGGGCAGAAGAGCAGATCTACGCCCAAGTTGCGCAACAGTGCACTGGCCTCGCGCCGCTTAAGCCTCACGTTCAGCCGATATCCAACGCGGCCTACCACTCTTCTGAGTCGCCCCGGAATGCGCGGGCCGATACGCGATGCAAGTTGCTTGAGCCGCGGGCGCGCCGAGTTTGGCGAGACCGGGCCAATTACCATCCTGCGCTGCACGTTGGCGCGATCGAGCGATGCCAATTCATCATGGGACGCTGCCTGCGTAAGCAAAATGAACTGGGTCTCCGGCGCCATGTCTGCCAGTTGGCGCAGCAGATCCAATACGAAGATCTTCGCGCCGCCGTTCTCCCCGCCAGGTAGAACAGGCGTCAAATCGACTGCAACCCGAACAGGGCTTTTATTCATGGTTCTTCAATCCGTTTTTCTAGTTTCTCTGCTTCGCGCCAGTGTCCTAACCTGGCAAGCACCCTGAATGCAATGTGGCGGAACAGCCCCCGTACATCGCTGAGCAGTGAGGAAATCTCCTGTTCCTTTTCCGCAATCTGTTTTTCCGTTGTGGCGAGCCGCTGATCTCTCTCCGCGAGTTCTGCCTGTCTTGCCTGCAATTGAACTTCTCGCTCTGACACGCGCGCGTGGGTGTGCTTGACCATCGCAGTCAGTGTGGCGATCTGCTCGCCTCGCGCCAAGCGATCGGCCTCTGACTCGTGCACCATTCGAGTGAGCGTGTCGATCTGTTCTCCGCGCGCAATTCGATCTGCGAGCGACTCGAGCTCGCGTTCGCGCAAATCGAGCAATGCCGTCGTCATGCGTCCGTTCGGCGTGGACAGCAAAACTGCCTCTGCCTCTTCGCGGCTATGCGTATTCAGCGGCTTTCGGCTGACCACAAAGAACATGTCGTAATGGTCAAAAATCGCTTTCTCGAACGCAATATGCGACGCACCCAATTGCTCGAAGAACTGCGTGACCGACTTCTGGCTAAAAAGGTAGATATGTTCTTCGGGAAGCAGCATCTCGAGAAACCGGTCGCCTTCCGCGACGAAGTCCTCGTGCGCGCTGCCGTTCCTGAACTGCGGCGTCTGTATGATCAGCAAGCCGTCCGGTTTGAGCAACTCAAGACACCGGGCCATAGTTTTTGCCGGATCGGGCAGATGTTCAAGCACATCCATCGCAACGATGATATCTGCGCTTGCCAGTGGCGCGTCAAGGGTTTCGAGCGGCCCGAGCGACACCGGAACGCCAAACGTCTTTTGCCCGAATTCCACCACCCATGGGCTCATTTCGACGCCGGACGCCTCATAACCCGCGTGCTGCATCAGAGCGACAAAACTGCCATGCGAACATCCCAGCTCCAGGACTTTGGCTGGCGGGAGGCGGTACTTTAGCAGCGCTTTGAGCCAATAAAGGTTACGTTCCGTCAAATCGTTTCTTGCTCGCGCGAAAATGTCCGCGCTGCCGTGATCCCGTTGGCGCTCCAGCCAATAGTTTTTGCCGTAGAAGTCGGACTCGTCGTTCTGTACGAGCAGACGCTCGGGTGGCGTCGCCTCGAGATACACGAGCGTTCCGCAAGCATTACATTCGCCGTATTGATCGCCAAACGGTCGAAAGCTGGCATTTCCGCACCAACAGGTTCGCATGTTCCTCACCGGGGTTCCCGTACGAAAGGGTCAATCACATTAACCTCTTTTTCACTGCTCTTTGTCGGCCCGCCGGGAAATAATAATGAAGCAACTCTTTTCTCAGCGACACGGCGGTTTTTTTGTTGCACGGCTTGAAAGACCGCGACTGGTGGCCGCTATCCGCTAACCATTAAAACTTGAAGCCAGGCCATCTGTCGAGTTCGTCGCGGTGGGGCTCCTTTCGACCGAAATGGACATGCCGCCAGGCAAGTCCGCCACGCCGTGGTGCGTCAATTTCGCCACGCCGTTTTCCATCGCGAGCCCGACGGTAAACGATCCGACATTGGGGACGTGGCACTTGCGCGACTCGTGTGCGGACATTTCATCGTGCGACATCGAATCGCGCGCAGCCCAAACCTCATCAGTAATTGAGGCGAGGCCAACTTCAAACACATATTCGCCCGGGCCGATATCCAGCTTTACTTCCTGCTTGACCAGCACTCGCGAGTTAGGGCCGAGGCTTGCGGGGACGTCGCGCGCGCTTTGCCAACTGTTCTTGCCGTGCACGATCGTTCCTCGTTCGCTTTGTATGACAAGGCCGCAAATCGGAACGCCGATGTCCTCCGTCAAGGCGAACTCGTAGTAAAAGACAGCGACGTCGCCCTGACGGAAAGTGTTGGTCGGCTCACCCGCTTCGTTGCACAGCGCCACGCCGACGCAACGTGCGACTCCGCTGGTAACCTGCGATTTACTGCTCAGATCGATAAACGCCTCTGATGGCGGACGTCCCGCCGTGCTTGAAGGTTCGGCAGAAGTCTTTCTTCCATCCGGCAGCGCCTTGGCATGCGCTTGCGCCGCATCGCCAATCGCTGCGCGACTATCCACCTGATGCAACAGGTAGTAATGTTTGGCCGCCTCACCGGAAGGCCCGATAAATCGACACGTTCCATGATCCAGCAGCACGGCACGCTCACAATACTGCTCGATGTCGGGCATCGAGTGCGACACGAGCAGAATCGCCGCGCCCGAACTGCGCAGTTGCTCGAGGCGCGTGTAGCACTTCTTCCGGAAGAACACGTCGCCGACCGCCAGTGCTTCGTCGATGATAATGATCGACGCGTCGATGTGAGCCTGAACGGCAAACGCGAGACGCACGAACATCCCGCTCGAATACGTCATAACCGGCTGTTCGATGAAATCACCGATGTCGGCGAATTCGACAATCTGGTCATAGCGTGCTTCGATCTCGCGCTGCGACAGGCCGAGAATCCGCCCGTTCAGATAGACGTTGTCGCGCCCACTGAACTCCGGATTAAAGCCGCTGCCAAGTTCGAGTAGAGCGGCCACCCGGCCATTCACGCTCACCTCTCCATTGGTCGGCGCGAGCGTGCCAGCGAGAATTTGCAGTAGCGTGCTTTTGCCGCTTCCGTTGCGACCGATCACACCAATGGTTTCGCCTCGCCGAACCTGAAACGACACATCGCGCAGCGCCCAGAACTCACGAAAGTAGTGCGGCGCCGGCTTCTGCTTCGCGACATGCAGCGCGCTGCCGATCCGATTTGCCGTGCGATGCACGCGCGGCAGCACAAGCTGCTTGAGCCGGTCCCGTGGAGTTTTATAGATTTCGTAACGCTTGCTGAGGTTACGAACTTCGATGACATTTTCCTCAGACGACATCGGCGAAACCTCGACGGGACTTCTGGAACCACCAGTAACCTGTCTGGAAGATCAGTCCTCCCGCAATCAGGCTAAGGCCCCACGGTTGCCACTGAAATGGCTTGCCAAACAGCATCAGGTCACGCAATTGAAGTACGGGCAACGTGATCGGATTCCACACGAGAATGGCGCGGTACACAGGCGGCAACGATTCGATCGGATAGAAGACAGGCGCGAGAAACATCGAGATCGTCGCCACCATGCCGATGACTTGCGACAGGTCGCGCAAATAGACCCCGAGCGAGGCGAGAATCCACGACATGCCCATCACGATAAGAATGAGCGGCAGAAGGGCGAGCGGCACCAGCAAGATGCCCGCGTGGATGTTGACGTGGGACACGAGACAGAACGCCAGCAACACGCAGAAGCTAACCAGAAAATGCAGCAAAGCGGAGAGCAGCGCCATCCACGGAAGAATTTCCAATGGAAAGACCACCTTCTTCACGTAGTTCGCGTGGCTCGTGATGAGAGCCGGCGCCCGATTGAGACACTCCGCGAAGAAGCTGTGCACGATGATGCCCGAGAACAGCACGATCGCGAACGCAATCTTGCTCTCGTCGCTATGTCCGCCCCAGCGTGCCTTGAACGCGACGCTAAAGACGAATGTGTAGATGGCCAGCATCAGCAGCGGGTTGAACAGCGACCAGACAACACCGAGCATCGAGCCCTTGTAGCGCCCGATGAAGTCGCGCTTGACCAGCTCGCGAAGAAGCTCACGATGCCGGACCAAGCCTCTGAGCATAGCGGCCGGCGTCGCTGGATGGTAAGTAGACATCGACCAGATTGCCTGTCCTGATGAGTTACACAAAATGGCGTTCGCGCTG
The DNA here is from genome assembly GCF_054589215.1 of Paraburkholderia sp. 2C. NCBI lineage: Bacteria > Pseudomonadati > Pseudomonadota > Betaproteobacteria > Burkholderiales > Burkholderiaceae > Paraburkholderia > Paraburkholderia sp. 2C. The sequence continues at coordinate 11,928 of NZ_BAAILL010000009.1, read as the reverse complement.
GCGAACACGCCCGCGAACCGCGTCAGGCGCGGCCGTAGATGTCGTCAAAGCGGACGATGTCGTCTTCGCCCAGATAGGCCCCGCTTTGGACTTCGATCATCACGAGACTCAAGATGCCCGGATTTTCCAGGCGGTGCTTATGACCGGCTGGAATGTAAGTCGATTCGTTCGTGTTGACGAAGAGCTCGGCATCGCCGTTGACGACCTTCGCCATGCCTCGCACGACAATCCAATGCTCGCTGCGATGATGATGCATCTGAAGGCTGAGGCTGGCGCCGGGCTTCACTTCGATACGCTTGATCTTGAAGCCGTTGCCTTCCTCGAGAACCGTGTACGTGCCCCAAGGACGGTGCACGGTTCGATGGATCTTATGTGCCTCGTGACCGGTTGCCTTGAGCTGTGCGTAAATATGCTTCACGTCCTGCGCGCTCGATTTTTTTGCGATCAGTACGGCATCGGGTGTGTCGACCACGATCAGGTCGTCCACGCCCACTGCGCCTACGAGGCGGTCCGTACTTTGTATGATGCAATTGTGTGTGTTGTAGGCGAGTGCGTCGCCGAGAATGCGGTTGCCGCTTTCATCTGCCTGCACGAGATTGCCTAGTGCCGTCCACGAGCCGATGTCAGTCCAGCCGATGCTGCAAGGGACAACGGCGATACGGTCGGACTTCTCCATCACCGCATAGTCGATGGATACGTCGGGTACGGTCTGGAAGGACTTGTTGTCAAGCTCGAGCTGCGTGAAGCCATTGCCCTGTGCTTCGCGCGACAGCTCCGCGCATGCGGCGGTTGCGGCGAACACGTCGGGGCAGTGCAGTTCCAGCTGTTTCAGCATCGTTCCCGCAGTGAAGCAGAAGATGCCCGAGTTCCACAGGAACCTGCCCGACGCGAGATATTCCTGCGCTTTTTCGAGCGATGGCTTCTCAACGAAGCGCAGCACTTCATTGCCCTTTGCTTCGATGTAGCCGTAACCGGTTTCCGGCGCATTGGGTTCGATCCCAAAGGTGACCAGTTTGCCGGCGGCGGCCAGCTCGCTCGCCTTCGCGACGGCCGTTTCGAATGCGGCTTGATCGGTGATCAGGTGGTCGGCGGCGAGGACGAGCATCAGCGCATCCGGGCCATACCGCTTTATCACCTGCAGCACGGCGATCGCGATGGCCGCAGCAGTATTACGCCCACAGGGCTCAAGTACGAATGAAGTAGGCAAATCTGCAGTATTGACTTCCCGGAATTCGTCCTGCGTTTTGAAGAGCAACTCGCGATTCGTGACCGTCAGAATCTCGGCCACGCCGGGCAATTGGGCGCCGCGCAGGAATGCCTTCTGCAACAGACTTTGCCCGTCCTCAAGACGAATAAAAGGCTTGGGGTGAAGTTCGCGGGAAACAGGCCAGAGTCTGGAGCCGGCACCGCCGCAAAGGATAGTCGTAATCAACTGCATAACCTTCCCTAGTGTCTTTTTAAGCCTCGATACCGAGCTTCGTAGCCTGCGGTTATCACCGGCCGGGTGCTAACTGCAACTGGTCAGACGTAAGCGCCGCCGTTTTTCGAGCAGCTAACGCTTTCGCCGAGGTCAGACTGATTATCGAGCCTTTTCTAGCTTTTCCTGGCCGCCCGAATATAGCAGCCATGCTCTGATGCAGTCCAGCCAGACTACCCTGCCGTGTGCTCGCAATGTGGAGCGAGTGTCCGACGATAGACTTAAGGGCGTGCAGTGGTAGCGCGAGCGGGGAAGGTGCTTCGTTCGATGACTCACTGCCAAGAGCCGCCCTTGTTGAGAGGGTGCGTAAGTATACCAAACGCGGCGGATACAGAGCAATTTGGCCGGGCCGCCTCGCCCTAGCGCGATGATGTGTTGGATTTATGACACTTGACAACGACTTCGCATCGAAGGCGAAAAACGGTGAAGGAACCGCTTCACGTCCGGACGCGTACGGTAAGATACGGCCTTGGTCGCGATTACCGCGCAGACGGTCGTGCCCGACCAGCAATCGACCGCTGGTAATACCTTTCCGATTTTACAAATAACAACATTTTTCTGGCCCGCTACATGTCACCATCTTGCTGCGTCGACTTCACCTCGATGTAAGTGAAGGACTTCGCTATCTCATTCGAATACCCTTGGGCTCGTCGTTGTACGCGCGTCGCCGCCTCCGGGCGGACCTCTAAATGTGGCGCGCGCGCACGGGGCCTATCGACCAACGATCCAAAGAGGCAAATATGCCCAACGGTAATAGGTCGGTTCTTGTTACTTATCCCTTCAGCCTTGGAAGTAATTTATGCGTATAGGCTTCGATATTTCTCAGACAGGCTCCGGCAAAGCGGGATGCGGTTATTTCGCGCATGCCATAGCGACTGCGATGATAGGTATCGCTCCACAACACTCATATTTTCTCTACCCAAGCTTTGGCGATTTCTATTTCGACGCGCGCATGCCCGTGCTCAATCCATATTCTGGCGATCACGTCGAATATGGCCCACGTCACTTAACGCGCGAAACCGCACGCGCATTCTGGACAAAGAACGACACCGAAGCCTCGCTCGGTTCGCCGGACATCGTCCATTCGAACAACTTCTGGTCGCCGGTGCAGTTCTCTACGACCCGTCTGGTCTATACGTTCTACGATATGGGCTTCACGATCGACCCGACATGGACAACCGAGGCAAACAGGCTCGGCTGTTTCGAAGGGGTGTTTCGATCGGCCGTTGCGGCGGACTGGATCATCGCGATTTCGAAGGCATCGCGCGATCACTATCTGAGCGTGTTTCCTCATTTTCCCGAAGAGCGCATGCGCGTGGTCTACCCGTGCTCGCGCTTCACCGATCCGTCTGATCCCGGAAAGCGTCCGAAGGCGCTTGAAGGTATAGCCGAAGGCGGTTTCTGGCTCAACGTCGGGACGATCGAGCCGCGCAAGAACCAACGGCGCCTTGCCGCGGCCTATGCGCGCTACCTGGCGCTTGGTGGGGCGCCGATGCCCCTCGTGCTCGCCGGTGGCAAAGGCTGGCTGATGGAGGACTTCACGAAGTACCTGGCCGAGCTTGGTGTCGAACAGAACGTCATCATGACCGGCTATGTGTCGGACGAAGAGCTCGTCTGGCTGTATCGCAACTGTTATGCAAGTCTTTACCCTTCGCTGTTTGAAGGGTTTGGTCTGCCGGTGCTCGAAGGAATGCAAATGGGAGCGCCGACGATCACATCTACTACGAGTTCAATTCCCGAGGTGGCAGGAGACGCCGCCATTCTTCTCGATCCAAAAGACCCCGAGGCATGGGCGCATGCGATGTTGCGTCTCTCTCAGGATCAGAACGAGCGGAATGAGCGTAGCGCGGCAAGTCTGAAGCAATCTGGACGTTTTGAATGGCGGCGCAGTGCGGAAGATCTGCTTGGTATCTATGAAGAGGCGCTGGCCTCGCCTAAGCGGAGCGTGATGAGATGAAGATTGCATTGATTACTGGCATCACTGGCCAGGATGGGTCCTTCCTCGCTGAATTTTTGCTCGACCGCGGCTACAAGGTTTATGGGTTTACCCGGCGCGAAAGCTGGATCAAGCCCAATAACTCGAGCCACCTCGCCGACCGGATCACCGTGCTGTTCGGCGACATGTCAGAAGGCATCGACATCGCCAATGCTTTGCAGGAAGCGAAGCCTGACGAAATCTACAACCTCGCATCGCAGTCGCGCCCGGGTGAGTCCTGGTCGCGTTCCGCCGAGACACTCGTGATCAACGGACTCGGCGCAATCCGCCTATTCGAAGCGGTGCGGCACGGCCTGCCCATCACGCGAATCTATCACGCGTCCTCGTCGGAAATGTTCGGGCATGCGACGGTGATCCCGCAAAACGAAAACACGCCGTTTCAACCGCTGAATCCCTATGCGGCCGCGAAAGTGTACGCGCATCAGATGGCACGCATTTGCCGCGACAGCTACGGCATGTTCATTTCAAGCGGCATATTGTTCAACCACGAGAGCGAGCGCCGGCCTTTACACTTCGTGACGCAAAAGATAGCCTATGGCGCAGCTTGTGCGTCGTTGGGCATCACCAATTCCCTCGACCGGAACGAGCGCGGTCAGCCGATCGTCGCGAACGGCAAGCTGGCGCTCGGCAATCTCGACGTCGCGCGTGACTGGGGGCACGCAATCGATTTTGTCAGGGCAATGTGGGTCATGTTGCAGCAGGAAAAGCCTGATGATTTCGTCGTGGGAACGGGGCAACTGCACACGCTGCGCGACCTGTGCCATGTGGCATACGGGCGCGTGGGACTAGACTGGAAAGACCACGTCATCAGCGACCCCGCCTTGGTGCGGCCGCTGGAAACGGGGCAGACATTGGCAGATCCATCGAAAGCTCGCAAGGTACTCAACTGGGAGCCGGCTATCAGCTTCGAAGAGATGGTCGGAAAAATGGTTGATGCGCAACTGGAAAGGCTCAGTCGCAGGACTGGACGTGGCGAGTAAAAATATCTATCTTGACGGGTTTGCTACGCGGATTAAGTGACGATGAAAAAGGCTCTAATTACCGGTATCACCGGCCAGGACGGTTCGTATCTGGCCGAGTTTCTGTTGTCTAAAGGTTATGAAGTGCACGGCATCAAACGCCGTGCATCGCTGTTCAATACCGAACGCATCGATCACATTTATGAAGACCCGCATGCACAGCATGCACGTCTAAAGTTGCACTACGGTGACTTGACCGATACGTCGAACCTGATTCGTATCCTGCAGGAAGTGCAGCCCGATGAGGTGTACAACCTCGGCGCGCAATCGCACGTCGCCGTCAGCTTCGAGTCGCCTGAATATACGGCCGATGTCGACGCGATCGGCGCACTCAGACTTCTGGAGGGCATTCGTTTCCTCGGTCTGGAAAAGAAAACGCGCTTTTACCAGGCGAGCACGTCGGAACTTTATGGGCTGGTTCAGGAAATTCCGCAAAAGGAAACCACGCCTTTTTATCCGCGATCGCCTTATGCCGTTGCAAAACTCTATGCGTACTGGATCACGGTGAACTATCGCGAGGCATACGGGCTGTATGCGTGTAACGGTATTCTGTTTAACCACGAATCGGCACGGCGCGGGGAAACCTTTGTCACGCGAAAGATTACGCGTGGCTTGGCGAATATCGCGCAGGGCCTCGAGCAGTGCATTTTCATGGGTAATCTGAGCGCCTTGCGTGACTGGGGTCATGCAAAAGATTACGTCGAAATGCAGTGGCTGATGCTGCAGCAGGATCAAGCGGAAGACTTCGTCATTGCAACGGGCGTGCAATACAGCGTGCGCGCGTTCATCGAGAAGGCCGCCAAACGCCTTGGTGTGACGCTCGCGTGGGAAGGTTCGGGCGTGGACGAGCAAGGACGCGTGGCGGCAGTCGAGGGCGACGACGCTCCGGGCGTGAAGGTTGGCGACGTGATCGTGAAGATCGACCCGCGTTACTTCCGTCCGTCGGAAGTGGAGACGTTGCTCGGCGATCCGGGCAAGGCGAAAGAGCGCCTCGGCTGGGTGCCGAAAATCACGCTGGACGAAATGGTCGAAGAGATGGTGGCAAGCGACCTCGACAAGGCTCGCCAGCATGCGCTGCTCAAAAGCAAAGGCTTTAACGTTTCGGTCGGGCGCGAGTGAGGCTCAGCTTGAACAAGAACGCAAAAATATACGTCGCCGGGCATCGGGGGATGGTTGGTTCGGCGTTACATCGCCTGCTGCAGAAGAAGGGCTACACAAACCTCGTAACCCGGACCCGCGACGAGCTCGACCTTCTGGACCAGGCAGCGGTACGCGGCTTTTTCGAGGCCGAGCGTCCCGAATACGTCTTTGTTGCCGCGGCGAAGGTGGGCGGCATCTACGCCAACAATGCGTATGGCGCGGACTTCATCTTCGAGAATCTGGCTGTCGAAACGAACGTCATTAACAGCGCGCATAAGGCCGGTGTCGATCGCTTGTGCTTTCTCGGTTCGAGCTGCATTTATCCTCGCGACTGCCCGCAGCCCATCAAGGAAGAGTATCTGCTGACCGGCCCGCTCGAGCCGACCAACGAGCCCTATGCGATTGCAAAAATCGCGGGCGTGAAGATGTGCGAGAGCTACAACCGCCAGTACGGCCGGCGCTATGTTTCCGTCATGCCCACGAATCTCTACGGCCCCAACGACAACTACGACCTGAAGAATAGTCACGTGCTGCCGGCGCTGATCCGCAAAGCGCATGAGGCGAAAGTTGGCGGTGCCAGAGACCTGACCGTATGGGGCTCCGGCAAGCCGATGCGTGAGTTCCTGTATGTCGACGATCTCGCCGAGGCCTGCGTGTTCCTGATGGAAAAAGACATCGGTGAAGGTCTGTTCAACATCGGCACGGGCGCGGACGTCACGATTCGCGAACTCGCGAAAACCATCATGAGCGTGGTTGGCTTTAATGGCGAAATCGTATTCGACTCGAGCAAACCCGATGGCACGCCGCGCAAGCTGCTGAACGTGGGCCGGATGAAAGACCTCGGGTGGGAGGCGAAAACGTCGCTGCGTGACGGCATCGCACTGGCCTATGCCGACTTCCTCAAGTCAGCGGCGTAACACGTACTGGCGGACATGGTCCGCCCCGGGCGACGTCGATGACTTTGTCAGTTCTTGTTTCCGGTGCAAACGGCTTCGTCGGCAAGGCGCTTTCAAGCGCCCTTCTAAAAGACGGGCGTGATGTCACGGGCCTCGTGCGACGCGCGGGAACGGTGGGAGCCGGCGTGCGCGAATGGCTGCTGCAAGCGGACGACTTCGCAAATATCGAGCAACTGTGGCGCGGCGATATCCGATGCGATGTCGTGATTCACCTCGCGGCTCGCGTGCATGTGATGCACGACACGTCGGCTGATCCGCTGGCGGCGTACCGCGCGACGAACGTGAACGGGTCGCTTCGGTTGGCGAAGGCGGCCAGAGCGGCCGGCGCTCGACGCTTCGTCTATATCAGTAGCGTCAAGGCGATTGCGGAAGCCAGTACCGGAGCACCGCTGCGCGAGTCCGATACACCGGCGCCGCAGGACCCGTATGGCGTCTCCAAGCTCGAAGCCGAGCGTGCGCTGCTGAACTTTGGTCGCGAGAGCGGCCTCGAGGTGGTGGTCGTGCGCCCGCCGCTGATCTACGGGGCGGGCGTGCGTGCGAATTTCTTCAGCCTGATGCGAGCGATCGCTGGCGGCATACCTTTGCCTTTGGGTGCGGTGCGCGCGCGACGCAGTATGGTCTACATCGGTAATCTCGTGCATGCGTTGATCCAATGCGCCGTCGATCCTCGCGCGGCTGGCCAGACCTTCCACGTGACCGATGGCTACGATCCGACCGTGGCGGAACTGGCGCGGCTGCTCGCGAAGCCGATGAACGCGCATGCCCGGCTGCTTCCGGTTCCGCCCTCATGGTTGCGGGTGGCGGGACGCCTGACCGGGAAGTCCGCGCAGGTGGATCGTTTGATCGGCGAGTTGCGGCTCGATACTCGCCACATCCAGGAGGTCCTTGGATGGAAGCCGCCCTTTACATTGGAGCAGGGGCTTACAGAAACGGCCGCATGGTATCGCACGGAGAACGGTCATGCGTGCGCTGCTTGATGGGCTGCCCATGGGGCTGCCTGTGACGGTGATGGTGTGCGCGATCGTCGCGCTCTTCGCTTGCGCAGCGATCCTCAAGACGCTGCTCGTCACGGGCCTCGCATGGCGCCTCGCCATGGACATCCCTAACGCGCGTTCGTTGCATACACGTCCGACGCCGCGCATCGGAGGGTGGGGCGTCGTGCCGGTCTCAGTGATCCTGATTGGAGTCGTGGCGCCCGCACTTTGGCTCACGGCTTGCCTCGCGGTGCTGCTCGCTGTGATGTCGCAGATAGACGATCGCCGCGGTCTGCCTGCGCGAATTCGCTTTGGCGGGCATGTGGCCGCAGTGGCGATTCTGATCGTTTCGTACCCCGCGGACGCGCCTGTGTGGGTCCTGCTTGGCGTGGGTTTTCTGCTCGTATGGCTGGTGAATCTTTACAATTTTATGGACGGTAGTGACGGACTCGCGGGAGGCATGGGCATGTTCGGCTTCGGCGGCTACGCGCTTGCTGCGTTGCTCGCGCAACATCCCGATCCGGTGCTGGCACTCGCCGCGGCAGCGGTGGCCGGTGCTGCCGCAGGTTTCCTGATCTTCAATTTTTATCCAGCCAGAATATTTCTGGGCGACGTGGGGTCCATCCCCTTAGGGTTTCTCGCAGGTGCGCTGGGCTACTGGGGATGGCGAAATGCAGTCTGGCCGGCATGGTTGCCGGCCATGGTCTTCGCGCCATTCATTTGCGATGCGTCGATTACGCTGCTCAAACGCTTGTCACGGGGAGAGAAATTCTGGCAGGCACATCGAGAACATTACTATCAGAGAATGGTTCAATCCGGCTTGGGTCATGCGTTGACGGCAGGGCTCTGGTACGCGCTGATGGCGGTTGGCATAGTCCTCGCTTTGATCGCGCTGCAGTTGCCCGCCTCGTATCAGTGGTTCGTCATTGGGTGTTGGGCTGTCGTTCTGGTTGTGGCCGGCGCGTGGGTCGATCGGCGCTGGCACCAGCATATGTCGAACGTGGGGCAACCTGAGGTCTTACGCAAATGATCAAAGTGAAAGCCCGTTGGCTGTCTATCAGCGCTTTTGTGTTCGACTTGTTGGCGGTCGTCCTCGCCTGGACGCTCGCGTACATCATTCGCTTCAATGGCCCTGTTCCCGAGCAGTTTGCTCACGGCGGGCTCGAAGCCCTGATGTGGGTTCTGGTGGTCTATGCCGTGCTGTTCCGCAGTTACGGTCTGTATCGCGGCATGTGGGTGTTTGCCAGTCTGCCGGACCTGATGCGCATCGCGAAGGCGGTGGCAGTCGGTGCGCTGGTGGTCATGATCGGCTCGGTTCTACTGCAGCCTTACCCAGTCATTCCGCGGTCGGTGCTGCTTATTTCGCCGCTGTTCCTGTTTCTGATCATGGGCGGCTCGCGCGCGCTGTATCGCGCTGCCAAAGAGTTTTACCGCTACGGTGGCCTCGTCGGGCAGGGGCGGCCGGTGCTGGTCATAGGCGCGGGAAGCGCGGCGGCGAGTCTCATCCGCGAACTGAAGCGCTCGGGCGAGTGGCGTCTGGTCGGTATTCTCGACGACGACCCGACCAAACAGGGCCGCGAACTTTATGGCTGCCGCGTGCTCGGTTCGATCGGCGATTTGCAGAAGGTCGCCTCCGGATTGAAGGTCGAGCATGTGATCATCGCCGTTCCATCGGCGCCGGTTGAAGCGCACCGCCGTATTGCGTCGCTGTGCGTGCGCGCGGGCGTGCGGGCGTTGGTATTGCCCGCCCTGACTCCGCTGACGCAAGGGCAGCCGTTCCTGTCGCGTGTCCGCCAGATCGATCTGGAAGACCTGCTCGGGCGCGAGTCTGTGATGATCGATACGGCGCACGTCGAAGAACTGCTGAAAAGTCGCGTAGTGATGGTGACGGGCGCGGGTGGCTCGATCGGATCGGAGTTGTGCCGGCAGATGCTGCGCTTCCGTCCCGCACAGCTCATTGCTTATGACGTTTCCGAGTTTGCGGTCTATCAGCTCAACGAGGAACTGCGCGACAAGTTTCCTGAAACGGCCGTCATTCCGGTAATCGGCGATGTGAAAGACGCGTTGCTGCTCGACCAGGTGATGGCGCGATATACGCCGCACATCGTTTTCCATGCGGCGGCCTACAAGCATGTGCCGTTGATGGAAGAGATCAACTCGTGGCAGGCCGTACGCAACAATGTTCTGGGCACGTATCGTGTGGCACGTGCGGCGATGCGCCGCGACGTTGCTCACTTCGTACTGATCTCGACCGACAAGGCGGTGAACCCGACCAACGTGATGGGCGCGACCAAACGCCTTGCGGAAATGGTTTGCTCAGCGTTGCAGCAGGGCAGCCGCCGTACGCGCTTCGAGACGGTGCGCTTCGGGAATGTACTTGGCAGCGCCGGCAGCGTGATTCCGAAGTTTCAGGATCAGATTGCGCGCGGCGGACCACTGACCGTCACGCATCCGGAAATCACGCGCTTCTTCATGACCATTCCCGAGGCGTCGCAGCTCGTTCTGCAGGCGTCGAGCATGGGACGTGGCGGCGAGATTTTTATCCTCGATATGGGCAAGCCAGTGCGGATTGCGGATCTGGCTCGCGACCTGATTGGTCTCTACGGATTCTCGGAAGAGCAGATCAGGATCGTGTACACGGGACTGCGGCCGGGCGAAAAGCTTTACGAGGAGCTCCTCGCCGACGAAGAGACGACGGTTCGAACCCCACACCCGAAACTGCGGATCGCGCGTGCGAGAGACGTGTCGATCGACCTCGTCGACGAGCTTTTGCCGTGGCTCCAGCAGCGCCGCGTGCCGACCGACGACGAGGTACGCCGCGATTTGCGCCGGTGGGTGCCGGAGTATCAGCCCGCTACCGTGCCGGTTGTGCAATCTGCTACGCCGCAAGGGCCGAAAGCGGCGTTGTACTAGGTTGATTCCGCGCGACGCGCGGCTGGCCGCGAGTGCCGGCGCGCGCGCCCATCGCTAACTTTTGTGGCCCTTGCGCACCACCAACCACCGCGGCGACTTGAACCGCACAATACTCACATAAAGCCACACATAAGTCGCCGCAAACACCACGACAAAGCAGAACAGGTGCACCGTATGCCGCCAGAACAGGGTGGCCGGAATCACCGCAATCAGACACAGCAGCCATAGGTACGGCGACGTCAGCGAATTGCGCTGCGTCAGCTCCCGCGCCGTCTTCACGCCCACCGCCCAACGCATCAAGCGCTTATAAACGAGCATATGCAGGTGCACGCCGTCCGGAATGCCGGGCGACATCCCGCGAATAAACTTCTTCCGATAGATCGAGAAGCACGTCTCGAAGATGGGGTACATGAACAGCAGCACCGGATACCACGCGGACACATCGCGATTGCGCATCACGAGCATGATCGACAGCTCGCCGAGCATGAAGCCGACGAAGTACGCGCCGCCGTCGCCAAGAAAAATCAGCCCCGCCGGGAAGTTCCAGATAAAGAAGCCCATTACCGCGCCCATCATGATCAGCGACGCCGAGAGCACGACCGGGTCATGCACCTGGAACGCCACATACCCAAGCGACGCGAACATCATGAACGCGACCATCGAGGCGAGCCCGTTGAAGCCGTCGATGATATTGATCGCATTCGCGAGCGCCGCGACCGCGAGCACCGTGACGCCGCATGAGATAGCCGCGTAAGTCAGCAGAAAATCGAGCGGCGGCACGCTGATGCGCGTGACCGCGATGTGGAGCAGAAAGTAGGCGAGCGCCGCGGCCGCCATCGTACAGATCAGGCGCGCCAACGGCGAGACACGCTTGGTCAGGTCTTCGATCAGTCCGGCGCCGAACGCGGGCAATCCGCACGCCACGAGAAACAGAATGCCGTTGGACACCGCCGGATACGCATGTTGCAACTGCGCGGCCGACGCAACGAGACCCAGCAGTATGCCAATCCCGCCGACCCGTGGCACCGGATTCACATGGAATTTCTGGGCGCCCGACAAATCGTTGTCGAGCGAGAACCGTTCATGCAGATGCGCATAGCGGACGATCAGCAGCGTAATCAGCAGGGAAACGATGAAACCGAGCGCGAAGCTGAGCATGAGAGGAGGCCGGACAGTGGGCCGGCAAGGGCGGCCCGGACACAAAACGCACGATTATACAAATGATCCATGACGCATCCGGCATCGCGCATCCCCGGCGTCCTTATCTTCGTCTCATGGATTGTCCCTATCCGCCGGCAGGGCCCTGCTGCCGTTATGACGAGTGCGGAGAATTCAGCACACAGCCGCGATCATGTTCCGGAGATGGTATGGACGCCTCCCTCCCACGTCGGGCTAGGTAGGCAGCAAGAACGGCGGAGCCCTCGCTATACCCGACGGCATCAGAGTGCCAAAG
>NZ_BAAILL010000008.1:0-928 GCF_054589215.1 Paraburkholderia sp. 2C | reverse complement strand
GAGCCCCTTGCTGCACAGCTTGCCGAAGTTCGCCGGGTGAGCGGGGTCGCCCTTCACGCCGGTGATGCGTCCGTCCTCCGCCTCGATCAGCACGCCGCAGCCGACGCCGCAGTAACAGCAGGTGGAACGGGTGACGGTTTTCATCGGACCTCCATGGCGCGCGCTAGTCGAGGCACAGATAAACCGTGCCGTCTGCATCGACACGCACCGGAAAGTGGCGCGCGCAGCCTTCATCGGGCGCCTTCGCGAGGCCGCTGGCGAGATCGATATTCCACGCGTGCAGCGGGCAGGTCACGCTCTCGCCGTGCACGATGCCGAGCGACAGCGCGCCGCCCTTGTGCGGGCAGCGGTCGAGCAGCGCGAAGATGTTGTCCTGCGCGGTGCGGAAGATCGCGATATTGCCGTTCTCGCGTTCGAGCACGCGGCTGCCGAGCGGCGGAATATCGGCGACGGTGCAGATGCGCGTCCACGCGCGGGTCACTTGCATGTCCATGGTCATGTTCCTTCCTTTCCGTTCACTCGCGTTCGCGCTCAGGCCACGATTCTGAGCGGGATATATTCGTCCTTCTGCATGCCTTCGATGCGCGCTTCCCACGGATCGGGCAGGCCTTCGAGCGAATAGAGCAGCCGTTCGTAGAGCGCCTTGCGGCTCGCCGTATCCTCGACCACTTTCTGCTTCACGTAGTCGAGGCCGACGCGCGCGATGTAGTGCACGGTGCGATCGAGGTAATACGCCTCTTCGCGATAGAGCTGCAGGAACGCGCCCGTGTACTCCTTCACTTCATCGGGCGTCTTCACCTTCACGAGGAACTGCGCGACTTCGGTCCTGATACCGCCATTGCCGCCCACATACAGTTCCCAGCCGCTTTCGACCGCGATCACGCCGACGTCCTTGATGCCGGCCTCGGCGCAATTGCGCGGGCAGCCC
>NZ_BAAILL010000007.1:0-285 GCF_054589215.1 Paraburkholderia sp. 2C | reverse complement strand
ATTCCGCCGCTCGGCAGCCGCGTGCTCGAACGCGAGAACGGCAATATCGCGATCTTCCGCACCGCGCAGGACAACATCTTCGCGCTGCTCGACCGCTGCCCGCACAAGGGCGGCGCGCTGTCGCTCGGCATCGTGCACGGCGAGAGCGTGACCTGCCCGCTGCACGCGTGGAATATCGATCTCGCCAGCGGCCTCGCGAAGGCGCCCGATGAAGGCTGCGCGCGCCACTTTCCGGTGCGTGTCGATGCAGACGGCACGGTTTATCTGTGCCTCGACTAGCGCGCG
>NZ_BAAILL010000006.1:0-1520 GCF_054589215.1 Paraburkholderia sp. 2C | reverse complement strand
GCGTAACTGTCGTCGCCGCTGGCCGGCATGATCGCGCGCGTCGTCTGCGCGGCTTTCTTCGTCAGCCGGATCAGCGACGGCGACAACGCGTCAAGCATCTGCGGGCCGCGCAGGTGCGCATCGATTTCCTCGAAAATTTCGACGAGCTGTTTGCCATGCTCCGCGTTTGCCGCTGGCAGCGCGTCGACCGCCTCGCGCGCGAGTTGCAGGTTGTCGCGTATTCCGGATCTGGCAGCCGACGCAAGCGGCGCTTGCAGCCACTCCTCGCACGCGTTGGCGAGCGCGATCAGATGGCCGGCGAGATTGCCGCTATCGACCGACGAAACATACACGGGCGTCAGGGCCCGCAGATCCCGCGTGTCGTACCAGTTATAGAAATGGCCCCTGAAACGCGACAGTTTTTGCATCGAGACGAATGCGGCTTCAATGCGATCGACGGTCTCCACCGTCGCCGCCCAGCCGAAATCTCGCGCGACGACCGCCGACAGCAGATACAGCCCGAGGTTGGTCGGCGAGGTGCGCTGTGCGATGACCGGCTTCGGATCTTCCTGGAAATTGTCGGGTGGCAGCATGTTTTCGAGCGGCGTCACAAAGGTCTCGAAGAAGCGCCAGGTGCGCCGCGCGATCAGGCGCAGGTTCTCGGCGTCCTCGTTGGACATCGCAAATCGCCCCGCGACCGCTGGCGAACGGCTCGACCACAATGCAAGCGCCGGTGCGGCCAGCCACAGCAATGCACACGGCAGTACGAGCGGCCAATGTGCCGGCTCAAAAGCGAGCGCACCGGCGCACAACGCGAGTGCGAGCGTGATACCGCCGCTCATCTGCCGACAAAAGCCGCTCAGATCCAGGCGCGGGCTGGCCTTCGACTGAGCCGCCGTGGTCCATTCGAGCAGGCGGCGATGCGTGATGAACAGGCGCACCAGCGTCCGGACGATCGCGTCACCCATGCGCCATGCGTGATCGGCAACGAACGCGGCCGATAAAACGATTTGCAGCGCAGCAAGCCGCACGTCGGCAGCCAGGACGCGGAAGTGATTGCGCAGGCGAATCCCCGCACGTCGCGGCAGGATCGCGAATAGCGTCGGCAGAAACGCGGGAACGGCGAGCACGCCTAACAGCGCCAGGATTCCCGCGAGACCGGCGCGTACCGGCATCAACCAGCACAGTGCGAACGCGGCGACCATCGTGGGGGCGAGTAGTGAGCGCCGCAGATTATCGAGCATCTTGAAGCGGCCGATGGACGGCATCGCTGGCCGCGCACGTCCCCGGTGCCCGACGATCCACGGCAGCAACTGCCAGTCGCCGCGCGTCCAGCGATGCTGGCGTTTCGACGTGACGTCGTAACGTGACGGCACTTCCTCGACTACCTCGACATCGGATGCAAGGCCCGCGCGCGCAAAAATGCCTTCGAACAGATCGTGACTGAGCAGTGCGTTTTCCGGCACGCGCCCACGCAACGCCGCTTCGAATGCATCGACGTCGTAGATGCCTTTACCGGTAAACGAACCCTCGCCGAAAAG
>NZ_BAAILL010000005.1:152028-169134 GCF_054589215.1 Paraburkholderia sp. 2C | reverse complement strand
GCGGTGGTGGCGGTGGCGGCCACGGCGGTGGCGGTGAAGGTGGCGGCGGTCACGGCGGGCATGGCGGTGGCGGTGACGGCGGCGGTCACGGCGGCCACGGTGGTGGTAACGCTGGCGGCGGTGATGGTTGTGGTGGCGGCAACGCGGGCGCTGGTGGTCCGGGCGGTGGCCATGGCAACGGTCACGGTGGCGGCTTCGGTGGCGGTGGCTTCGGCGGAAGCAGCTCCGGCGGGGGCCACGGCGGCTTCGGTGGCGGCGGCTTCGGTGGCGGCGGCTTCGGCGGAAGCGGCCCCGGTGGTGGCCCCGGTGGTGGCCATGGCGGCGGCTTCGGTGGTGGCCATGGCGGTGGCTACGGCGGCGGCTCGGGCGGCGGCTCGGGCGGCGGCAACGGCGGTGGCGGTCACGGTGGCGGGCACTAGGCCCGTCGAACGATGCGCTCGCATCGTTCCCCAGCCGTGACACGCGACCGATCGCGTGATCCGCTGACAAGGGGCGCAGCCCGGCGGCAGCCAATGCCGGCAAGCGGCGGCGGTGACGCTTCGATCCCCCCGGTCGAACGTCACCGCCCAGACCGCGGCGGCGGTCATCGACACGTTTGCGCGTCGAATGCCGCCCATGTGCGGCATCGGAACCAATGCGCTTCGAGCGTCTCAGACCTAAGTCCCCGTTCGATGAGCGCTCGCCATGCAACCACCTTCACGCCGCGCTGCCGCGCGCATCGCCTGCAGCGTGCTATGCGCCACGATGTGCGTCTTTTCTACAGCGCTTGCGCAAGCCGATGAAAACATCCCCGGCGTACCGTCTCGCCCGATCGTGCAAGCGAGACTGCAACCGGCCCAGTCGCATCCGATGCCAACTGCCGATCCGACGTTCTCCGCCTATACGCTCGAGCAGTTATGCAAACGTAGGAGCGACGGCGTGGCGCAGGGTCAGTGCCTCGGCGCCGTTCGCGGCATCATTCACGGCTATCAATACGGCGTGCAGTTTCTCGCTCAGCACGCGCAACTGAACGCGGGTGAAACACAACGTGTGTCGTTGTGCCTGCGGGACGTCAAGCTATCGTCGATCATCGACGACTACGTTGCCGATACGAGCCGGGTCGATACCGCGTCGCTGAAGGACACGCCCGCCGAAGTCGCGCTGCTCGGCTCCGTGCACATGCATCATCCATGCAACTGATTGGCCACGCTCACAACATTTCGAGCGGCTGCTTGCGCAACGGCGGACGAAAGTGCGCATCGAGCGCCGCGCAATCGTCGGCGCTCAGCGCGATATCCGCCGCACGCCGGTTATCGCGCACATGCTCGACCCGTCCCGCCTTTGGAATCGCAAACACATCGGGCTGCTGCAGCACCCACGCAAGCGCGATCTGAAACACCGATACGCCGTGCGCGGCCGCGATATCGTTGAGCGGCGAGCGCTTCGGCAACCGCGCGTGATCGACCGGGCTATAAGCCATCGCCGGAATATTGCGCGCCCTGAGCCAGGGCAGCAGATCGAATTCCGGCCCGCGCCGCGCCACGTTGTACAGGATCTGGTCGGTCGCGCAGGCATCGCCGTGAGGAACGGCGGCCAGTTCATCCATATCGCCGGCGTCGAAGTTGCTCACGCCCCAGTGCCGGATCTTGCCGGCCTGGCGCAACGCTTCGAAGCCCGCGACCGTCTCTTCGAGCGGCTCCGAGCCGCGCCAGTGCAGCAGGTACAAATCGAGCCGGTCGGTCCTGAGGCGCTTGAGCGAGCGCTCGCACGCCGCCTGCACGCCGCGCCGGCTCGCATTATGCGGATACACCTTGCTGACGAGAAACACGTCGTCGCGAACGCCCGTCAGCGCCTCGCCGAGGAGCGTCTCGGTCGAGCCTTCGCCGTACATCTCCGCGGTGTCGATCAGCGTCATGCCGAGTTCGATGCCTTCGCGCAGCGCGGCAATTTCCGCCGCACGCTGCGACGTGCGTTCGCCCATCTCCCACGTGCCCTGCCCCAGCTTTGGAATACGCTCGCCGTCGGGCAGCGTCACGGTGGCGATGTCGGTCGTCATTGGTTTCTCCATGAACGGGTTGCGTTGCGCTGTTCCGAGTGTAGCGTTTTGGCGGACAACGCATCGGCAGACCAGGCAAAAGCCCGCTATAACGGCGCGCGCCAATATCATAGAATTGCCGCTTGCCCTTCTTGCGCACAAGTCATGAACTCAACCACGGAAGACCGCTGGCGCGATTTGCGCCCGGACCCGGAAAACGATACGCCGCTTTACTTGCAACTCGCCCGCAAGCTCGGCCATGCCATTCATGACAATCGCTGGAATCCAGGAGAAGCCTTGCCCTCGGAGCGCGTGCTGTCCGATGCGCTCGGCGTGTCGCGCATCACCGCGCGCAAGGCGATCGCGCTGCTCGTCGAACAGGGCTTGATCCGCCGCACGCAAGGTGCGGGCAGCTTTATTACGCCGCGCTATGAAGATCCGTTGTCGCGGCTGTCAAGTTTCAGCGAGATGCTGCGCCGGCGCGGCTTCACGCCGAGTTCGCAGTGGCTTTCGCGCGAGATCGTGCCCGCCAATCGCGATGAAGTGATCCGCCTCGGGCTATCGCCGGCGGCCGCCGTGACGCGCTTGCGCCGCCTGCGGCTCGCGGACGGCATCGTCATGGCCGTCGAGAATTCGACCTTTCCCGCTTCGGTGATTCCCGATCCGCATGCGATCGGCGATTCGCTGTATTCGTATCTCGAGCAGCGCGGCCTGTCGATCGTGCGCGCGCTGCAACACTTTCGCGCAGTCAATGCGAGCGACGAAATTGCGCAGCAGATGAGCATTGCGCAGAACGAAGCGTTGCTGCTGATCACGCGCGTCGGCTATACAGCGGACCAGCGCGCGATTGAACTGACCGATACGTATTGCCGCAACGACTACTACGACTTCGTGGCGGAATTGCGGAAATAGCGGCGCTAGCGTGCCCAGCGCGCCTCGTCGGTGCCGATCGGCACCGGCGGCCGGCCGTAACGCGCCGGTGTCTCCGAAAGCTGTTCGGCCGGCGACGTGCCGAGCACGCGCCCGAACGGCGAATCGACCGCTTCGAGCGAATCCTTCACGTCGTCGAACCTGATCTCGGGCGCGCGCCAGCCGTCCTCGATCTGCCCCAGCGCCTGCAACCAGCGGCCCGTTTGCGCAAGCGACAGCCGGACGTGCCAGCTGCCGCCCTCGGTCGCACGGCGCGCCAGCGCCACCATTGCGCCGAACGCGGCGAGATAGCCGGTGCCGTGATCGAGCGCCTGACACGGCAGATGCTTCGGACCATCGACGCCGGCCGCGCGCGCCTCCGTGTGCGCGATACCGCTTGCCGACTGCACGAGGCTATCGAAGCCACGCCGCGCCGCCCACGGCCCCGTGTGCCCATACGCGCAGATCGACACGCAGACGATGCCGGGCCTCAACCGCGCGAGCGCCTCCGGACCGAAGCCGTGCGCGGCAAGCGCGCCCGGCCGGTACGCCTGCAGGAACACATCGGCATCGCGCGTGAGCGCTTCGAGCTGCGCGCGGCCCGCCGCGTCGCGCAGATCGAGCGTTGCCGAACGCTTGCCGCGCCCCGTGTCGATGACGAGCGGCGCGATATTCGGCAGATGCGGTCCGTTGACGAGCAGCACCTGTGCGCCATGCGACGCAAGCGCGCGGCCCGCGACCGGCCCCGCGATGATGCGCGACAGATCGAGCACACGCACACCGGAAAGCGGCCGGTCGGCGGGTTGATCCGGCTCGGCCAGTTCGCCGGCGCCGGCACGGCCTGACGACGCAATCGGCTGCGGCGGCGCGTCGCCGATCCGCTCGATTTCGAACAGCGGCAGATTCGCGATCGCCTTCGCCTGCTCGAGCGCCGCCCATTCTCGCGGCGTGCGGATCAACGCGGCGGGTAAGGCCGCCTCGGCGAGCGTCTCGTCGAGCGTGGCGCCGTCCCAGTGGCGAATCGCCTGCGCGACAGAAGACCGTTCGTTCGCGCAGCCGAGGATTTTCAGCACACCTTCGAGGTGATGCGGGAAGTTCGTGTGCAACTGCACCCAACGGCCGTCGCGCGTCTCGAAGAAGCCGAAGATCGGACTGCGCATTTCAGGCGGCAGCCCATCGTTCACGCGCAAATACCGTTCGCTGCGAAACGCGGTCAGTGCGCGCCGCACGTCGACCTGGACACGTTGCCGCTGCGCGCCATGCGCCCCGCTTTGCAACCCGCTTTGCAATCCACCTCGCAGCCGATAGCACTCCGCCGCGGCCAACCCCGTGGCCGCAATCGTCGCGGCCGCGAGCGTGCCGACGCGGAACACCGACGGCAGCGCGGGATCATTGCCGGTAATCGATACCGCGTCGAGTGCCGCGGCGTCGCAGCCGGCCACGCTCCATAGATGGTCCAGTGCAATGAGAGGCGTCATGGTGGGAAGTGGCGTCGCGCCGACGGTGGGAATGAGATCAGTCTAAAATCCGGCCGCGCATCGATCAATCTTGATTGTTAGAATCAACGTATATCGATTTATCCGGTTTTTGCCGACTCTTATGTCCGCTACCCGTCCCGCAAGCGCTTCCCCTGGTCGTTATCTGTCCGCCGACGAAGCCGCGCGAGCCCTCGGCATCAGCTTGCCGACGCTCTACGCATATGTCAGCCGCGGCATGCTGCGCTCGTCGCCCGATGCCGATTCGAAGCGGCGTCTGTATGACGCCGACGAAGTGCGGCGTCTCGCGCGCCGTAAAGCCGACGGCAAACGCGCAGGCAAGGTCGCGCAAAAGGTGCTCGACTGGGGCGTGCCCGTGCTCGAATCGGCGATCACGCTGATCGCCGACGGCCGGCTCTTCTATCGCGGTCACGATGCGATCGAACTGGCGCGCACGGCCTCGCTCGAAGACACCGCCGCGTTGCTGTGGGAGTGCAGCGAGCGGCGCATCGCGCAGGCGCCGGCGGCGCCGATCGCGGCCGCGCAATGGTCCGCATGGCTGAAATTGTGGGGCGACAGCACGCCGCTCGACCGCGCGCTCGTGCTGCTGCCGGCCGCCGCGGCGCAAATGCCGCGCGTCTGGGCACTCGGACGCGATGCGCAACTCGATGCCGCGTGCGTGCTGCTGCGTCTCGTCGCGGCCGCGATGACCTCGGCCGCGCCGTCGAACGATCCGCTGCACCGGCAACTCGCAGCCGCATGGCGTGTGCGCGGCCGGTCGCAGATCAACCTGCTGCGCGCGGCGCTCGTCGCGTGCGCCGACCATGAATTGAATGCGTCGACCTTTACGGTGCGCTGCATCACGTCGACCGGCACCCATCTGTTCGGCGCGATCGCAGGCGGTCTTGCCGCGCTCTCGGGGCCGCGGCATGGCGGCGAAACCGCGCGCGTCGCGGCGCTGTTCGACGACGCATCGCGCGCGGCCGATCTCGATCGCTTCCTCGCCACGCGTCTCGCCCGCGAAGAACATAGCGACGGGCGCGGCGCCGGGTCGCTGGAAACGCAGGCGCCGCGCGCGCCGCTGCCGGGTTTCGGTCATCCGCTGTATCCGGAAGGCGACCCGCGCGCGAAGCTGCTGCTCGAGATGCTCGCCGACTGCGCGCCCGCGCGTTCGCCGCTGATTGAGGTGCAACGGCTCGCCGCGGCCATGCGCGAAACGGCCGGCGTGCAGCCAACCGTCGACTACGCATTGGCGGCAATCGAACGCGTGCTCGCGTTGCCGTCAGGCGCGGCGTTCACTCTGTTTGCGGTGGGACGCGTGGCGGGCTGGATCGCGCACGCGATCGAACAGACAGCGGACGGCAGACTCATTCGCCCGCGCGCCCGCTATATCGGTGCATACGAAGGAAATCACTGATCGGCGTCACCCGGCGCATCGATCACGCGACCTGAAGCGGCAACCTGATCGCGCAACCCGGTCCGGCACCAAGCTGGCAACCAGGCTGGCAACCAGGCCGGCAACCTAAGGCGGCAACCTAAGGCGGCAACCTGGGCCGGCAACAAACCGGACAACTAAGCCGGCATCAACCAGCGCGGCAACCAGCTCCACGCCGACGTGCGCGTCAAAGGCCAGCCGGTGAAACGCCGGTTGCCCGACAGCACGACACGCGCGCCCTGAGCGCCGGCGCTGAGCCACGCAGTCGCGCCGCGCGGCAGCCTGAATGTCTCGCCGCGCGCGAGCCAGTAATCCATGAGGTCGCCTTCCATGGTCAGCCACACCTCGCCGGCCGTGACCTTGAGCATGAGCGGCTGCGCGACACGCCACGCGGCCGCCGGCTCGCCGTGTTCGAGTTCGAAAGTTCGGATTTCGCGCATCGCAGTGCTCCTTGCAAGGCATTTCGGTATGTCAATTATTGACGTACGATGTTGCCAATCACATGCACAGTACCGAACACTTTCAACGGAACTGTGCAGTTAAAAAAACGGACACTTTGTGCAGTGCGGGCGCAGGCCGGTGCTTGTTCAAGGGAGGCGCATGAAGCTCGATATCGAACTCAATCGCGAAAGCGGCGTGCCGCTCACGGAACAGATCGTCAATGGCGTCACGCAATGGATCGGTTCGCGCACCGCCCACGCGGGTACGAAGCTGCCGTCGATCCGCCAGTTCGCGGCCGATCATGCGATCAGCCGCTTCCCGGTGATCGAGGCCTACGACCGGCTCGTGTCGCTCGGCTATCTGGATTCGCGGCACGGCTCCGGTTTTTATGTCGCACAGCGCGCACGCGCGGGCGTCGATAGCTGCCAGGGCACGTCGGACCCGCGGCGCGCCGAAGAAGAATCGCTCCATCTGCTGCAGCAGATGAACCATCCGGGCGGCACGCTGAAGCTCGGCAGCGGCTTTATTCCCGAGGCGTGGCGCGATATGGACAGTCTCGCGCAGGCGGTCCGCCACGTGTCGCGCACCGACGCCGCGAGCCTCGTCGACTATGCGACGCCGCTCGGCAATCCGGTGCTGCGCGAGCACTTGCGCAGCCGCTCGGCGCAGCTCGGCATGGAAGTCGACGCATCGCAGATTCTCGTGACACAGGGCGCGAGCCAGGCGCTCGATCTGCTGATGCGCTACATGCTCAAAGCGGGCGACACGATGTTCGTCGAAGACCCTGGTTACTACAATCTGTTCGGGCTGCTGAAGCTTCACGGCGTAAAGCTCGTGGGCATCCCGCGCACGCGCAACGGCCCGGATCTCGACGCGCTGCAGGCGCAACTGGCGCTGCACCGGCCGAAACTCTTCTTCGTCAACAGCGTGTTCCACAACCCGACCGGCACGACAATCGCGCCGCACGTCGCGTTTCGCTTGCTGAAACTCGCGCGCGAGTACGACTTCACGATCATCGAAGACGACATCTTCGCCGACTTTCAAAACGAGGCAACCGATCGCCTCGCGACGCTCGATCAGTTCGAGCATGTGATCTATATCGGCGGGTTATCGAAGACCTTGTCGTCGTCGTTGCGAATCGGTTATACGATCGCGCGCCACGCCATCATCAAGGATCTTGCCGACATCAAGATGCTGACGAGCGTAGGTGGCTCGCGTTTCGCGGAGGCCGTGGCCGTGGCGATGCTCGAGCGCGGCATGTACCGCAAGCACATCGAACGACTGCGCCGGCGCATGGGCGAAGCGCTCGGCGCGACCGTGCAGATGCTCGAGGCCGTCGGCTGGGAGGTGTTCGAAAAGCCGCTCGGCGGCAATCTGATCTGGGCGCGCGTGCCGCATATCGACGATTCGCGCGTGCTGGCCGAATGCGGCGCGCCGCTCGGCGTGACGGTCGCGCCAGGACACTACTTCCGTCCGAATGCGGAAACCTGCCCGTGGATCCGCATCAACGCCGCGTACACGCAGGATCCGCGCGCGCTGGCGTTTTTCGAGGCGGCGGCAAAGCTGTAAACGACCGGAGGCCGGCGCTTTGGCGACACGTTCAACCTGCTCGCGACCTGGGCGAGCACGGCGCCGGCTCGCAAGAGAGCACGTTCCACCCGATAGAACGCGATAGAACCGCGCGCTCGCATCGCACGAGGCAGATGCAACATGCATCGGTATCCTTCACGGGCCCGCCGTTTGCCTTCACTGCATGTCATACGCACAACTGCTGCCCACTGATACAGTTTTTGCTTAAAATATCGCCCGACCGGTTCATCCGGCTCGCCTCGCACTCATGGCACAAACGACAACTTCCGAGACACCTCCCGTCAAGCCCTCCGCCCGTTCGCTCACGGTCATGCTGTGGATCGTCGCGACCGGCTTCTTCATGCAGACGCTCGATTCGACGATCGTCAACACCGCGCTGCCCGCGATGGCGACGAGCCTCGGCGAGTTGCCGCTGCATCTGCAATCGGTCGTTATCGCGTATTCGCTGACGATGGCGGTGATGATCCCCGTCTCCGGTTGGCTCGCCGACAAACTCGGCACGCGGCGCGTCTTCATGAGCGCGATCTTCGTGTTCTCGGTCGGCTCGCTGTTGTGCGCGAGCGCGCATACGCTGCCGCAGCTCGTGCTGTGGCGCATTTTGCAGGGCGCCGGCGGCGCCATGTTGCTGCCGGTCGGACGTCTCGCGGTGTTGCGTGTGTTTCCGGCCGAACGCTATCTGCCCGCGCTGTCGTTCGTCGCGATACCGGGCCTGATCGGTCCGCTGATCGGGCCGACGCTCGGCGGCTGGCTCGTGAAGATCGCCTCGTGGCACTGGATCTTTCTGATCAACGTCCCGGTCGGTGTGATCGGCGTGATCGCCACGTTTATCTTTATGCCCGACGCGCGCAATCCGGACACCGCCAGGTTCGATCTGAAGGGCTACCTGCTGCTTATCGTCGCGATGATCGCGATTTCGATGGCGCTCGACGGCCGCAGCGAGTTCGGCTTCGAGCACGCAACCGTGCTCGTGCTGCTCATTCTGAGTCTCGGCTTTTTCACCGCATACGGGCTGCATGCGGTGCGCGTGCCGCAGCCGATCTTTTCGCTCGACCTCTTCAAGATCCATACCTTCAGCGTCGGCATTCTCGGCAACCTGTTTGCGCGGATCGGCAGCGGCGCGATGCCGTATCTGCTGCCGCTGCTGCTGCAGGTGAGCCTCGGCTATAGCGCATTCGAAGCAGGCCTGATGATGTTGCCGGTGGCCGCGGCGGGCATGACCTCGAAGCGTCTCGTCACGCGCCTGATCTTCCGGTACGGCTACCGGCGCGTGCTGGTGACGAACACCGTGCTCGTCGGCCTCGCGATGGCGAGCTTCGCGCTGATGGGGCCGAACCAGCCGCTGTGGCTGCGGCTCGTGCAGCTTGCGTTCTTCGGCGGCGTGAACTCGATGCAGTTCACCGCAATGAATACACTGACGCTCAAAGACCTCGGCACCGGCGGCGCAAGCAGCGGCAACAGTCTCTTTTCGCTCGTGCAGATGCTGTCGATGAGTCTTGGCGTCACCGTCGCCGGCGCAATGCTGACCACCTTCACCGGCATCATTCCGCGCGTCACCGAAGCGAACACGCTGCCCGCCTTTCACGCGACATTTATTTGCGTCGGCATCATCACCGCCGGCACGTCGTGGATTTTTGCGCAGCTCGCTCAGGATATCCGTCGGCCTGCGGCGAAGACCGATCCTTCGGAGCGAACCTGATTTCACGCCATGCGTTCAGGCGCCGCTTCGATACGAACCGCAACGGGGCGTGACGCGCTCCGTTGCACCATCGATGTGCTGGCAACCCACGCTTGCCGCGCGTGCCCTAAGCGACGAAGCGGCGCCGACCCTTGCGGGAAAGCCATCCGTCAGACGACGCGGCAGATTGTCTGCTCGCATGTTTCTTGCTGGCCGATCCTGTAAACTGAAGACTTCGCGCAACGTGCGCACCCTGCAAATGATCGACACGATGAGCATGGTCGAACTCGACCCTCCCGGTTTTCAGCCGCCGCGCCCTGTCGCGGGGGAAGAGGGTTCCCGCCGCACGGTCCGCTACGGCGGCTATACCGTGTTCAGCGTGTTTCAACCGGTGTTTTCGGTGTCGCACCGTCGCGCGATCGGCTATCACGCGTCGCTGCGCGTACACGACGAAAACGCGATGCAGGTGCCGTCGCACGAAGTGTTCACACAAGCGGCGCGACGCGGCGATCTGCTCGAACTCGGGCGGCTTGCCGAATCCTTGCACCTCGGCAATTTCAACGCATTCGATAGCCACGACGAGTGGCTTTTCCTCAGCCTGCATCCGGCCGCGCTGATGGACATGAGCTATGGCGACGCGCTGCTGGCCGGGCTCAAGTCGCTGGGGTTGCCGCCGCAGCGCGTCGTGCTCGAAGTCAGCGAGCAGGCGGGCGGCGAGACCACGCGCTTTGCGGAAATCATCGACGCGCTGCGCAAGTCGGGCTTTCTGATTGCGCTCGACGGCTTCGGCGCGAAGCATTCGAACATCGACCGCGTCTGGACGTTGCGGCCCGATATCGTCACGCTCGACCGCGGCATTCTCGCGCAGGCCACCGAGCATTCGCATATCGAGCGCGTGTTGCCGGGCATCGTATCGTTGCTGCACGAATCGGGGCAGCTCGTGCTGATGGGCAACCTGACCACCGAAAACGACGCGCTGATCGCGCTCGAATGCAATGTCGATTTCGTGCAGGGCGGATTCTTCGCGTCGCCGAGCGTCGAGCCGGTCAAGCCGCAAGCAGCGGTGAATCTGATGGACGATCTTTCCGCGGCGCTACGTAAACGCGTCGCATCGCGCGCCCAGGCCCAGGCCGAGCGGCTTGCGCCGTTCATCGCGGCGCTCGAACAGGCGAGCACGCAACTCGCCGACGGCGCGACGATGGCGACGGCCGCCGCGCCCCTGCTCGCGCTGCGCGAAACCGCGCGCTGCTTTTTGCTCGATGGCTCGGGCCGGCAGATCGGCGACAACGTGCTGCCCCACGGGCGCACTTCGCAGCGCGCGAAACGCTTCCGTCCGCTGCTGCATTCGGAGGGCGCAAGCTGGGAACGGCGCCCCTATTTCATCGAGGCGGTGCGCGCACCGGGGCAAGTGCAGCTCACCCCGCCTTATCTGTCGATCAACGAAGCGCACCTGTGCGTGACCGCGTCGATCGCCTCGCAGACCGCACGCGGCATGCAGGTGCTATGCGTCGATATCAACTGGGACGGCGCCGCACCGCGTCCATAACGGTTGATCCGCGATTCGCCGCAGCAGGCGGCGGACAGCGGACAGGCTGAACGCCTGCGCGGCCCCCGCGTTATACATCGAACTCGCCGATGCGGAAGTCGCCTGTGCCGACGGGCCTGCGCCGCGCCCTCCGTGTTCCTCGATCTGCACGCTGACGCTGAACAGGCGCACGAGTCCGACGCGATCCTGCGCGTCGATTGCCGCACGCAAGCGGTCGACGAGGCGCGCATGCTCGGCCGGGTCCGCCGCTTTCGACGGCGCGCCCGCGCGCCGCAACCGCTCTTTCGCACGATGCACGATCTGCCGGCAATGAACCGGCGTCTTCGCGAGAATCTTCGCGATTTCCGCGTAGTCGCAGTCGAGCGCTTCATGCAGCACGAATGCCGCGCGCTCGTCGGGCTTCAGGCGCTCGAGCAGCAGCATGACGCCGTATGACATGTCCGATGCGTGCAACGCGGGTTCGTCGGCGGCCGGAGCGAGCGCGTCGGCAAGCCACGCGTGCGGCAGCTTTCCGGAGGCGTGCGATAGGCGCTCGATCCGCAAGCGGCGCAGGCGGTCGATCGCGAGGCGCGTGGTGACCGTTGTGAGCCATGCGTCAGGCGAGCGGACGTCGGCCGCCGATGCGGCGTGCCACTTAAGCCATGCGTCCTGCACGACGTCTTCGGCTTCAGCGCGGTTGCCGAGCATGCGCTGCGCGTGCGCGACGAGTTTGCGGCGTAGTGCTTCGAACATTGCGTCGGCGACGGGCGCAGTGCCACCCACGCTCGCGTCATCTGCCCCGCTGAAATGACTCATTCCGTCCCTCGCGCCTACCTCCGCGCGTTGCGCGTCATCATCCATTCGTCATGCTCCTCGATCGTTTCCGGGACTCTTTGCACCGCGCCCCGCTACCTGTAGACGCACGGCCTCGCCGCCGCGTGACAGCTGCTCAGAAAAATATTCTCCGTCACGTCCACTCGCACCGGTGCGTCTTTGCTGACAGGATCCGCGCGCAACGCGTGCGCGGCCTTTACACGTCGACTCATGTTTCTTTGGACCCAGCGAGGACTTCATGCGCATGCGCTATCCCACCCTGCCGGCTTCGGCTTCCGCCTCCGGCCTCAACCTCGTGCCGACCGTCATCGAGCAATCGGGCCGCGGCGAGCGTGCCTACGACATTTACTCACGGCTGCTGCGCGAGCGCATCGTGTTTCTGGTCGGCCCGGTCAACGAACAGTCGGCAAGCCTGATCGTCGCGCAGCTGCTGTTTCTCGAATCGGAGAACCCGGATAAGGATATTGCGTTCTACATCAATTCGCCAGGCGGCTCCGTTTATGACGGCCTTGCGGTCTACGACACGATGCAGTTCATCAAGCCCGATGTGTCGACGCTATGCACCGGCTTTGCGGCAAGCATGGGCACGTTTTTACTGGCAGCCGGCACAAAAGGCAAACGCTATGCGCTGCCGAACGCGCGGATCATGATCCACCAGCCGTCGGGCGGCAGCCAGGGCACGGCCGCCGATGTCGAGATTCAGGCGAAGGAAGTGATCTACCTGCGTGGGCGGCTCAACGCCTTGCTTGCCGAACGCACGGACCAAACCGTCGCGCAGATCGAAACGGACACCGATCGCGATAACTTCATGTCGGCCGACGCCGCGAAAACGTATGGGCTGATCGACGATGTGCTCGAAACCCGCGCGGCACTCGCGCGCGATGCGGGCGCGAGCGCGAGCGCAGACGCGCTATAAGCGCTGCCGCGCGGCATACCGTGCAACTGCCGCGCGGGGTCGTTCGCGTTCACGCAAGACGTTCGCTCAGATACGAGGTCAGCACCGCCTTGTATTCACCGATCAGCGCGGCGCGTTCCTTCGGTTTCGCGGCGATATAGAGCGGGTTCATGCTTTTGACGACCTGCAACGTCACCTCGGCGATACGGAACGCGTCGTCGCCCGGCAAGGCCGGCTGGTAGCGCTGGAACAGTTGGGCAAAGCGCTTGCGCAGACGGTTGCGCGCCGCTGCGTCGCGCTTGAAGTTCAGCGATACGGAAAGAAGCGGCAGGTACGCCGGATGCGTATTCATGAACGCGACGAGCAGCGCGAACAGACGCTCGACGAGATCGGCCACCGCGAGTCCTTCCGCGCTCGCGGTGAGCGCCGACCATTGCGCGTCCATCGTATCGCCGTAACGCGTACGCAGCGCAAATACCAGCGCGTCCTTGTTCGGAAAGTACTGGTAAACCGAGCCGATCGACGCGCCGGCACGCTCGGCGATCTCGGTCATCGTGGCCGCTTCGAAGCCGCGTTCCGCGATGGTTTCGGCGGCTGCATCGAGAAACGCCTCGACGCGCCGTGCCGCACGCTCCTGCTGCGGCACCCGCCGCGCGGTTCTGTTCGTATCTGAGGCCATGCTCATGTTCGTGTGTATTATATGTGAGGCCATCCTCACATAAAGGTGAACCATGACGCAAGCTCTTTCTATCGATCCGAAAGCCACCGCGCTCGTGCTGATCGACTTGCAGCACAGCAACGTCGCGCGGCAGCTCGAGCCTTATTCCAGCGACCAGGTCGTGCGGAATTCGGTACGCGCGGCGCAGGCGCTGCGCGCGGCAGGCGGCACCGTCGTGTATGTGCGGGTGGACATCGCCGAGCTGCTGTCGCTGCCGGCGGACGCGCCGTTGCGTGCGCCGGGCTCGCCGGCGCCGCCACCGGCCGCGTCTGAACTCGTGCCCGAAGCGGGCGTGCAACCGGGCGACTTTGTCGTGACCAAGCGCCAATGGGGCGCGTTCTACGGCACGGAACTCGAACAGCGACTGCAGCGCCGCGGCATCCGCACCCTCGCGCTAACCGGCATCGCCACCAACTTCGGCGTCGAATCGACTGCGCGCGCGGCATTCGATCAAGGCTACGAACTCGTCTTTGTCGAAGATGCGATGAGCACGTTCAGCGCGGACGCGCATCGTTTCGCGGTGCAAGGCATCTTCCCGCGCATGGGACGCGTGCGCTCGACGGACGAATTTATCGCGGCGGTTGGCGCGCCGCGGCCCTGAACGTCGCGCCGCCCGTCCGCCGCCGCGAGTCGAGCGATCAGGCTCGCCGGCACCGCCCGATTGCGACCGCTTCGTCAGGATGCGAGCGAAAACCGGCTTCAACTGAAATAAATGGACAAAAGCCCTCATCGTGAGGGCTTTTTTGTCGATCAATGCTTGCCGTTGCCGTGTCGCGTGCGATCTAATACTTCCTCTGTTCTTACCGCGGCTTTGCGAAGCGGGCAGGCATTCCAATGGAGAAAACCACATGGCGTCATCTTTCGATACCGTCAGCATGGCGCTGTTCTGCGACTTCGAAAACGTCGCGCTCGGCGTGCGCGATGCGAAGTACGAGAAATTCGATATCAAGCTCGTGCTCGAGCGTCTGCTGCTCAAAGGCAGCATCGTCGTCAAGAAGGCGTATTGCGACTGGGAGCGCTACAAAGGCTTCAAGGCCACGATGCACGAAGCCAATTTCGAGCTGATCGAAATTCCGCACGTGCGGCAATCGGGCAAGAATTCGGCCGATATTCGCCTTGTCGTCGATGCGCTCGACCTGTGCTACACGAAATCGCACGTCAACACCTTTGTGATTATCAGCGGCGATTCGGATTTCTCGCCGCTCGTGTCGAAACTGCGCGAGAACGCGAAACAGGTGATCGGCGTCGGCGTGCAGCGTTCGACGTCCGACCTGCTGACCGCGAACTGCGACGAGTTTATTTTCTACGACGATCTGGTCCGCGAAAGTCAGCGCGCGGCCGCCAAACGCGAAGCGGCACGCGCGCCGCAGCCGTCCGCGAAGCGCGCGCCCGATGGCGACAAGCAACGCAAGGAAGATCTCGATACGCGCAAGACGAAGGCGATCGAAATCGCCGTGCAGACCTTCGATGCGCTTGCGACCGAACGCGGCGACAGCGGCAAGATCTGGGCGTCGGTGCTCAAAAATGCGATCAAACGGCGCAAGCCCGATTTCAACGAAACGTATTACGGCTTTCGCGCGTTCGGCAATCTGCTCGAAGAAGCGCAGGCGCGTGGTCTGCTCGAAGTTGGGCGCGACGAGAAGTCGGGCACTTATGTGTACCGCAATGTAGTGGCGGGGCCGGCGGGCGAGGCGGTGGCGGAATCGGCGGTCGAGACCGCGGATGAATCCGCCGGCGAACGCACGAGCCGCGGCGAAAGCGAATCGCAAGCCGCGGTGGAAGTGCTGCGCGAGGTCATCGACGGTCCGCAAACGATGCTGGCGGCGGCGGCCGAATCCGTGGACGCGGAAACGGAGCCTCGCGAACGAGGCGAACGGGGCGCGCGGCGCGAACGAGGTGGCCGGACTGCGTCGGGGCAAGCGCCGGCTGAACACGCCGGCACGCGCGGCAGGAAACGCACCGAACGCAAACCGGCCGCGAAGAAAACGGCGAAGGCGAAGAAGGGAACGGCCGAAGGCGGTCAGACAGCCGAGTCGACCGGGCCCGTCAATGCGGAGTTGCCGTTTCATGCGGAGACGCCGGAGCACCACGAGGCACACGAACCACGGGAGCCACGCGAATCGCAACCCGAAGCCACCGCTTCCGCTGCCGGAACCGGGGCCACGGAAACCGGAAACGCCGCCAAAACCGCGCGCAAGTCGACCTCACGCGGCCGGCGGCCGCGCAAAGCCGCGCCAACGGCTACGGGAGCGGAGTGATCGTTGCGCTTCCATACTCATCAGCCACGCTCAACCGGGTAATCTCAACCGCACAGACATCATTTAGAAAGAAGGCATCGTTGCAATGAGCTATCTCCCTCAACTCGCGCTGGTTGCCGGCGTCATGCTGCTCGCGTGCGCGAGCCCTGGGCCCGACCTGATGGCCGTCACGTCGCAGGCGTTGGCGAGGCGCCGCGCCGGGCTCTTCGCCGCGTGCGGCATCGCCACATCGCATGCGTTGTGGGCGACGCTCGCGATCTTCGGGCTCGGCCTGATCCTCGCGCAACTCGCGTGGCTCTACAACGCGGTCCGCGTTGCAGGCTCGCTTTATCTGATCTATCTCGGCATCAGGATGCTCGCCGGTTTGGGTCAGCCCGCGGGGCGGCTCGAAGCGAGCGCCGCGTCTCCATCCAGCGTATTCGACGCGTATCGGCGCGGCCTGCTGGTTGGCCTCACCAATCCGAAAGGGGCCGCATTTTTCGGCGGATTGTTCGTCACGGTGCTGCCGGCTCATGCGCCATCATGGGTGCATGCCGCGACGGTTGCGGTGGTGAGCCTCGTCTCGCTCGGCTGGTTCAATGCAATGGCCATCGTCTTCTCGATACAGCGCGTGCAAAACGGCTACGGCCGCATTCGAAAGATGGTCGACGGTGCGATGGGCACGATCCTGATCGCACTCGGCGCAAAACTCGCGCTCGACCGCTAGGCATGCCGCAGCCGTCGTGCGCGGCGGCCCTTTACGGCGTGCCGCCCATCGGACGCACGAGGTTCGCGTCTTCCGCGCTCCGGCTGCTCGCAACCACGTACCGTTCGGGCCGGCAGGCGCACGGCAGGTCCACCACCACCTGCGCGCCGGGCCCCGCATTATTGCAAGCCGTAATCGTGCCGCCGTGGCTTTCGATGATCGTCTTGCAGATCGACAGTCCCATGCCCATGCCGTCCTGCTTCGTCGTGAAGAACGGCGAAAAGAGCTTCTCCTGATCGATCGCCGCAATGCCGGTGCCGACGTCGCGCACGACCACGCGCACGCCGCCGTCCGCGCGCGCCGACGAGGTCACCGTCAGCACGCGCGCGCCGTCGACGCCGTCCATCGACTGGCTGCCGTTCGTCATCAGATTGATCAGCACCTGCTGAAGCTGCACCGCATGCACTTCGACACGCGGCAGTTCCCGACACAGCTCGAGCTTCAGCACGACGCGATTCCTCGATAGCTGAGGCTGCGCGAGCAGCACGGTTTCCTGAATGATGCGGTTCACGTCGTCGAACTTGCGCGCGGTGCCGTCTTTGCGAGCCAGCGCGCGCAGTTGCCGGACCACATCGGTCGCACGCTGCGCGTC
>NZ_BAAILL010000005.1:83892-151865 GCF_054589215.1 Paraburkholderia sp. 2C | reverse complement strand
GCGGCGCGCGGCTGGCTCACCTCGTGCGCAATCGATGCGGTGAGCTCGCCGAGCGTCGCGATGCGCGTCGCGTGTGCGAGATCGTCGTGCGCCTGCTGCAAACGCCGTTCGGCCTGCTTCGCTTCGCTGATATCGATGACCGCGCCCGCGTATTCGGACTTACCGCCTTTGTAGCCGACCGGATGCGCAAGCAGGCGAATATCCTTGACTCGACCGTCGGGCATCAACAACCGATGCGTCGTATCGACTTCGCGATCGCCGGCGCCGATCCGCTCGAATGCGCGCGTCGCTTCGTCGATATCGTCCGGATGCGTGCGCGCGAACACCGCACGCAGATCGACCTTCGTGCCGGGCTCGTATTCGTAGAGCCGGTACATTTCGTTGGACCAGTAAAGCGCCCCTGTGTGCGGGTTCAACGCGAAGCTGCCGGTGTGGCTCAAGCGCTGCGCGTCGGTCAGATACGCTTCGCTGAGCCGCAATGCGTCTTCGGCCCGCTTGCGGTCTTCGATATCGAGAATCGCGCCATACCAGCGCACGATGCGCCCCGTCGCGTCGCGCCTTGGCTTCACGATCGACATGCACCAGCGATAACCGCGCTGGTCGTTGCCGAGCCGGCATTCACACGAGCCCTCGAGACCGCTTTCGAGCAGTTGCCGCCACACCCGCATCGATCGCTCGCGATCGTCCGGATGCACGGCGTCCTGCCAGCCCCAACCCTGCGCGCGTTCGAGCGTCATGCCGGTGAAACGCACCCAGCGGTCGTTGACGAAATCGAGGTAGCCGTCTGCCTGGGTACTCCAAACCATCACGGGCACATGGCCCCACGGAAAGCGCAGATCGCGTTCGCCCGTGCAGTCGGCGGACTCGTTCGCTTTGCTTTCGGCGAACCGGATCGCCGCGGCCGCGAAACCGCTGGGCACCTCCTGGTCCGCGCCGTTCGCACTGATGCTGAGGAGGAAGCGCTGATAACGGCCGCTCGCGTCGAGAATGCGCGCGTGCATGCGCCGCTCGGCGTTGCCGCCATGCACACGCGCACAGCCTTCCTGCACGCAGTAGAGGTCATCGGGATGCAACAGCCGCTGCCAGCCGAAGCCGAGCAACTCGGCCAAAGGCCTGCCCGAATAATGCGTCCACGCTGCATTGAGCGACGCCGCGCCGCCGTCGGGCGAGCCGCTCCAGATCAGTGCGGGAACCGCGTCGAGCAGATTGAGTGAATCGAGTTCGGGTGTCATTGACTCAGGCTACGATAGTTAGTAGAGCGCACCGGCATTGATGGATCGAACGTTGCGGACACCGCGAACGGCAACATGATCCGGCTGTGTCGATATGCGAAGCCGTTCGCCTCGCGAACTCGACGACCCGTAAGAGACCTCAGTGATTGCGCACGCCTCTTGCGCGCGCGGCGCGAACTGTCTGAGCCCGGACGACGCGCATGTGCCACCCGGCCTTGGGCAGCAGCGCGATGGGCATCACGCCATAAGACACCGGACGCCGATAAACCGTCGCCGCGAAGGCCTCTTTACATTGCCTCGCCTCGCCGCGGTCATCGCGTCGCGAATGAGTGTACTGACATATTTTTTCACCATCAAGCACGCACGCCGAGTGCGGTAACGCACGCAAAAGGGGCGACGCGTCTTCATGTATGACAATGCGTTCAAACAAGAAAACATGCTTCGCAAAACGCGAAAACGCAACGCACGGAACGACGACATCACTGTGACCGCGGACATACGGAACGGCCATTGTCGTCGCCCGCGAGCGGGTGGCCGGGATGGTTTGGCGTGAATGGATACGGACAACATACGAATACCAAAACAAAAGCCCTCTCAATGGAGGGCTTTCATTTTCACTACGGGGGTTCTCGCACGCTCTATGCGGTGCGGGCAAACGCGCTTGCTTTACGCGAAGTTCTTCGCTGCGAAGTCCCAGTTCACGATGTTCCAGTAAGCTTCGACGAACTTCGGACGTGCATTGCGATAGTCGATGTAGTACGCGTGTTCCCACACGTCGATCGTGAGCAGCGGCTTCGCGTCGGTGGTGAGCGGCGTAGCGGCGTTGCTCGTTGAAACGAGGTCGAGCGAACCGTCGGGCTTCTTCACGAGCCAGGCCCAGCCCGAGCCGAACGTGCCGACTGCCGTCTTCGTGAACTCTTCCTTGAACTTGTCGAAGGAACCCCACTTCTTGTTGATCGCTTCTGCAAGCGCGCCCGTCGGCTGGCCGCCGCCTTGCGGCTTCAGGCTGTTCCAGAAGAACGTGTGATTCCACACTTGCGCGGAATTGTTGAACACGCCGCCCGACGATTTCTTGACGATTTCTTCAAGCGTCAGATTTTCGTACTCGGTGCCCTTGATCAGATTATTCAGGTTAGTCACATAGGTTTGGTGATGCTTGCCGTAATGAAACTCGAGCGTCTCTTCGGACATGTGCGGCGCGAGTGCGTTTTTCGCGAACGGCAGAGGCGGGAGCTGATGTTCCATGGTGCTTTCCTTCTATCTGTTTATGGGGAAGTCTGCGGACAACGCTTGTAGAGCAATGGATTGTAGGCGACTTGGGATAACCCCGCAAACCAACGGTCTTTTCACCAACGGCATCTCAATTGCGAGGGCCGGCCTACGGAATTCATGTGGCGCGCGCGAATCGTGACCGCCGGTCTTCACGTTGCGCGATGCCACAGCCGATCGCAGAGAGTCCGCAATCCAGCGTCGTATCGGCACCGTATCAAGCGGCGTACCCGGGCTGTTATTGCAATCCGATCGACGTTCCATTCACGGCTTTACACGCGTGATATCGGGCGTCTCTGTCCAACGCGCTGCTGTGCATTTTCGATCGCGTATTCACGCGATATATGAATCAGCGTAATGAGTGCAATTGCTGCTTGCCCGCGCATCGCGATGAGGTCAAATCTACTTTCGCGCTGCGCGGGTGGCCTAGAAGCCTTCTGTCAGGCGCGGCTGCACATCGGATAGCGCGATGTCCGCCGAGCCTTCCGCGAGATGCACGGTCAGGCGGCGCCCCGGTTTCAGGGCGGCCGGCGCGCGCAATGCGCGGCCGCTTTGCGCATCGAGCAGCGCGGCGTAACCGCGCTCGAACGTGCGTTGCGGACTCAGCACTTCGAGCCGCGCGGCCAGTGCCGCGATATGCGCGGTATCGCGTTCGTGGCGCCGCGCGAATGCGCTGCGCAAACGTTCGTCGAGCCTGCCCAACGCGCTGCGATGCACGGCAACGTCCGGACACCAGCGTTGCCAGCGCATGCGCAGCAATGCGAAGCGCGCCCGCGCGTCGCGAACCGGCCGCGCGCCGGCCGATGCGAGCCGCACGCTCAGCTGACGCAGATGCGTGTGTTGCCGCGCGAGCCGCTCGGCCGGCGACACGAGACGTCGCGCGAGCCAGTCGAGCTGCTGCGCGCGACGCTCCATCATGCGGCCGAAGCCGCGCGCAAGCGTCGCGTGCCGATGGTCGAGATCGCGCAGCAACAGCACGCGTTGCGGGCTCACGAGTTCGGCGGCGCCGGTCGGGGTCGGCGCGCGCACGTCGGCTGCGAAGTCGGCGATCGTAAAGTCCGTTTCATGACCGACGCCGCTCACGACCGGCACGTCGCTCGCCGCGATCGCGCGCGCGAGCACCTCTTCGTTGAAAGCCCACAGGTCTTCGATCGATCCGCCGCCGCGGCACACGATCAACACATCGACCTCGCGCCGCGCATTCGCCGTTTCAACCATCGCGGCGAGCTTCGCGCCCACGCCCATGCCTTGCACCGGCGCCGGATAGACGATCACCGGAATATGCGGCGCGCGGCGCGCCAGCGTGGTCAGCACATCGCGCAGCGCAGCCGCCTGCAGCGACGTGACAATGCCGATCGAGCGCGGATGCGCGGGCAGCGCGCGCTTGCGCTCAGCCGCGAAAAGACCCTCGGCGTCGAGCTGCGCCTTCAGCTTGAGGAAGGCTTCGTACAGGCGCCCCTGACCGGTGCGGCGCACTGCTTCGACATTGAGTTGCAGTTCGCCGCGCGGCTCGTACATCGTGACGAGCGCGCGCACTTCGATGCGATCGCCTTCGCGCGGCGTGAACTCCGCGTACTGCGCGCGGCCGCGGAACATCACGCAGCGCATCTGCGCTTGCGCATCCTTGATCGAGAAGTACCAGTGGCCGCTGGCGGCGCGCGTGAAGTTCGACACCTCGCCCGAGACCCAT
The DNA here is from genome assembly GCF_054589215.1 of Paraburkholderia sp. 2C. Taxonomy (NCBI): domain Bacteria; kingdom Pseudomonadati; phylum Pseudomonadota; class Betaproteobacteria; order Burkholderiales; family Burkholderiaceae; genus Paraburkholderia; species Paraburkholderia sp. 2C. The sequence continues at coordinate 147,674 of NZ_BAAILL010000005.1, read as the reverse complement.
ACGAGCGGAAACGAGCGCTCGAGCATCGTGCCGATCGCGCGGTTCAGCACGGACACCGGCACGACGGCATCGCCGCCGCTCGGGAGGGATGAAGCGAAGGAACTATCTGAATTCATGCGGGGTTCGGATTGGATCGGAGTAGACAGGGCCGGCTAATAGGGGCAGTTTCACCTTAATCGGGGCAGTTTCAGCTGGCCGAACAGACGATAGACCGAGTGGCCGGCCGCGTCCACCCTTCGAGGTATCGGGTTAGTCACGTTGTTAAAAGTGTCCACATGTCGGGATACTAAACAAGAGTGATCGAAAACGCCCCGGAAAGCCCAATGAATTCGAGATATCGTGTTGATTTTTATGGTCTTTTTATCTCTTAAATGTATACCTAGACCGGTGCGAGGCTTGGGCGGCGGTGCTTGCCGTTGAATGCGGGGCAGGTTCTCCACAAAGTTATCCACAGGCACATCACGTCACGCCGACGGTCGCAAAACGGCCTCTGGCGCGGTCGATGCTATCGCCGGCGACTTGCCGCGACGCGGCTTCGCGCGATAGAGTGCCGGGTCCCGCCACTGCCAGTGCGGACTACGCTCGCCGTCACCCGCGGTCCGCTGCAACCAGATACGAATGAACGAACTGCGAACCCGCATCGAGTCCTACATCGCGCGCGAATGGCAGCGGCGCGGCCCGTTCGCCTGGGCGCTGTCGCCGCTCGCCTGTGTGTTCGGCGCCATCGCGGCCGCGCGCCGCGGCGCGTTCGCGGCGGGCTGGCTCGAGCGGATCAGGGTCGGCGTGCCGGTCGTCGTGGTCGGCAATGTCACCGTGGGCGGCACCGGTAAAACGCCGACCGTGATCGCGCTCGTCGAGGCGCTGCGCGCAGCGGGCTTCACGCCCGGCGTCGTGTCGCGCGGCTATGGCGCGCGCGTGCGCCAGCCGACTGCCGTCACGTCCGCCTCGGCGGCCTCGCAAGCCGGCGACGAGCCGCTGCTGATCGCGCGCCGCACCGGCGTGCCGGTGTGGGTCTGCCCCGACCGCGTCGCGGCCGCGCGGGCGCTGACTGCCGCGCATCGCGACGTCGACGTGATCGTCAGCGACGACGGACTGCAGCACTACCGTCTCGCGCGCGACGTCGAACTCGTCGTGTTCGATCATCGGCTGGGCGGCAACGGCTTTCTTTTGCCGGCGGGTCCGCTGCGCGAACCGCTGTCGCGCCGACGCGATGCAACGCTCGTCAATAGCCCCTACGAACGCACGCTGCCGCCGTGGCCGAACACGTACGCGCTGCAATTGACGCCCGGCGACGCGTGGCATCTCGACAATCCGCATCTACGCCGGCCGCTTGCGCAATTCACTGGCGTCAGGGTGCTGGCCGCAGCGGGCATCGGCGCCCCCGAGCGCTTCTTCGCGACGCTGCGCGCGGCAGGCATTGCGCCCGATACGCGCGCCCTGCCCGACCACTATGCGTTCACCGCGAACCCATTTGCCGATGCAAAGGCCGATGCGATCCTGGTCACCGAAAAGGATGCGGTAAAATTAGCGACTTGGCGTGACGCGCGAATCTGGGTCGTTCCGGTTGAAGCCGCGCTCGATCATCGCCTTATCGAATCCGTTGTGGAGAAACTCCGTGGACGCTCGTCTGCTTGAAATCCTCGTCTGCCCGATCTGCAAGGGCCCGCTCAGCTACGATCGTTCGGCGCAGGAGCTCATCTGCAACGCCGACAAGCTCGCCTACCCGATTCGCGACGGCATTCCCGTCATGCTCGTCGACGAAGCGCGGCAAACTGTGGAAGGCACGCCCGTCGACCTGAATCCGGGGTCGGTTGCGTGAGCAGTTCAATGAGCAGTCCCATGAGCAGTTCAATGAGCAGTTCAATGAGCCGCTCTATCACCGGTTCGTCTGTCATCGCCCCGCCCTTCATCGCCGTCGTTCCGGCCCGTCTCGCTTCCACCCGCTTACCGAACAAGCCGCTCGCCGACCTCGGCGGCAAGCCGATGGTCGTGCGCGTGGCCGAACGCGCGCGCGAGTCGGGCGCGCAGCAGGTGCTGATCGCAACCGACGCGCCGCAAGTGCTCGAAGCCGCGCGCGAACACGGCTTCGACGCGATGCTGACACGCGCGGATCATCCGTCGGGCACCGACCGGCTCGCCGAAGTCGCGGTGCAGCATGGATGGAGCGACGACACGATCGTCGTCAACGTGCAAGGCGACGAACCGCTGATCGATCCGGCGCTCGTGCGCGGCGTTGCGTCGCACCTCGCCGCGAACGAAAACTGTGCGATCGCGACCGCCGCGCATCCGATCACCGATCCCACGGAAGTGTTCAATCCGAACGTCGTGAAGGTCGTGCTCGACGCGCGCGGCGTGGCGCTTTACTTCTCGCGCGCGCCGATCCCCTGGGCCCGCGATGCATGGCAACCGCAAGCGCCCGCGCAGTTGCCCAATCTCGCCGCAATGCCCGCGCCGCCTGCCTCCGCGACCGTCTACCGGCATATCGGCCTCTATGCCTACCGTGCGAAATTTCTGCGCGCGTTTCCATCGCTTACCCTGTCGCCGATCGAGCAGACCGAAGCGCTTGAGCAGTTGCGCGCGATGTGGCATGGCGAACGGATTGCGGTGCTCGTGACGCCCGATACGCCGCCGCCGGGCGTCGACACACCGGCCGATCTGGCGCGCGTGCAGGCGCTTTTCGGGTCGTCCGCGTAAAAACCCGTGGCATAATCGGGACGGTTAGCGAACCACCCGGCGAGGCCGGGCGCTATTGCACTGCAACTCCCGCTCGCCATGCAGTTGCCACGCAGTCGCCCTGTATGTCCCGTTTGCCCGATCGTTGTGCAGTCCACCTTCGTATGCTGCAGCGCCGTCACGTATCAGCGCGTGACGTGCCGCGCGGCCTGTGGTCTGTGTCAGTCGGGCGAGCTGGCTTGAGACGAAACTGCGCACAAGGTAGCGGGCAAAGCAGCGGACGCCACGGCAGACGCACCGGGGACGAAGCAGCGCGATGAGCGCTGCGCCACGCGCGCCGAACAGAATTTACATAGAGATCTGGAGATATCACATGCGTTTGATCCTGTTGGGCGCGCCCGGAGCGGGCAAGGGCACCCAGGCAAACTTCATCAAGGACAAGTTCGGCATTCCGCAGATTTCGACGGGTGACATGCTGCGCGCCGCGGTGAAAGCGGGCACTCCGCTTGGCATCGAAGCAAAACGCTATATGGATGCCGGCGAACTCGTCACCGACGAACTGATCATCAACCTCGTGAAGGAGCGTCTGCTCGAGCCGGACTGCAAGAACGGCTATCTGTTCGACGGTTTTCCGCGCACGCTGCCGCAAGCCGAAGCGATGAAACAGGCCGGCGTCGCGATCGATTACGTGGTCGAGATCGACGTGCCGTTCGACGAGATCATCGTCCGCATGAGCGGCCGGCGCGTGCATGCGCCGTCGGGTCGCACGTATCACGTCAAGTTCAATCCGCCGAAGGTCGCGAACGTCGACGACGTGACCGGCGAGCCGCTGATCCAGCGCGACGACGACAAGGAAGAAACCGTGCGCAAACGTCTGGATGTCTATGTCGCGCAGACGAAGCCGCTAATCGACTACTACCAGGCTTGGGCGCAGAAAGGCGATCCGTCCACCCCGCTCAAGGCGCCCGCATATCGGCGTATTTCCGGGCTCGGCACGGTCGACGAGATTCGCGCGCGCGTGTTTGACGCGTTGAAGTAAGCGTAGCGCCGACGCGTTGTCCTCCACGGAAACCGCCCCTCTGGGGGCGGTTTTTTATTGCCGCGATGGCGCAAATGGCGAGCGGAAATTGCATCGGTGTTTTGATCAGCGATCCGAATCAACGTCGGCCGGTTCCTGTCGCAGGTTGTCAGGCTGGCGAGATACCGTGACCGCCTTTTATGTGCTAACCGCACCCGCTACAATCGTTGCTCGACACGCAGCCGCAGGATCGGCCGCGGCAAACCGGCCCAAGGAGAATGTATGGATATCCGCGACAACGCATTTCTGATCACCGGCGGCGCATCGGGCCTCGGGGCGGCCACCGCGCGCCTGTTCGCCGAACACGGCGGCAAGGTCGTGCTGGCCGATCTGAACGAAGCAGCCGGCACGCAACTCGCGAAAGAACTCGGCGGCGTATTCGTCAAATGCGACGTCACGCGCGAAGACGATGCGGCGCAGGCGGTCGACGCCGCGTTGAAGCTGGGTGCACTGCGCGGGCTCGTCAACTGTGCGGGCGTTGCGCCGGCCATGAAGACCGTCGGCAAGGACGGCCCGCATTCGCTCGACGCGTTCTCGAAAACCATTGCGATCAACCTGATCGGCACGTTCAACATGATCCGCCTCGCCGCCGCCGCGATGGCGAAGCTCGAACCGAACGCAGGCGGCGAACGCGGCGTGATCGTCAATACGGCGTCGGTCGCGGCATTCGACGGGCAGATCGGCCAGGCCGCATATGCGGCATCGAAGGCCGGCGTCGCCGGCATGACCTTGCCGATCGCGCGCGATTTGTCGCGCAACGGCATCCGTGTAATGACGATCGCGCCCGGCATCTTCGAAACGCCGATGCTGCTCGGCATGCCGCAGGAGGTGCAGGACTCGCTCGGCGCCATGGTGCCGTTCCCGCCGCGCCTCGGCAAACCGATCGAATATGCGCTGCTCGCGAAGCAGATTTTCGATAACCCGATGCTGAACGGCGAAGTGATTCGCCTCGATGGCGCGATTCGTATGCAACCGAAGTAATGAAATAACCGTCGCGATGCACTGCCGCGGCGCGTAAAAGAAAAGCCTGCCGGCGAACAATTTCGCCGGCAGGCTTTTCTTTATTCTTCAACTTCGCAACTTCGCGTTTCGTGTGACGGAACGTGCGTCGCGCCACGCGTCGCGAGTGTGTCGAGCGCCGCCGTCAATCCCGATCGTTATGCTGCGTGCGCTGGCGAATTTCCTCGAGTTGCGATTCGACGACGGTTGCATCTTCCGCATCGGGCCGGTCGCCGAGATAACGCTCGAGGTCCTCGAGCGCGGGCCGCAGATAGTCGAGCCGCGCATACGCAAAGCCGCGGTCGCGCACTTCCTCGATGCTCTCCGGCAGCAGGATCACGAGCCGCTGCTGCACCGCGAGCAGACGCTGCCAGCGCTCGGTCTGCAAATACGTGGACTTCAGGTTGCGCAACATGCGCGCGATGATCTCGCGCCGCGTCGCCGGCTGCAGCAGCATGCGCAGCGCGCGCCCGACCGAATCGCCGGCCTTCGCGACATATGGCTCGAGCATCTCGACCATTTCGGATTCGGACAGCGAGTGCCCGCTCGTCGGGTCGAGCATCACATCGCCTTCCGGCGTCGTCACACGCAACAGGAAATGCCCTGGAAACGATACGCCGCGCACCGGAATATCGACCTGACTGGCGATCTCGAGGTACAGCACCGCGAGCGAAATCGGAATGCCGCGCCGCCGCTTGAGCACGACGTTGAGGTGGCTGTTGTCGGGATCGTAATAGTCGTTGACGTTGGCCGCAAAGCCGAGTTCGCGAAAAAAGAACCGGTTCAGGATGCCGACCTTCTGCTTCACATCCGCGTTGTCGGGCATGCGCCGCTGCAGCCGCAAGACAAGTTCGTCGATCTCCGCAAGCGTGCCTTGCAGATCGAGATCGGGGTAGGCGTCCTGCGCGAGCGAAAGCGCCGCTTCGGTCAGCGGAAGGCTTTCGTCCTCGGCGACAAGCGTGCTGAAATAGTCGAGAACCCGCGTCATCGTGATCACTTCACTCGCCTTCTGAAATACGCGTATTTGAAGCCCATCAGCCACAGCATACCGAAATATAGCGCGGCGAACAGAACGAGGCATGCGCCGAGCAGCACGATTCGCATGAGCGGCTCGCTGTGCATGCCGATCCAGTCGAAGCTCGCGGCAAGCCACCGCATCACGCCTGCCAGCACGAGACACGCGCCGAGCAGTTGCACGAAAAAGCGCGTCCACCCCGCCGACGGCATATAGATGCCCCGCCGCCGCAAGCCGATAAACAGAAACAACGCGTTGATGCACGCGCCAAGCCCGACCGACAGCGTGAGGCCCGCATGCGAGAAAACCGGCACGAAAACATAATTGCACGCCTGCGTGAAGATCAGCACGCCGATGCCGATCTTCACCGGTGTCTTGATGTCCTGCTTCGCGTAGAAGCCCGGCGCGAGAATCTTGATCAGGATCAGGCCGATGAGGCCAACGCCGTATGCGGCGAGCGCGCGCCCGACCATCACGACCGCATTGCCGTCGAACTTGCCGTAGTGAAACAGCGTCGCCGTCAGCGGCTCGGCGAAAAAGAACAGCGCGATCGCGCTCGGCGCGGCGAGCAGGAACGTGACGCGCAAGCCCCAGTCGAGCAGCGCCGAATACTCGTGCGTATCGGCGTCGACATGCGCTTTCGAAAGACTCGGCAGCAGGATCGTGCCGAGCGCGACACCGAGCAGCGCGGTCGGGAATTCCATGAGCCGGTCGGCGTAGTTGATCCACGACACCGCGCCCGGCCCGATATGCGACGCGATATTCGTGTTGATGATGAGGCTGATCTGCGCGACCGAGACCGCGAACATCGACGGCACCATCTTCGCGAGCACGCGCTTCACGCCGCGATGCGCGAGCGCGCGCACCGGATTGAGCCCGATGCGCGGCAGCATGTCGACCTTCTTCAGCACCGGCAGTTGCACGATGAACTGCAGGATGCCGCCGGCAATCACGGCCCACGCGAGCGCATAGACGGGCGTGCGCAGATGCGGCGCAACGAACACCGCGGCGAAGATGAACGCAACATTGAGCAGCACCGGCGCGAACGCGGGCATCGAGAAGTGCTTGTAGGTGTTGAGCACGCTCGATGCAAGCGACGTCAGCGAGATAAAAACGATGTACGGGAACATGATCCGCGTCATCGTGACCGCGAGCGGGAATGCATCGCCGTCGGTGCGAAGACCCGATGCGACGACGAGCACGACCCATGACGCGGCAACCACGCCCAGCAGCGAGACGAACACGAGTACCCACGCGAGCACGGTCGACGTGGCGTCGACGAGCGCCTTCGTCGCGTCGTGACCCTGCTGGTTCTTGAACTCGGCGAGAATCGGCACGAATGCCTGCGAAAACGCACCTTCGGCGGAAATGCGGCGCAGCAGGTTCGGAATGCGGAAGGCGACGTAGAACGCGTCGGTATATTGACTGGCGCCGAACGCACGGGCGATCAGCGTCTCGCGGGCCAGTCCGGTCACGCGGGACAGCAGCGTGAAGCCGCTGACCGTCAACAGGGCTCGGAATAGATTCATGGGGCGCTTATTATACGGGTCCGTTTTGGGGGAGGAGCGTGTCAGAACGCGATTCGGACCCGTCCGCGCGCCGGACGTTCGCGCGGAGCGCGCGATTTCGGTCGGAATTTGCGCGGCTTGTCAGGTGGCGGTTCTATTGCTATACTCGTCCGTTTCGAAGCTTGTCCGCCTAGCATAGGGGCGCGACATAGGCCAACGCAATACAGGTCAGTCTAGGCCCGTCTTCGCATCGTTGTCGTACTTCGAATCAGATCAACGCTCGCGGGCAATCGCTTTCGCGGGTTGAATCCAGAAGCAGCGCCGGGTCGGCCGTCGGTCGGTCGAATGGGCCGGTACTGGAAACAGGAACAGGATAAGGAACCACGTCATGGCTAATACCAAACAAGCACGCAAGCGCGCCCGTCAGGCCGCCAAGGCCAACTCGCATAACTCGGCGCTGCGCTCGAAGTTCCGTACGGCAATCAAGGCCGTGCGCAAGGCAATCGAAGCCGGCGACTCGGCGAAGGCTGCCGAAGTTTTCAAGGCATCGTCGAAAACCATCGACATCATTGCCGACAAGAAAATCGTTCACAAGAACAAGGCCGCTCGTCATAAGAGCCGCCTCGCTGCAGCCGTCAAGGGCCTGCAAGCGCCCGCAGCACAGTAAATTCGCAAGTCCTGCCAACCCGCACGATGCGGGTTGTTTCCTGTTTCCGCTGCTACATTGAAGCCCGCCTCGGCGGGCTTTTTTGTTGGCCGCCCGGTCGTAAAGAATCGCCGACGCCAGTCGGGCATAAAAAAACCCGCCGTGCGGGTTTCCGGGTTCGATCGGGTCGGGTCTTTAGAACGTCCTGCCCTGCTGCGTCCCGTGATGCGGTGGCAACTCGCACGCTTCGGTCACGACGAGATCGTTGTCTTTTGCGAAGTTCATCACGAAGTCAAACGCCATCGGTTCGATATCGCGCAACCGCGAATCGAGGATCACGCATTTGAGGTCACCCAGGATGGTAGGACGTACGTACAGTGAATATTGCAGGCGCGCATTCGGCCCTCTCGCCCCCGGGCCGAAACCCGACATCACACCAGCAAGACGCTCCGACCAGTCGCTCGGCCGAAACTTCTTTCCCTTGCTGGTGATGCCTTGAATGAAGAACTCGGTTGGGGGTGTGTCGGCCATGTAGGAAACCCTGTGTGACTGCCCAGCGGAGCGCCAACGGAAAAGCTACCTGAAACACGACCACGCGAGAATCTATACGCGTACCTTGTGCGTACCTCGGTTACGAACAATACGCCCGAAATGTTCGTCGCAATGCGTTGGCGTGTTCAGGTCCTACCCACGTGCATTCCACGTGCACTTATACGCCGCGCCTTGTTCGCAAGCCGTGTTCCGCAAGCATGGAGCCTGCCTGCTGGGCTTTGAAAAGCCTACGGATTATATCGCAGCGAGGCTCTTTCCGCACTGCACACAAGACTTTCGCGAACGATACGGCAACAATTTTTCTCGCTGTCGAAGTGATCGGTCATAGGGCCGACCGTCCGTCTGGCTGACTCGTCAAACCAGGGAAAATCCTTTATGCTGCATTGACTTATCACAAACGACGGCGGCGCCGTCCGGCTCTTTAAGCCGGGTGAACCCGCCGTATTTGTTTCATGACCGCCAAAACTATCCGCCACTATCTGCAGTTCAAGGACTTTTCGCTAGGCGACTATGAATATGTGCTCGAACGCGCACGCATTCTGAAACGCAAGTTCAAGAACTACGAAACCTATCACCCGCTGCACGACCGCACGCTCGCGATGATCTTCGAGAAAAACTCGACGCGCACGCGCCTGTCGTTCGAAGCGGGCATCTTCCAGCTCGGCGGCCACGCGGTGTTCATGAGCACGCGCGATACGCAGCTGGGCCGCGGCGAGCCGATCGAAGACGCCGCGCAGGTGATCTCGCGGATGGTCGACATCATCATGATCCGCACGTTCGGCCAGGACATCATCCAGCGCTTCGCGGAAAATTCGCGCGTGCCGGTCATCAACGGCCTCACGAACGAATATCACCCGTGCCAGGTGCTAGCCGACATCTTCACGTACTACGAGCATCGCGGGCCGATTCGCGACAAGACGGTCGCGTGGGTCGGCGACGCGAACAACATGCTGTACACGTGGATCGAGGCCGCGCAGATTCTCGGCTTCAAGCTGCGTCTATCCACGCCGCCGGGCTACAAGCTCGACCGCGGGCTCGTGGCGTCCGAAAGCGCGCCGTTTTACCAGGAATTCGACGATCCGCATGAAGCATGTGCCGGCGCGGACCTCGTCACGACCGACGTCTGGACCAGCATGGGCTTTGAAGCAGAAAACGAAGCACGCAAGAAAGCGTTCGCGGACTGGTGCGTCGATGCGCAGATGATGGCGCGCGCCAATAAGGACGCGCTCTTCATGCACTGCCTGCCCGCGCATCGCGGCGAGGAAGTCAGCGCGGAAGTGATCGACGGTCCGCAAAGCGTCGTGTGGGACGAAGCGGAAAACCGTCTGCACGTGCAGAAAGCGCTCATGGAGTTTCTGCTGCTCGGCAAGCTCAATCACTGAGCTTCGTCTTCAATTTGCGGAAGCACGCTACTGCTGCAGCAGCGTGCGCCTCACCTGCCGCCGTCCGTCCAAAACGCGGGACATGCGCCGGTTTAGTGTCAAAATAGCGTTTTTCCGCGCACCGGGGCCGCCGGCGCGCACTAGTCTTCCAGCTACGAGTCCATCATGAGCGATATCAAGAAAGTCGTGCTCGCCTATTCGGGCGGCCTCGACACCTCCGTCATCCTGAAGTGGTTGCAGGACAACTACGACGCCGAAGTCGTCACGTTTACGGCCGACATCGGTCAGGGCGAAGAGCTGGAACCGGCGCGCAAGAAAGCGCTGCAACTCGGCATCAAGCAGGACAACATCTTTATCGACGACCTGCGCGAAGAGTTCGTGCGCGACTTCGTGTTCCCGATGTTCCGCGCCAATACGATTTACGAAGGCGAATATCTGCTCGGCACGTCGATCGCGCGTCCGCTGATCGCGAAGCGCCAGATCGAGATCGCGCGCGCGACGGGCGCCGAGGCGGTGTCGCACGGCGCGACCGGCAAGGGCAACGACCAGGTTCGCTTCGAACTCGGCTACTACGCGCTCGAGCCAGGCATCAAGGTGATCGCGCCGTGGCGCGAGTGGGATCTGCTGTCGCGCGAGAAGCTGCTCGCGTACGCGGAAAAGTCGGGCATTCCGATCGAAATGAAGCACAAGCAAGGCGGCGCGCCTTATTCGATGGACGCGAACCTGCTGCATATCTCGTTCGAAGGCCGTCACCTCGAAGATCCGAAGGCCGAGGCGGAAGCGGATATGTGGCGCTGGACCGTGTCGCCGGAAGCGGCGCCGGATCAGCCCGAGTTCGTCGATATCGAGTACGAGCACGGCGACCCGGTCGCACTGAACGGCAAACGCCTGTCGCCGGCTGAAATGCTGACCGAACTGAACCGCCTCGGCGGCAAGCACGGCATCGGCCGTCTCGATCTGGTCGAAAACCGCTATGTGGGCATGAAGTCGCGCGGCTGTTACGAAACGCCGGGCGGCACGATCATGCTGAAGGCGCACCGCGGCATCGAGTCGATCACGCTCGACCGCGAAGTCGCGCATCTGAAAGACGACCTGATGGCGCGTTACGCCTCGCTGATTTACAACGGCTACTGGTGGAGCCCGGAGCGCCGCGCGATCCAGGTGCTGATCGATCACACGCAGGAAAAGGTCAACGGCTGGGTGCGCGTGAAGCTGTATAAGGGCAGCGTGTCGGTCGTTGCGCGCGATTCGAAGGAAACGCTGTTCGACAAGACCATCGCGACCTTCGACGATGACGGCGGCGCGTACAACCAGGCGGACGCCGGCGGCTTTATCAAGCTCAATGCGCTGCGGATGCGGATTGCGGAGAATGCGCGTCGTAAGCGCGGGGCCTGATTCCCGGGCTTAGACTTTATTGGCCTCAGGCTTCGGCCAAGTCGAAGCCCAGTCTGACGTCGGAAAAGCGCTGGTGCACCAATGTGCGCCGGCGCTTTTTTTGGCCCGCGCCCGAAAAATCGTCACGATCGCAACGCCCTATTAGGCGCGTTTGGCGCCCGCCAGCCTCAAAGAAAGATCGGCTCCGGCTCGAGATCGACACCGAAGCGCTCTGCGACGTCGTGCTGAATCGCAGTGGCAAGCGCAAGCACGTCGGCGCCTGTCGCGCCGCCGCGGTTGACGAGCACCAGCGCCTGACGGTCGTGGACAGCCGCCGCGCCCAACGCGCGCCCCTTCCATCCGCACCGGTCGACAAGCCAGCCTGCCGCCAGCTTCACACGCCCATCGGGCTGCGGATACGACACGAGACCCGGCTCCCGCTTGAGCAGCGCATTGAACTGCGCCGCGTCCACCACGGGATTCTTGAAGAAGCTCCCGGCATTGCCGAGCGCAAGCGGGTCGGGCAATTTCGCGCGGCGCACGCTGACGACCGCATCGAAAATTGCCTGAGCGCTTGGCGCGACCGCTGCCGCGGCTGCGTCCGCGCTTCCATTTGCGACGCCGCTGCCGTTCTGCCGGGCCGCCAGTTCGCGCGCGACATCCGCATAGCCGGCACGCGGCGTCCACGCCTTCGGCAACCTGAACGTGACCGACGTGATCACGAAGCGGTCGCGCCCCTCCCGCTTGAAGAAGCTGTCGCGATAGCCGAACCGGCACGCACTGGCGTCCATTTCGACAGTCTCGCCGGATGCGAGATCGACCGCGCGCAGCGATGCGAAGCGCTCGCCCATTTCGAGCCCGTACGCGCCGATGTTCTGGATCGGCGCCGCGCCGACCGTGCCTGGAATCAGCGCGAGATTTTCGAGCCCGGGCAAACCGCGCTCGAGCGTCCATGCGACGAACTCATGCCAGTTCTCGCCGGCCGCCGCCTCGACAAACCACGCGTCGGCGTCTTCGCGCACGATGCGCCGGCCGCGCAGCACGATCAGCAACACCAGCCCGGCGAAATCGCGCGTCAGTACGATATTGCTGCCGCCGCCCAGTACGAGCCGCGGCAGCCCTGCCGCGCGCGGATCGCGCACGGCCGCCAGCAACTGGTCTTCGTGTTCGATCCGGCACGCCAGCCGCGCGCGCACGTCGAAGCCGAAGGTGTTGTGCGCGCGCAGCGGATAGTCGGCGATAAGCGGGACGGAGGCGGTTTCAGACATCGGATCGTGAGTTGGCAAGGCGTCGAACGGTTGCGTATCGGCGGTTTCAGGTGCGTTTCAGGTAGCGCTCGGGTGGCGCTCGGGTGGGCTATGGCCGTTCAGGACCGTGTCGGCATCAACCCTGCGCCGAGGCTGGACGGCAGGAAAAGCGATGCGAAAAGCCGTACCGGCAACGTGCGAACCTTGTGCGAACTTGGGCAAACGAAAAGGCGTCGGTAAAATGACATCGGTTCATGATTATAGCGAGTGCATCGCGCGCGCCCGGTGGGCGGCATGGGGGCACCGCGGCACTATGGGAGAGAAAGATGCCATCGTTCGACGTCGTCTGCGAAGCCAACATGGTTGAGGTGAAGAATGCGATCGAGCAGTCGAACAAGGAAATTTCGACGCGCTTCGACTTCAAGGGATCCGATGCCCGCGTCGAGCAGAAGGAACGCGAGCTGACCGCGTATGCCGACGACGAATTCAAGCTCGGTCAGGTAAAGGACGTGTTGCTCGGCAAAATGGCCAAGCGCAATGTCGACGTGCGCTTCCTCGACTACGGCAAGATCGAGAAGATCGGCGGCGACAAGGTCAAGCAGGTCGTCACGATCAAGAAAGGCGTATCGGGCGACCTCGCGAAGAAAATCGTGCGACTCGTGAAAGACAGCAAGATCAAGGTGCAGGCGAGCATTCAGGGCGACGCGGTGCGTGTGACCGGCGCCAAGCGCGACGATCTGCAAAGCGTGATCGCGATGCTGCGCAAGGACGTGACGGATACGCCGCTTGACTTCAACAACTTCAGGGATTAAGCCCGCGTAGCTACGCGGGCCGTCGCGGCTTCGATGTCACAGCCGCACCGCCACCGCATACCGCCGCGAGGGCCTCACTACCGGGGCGTCACCGTCGTGGCCTGTTGTGGGCTTACGGTTCGCGCGGCCCCGTGCCGCCTGCCACCCCGCCCGCCGCCTCTTTCTTCTTGTCGCCGATACGGCTTTCCTTCCCCGCCACGAGCTTCGCGATGTTCCCGCGGTGACGCCAGACGAGCAGCGCGCTCATCGCGACAACCGCAAGCGCAATCACGTTCGCACCGAACAGAAAGCCGTCGAAAAGCGGCGCGAACACGGCCGCGCAAATAGCCGCGAGCGACGAGTACCGCGTGAAGAAGGCGACGATGAGCCAGGTCAGAAGCGTCGCGATGCCGAGTATCGGGTTGATCGCGAGCAGCACGCCCGCCGCGGTCGCCACGCCTTTGCCGCCCTTGAAGCGGAAGAACACGGGGTAAAGATGGCCGAGGAACACGGCGATGGCGGCAATCGCGACGGCCGACTCATCGAGACCGAAGCGCGCGCTGAAATGTCCGGTGAGCCACACGGCCACCCACCCTTTGAACGCGTCGCCGATCAGTGTCAGCACCGCGGCCATCTTGTTGCCCGTGCGCAGCACATTGGTCGCGCCGGGGTTGCCGGAGCCGTAGGAACGCGGATCGGCGAGTCCCATCGCCGCGCTCACGACCACGGCAAACGACACCGAGCCGATCAGATAGGCAACGACGGCGACAATCAGGTTTTCCATGTCAAAACTCATATAGGAATCACAAAGCGCGATGCGGGCGCTTTCCGCTATGCGCTGCTTTTCAGCGGCATTTCAGCCGCTTTCCGCAATTTCTCAGCAACTACGCACGAGCATCGTTCAGCCTTCCGTTGCGACACCCCGCATTTCGCGACGGCGCACATTCTACCGAAGCCGTCAGCGCCGGTCTGCGCGGCCGGAGCACGCGTGGCGCTCCACGCTGCTCAATCGACGCTCGCGCACTGTACCGGTTGCGCGCGCAGCAGCCCGGTCACCACGGACGGCTCGATGCTGACAAGAAACCCGCGCCGCCCACCATTGATCCATATCCGCTCCAGTTCCAGAATGGACGATTCGACGTAGACCGGCATGGTCTTGCGCGTGCCGAACGGCGACGTACCGCCAATCAGATAACCTGAATGCCGGTTCGCAACCTCGGGCTTGCAAGGTTCGACGCGCTTCGCCCCGATCTGCCGCGCGAGGTTTTTGGTCGATACGGTGCGGTCGCCGTGCATCAGCACGATCAGCGGCTTCGCATGTTCGTCTTCCATGACGAGCGTCTTCACGACGTGATGCTCATCCACGCCAAGCTGACGCGCCGACTCCTCGGTGCCGCCATGCTCGACGTAGTCGTACGGATGCTCGCCGAATGCAACGCCGTGGCGGCGCAGGAACTGCGTCGCGGGCGTCTCGGACACGTGTCTGGATTTGCTCATGCGGGGGATTGTAATGTCGGTGCGCGGTGGCGCGCCATCTGCCGAATGGCCAGGATTGTGCGGCCTTAACGCCTGTGGCACGATTTTCGGCGATTCATCGGTGGATTGATGAAGCGGCGTCGATCGCCGCTCCCCCCCTCGCTGCCAGGGAGATATGCATTGAGTGCTTCGCCGTACCCGCCATCCGCATCGGAACCGACCGCCGCGCCGCCCACGCCCGCGAACGCCGCCGTCGATGCCACGGCGCTCGTCGCATCGCTCCCCGCGCGCATCGCCGGCATTCCCGCGCGCGGCGCCGCGCGCGATCCCGAGCATCTCGCGCTGATCGAAGATGCGCGGCGCCTCACCTATGCGCAACTGGCCGCGGCCACGAATGAAATGGCCGCGCGCTTGCGCGAACTCGGCGTGCGCGGCGGCGACCGCGTCATGATCGTTGCGGAAAACTGCGTCGCGCAAATTGTGCTGCTCCTCGCCGTGGCACAGCTCGATGCCTGGGCACTGCCCTGCAACGCGCGGCTTGTGCCGGCGGAACTCGATGGAATCGTCGACCACGCCAGGCCGCGCATCACCGCGTTTGCGACAGAAACGTCATCCGAGGCCGAGCGGCATGCGCAGCGCCGCAACGCCCGGCGCGCGCCTGCGCTTCAAACCGATATCGGCGCGTGGTCATTCACGTTCGACGCGACCGCGCCGGCCGAACCTTTGGAAACTGCACCCGACCGGCAATGCGCGGCGCTGATTTACACCACCGGCACCACCGGCGCGCCCAAAGGCGTGATGCTGTCGCATCGCAATCTGCTGTTTATCGCCGCGATGTCGAGCACGCTGCGCCGTGTCGGTCCCGACGACGTGGTCTACACCGTCCTGCCGGTGTCGCATGTGTATGGGCTCGCGTCGGTATGTCTCGGCAGCCTGTATGCGGGCGCGACGTTGCGGCTTGCGCCGCGATTCGCGCCGCAAGCCGTGCATCATGCGCTCGCCGAAGAGCAGATCTCGATCTTCCAGGGCGTGCCCGCCATGCACGCCAAACTGCTCGACTACCTGCAGACGCACCGCCTGCGCTGGCGCGCGCCGCGCTTGCGCTTTGCGTACTCGGGCGGCTCGCCGCTCGACGCGGCACTGAAGGCGAGCGTCGAAAACCTGTACGGCGTCGCGCTGCACAACGGCTACGGCTTGACCGAGACCAGCCCGACCGTCGCGCAAACGATGCTCGATGCGCCGCGCGCCGATTGCTCGGTCGGTCCGCCGATTCCGGGCATCGCCGTGCGCTTGATGTCGTCCGACGGAACGGATGTCGCAAGCGGCGAAGTCGGCGAGCTATGGGTGCGCGGCCCGAACGTGATGCTCGGCTACTATCGCGACGCCGCCCTGACACGCGCCGCGATCACCGACCACGGCTGGCTCAAAACCGGCGACCTCGCACGGCAGGACGCGGACGGCGCGATACATATCGTTGGGCGCAGCAAGGAATTGATCATCCGCTCGGGTTTCAACGTGTACCCGGCGGAAGTCGAGCAGGTGCTGAACGCGCACCCGGAGGTCGTGCAATCGGCGGTAATAGGCCGTCCGGCAGCGGGCGGCAATGAAGAAGTGGTCGCCTTCGTCGAACTGGCGGCGGGTGCGCGCGTGCGGCCGGCGCAACTGATCGAATGGTGCGGAACGCGGCTTGCGCCGTACAAGCGGCCCGCCGAAGTGAAGCTGCTGCACGCGCTGCCCGCCGCATCGACCGGCAAGATACTGAAGCACAAGCTGCGCGAGCTGGCGTAAATTCCGCCACAAGCGCCGGCAGAAGCGCTCGCGCGGGCGCCCGCCATCGCGCGCCGGCCGTCAATCACCGGTGACGCGACCGCCGCGGCGCGATCGGCCCAACGAAAGACTGCCGGGCCACCACTGCCGCGCCGTGTTCAGCCCCAACGAGCCCGCACACCGATGGAGCCCGCACACCGATGGAGCCCGCACACCGACGCGCCGCCACCGCCCCGCCCGCTCACCCGCGCGGATGATGCGCCGCATGCAGCGACCTCAGCCGCTCGCGCGCGACGTGCGTATAAATCTGCGTCGTCGAAATATCGGTATGCCCAAGCAGCAGTTGCACGACACGCAAGTCCGCGCCGTGATTCAGCAGATGCGTCGCGAACGCGTGCCGCAGCGTATGCGGCGACAGCGGCGCATGCACGCCGGCCGCTGCCGCGTGGCGCTTGATGATGTTCCAGAACTGCTGGCGTGTCATGCCTTCCGCACGCGCCGTGACAAACAGCGCATCGGCCGAACGCGCGCCCAGCAGCGCTGGCCGCGCCTCGCGCAAATACCGCTCGATCCAGCCGTGCGCCTCTTCGCCGAATGGAATCAGCCGCTCTTTCGCGCCCTTGCCCAACACCCGCACGACGCCCTCGTTGAGCCCGACCTCGACGGTCTTCAATGTGACGAGTTCGGTCACGCGCAGGCCGCTCGCGTACATCAGCTCGAGCATCGTGCGGTCGCGCAAGCCAAGCGGCGTGTCGATATCGGGCGCACCGAGCAGCGCCTCGACCTGCGCTTCGGTCAGCGTCGACGGAAAACGTGGCGGCTGCTTGGCCGAGCGGATGCGCAGCGTCGGGTCGGCCGTCGCGCGATGCTCGCGCACCGCCCAAGCGTAGTAGCGCCTAAATACCGACAGGCGCCGGTTCGAGGAAGTCGATTTGTCCTTCTGGCGTACTGCGCTATAAGCGGTCAGGTCGGCCTCGCCGGCCGTGTCGAGCGAGGCATTGCGCGTCGACGCGAGCCATTCGGCGAACAACCGCAAATCGCGCCGATACGCGTCGAGCGTGTTGCGCGACAGGCCGTGCTCGAGCCACAACGCGTCGCAGAACGCATCGATCGACGCGTTGCTCGACTGGAACAGAGGCGACGCAACGGGCGCGCCGGCGGTATCGGTGGTAACGGCGTCGCTCATGCGTAACTCACGCCTTCGTGCGCCAGCAGCCAGCGCTTGACCTTGCGGTAATAGCCATCGTCGCCGTGATGCGCGAAGCCGCCGATGCCGCCCGACGCGACGACGCGATGGCACGGAATCACAATCGGGTGCGGGTTCGACCCGCACGCCTGACCGACCGCGCGCGGCACGCTGCCGATCTCCTTGGCAAGCTGTCCGTAGGTCAGCACGACGCCGGGCGGAATCGCGCAGATGCCCTGCCACACGCGCCGCTGGAACGCGGTGCCGAGCTCGGCGAGCGGCAAATCGAAGGTTGCCGACGCGCGTTCGAGATAGCGCCCGATCTGCCTGACCGCTTCCTTCGCGAGCGCCGTGTCGGGCTCGATGCTTTGCACGGACGCGGGCAGATAGACGATCTCGCGCACGTTAGCGCCTTCGACGCGAATACCGATCTTGCCGAACGGCGCATCGATCACTGCGTTGTACATGATGAACGTTTCCTCCCGAAAACACCGGCCGTTGCCTGCGTCACGCACGCCGTGCACCGGCACGCGACAGCCACGCACGCGCGATTGCGCCAATCGATCGATCCCCGCACTCTACGCCGCCTCCAGCGCCCATTGCACATGCTCGCGCACGAGCGGCGAAGGGTCGTCGACGCGGCCGCGCAGCGCATCGACGATGCCGGCCCGCGCATGCGGCGCGAGCGTGGCCGGGTCCGCACGCAACGCATTGCCCATGCCGACCGCGAGGTTGCGCAGCCAGCATTCGTAGCCGATCCGTCGAATCGCGCTGCCTTGCATGCGCGTCTCGAAGTCGTCCGCGCTCCAGCCGAACAGTTCGGTCAACGATGCGCGATCGAGCGCATGTCTCACATCGAAGTCCGCGACCGGCGCGGCCTTAGCGAACTTGTTCCACGGACACACGAGCTGGCAGTCGTCGCAGCCGTAGACACGATTGCCGATCAGCGGCCGCAAATCCTGCGGAATACTGCCCTTCAGTTCGATCGTCAGATACGAGATGCAGCGCCGCGCGTCCACTTTGTACGGTCCGACGATCGCCCCGGTCGGGCACGCATCGATGCAGCGCGTGCAGTGGCCGCAATGCGCGCCCGCGGTCTGCGGCGCGCGCTCGGGCGCGCTCTGCGCGTCGGTCGGTAGCGGCAGATCGACATAGATCTCGCCGAGAAAGAACAGCGACCCCGCGTCGCGTTGCAACAGCAGCGTATGCTTGCCGCGCCATCCGACACCGGCCTTCTGCGCGAGTTCGACCTCGAGCACAGGCGCCGAATCGGTAAACACGCGAAAGCCATACGGACCGATTTCGGCTTCGATACGTTGCGCAAGCTGCTGCAGACGATGGCGCATCACCTTGTGATAATCGCGGCCGCGCGCGTAAATCGACACGACCGCCGCGGACGGATCCGCGAGGCGCGCATACTCGCGACTGCGCCAGTCAGGCTCGCCTGGCACTGCTGCGCGCTGCTTGCCGCTCAGTGTTGCGTCCGGTGTCGCGCCCGGTGTCGCGTCCGGTGTCGCGCCGGACGTTCCACTCGCCGTGGCGGCCGGCCCGGCACCCACGCCCCCGCTTTCATCCCCCTTTCCGGCATCTATCGAAGTGGGCAAATGAGCGGGCAAATAAGCCATGCGCGCGGTAATCACGCGTAGCGTGCCGGCCACAAGCTCGGCAGGCCGTGCACGTTTCATCCCATGTTTGGCCATATAATCCATCTCGCCGTGCCAGCCCGCGTGAAGCCACGCCGCGAGGCCCGCTTCGGCATCCGCGAGGTTCGTGTCGCTGATACCCACCTCGCCGAAACCCAGCTCGCGTCCCCACGTCTTGATGCGTGACGCGAGCGCAGCCAGCGCGTCTTCATCGGCTGCATCGACTGGATGCTCAAGACGATGTGTAGCGCGCGGGCCGCCGGTGGAGTCGGGCGTGCCGGAAACGGGATGCTGCTGGCTTTGGTCCATCACATCATTTTACGAGAATGCCCGTTCAACCCGATCACGCGACACCGCCTTCTGCCGACGTCCTGCTCGAGCGCACCACGATGCTCGCGGACGAAGCCGCGACCGCGGCGTTCGGCGCACGATTCGCGCAAGCGCTCGAGGCCGTGCGCAGCGAACGAGGCCAAGGCGAGCACGGGTTCAAGGGTTTGCAGGTGCAGCTGATCGGCGACCTCGGCGCGGGCAAGACCACGCTTGTGCGCGCCACGCTGCGGGCACTCGGTCACACCGGACGCGTACGCAGCCCGACCTACACGCTCGTCGAGCCGTATACGGTGGGTGATGCCGGCAGGGAACTCGCCCTCTATCACTTCGATCTGTACCGTTTCAACGATCCGGCCGAATGGGCCGACGCGGGCTTTCGCGAATATTTCGACAGCGGTGCGATCTGTCTCGTCGAATGGCCGCAGCGTGCAGGCGCTTTGCTGGGTGTGCCGGATCTCGTCTTCTCGCTCGAAGTGGATGGCGAAGGACGCAGGCTGACCGCCCAGGCGTATAGCGAATCAGGAAAAGCATGTCTCGAAAGATGTTGATCAAACCGTTCCGCTCGATCGAATCCGCCGCCACCGCTTCGCACAACTGGCGGCGCCGCCAGATTCTGCGCGCCGGCGCATCGACGCTCGTACTGGGCCTCTCGGTATCGGCGCCGCGCCTCGCCTGGGCAAGCTCGGTGCTCGGCGTGCGCGTCTGGCCCGCACGCGACTACACGCGCGTGACGATCGAATCCGACCAGCCGCTGCAGACAAGCCAGCAGATGCTGCAAGGCCCGGACCGGCTCGTCGTCGACCTGAACGGTCTCGACCTCGACCAGGCGCTGAAAGACCTCGTCTCGAAGATCGCGCCGAACGACCCGCAAATTCAGTCGGTGCGCGTTGGGCAGTACCAGCCGCACGTGGTGCGGATGGTGTTCGACCTCAAGGGCTCGGTGAAGCCGCAAGTCTTCACGCTGACGCCGGTCGGCTCATACAAGTACCGGCTCGTGTTCGACCTGTACCCGGCCGTCGCGCCCGACCCGCTGATGGACCTGCTCGCGCAGACCGAGCGCAAGGAGCAGCGTCTGCAGGAGCAAAGCGCGCCGCCGAATGCCACGCTCAACGGCCCGTCGTCGCCGCCCGCGTCGGCCGATAACAGCGATGCGTTCTTCCAGAAGTACGCGCAGAACGATACGTCCGCGCCGTCGGGACCGTCCGCAACGCCTGGCGCTCCGCTCACGCCGCTCACGCCGCGCCCGCAAACACAAGCGCAGGCGCAGGCCCGCATCAATCCAACGCCGACACCCGCGCCGCACGCGCCCGCAAAACCGGCGCAGCCGCCATCGGCATTGGCGCGCAACAACGACAACAGCGCGGGCGACGACGACACCGACGACACTTACACATTCACCACGCCGAAAGGCAAGAGCAACACGGTGCGGCTGCTGACGGTGGCGATCGACCCCGGCCACGGCGGTGAAGACCCGGGCGCGATCGGCAGCAGCGGTACGTATGAGAAGCACGTCGCGCTCGATATCGCGAAGAAGCTGCGCGCGAAGATCGACGCGCAACCGAACATGCGCGCGATGATGACGCGCGATCAGGACTTCTTCGTGCCGCTCAACGTGCGTGTGCAGAAAGCGCGGCGCGTCGGCGCGGACCTGTTCGTGTCGATCCACGCCGACGCATTCACGACGCCCGAAGCGCACGGCTCATCGGTATTTGCGCTGTCGGAGCACGGTGCGTCGAGCGCCGCGGCGCGCTGGATGGCGAATAAGGAAAACTCGTCGGATCAGATCGGTGGCATCAATATCAAGTCGGCCGACGCGGCCGTGAACCGTGCGCTCTTCGATATGTCGACCACCGCCCAGATTCGCGACTCGCTGCGCTACGGCGACTTCGTGCTGAAGGAAGTCGGCGAGGTCAACAAGCTGCACAAGGGCTCGGTCGAGCAGGCGGGCTTCGCCGTGCTGAAAGCGCCCGACATTCCGTCGATCCTCGTCGAAACCGCCTTTATCAGCAACCCCGACGAAGAGCGGCGCCTGAACGACGACGCGTATCGCGACCGCATGGCGAGCGCGATCATGAACGGCATCAAGCGCTATTTCGCGGCGAACCCGCCGCTGGCGAAGAGCCGGATGACGTAAGCGCAAGGCGGCGCATGCCGCCTGCCTCTTCGTTATGCTCGAGGCCGCTCAACGCGCGAGAGCAAGGCGCCGGATCACCCACCCGCCGAACACATTCACCGCGAGGCCCACCATCACGATGGCCGCGCCGGCGATCTCGGCAGGCGCCAGACGTTCGCCGAGCAGCATCGCCGCGGATGCCAGACCGACGATCGGCACAAGCAGCGAGAACGGCACCACCTGGCTTGCCGCGTGACGCGACAGCAATCTGCTCCACAAGCCGTAGCCGAGCAGCGTCGCGAGATACGCGAGATAGGCGACCGCCAGCACCGAATTCACGCTGATGTTCGACAGCGCGGCGACGATCTGCCGAGGCCCTTCGAGCCAGTACGACAACAACAGGAACGGCACCGGCGGAATCAGGCTCCCCCACACGACGAGCGCGACGAGGTCGACCTTGCCCACCTTCTTCGTGACGATATTGCCAAGCGCCCACATCACCGCGGCACACAAGGTGAGGATGAAACCGGCGATGGTCATCGCCTGGCCGCCCCGCATGCCGATCACCGCGAGACCGCCCGCCGCGATCACGAGGCCCGCGATGTTATGCGCGCGAAACCGCTCATGCAGAAACAGCGCGGCGAACAGCAACGTGAAGAATGCCTGCGCCTGCAGCACGAGCGACGCGAGGCCGGCCGGCATGCCGACATACATGGCCGAAAAGAGAAATGCGAACTGACCGAGCGAAATCGTCGCGCCATACGCGACGAGCCAGAACCATGGGATACGAGGCCGCCTCACGAAAAACACCGCCGGCACCGCGGCGAACGTGAAACGCAGCACGCCGAGCAGCATCGGCGGCACGCCGTGCAGGCCCACCTTGATCACGACGAAGTTCACGCCCCACACCACGACCACCACGAGCGCGAGCAACAGGTCTTTCGGCGACATTCGCGCGTCTCCGTTTCTATTCTGCGTTGGCGAAAACATCAGAGCTTACCGAAGCGGACGAGCCGGCCCAAGCGCGCCGCGAGCGGTCAGCCCGGACACACGATGCCTGCGTGATGCAACCTTCGGGCAGTAGAATGACCATCCCGCCCCACTGACCGAGCTTCCGTCACCATGTCCTCATCGATCAAAGCGGTTCTGAAGCCCCACTTGCGCGACATCGGCAACCTCGCTGTCCGCCGCGTGCTGCCCGCGATGGCCGCGCGCCTCGTCGGCCCGTTCATCTTCTTCGATCACATGGGCCCGGCCACGCTGCCGGCGGGCATCGGCCTCGACGTACGTCCGCATCCGCATATCGGCCTCGCCACCGTCACCTATCTGTTCGACGGCGCGATCATGCACCGCGACAGTATCGGCTCGGAACAGAAGATCGTGCCGGGCGACGTCAACTGGATGACGGCCGGCGCCGGCATCGTCCATTCGGAACGCACACCCGACGAAGAACGCGCGCGCGGCTCGCGCGTGCACGGCATCCAGACCTGGGTCGCGCTGCCGCTCGCCGATGAAGACTGCGCGCCGTCGTTCGAGCATCACGCGGCGCATACGCTGCCGGAGCTCGAGCGCAACGGCGTCACGCTGCGTGTGATCGCCGGCACCGCGTTCGGCCATACCGCACCTGCACACACGTTTTCCGGCACGCTGTACGTCGCCGCGCGCTTCGCGCCCGGCAGTGCGCTTGCGCTCGAACCCGAGCACGACGAGCGCGGCGTTTATCTCGTCGAAGGCGATCTGTCGATCGACGGCACACCGCTCGAGCCCGAGCAGATGGCCGTGCTCACGCCCGGCGAAACGGTGACGCTCGCGAGTCGCGACGGCGCAACCGTGATGTTGCTCGGCGGCGAAAAGCTCGAAGGCGAGCGCTTTATCGAATGGAATTTCGTCTCGAGTTCGCGCGACAAGATAGAGCGCGCCAAAGACGCGTGGACGAATCAGCAAATGGGCCAGGTACCGGGCGAAACCGAATGGATTCCGCTGCCGGTACGGAAATGAGCGCAAATGAGCGCAAACGAGCGCCGCGCATACGGGTCATTCGGCGAGGCGCGCGGCAAGCCGCTTGCTCGTCATACGATATTGAACCGGCGCTTTTTGCCCACAATTAACAACCTCAGCCAATCCGCTGAACAGTTGACGACGAGGATGCGATGGACACCACTCTGGCCACTTTCGAAAAAGACGTAATCGCCGGCTCGACGCTCGCGCCGGTGCTGGTCGACTTCTGGGCGCCGTGGTGCGGGCCGTGCAAGACCTTGAGCCCGATGCTCGAGCGCCTCGAAGCCGAATACGACGGCAAATGGAAGCTCGTGAAGGTCAATGTCGACGAAAACCAGGAGCTCGCCGCGCATTTCCAGGTGCGCAGCATCCCGCACGTGGTGGCGTTCGCGGACGGGCGGCCCGTCGATCAGTTTATCGGCGTGCTGCCCGAAGGCCAGTTGCGCGCCTTCCTCGACCGGCTCGTGCCGAACGGCGCGGAAGCGGCGCGTGCGGCGGCCGCGGCGGCCGTAGCGGAAGGCCAGCGCGACGTAGCTTACGATTTCCTTAAAGAAGCGCTTGCATTCGATCCCGGCTTCGAAGACGCGCGCATGGACCTGATCGAACTGCTGCTCGCGGACAGCCGGGTCGACGAAGCGAAGCAGCAGATCGACCTGCTGTCGCCGAAAACGACGCAAGGCATCGATGCGCGCTTCAATGCGATCAAGACCCGCCTCGACGCACTCGACGCCGCCGCCGATCTGCCGCCAACCGACGCGCTCGAAGCGAAAGTCGTCGAGCACCCGGAGGATCTCGACGCGCGCTTCGACCTCGCGAGCGCGTTTATCGCGCGCCACAAATACGAGGGGGCGCTGGAACAGCTACTGGAGATCGTGAAACGCGATCGCGGCTTCCGCGACGATATCGGCCGCAAGACGATGCTGTCGGTGTTCGATCTCGCGGCGCACAACCCGGAACTGGTGGCGAAGTGGCGCCGCAAGCTCAGCGCCTCGCTGTTCTGATTGCCCGCCGCTTAAGCCGCGACCCGCTGCGCAATCGCGCGCAGCACATGTGACACCGCCGCGAGCCCAAAGCTCGCGGTCACGCAAACACTCGAGCCGAACCCCGCGCAATTGAGCCCAACCGGCCCGGCATGCCCCGGCGACGTCGCGACGTGCTCGGCTTCTGCGTCGATATCGCAAACGGCCGCTTCCGGGTAGATCAGCGGCTCGTCCGAATAGACGGCGCTCACCTTGAACTTCGCCTTCGGCCCGCGCGGGAAGCCGTGATGCTTGCGCAGTTGCGCGCGCACCTGCGATAGCAGCGGGTCTTGTATGGTCTGCGCGAGATCGTCGATGCGAATGCGCGTCGGGTCGAGCTGCCCACCGGCGCCGCCGACTGTGATGAGCGGCTGTCCGTGCTCGACGCACCACGCGATCAGCGCAGTTTTGGTGCGCACGCTGTCGATCGCGTCGATGACATAATCGAAGCCGCCGCCGAGCACCTTGTCGAAGTTGCCGGGCTCGATAAAGTCTTCGATCAGGCGCACGTCGCATTGCGGATCGATCAGCGCAATGCGCTCGGCCATCGCGTCGACCTTCGGCTTGCCGTAGTTGCCGTCGAGCGCGTGGATCTGCCGGTTCGTATTGCTTTCGGCGACGTTGTCGAGATCGATCAGCGTCAGTGTGCCGATCGCGCTGCGCGCGAGCGCTTCGACGGCCCACGACCCGACGCCGCCGATGCCGATCACCGCGACATGCGCACGCTCGAACGCGGCAAGCGCCGGCGCGCCATAGAGCCGCGCGATGCCGCCGAAGCGCCGCGCGCGGTCGGCTTCAACACCCGTATGGCTGGTAGTAACATCGATAGGCACGGTGACGTGAGGGGCTGACATGATCGGCTTGATATTGGGGCAAACCGCGTGGACAACTGCCGCGGCTGACAGATGCGAAAGCCGGCGCGAAAGCCGGCGCGGGAACCGGGGCAAAAACGGGCGAAGCCTCTATTTTGCCTGATCGGGCAGTGGCCGATTTCCGCGCTCAATTCAGCCCTGGTCATCTTTGTCATTTCAGCCATGACCGTCCGCAACCCCATGACGCACCGGGTCGTATCGCATGGGCAGGTCACGCGTTCGCGAACGCTCCGCTTCGCGGGCCATTTCTCCGCCACAGTAAAGAGACTTATTGACCGGGATGACTACAAGAAAATGCGTCCTTCGCTATACTGGCCCCACTGTAGCGCTTGCATAAGAACATGAGCTCACTTGCTGAACTTCGAAAAAATTATTCGCTCGGCTCGCTGGACGAAGCCGATCTGGATCGCGACCCGATCCGTCAGTTCGAGAAGTGGTTTGCTCAGGCGATCAAGGCCCAGTTGCCGGAGCCGAATGCGATGACGCTCGCCACGGTCGACTCGCGCGGCCATCCTTCGGCACGTATCGTTCTGATCAAAGGCGTCGACCCGCGCGGCTTCGTCTTCTTTACCAATTACGAAAGCCGTAAAGGCCGCGAGATCGCGGACAACCCGCGCGCGAGTCTGCTATTTCACTGGATCGAACTCGAGCGCCAGGTGCGCATCGAAGGCCGCGTCGAAATGACCAGCGCCGCGGAAAGCGATGCGTACTACGCGTCGCGGCCCCTCGCATCGCGAATCGGCGCGTGGGCCTCGGCTCAAAGTCAGGAAATTGAAAGCCGCGCGGCGCTCGAAGCGCGCGAGCGCGAAATCATCGCGCAATACGGCGAACATCCGCCGCGGCCGCCGCACTGGGGCGGCTATCGCGTGGTGCCCGACACAATGGAATTCTGGCAAGGCCGGCCTTCGCGGCTGCACGACCGGATGCGCTATACGCGCGACGGCAGCGGCGCCTGGCGAATCGCCCGCCTCTCGCCGTGAATGCGACTGTGATGTCGACCTGATCTGAAGCTGTACATAGTAAGACCGGCAATACCGGCAAGAGGGCGCGGCTGCGAGCAGTGGCAAGCGGCCGCAGATGCCGACCGGATCGCGCTCACCGCCGCGCAAGCTGCACGGCATCCCGCAGGCGCTAGCCGATTCGGCAGGCTTTGCTTTGATTCATAGGATACGGAGAGATCGCATGTTCTGGGAAAAGAAGCTCGCGCAGTGGGTCGACGAGGTGCGGACAAAATCGAATCTGCCCGCTCGTCTGGTGCTATGGGACGGTCAGAAACATGACTTCGGCCAATTCACGGAGCCGCAAGTCACGTTGAAGGTCAAGAGCGCATCGGCGATGCCGCTGCTGCTCGATCCGAGCCTCGACAATCTCGGCGAAGCCTACGTGAAGGGCAAGATCGACATCGAGGGCAAGCTCTCGGATGTGATCGACATCGGCTATTCGCTTGCGCGCAGCACGGTCACGAATACGAGCAAGCTCGCGCGCGTGACACGCTACTTTAATCATACGAAGTCGTCGGACAAGAAGGCGATCCAGTACCACTACGACGTGTCGAACGAGTTCTACAAGCTGTGGCTCGACGAGAACATGGTCTACTCGTGTGCGTACTTCGAGAACGGCGACGAAGACCTCGGCACCGCGCAACTGAAGAAGATCGACCATATTCTGCGCAAGATCCAGGTGCAGCCGGGCCAGCGCCTGCTCGATATCGGCTGCGGCTGGGGCGCGCTCGTGCTGCGCGCGGCGCAGAAGTTCGGCGCGCAGTGCGTGGGCGTCACGCTGTCGCAGAACCAGTTCGATCTCGCGACCGAGCGTGTAAAGGCCGCGGGTCTCTCGGACAAGATCGAGATCCGCCTGCAGGATTATCGCGACGTCGAAGGACAATTCGACCGCATCACGAGCGTCGGCATGTTCGAGCACGTCGGTCGCAAGAACCTGCCCGGGTACTTCAGGAAGATTCACGACCTGCTCACCGAAGACGGCGTGGCGATGAATCACGGCATCACGTCAAGCGATGCGGACAGCGGCGAGACGTCGCTGGGCGGCGGCGAGTTTATCGACCGCTATGTGTTCCCGGACGGCGAACTGCCGCATATCGGCCTCGTGCTCGAAGCGATGCAGCGCGGCGGCATCGAGGCGATCGATATCGAAAGTCTGCGCCGCCACTACGCACGCACGCTCGATATCTGGGCCGAGAGCTTCGAGGCGAAGGCGGCCGAGGCGAAGAAGCTCGTCGACGACGAGAAATTCCGCATCTGGCGCGTGTATCTCGCGGGTTGCTCGTATGCGTTCGAGCACGACGATGTCTCGCTCTACCAGGTGGTGTGCCGACGGGCGGGACGCAGTGCCAAGACGTTGCCGTGGTCGCGCCGGTATATTTACGACACGCCGCTTTGAGCGTTGCCTTGAAGGCCGGGCAGCTCGATATGTTCGGGGAAGCGGCGGACGATGCTGCCGGCAATGCAGCGGCGGCGGCATCGTCACTGTCTGAGACCGAGGGCCGATCCAGCGCGGCAAACACTGCGCGTCAGCCCGCTTCCACCGAACCGAAAAAGCCCCGCGCCAAAGGCGTACTTGCCGCCGAACCCGACGCCGATGCGGTCGCAATCGCCGCCAGGTTGCCGCCTCACCTACACCTCGGCACATCGACGTGGTCGTTTCCGGGCTGGCGCGGCATCGTCTACGGCGACGAGTACAGCAACAGCAAGCTGTCGCGTGACGGCCTGACCGCGTACGGAGCGCATCCGCTGCTGCGCACCGTCAGCATCGACCGCTCGTTTTACACGCCGCTGACGCTCGCGGAATACCTGCGCTACGCGCAGCAGGTGCCCGAGCACTTCCGCTTTATCGTAAAAGCGCCGGCGCTCGTCACCGATGCGACCGTGCGCGCCGAACGCGGCGAGCCTGTCTCGCCGAACCCGTGTTTTCTGAACGCGCAGCTCGCTGCCGATGAATTCGTGCGGCCTTGCATCGACGGGCTCGGCGCGAAGGCCGGCGCGCTCGTGTTCCAGTTCTCGCCGCTGCCGGACGCCATGCTCGCGCAGCCGGCGGAACTGATCGCGCGGCTTGCCGCGTTTTTTGCCGCCCTGCCGGCGCTGCCCGCAGGCAGTTGCTATGCGATCGAAATCCGCGACGCATGCGTGCTGACGCCGCGCTTTATCCGCATGCTGAAATTGGCGGGCGTCCGCTATTGCGTCGGCCTGCACGCACGCATGCCGGACACGCTGCGGCAGGCTGCCGCGCTCGCGCTGCTCGACGAAGTCCCAGCCGGTCCGCTGATCGTGCGCTGGAGCTTGCATAGCGGCTTCAAGTACGAACAGGCGAAGGCCAGATACGATCCGTTCGACAAGCTCGTCGACGAAGACCCAACCACGCGCACAGCGCTCGCCGAGCTTGCGGCGCGCTACGCGATCGCGGGCCAGCCGGTGCTGATTGCGGTGAACAACAAGGCGGAAGGTTCGGCGCCGCTAAGCTGCGTGGAGCTTGCACGCGAAATTGCAGCCGCATGGGTACGGCTGCGCGAAGAAAGTGCTGCGGCGGCCACCGCCGGCGCGTGAACGAAGAACCGCGAGGAAAATCGCGGGAATCATTGCGCCGAAGGCTCCAGCAGGACTAGCGACCGGCGTTGGAACAGGCGCAAACATAGACCGGTGATAGACCGGTGAGCGCCCCGCAAAAGGGGCGCGCCGCGCCTACTTACACCCGGCTGCTCTTGATCCGATGCGCGAACTTCTGCCGGAATTTCGCGACCTTCGGCGCCACGACAAACGAGCAGTAGCCCTGGTTCGGATGCTGTGCGAAATAATTCTGATGATAGGCTTCAGCGGGCCAGTAATTGCCGTCGAACGGCAGTATCTGCGTGACGATCTGGCCGTCGTAAATGCCTTCCGCGCCGATCTGGCGAATGGTCTGCAACGCCGTATCGCGCTGCGCGTCGGAGTGCGTATAAATCACCGACCGGTATTGCGTGCCGACGTCGTTGCCCTGCCGGTTCAACTGCGTCGGGTCGTGAATCGCAAAGAAGATATCGAGAACTTCGCGATAGCTGATCTTCGCCGGATCGAAGTCCACCTTCACGACTTCCGCGTGGCCGGTGTTACCGTCGCACACCTGTTCGTACGACGGATGGTCGACGTGACCGCCCGCGTAGCCGGATTCCACCGATACGACGCCATCGACGTCCAGATACACCGCTTCGAGACACCAGAAACATCCGCCGCCTAGCGTGGCGGTTTCGACTGACTGACTCATGCTGCTCGCTCCTTGATCGAGTTCTGTCTTGCGACTCATGCACCAACCGTTCCACGCAAGCGATCCCGCCGCACGCAGCTTGCTACGCAACCGTAGGGCCTTGGCGGGATGGCCGCGCGATTCCGCTAAAATTGGGTCAATTCGCCGAAAATCTACATGACCTTCATTCCAGTTTTTTCCATTCACGCGGGGCACGTTGCTCACAAGGCGCAAACACCGCGGGGGTTCCCGAACCGATGAAACGCGCCGCGCCGCCCAATTTCGACGCCGTCACGTTCCGCAGCGCGCTAGGCGAATTCGCCACCGGCGTCACCGTCGTCACGACGCGCGCGCCGACGGGCGAGCTCATTGGCATCACCGCCAGTTCGTTCAATTCCGTGTCGCTGTCGCCGCCGCTCGTGCTCTGGAGTCTCGCCACGCGCTCCGCGTCGATGCCGGTATTCCGGACGAATAGCCATTATGTCGTCAATGTGCTCGCGGCATCGCAACTGGATTTGTGCAAACGCTTCGCGACGCTAAAGGGCGATCGCTTCGAGGGGGTCTCGCACGCGGCCGGGGATAGCGGCATGCCGGTGCTGGACGGTGCGCTGGCGTGGTTCGAGTGCCATAACCGCAGCCGCTATGAAGAAGGCGACCACGTGATTTTCGTGGGCGAAGTGGAGCGCTGCGGTGTGCGCGACGATGCGAGACAGGCCGGGCCGCTCGTGTTCCAGAACGGCGAATTCCATACGCTCAAGCCGCTGTAGCGCTAAGCCTTCACGCCCGGCACGAGGCTGACGGGAACGCCCGAATCTTCCTTTAGCGTCTGCAGCACGATATTCGAGCGGATATCGAGCACGCCCGGCGCTTTATATAAGCGCGTGAGCACGAAGTCCGAATAGTGTTTGAGGTGATGCGCGAGCACGTGCAGCAAGTAGTGCGTCTCGCCCGTCACCACGAACGCGCCGATGACTTCCGGCCATTCGCGCACCGCTTCCGCGAAACGCTCGTGCCAGTTTTCCTGTTCGTTGCGCATCGACACCTGCACGAACGCTTCGAGTTCGAAGCCCAGCACTTCGCGGTTCAGACATGCGCGATAGCGTTCGATGACACCCTGTTCCTCGAGCAGGCGCAAACGCCGCAAACAGGCGGATGGCGACAGCGATATGCGCTCCGCCAGATCGAGATTGCTGATTCGTCCTTCGTGCTGAAGCACCGTCAAGATACGGCAATCGGTGGCGTCGAGCGAGATCGCGTTCATTTTCGGTCTCCCTTTCCCGTTCTCGCCAAATTATGTTCCAAACAAGCAGAAATAACGAGTTTTTTTCGCAACCCTATTTCGTGCGGGCCGGCCTATCATCGAGATCATGGATACGACAGCGAAACCCCATCGCGGCAGCCGCACGCTGTGGGACATCACGCCGGCCGTCGACGCCGGCACGCCCGTATGGCCCGGCGACACGCCGGTCGGCATCGACCGGGTCTGGCGCATGGAGGCGGGCTCGCCCGTCAATGTCGCGCGGCTGACCTTGTCTCCGCATACCGGCGCGCATACCGATGCGCCGCTCCACTATGACCCCAAAGGCGCGGCGATCGGCGAAGTCCCGCTCGAGGCCTACCTCGGTCCGTGTCGCGTGATTCATTGCATTGGCGCGGCGCCCGTCGTTGCGCCCGAGCACGTTCAGGCGGCACTCCACGGCGTCCCGGCCCGCGTGTTGCTGCGCACCTATGCGCAGGCGCCGCTGCACGAGTGGGATAACGCGTTCTCTGCCGTGGCGCCGGCAACGATCGATCTGCTCGCCACGCACGGCGTGCGATTGATCGGCATCGACACGCCGTCGCTCGATCCGCAAGACTCCAAAGCGATGGACGCGCACTTGCGCGTGCGGGCACACGGCATGGCCATTCTGGAAGGCATCGTGCTCGACGATGTCGAAGCGGGCGACTACGAGCTGATTGCGCTGCCGCTCAAACTGACGACGCTCGACGCGAGCCCGGTGCGCGCGGTGCTGCGTGCGCTGGACGGCGGGTCGGCCCCGCATGACTAACGAGCCGGTTGCAAATGAGTGCGACCGGTTTTGACTGACGGAACCACCATGAATACCCGAGACGAAGCCGTAGCCCTCGACGAAGCCGACCCGCTCGCGCCACTGCGCGCGCAGTTCGCGCTCGCGCCCGACACGATCTATCTGAACGGCAATTCGCTCGGCGTGCCGCCCGCGGCCGCCGCGCAGCGCGCACAAGTCGTGATCGCGGCCGAATGGGGCGAGGGGCTCGTGCGCAGCTGGAACACGGCCGGCTGGTTTGCGCTCGCGAAGCGCCTCGGCAACAAGCTCGCGCCGCTCGTCGGCGCCGCGCACAACGAAATCGTGGTCACCGATTCGATTTCGGTGAATCTGTTCAAGCTGCTGTCGGCCGCCTTGCGTTTCCAGAGGCAGCGCGATCCAAAACGGCGCGTGATCGTGGCCGAACGCGGCGATTTTCCGAACGATCTGTATATCGCGCAGGGCCTCGTTGCACAGTTCGACGGCGCGTACGAGCTGCGTCTCATCGACGATCCGTCGGAACTGCCGGCCGCGCTGCAGCCCGACACCGCGGTGGCGATGCTGACGCACGTCAACTACCGCAGCGGCTATATGCACGATATGGCCGCGCTCACGCAACTGATCCATCAGAAGGGCGCGCTCGCCCTCTGGGATCTCGCGCATTCGGCCGGCGCGGTACCGCTCGACCTGAACGCCGTCGGCGCGGACTGCGCAGTCGGTTGCACGTACAAGTACCTGAACGGCGGCCCCGGCTCGCCCGCGTTCGTCTGGGTGCCGCACCGGCATCAGAATGCGTTCGCGCAGCCGCTTTCCGGCTGGTGGGGACATCGCGCGCCCTTCGCGATGAATCCCCTCTACGAACCGGACGACGGCATCGGGCGCTTTCTGAGCGGCACGCAGCCGATCGTCTCCATGGCGCTCGTCGAATGCGGACTCGACGTGTTTCTGCAAACCGACATGCCGGCGATTCGCAAGAAATCGCTCGCGCTGACCGATCTGTTTATGGAGCTGCTTCAGGCGCGATGCGATGCATTTCCGTTGCGCCTCATCACGCCGCGCGAGCACGCGCAGCGCGGCTCGCAGGTGAGCGTCGCGCATCCAAACGGCTATGAAGTGATGCAGGCGCTGATCGCGCGCGGCGTGATCGGCGACTATCGCGAGCCGCACGTGCTGCGCTTCGGCTTGACGCCGCTCTACACGCGCTATGTCGACGTATGGGACACGGTCGAAGCGTTGCGCGATGTGCTCGCGAACGAAACCTGGCGAGCCGCGGAATTCGCCCACCGCGCGACGGTGACCTGAACGGGCGAAGCCGCGGCTGAAACGCAGCGGCTCAAACGCAGCGGACAAGGAACGCACGATGACCACCGACCCGATGAAGCTGCAGGACAACGAGCGCCCGCACGGCTCGGGCGCCGCCGCGCGCGACAGTGCGCATGGAGCGCACGGGCCGCATGCGCCGCATATGGCCGCGGGCGACGGCAGCGACCGCGGCAACCGCGCCGACAAAAAAGCGGGCGAAGACAGCGGTACGTCGAAGTCGATGACCTATGCGGACTACCTGTCGCTCGATACGCTGCTATCCGCGCAGCATCCGCTATCGCCCGATCCCAACGAAATGCTGTTCATCATCCAGCATCAGACGAGCGAGCTGTGGCTCAAGCTTGCGCTTTACGAACTGCGCGGCGCGCTCGCCGCCGTGCATCGCGACGAACTGCCGCGCGCGTTCAAGATGCTGGCGCGCGTGTCGCGCATCTTCGAGCAGCTCGTGCAGGCGTGGGACGTGCTCGCGACGCTCACGCCGTCCGAATACACGTCGATGCGGCCGTACCTCGGCAGTTCGTCGGGATTTCAGTCGTTCCAATATCGCGAGCTGGAATTTCTGCTCGGCAACAAGCACGAGGAAATGGTGACGCTCCACGCGCAACGGCCCGAGGCGATGCACGCCATTCGCACCTTGCTCGAAGCGCCGTCGTTCTACGACGAAGTGGTGCGCCTGCTGGCGCGGCGCGGCCTCGCGATCGCGCCGGAGCGGCTTGCGCGCGACTGGACCAGGCCGACCGAATACGACGCGAGCGTCGAGGCCGCGTGGCTCGAGGTCTACCGCAATCCGTCCAAGCATTGGGAACTGTACGAGATGGCCGAAGAGCTGGTCGACCTCGAAGACGAGTTTCGCCAGTGGCGCTTCCGGCATGTCACGACAGTCGAGCGCACCATCGGCTTCAAGCAGGGCACCGGCGGCACGCCCGGCGTGCCGTATCTGCGCAAGATGCTCGACGTCGTGCTGTTTCCCGAACTGTGGCACGTGCGCACCGTGCTGTAGGCCGCCGCGCCCGCCTGCCCTTCTGCGCTTTCATGCCGCACTGCCGCACGAAAACCTCGTCGTGCCGCCTTGACTTTCGTCGCAGCGAATACGATCATAAGTTCACAAACTGAGCAAATGCTCCACGTCGGTCGGCACACGGCTGCGACCGACGCGTGATGCACGGCTCATTCGCGCACTGACAAGCCCTCGCGGCACCGGCAACACCAACAGCACGAAATCGACGCGGGTCGCGCCCACCACGGCCACGCGCGCAGAAGACTTAGGAGACACATCATGAACAGCGTCCCGAGCGGCAGCGGCGCGAATGCGCACGTCATCCTGCATATCGGCGCAGGCTCGTTTCATCGCGCGCACCAGGCGTGGTATCTGCACCGGCTCAACGAAGCACGTGTCGAGGGCGAGCCGCACTGGTCGCTTTCCGTCGGCAATATCCGCAGCGACATGAATGCCGTGATGGACGCGCTGGCCGCGCAAAACGGCGTCTACACGCTCGAAACCGTGACGCCGCAAGGCGAGCGCGCGTACGAGGCGGTCCACTCGATCACGCGCGTGCTGCCGTGGTCCGCCGACCTGAAAGCGCTGATCGACGCGGGCGCCGATCCGGCCTGCAAGATCATCTCGTTCACCGTCACCGAAGGCGGCTACTACCTCGACGAGCACGATCATCTCGATACGGCGAACCCCGATCTCGCGGCCGATCTGAACGGCGCGCGCATCACCATTTATGGCGCGCTCGCCGCGATTCTCGAGGCGCGCATGCAGCGCGACGCCGGCCCGGTCACGCTGCAGACCTGCGACAACCTGCGCAGCAACGGCCACCGCTTTCATGCGGGCATGACGGCGTTTCTCGACCGGCGCGGCGCGACCGCGCTGCGCGCGTGGTTCGAGGCGAACACGGCGAGCCCGAGTTCGATGGTCGACCGCATTACGCCGCGTCCGACGCCCGACGTGCGCGAGCGTGTGCGCGCGGCGACCGGCATCGACGACGCATGCCCGGTGATGGGTGAATCGTTTATCCAGTGGGTGATCGAAGATCAGTTTCGCGCGGGGCGCCCTGCGTGGGAGAAAGTCGGCGCCGAACTGGTCGACTCGGTGGTGCCTTATGAAGAGGCGAAAATCCGCATCCTGAACGCGACACATAGTTGCATCGCGTGGGCCGGCACGCTGATCGGCTTGCGCTATATCCACGAAGGCACGATCGACCGCGAGATCCAGCAGTTCGCGTACGACTATGTGACGCAAGACGTCATACCGTGCCTGACGCCGAGCCCGATCGACCTCGGCCGCTATCGTGACGTCGTGCTCGAACGCTTCAGCAATCCGTTTATCCAGGACACGAACCAGCGCGTGGCCGCCGACGGCTTTTCGAAAATCCCCGGCTTTATCGCCCCGACGCTTTCCGAAACGTTCGCGCGCGGCAAGACGCCGGCCGCGACCGCGATACTGCCCGCGCTGTTCTTCCGCTTTCTCGACCGCTGGCAGCAAGGCAAGCTGCCGTACACATACCAGGACGGCGTGATGGACGAAAAGGTCGCGCGCGGTTTCTTCGCGGCGGCGGACCCGGTCAAGGCGTATTGCGCGGACCGGCTGCTGTGGGGCCGCATGGCGCAGACGCCGCAACTCGAGAATGCGGTGCGCGCGGCGCTCGCGCGGGTCGACGCGTGGCTCGACACGCGCGCTTGAGGACGCGCGTCACGGACCCACGATTGCAAAGTCCCAAAGTCCATTATGAAAACGCGTTTAGGGTCTAACGCGCATGGCATCGGCCGCCGCATGCGGCTAAAGTAGCGCATCTTTATCGACGAAGGTACCGCGCACATGTATCTCGGCATCGATCTCGGCACGTCCGAAGTAAAAGTCCTGCTGCTCGCGTCCGATGGACGCGTAATCGGCACCGCGGGCTCACCGTTTACGGTGTCGCGACCGCATCCGCGCTGGTCCGAGCAGAACCCGACCGATTGGTGGGAAGGCACGCGCGCCGCCCTGTTCGCGTTGCGCGACAAGCACCCCGACGAATTCGCGCAGATTCGCGGCATCGGCCTGTCGGGCCAGATGCACGGCGCCGTGCTGCTCGATGCGCAAGACCGCGTGCTGCGCCCGGCGATCCTGTGGAACGACATGCGCAGCGTCGAAGAATGCGCGGAGCTGACCGAGCGCGCGCCGGAGCTGCATCGTGTGGCCGGCAATCTCGCGATGCCGGGCTTCACCGCGCCGAAACTGCTGTGGGTCGCGCGGCACGAGCCCGAAATTTTCAGGCAGACCGCGTGCGTGCTGTTGCCGAAAGACTATTTGCGTCTGCAACTGACGGGCGGCAAGGTGTCCGACCCGTCCGATGCGGCCGGCACGCTGTGGCTCGACGTCGCCAAGCGCGACTGGTCCGACTCGCTGCTCGCCGCGTGCAATCTGTCGCGCGCGAACATGCCGAGTCTCGCGGAAGGCAGCGCGCCGTCGGGCATGCTGAAGCCCGAGCTGGCGCGCGAGCTCGGCTTGCGCGAGCCGGTCGTCGTGGCGGCAGGCGGCGGCGACAATGCGACGAGCGCGATCGGCATCGGTGCGACGCAACCGGGCGACGGTTTCGTGTCGCTCGGCACGTCGGGCGTGCTGTGCGTGATCGGCGACAGCTTCCGGCCGAATCCGGAGTCCGCGGTGCACGCGTTCTGCCATGCGATTCCGGATCGCTGGCATCAGATGAGCGTCGTGCTGTCGGCGGCAAGCTGCCTGCGTTGGGTCTGCAAGCTGACCGGCACGAACGAGACGTCGCTGCTGCCCGAAATCGAAGCGCTGCCCGAAGACGCGCTCACGCATGCGCCGATTTTCCTGCCGTATCTGTCCGGCGAGCGCACCCCGCATAACGACCCGTACGCGCAAGGTGTGTTCTTCGGCATGACGCATGCGACCGATCGCGCGCTGCTCGGTTACGCGGTGCTCGAAGGCGTCACGCTTGCGTTGACGGACGGGCTCGATGCATTGAAGGCGGCCGGCACGGAAGCGAACGCGTTGTCGCTGCTCGGCGGCGGCGCGCGCAGCAATTACTGGGGGCAACTGCTCGCGGACGCCCTCAATACGAATACGCGCAAGCATGGCGGCGGCGAAACGGGCGCCGCGCTCGGCGCGGCTCGTCTCGGCTGGCTCGCGGCCGGCGGCGACCCCGCGCAGGTGCTGACGAAGCCGCCCGTCGAAATCGAGTTCACGCCGAACCCGCGGCGGCATGCGGTGCTGCGCCGGCGCCTCGAGAACTACCGCGCGCTGTATCGGCAACTGAAGCCGCTGTTCGCGCAAACGGCGACCAGCGACTCGACAGCGTAACGTTCACGTCGAAACGCTTGTCGGGTTGAAGCCCCACGCATCCATTCACCGTGCCCAAGTCCAGCGAAAAACTCGATCTCGCGACGCGCGCTGCCTGGCTCTACTACGTGGCCGGCAACACGCAGAACGAGATCGCCGAAAAATTGCAGGTGTCGCGCCCCGTCGCGCAGCGGCTCGTTGCGTTCGCGGTCGAGAAAAACCTGATTCGCGTGCGCGTCGATCATCAGCTGGCCGAGTGCCTCGCGCTTGCCGATGAATTGTCGAAACGCTACGGGCTCTCGATGTGCGAAGTCGTGCCCGTCGACAACGATACACAGGAAGAAATCGACCGCAAGCTCGCGGTTGCCGGCGCGCAGGTCATGGAGCGGTATCTCGGCGAAGAGAAGCCGATGGTCGTCGCGGTCAGCAGCGGGCGAACGCTGAAGTCCGTCGTCGATCAGGTCGGGCAGCTCGAGCGGCCGCAGCATCGGCTCGTGTCGATGGTCGGCGCGATCGCGCATGACGGGTCGTCGAATCGTTATGACGTCGCGCTCCATATCTCCGAGAAGACCGGCGGCAAGTACTTTCTGTTGCCCGCGCCATTGATTGCGGATAGCGAAACCGAACGCGCGCAATGGTGCAATCACCGGCTTTACCGGATCGTCGAATCGCTTTCGGGCGAAGCGGATGTGGCGTTCGTCGGCATCGGCAATATCGGGCCGCAGTGTCCGCTGCA
Organism: Paraburkholderia sp. 2C; assembly: GCF_054589215.1. Taxonomy (NCBI): domain Bacteria; kingdom Pseudomonadati; phylum Pseudomonadota; class Betaproteobacteria; order Burkholderiales; family Burkholderiaceae; genus Paraburkholderia; species Paraburkholderia sp. 2C. The sequence goes on along the minus strand of NZ_BAAILL010000005.1, from coordinate 109,383 downwards.
TGAGGACGGCTTTATCACGTCCGATGAAGTCGCCGAATTGATGCAGGTCGGCGCGGTCGCCGAACTGCACGGCTTGCCGATTTCCGCGGACGGCGGACGCATCGAGTCGCCGACCGAACGGCGTGTAACCAGTATTCGCCCGGTTTCCCCGCCGAAGCGGCCGACAATCGGCTTCGCCTGCGGCGAACGCAAGCGCACCGCCATCATTGCCGCGCTCAAAGGCGGCTGGCTGTCGGGGCTCGTGACCGATGAGCTCTGCGCGCGCGCGGCGCTCGAAGAAGCAGTCGATGCCGAGGAGGTGAAAGAAACCGCGCGGTAATCTTGCCTGTTGGCCGCTTCAGTCGGCGCTTCAGTGCCACCTTGGTTGCGGCCTTGCTTGCCCCCTTCATTGCCCCCTTCATTGCCGCATTAGTTGCCGCATTAGTTACGGCCAGATTGCACCGCGTGGTCCTCGCCGGCGCCACGTGTTCCTTATTACCTCGCCGTGTCTTCGCCGCTCTGGCGACGCTTTCGTATCGCCTGTATCGCCGATACCCCTTTGTTAGGTAGCGTCGAACGCTGACTAACCGAGGAGAAATCGAATGCATCGAATCGCGATTGTGGGCGCGGGCCAGGCGGGCTTGCCGCTCGCCTTCGGACTGCTCGACAAGGGCTACGAGGTCACCGTCGTATCGGATCGCACACCGGATCAGATTCGCAGCGGCAAGGTGCTGTCCTCTCAATGCATGTTCGGCGCCGCGCTGCAGATCGAGCGCGATCTCGGCATCAACGATTGGGACAGCACCTGTCCACCCATCGACGGCATTTCGTTTTCGCTGCAAAGCCCCGATCCGGGCGGCGGTCCGCTGATCGACTGGAAAGCGCGGCTCGACCGGCCCGCGCAATCGGTCGATCAGCGTATCAAGATGTCCGCGTGGCTCGCGAAGCTCGAATCGCGCGGCGCCCGCGTGCTGATCCAGAAAGCCGGCGTCGCGGAGCTCGAAGCGCTTGTCGATACGCATGACCTTGTGATCGTGTCCGCCGGCAAGGGCGATGTCGCGCAACTGTTCGAACGCGATGCATCGCGCTCGACGTTCGACGCGCCGCAGAGAGTGCTTTCGCTTGCCTATGTGCATGGCCTCACGGAGGCCGACGACTATTCTCGGGTCTCGTTCAACGTGGTTCCATCGGTCGGCGAATACTTCGTGATTCCCGCGCTTACGCTAAGCGGCCCGTGTCACATCATGTTTTTCGAGGGCGTTTCGCAGGGGCCGTTCGATATATGGCGCGACGCGATCACGCCGGCCGACCATCTCGATACGGCCAAACGCTTGCTGCGAACGTGGCTGCCGCGCGAAGCCGACCGCGCAAAGCGCGCGGAGTTGACCGACGCGCGCGGTATTCTGGCCGGCACGTTTGCGCCCGTCGTGCGCAAGCCGGTGCTGCAATTACCGTCGGGGCGGCTCGTCTTCGGGCTCGGCGACGCGGTCGCGCTCAACGATCCGATTTCCGGCCAGGGCTCGAGCAGCGCGACGCACGCTTGCAAGGTCTATCTCGATGCGATCCTCGCGCACGGCGACGCGCCGTTCACGCGCGACTGGATGGAGCAGACCTTCGAGCACTACTGGACGTACGCGCAGGCGGTCACGCAGTGGACCCATTCGCTGCTGATGCCGCCGCCGCAATTTCGGTTGAGGCTGCTCGATGCCGCCGTGCGGTCACCCGCGATTGCCAGTGCGATCGTCAATGGCTTCGATGATCCGCCGTCGTTTTTCCCGTGGTGGTCGGATGCAGAGGCATGCGAACGGTTTATCGCGGAGCGGCAGGATAGCGTGTCCGCCGCGCCCGTCTCTCAAACGGGCGGCATGAACCAGCGGTTCGCAACGCCGTAAAACATCTCGTCGGCTTCGCTTGCGGAGAACCCGCGCACCATCGCGGCATAGCGCCGATAAACCTCGCCGAAGCCGACGGAAAGCCCGGCGATCGGCATATGGCTGCCGAACATGCAGCGCGATACGCCGATCGTTTCGATCGTCGTCGATACCCATCGCGCTGCTTCCTCCCTCTGCCATTGCATGCCGAACAGGCATTCGAGCGCGGAGATGTCCATGCGTACGTTGTCGCATGCGGCAAGTTCGATCAGATTGCGCTTCCAGCGCGCGAAGCCTTCGTCGGACAGGTCGAGCGGCCAGCCGATCAATGCGCTCGTGAAGCCGATGTCGGGATGCTTGCGCACGACTTCGATCACATCGGGCAGTTGATGCGCGAACGCATAGAGCCCGCATTTCAGGCCATAGCGCTTTAACAACGGAAGCGGCTTGCTCCAAGCGGGGTCGCGCATCACATGCGGATGTGTCGAAAACCGCCTGAGCGGATTCGTGTCGTCCCAGATGACGTGCTCGCGAACCGCGGTCAGATTCGGCAAGCTCGCGTACCGGTCGAGCTTCGCTTCGAGCTCGGGGTCGAGAAACTCGACGAGCGCGCACAACGCGATGCGGAATCCCGAGCGAGCGCTCTCGTCGGCGAGCTGTTGCGCCCACGCCGCTTCCTTGTATGCGTCCGTTGAAAGAAACTCATGCCAGACGGCGCCTTCGACGCGATAGTCGCCTGCGTCGGCGACAGCGGCAAGATAGTCGGCCGGCAGAAAGCGGCGCGGCAGTGCGTCGTAGTTGCCGACGAATGCTTCGAACCCCGGATCGCGGCGTTCGAAGAACGGATGGGTGTTTTGTGTGTGATCGAAGAAGTGGAGGTGCGAGTCGATGATTCTCTGCGGGATGGTCATGGCGCGGCCTCGTCTCGATGGCGCTGCCGCTACGGGCGCAGCACATCGAAAAGCTTAGGCGTTCATGGGGCCGAGTCCAAGGCAACTGCCCACACTATTTCCGGGACTCGCGCGTGCGCGCCGGCACGCGCGACCCGTCGATGTCACATCGCGCCGCTTGCCGCGACCTTCGCCCCCGACGCGATCGCCTGCAGCGCGGCGCTGCGCGCGCTTTCGATCGCCGCAGCCTCGCTCGCATACAGCGTATCGATTTCCACACGCTGATACGGCAGGATCTCGGCGTCTTCGGCCGCCTGCGTGGACATGGTGCGCACCGCCGCGTACGCGGTCCAGCCGCCGTTCTGAATCGACTGCATCGCCGACAGTACGAGTTGATATCGTCCAAGCGTTTCGATGTGCATATTCATCTCCAGTCAAAAGGGGCTTGTTTTGCAGCGCGGATAACGCTCCACCATGCGCAGCGTTATCCGCTCCATTGCGCGTGCTCGACCCGGTGTGCTCGACCGCACGCGCCCGGCTTCACGCGCTCAACTGCGCGAGCAGCGCTTCGACGCTGCGCTTCGCGTCGCCGAACAGCATCCGCGTGTTCTCCTTGTAGAAGAGCGGATTGTCGACGCCCGCATAGCCGCTCGCCATGCTGCGCTTCGACACGATCACGGTGTTCGCCTTCCACACCTCGAGCACCGGCATGCCGGCAATCGGGCTGCCCGCATCTTCGAGCGCGGCCGGATTGACGATGTCGTTCGCGCCGATCACGAGCACGACGTCGGTGCTCTTGAAGTCGTCGTTGATCTCGTCCATTTCGAGCACGATGTCGTACGGCACTTTCGCTTCGGCGAGCAGCACGTTCATATGGCCAGGCAGGCGGCCCGCGACCGGGTGAATGCCGAAGCGCACTTTCACGCCCTTGTCGCGCAGCTTGCGCGTGATTTCGCTGATCGTCGTTTGTGCCTGCGCGACGGCCATGCCGTAGCCGGGCACGATCACCACTTCCGACGCATCGCGCAGCAGCGCGCCGACTTCATCGACCGATACCGCCACCACTTCGCCTTCGATCGCTGCGGCGGTCGTCGATACGGTGCCGAAGCCGCCGAATATCACCGACACGAACTTGCGGTTCATCGCGCGGCACATGATGTAGCTCAGAATCGCGCCGCTCGAGCCGACCAGCGCGCCGGTCACGATCAGCAGATCGTTGCTGAGCATGAAGCCGGTTGCCGCCGCCGCCCAGCCCGAATAGCTGTTGAGCATCGACACGACCACCGGCATGTCGGCACCGCCGATCGCCATCACGAGATGCACGCCGATCAACGCGGCGATCGCGGTCATCGTCAGCAGCGGACCGATGCCTTGCGCGGGCTCGGGCGCCGTCAGGAACAGATAGCCGAGCGCCACGCAGGCAAGCATGCCGACGATGTTGAGCAGATGCCGCATCGGCAGAATCAGCGGCTTGCCGCCGATCGTGCCTTGCAGCTTCAGGAACGCGACGATCGATCCGGTAAACGTCACGGCGCCGATGAATACGCCAAGGTAGATCTCGACGTCATGGATCGATTGCCCGGCACCGCTGAACGTCGCCGCACTCTCCGAAGCCGGCGACAGATAGCTCGCGATCGCGACGAGCACCGCGGCGAGGCCGACGAAGCTGTGCAGCGCCGCGACGAGCTGCGGCATTTGCGTCATCTCGACACGCCGCGCGAGCACCGCGCCAGCCGCGACGCCGATCGCCATCAGCGCGACGACGACCGGCAGCGCCGCGCCGCCCGAAAGCCATAACGTCGTGACGATCGCGATCGCCATGCCGGCGACGCCGTACAGATTGCCGCGTCGCGCGGACGCGGGGTGGCTCAGGCCGCGCAGGCTCAAGATAAAAAGCGCGCTTGCGGCCAGATAGGCCATGCTGCCGATTCCGCTGCTTGTTCCGATTTGCATGTCGGTCTCCTTATTCGCCGCGCTGGAACATGTTCAGCATGCGTTGGGTCACGAGGAACCCGCCCGCGATATTGATCGTGGCGATCAGCAGCGCGAGACCCGCCAGCACGACGACGAGCGGGTGCGGTGTGCCGACTTGCAGCAGCGCGCCGATCACGATGATTCCGCTGATCGCATTGGTGACGCTCATCAGCGGCGTGTGCAGCGCAGGCGTCACGTTCCACACAACCTGGTACCCGATGAAGATCGCCAGCACGAACACCGTGAAGTGCGCGACGAACGCGGGCGGCGCGACGGCGCCTAGCGCGACGATCAGCACGGCGGCCACGATCAGACCGACGATGCCGAGGGTCGTGGCACGGCGGCGTTGTTCCGCGGTCACCGCTGCGGCGCCGTGACCGGCCGGTTTCGGTTGTTGCGCGGCCGCGTTTGCCGCATTCGATGCCGCGGGCGCAGCGGGCGCGGCGCGCTTCGGCGTCGGCCACTTGATTTCGCCGTTGCGAATCACGGTCATGCCGGCGATCACTTCGTCATCGAGATTGACGACGATCTCGCCGTTCTTTTCCGGCGTGAGATCGGTAAGCAGATGCCGCAGGTTCGTGCCGTACAGCTGGCTCGATTGCGTGGCCATTCGCGACGGCAGATCGGTGTAGCCGATCATCGTCACGCCTTCGGCCTGCGCCGTGACGCCCGGTTGCGTGAATTCGCAATTGCCGCCCTGCTCGGCCGCGAGATCGACGATCACGCTGCCGTAGCGCATGCTGCGCACCATGTCCTTCGTGATGAGCTTTGGCGCGGGCTTGCCCGGAATCAGCGCGGTCGTCACGATCACGTCGACTTCCTTTGCCTGGGCGGCAAAGAGCGCCATTTCCGCTTCGATAAACGCGGCGCTCATTTCTTTCGCGTAGCCGCCCGAACCGCTGCCGTCTTCCGTGTAATCGAGCTCGAGGAATTCGGCGCCCATGCTCTCGACCTGCTGCCGCACTTCAGGCCGCGTATCGAAGGCGCGCACGATTGCGCCGAGACTGCGCGCGGCGCCAATCGCGGCAAGCCCCGCGACGCCGGCGCCGATCACCATCACTTTCGCCGGCGCGATCTTGCCCGCGGCCGTGATCTGCCCCATGAAGCCGCGGCCGAACTGATGCGCGGCTTCAATAATCGCGCGATAACCGGCCATGTTCGCCATCGAGCTCAGCGCGTCGATTTTCTGCGCGCGCGAGATGCGCGGCACGCAGTCCATCGCGAGCACGGTCACGTTGCGCGCGCGCAGCCGTTCGAGCAGCTCCGGATTCTGTGCCGGCCAGATAAAGCTGATCAGCGTCGTGCCTTCGCGCAGCAGCGCGATTTCGTCGACGCCGCCCGCGGCCTCGGGCGACGGCGCGCGCACCTTCAGGATGATGTCGGCCGCCGCATGCAATGCAGTCGCGTTTTCCGCGATCTGCGCGCCGGCTGCGCGATACGAATCGTCGGAAAACGCGGCGAGTTCGCCCGCGCCTGTCTCGACCGTGACGTTAAAACCGAGCTTCGACAGATGCCCGACCACCTCCGGCGTCAATGCAACACGACGCTCGCCCGGATAGCGCTCCCGCGGTACTCCAATCATCATCGGCATGGCAATGCTCCCAATCGACGTTTCAAATCCTGTTCTGCGGCGCGCGGGATGCCGCGCGATTGCACGCATCGCGCGCGCAGCCGCTCGCGCCTTGCGAGGGCGTCGCGCCTTCGCAAGGTCCGAAATCCTGTTGTCAAATGGTCGGTCAGCCGCCGCAGTACGGTCTTTCGGCGGTCTTTCAGGCGCGGTCCGGTGTCAAAGCCGTACAGCGGTCCGCGCAGTGGTCCATCTGGGGAAATGGACCGTGCTTCGAGCGTTAGCGCGTCAGGCGCTGACTTTTGCCTCCAGCTCGGCCACGCGCTTCTTGAGCGCGCGGTCTTCGGCGAAGCGCGCGGTTTCGTCGCGGATGATCGCGACAATGCCGCTTATGGCGCCGTCGGGCGCATGCAATAGCGCGACCGTAAACGCGATCGACATCGCGCGTCCCTGCTTGTCGACGGCCGGCACTTTCAGCAGATCGTGGCCGTAGCGCGTCTGCCCGGTCGCCATCGTCTTGCTGTAGCCCTCCCAATGACGGCCGCGCAGCCGTTCGGGAATGATCAGGTCGAGCGACTGGCCCAGCGCTTCTTCCTGCGTGAAGCCGAACATGCGCTCGGCCGCCGGGTTCCATAGCGTAATCGCGCCGTCCGGACCGGAGACGATGACGGCGTCGCCGATTGCATTGACCAGCTGTTGAAAATCGATGGTGGGGGCCATAGTCTGTCGTCCGGGGCTGTGGGCGATGCCCGCGTTGCGAGCAAGTGTCTCTGTGTCTGTCGTTCATTGTTCGGCCGCCGCTCCGTTTTTTGCTGCTGCTGCAAAAAGGAACGGCGGCCGTTTGCTTCAACTGCGTGTTACGTACGGCGTGTCACTGACTGCATGCCGGTTATACAACGATCAAACCGCACGCGCTTCGCGCATCGACGCGATCTGGTCGTTGCTGTAGCCCAGTTCCGCCAGCACTTCGTCGGTATGCTCGCCGAGCAGCGGCGACGACTTGATCTCGGGCTTCAGGTCCGAGAACTTGATCGGGCTGCCAACCGTCAGGTACGTGCCGCGCACCTTGTGGTCCACTTCCACGATCGTGCCGCTCTTGCGCAGCGATTCGTCGTTCGCGAGCTCCTTCATCGTCAGCACCGGTGCGCACGGAATGTCGAACTTGCGCAGGATGTCGACGGCCTCGAACTTCGTCTTGTCGGCAAGCCACCCTTCGATCGTCGCGAAGATGTCGAAGATGTGCGGCTGACGGGCTTCGGCCGTCTTGTAGTGCGGATCGTCGATCCACTCCGGCTTGCCGATTGCGCGGCAGATCGGCTCCCATGCGTGGCCCTGAACCGTGAAGTAGATGTACGCGTTCGGATCGGTTTCCCAGCCCTTGCACTTCAACACCCAGCCCGGCTGGCCGCCGCCGCCCGCGTTGCCGCCGCGCGGCACCACATCGCTGAACGTGCCGTGCGGGTACTGCGGATACTCTTCGAGGTAGCCGAGGCGATCGAGACGCTGCTGGTCGCGCAGCTTCACGCGGCACAGGTTCAGCACGCTGTCCTGCATCGACACCGCCACCTTCTGGCCCTTGCCCGTTTGCTGGCGGCCGATGATCGCGGTCAGGATGCCGATCGCGAGGTGCATGCCGGTGTTGCTGTCGCCGAGCGCCGCGGCGCTGACCGTCGGCGGGCCGTCCCAGAAGCCGGTCGTCGAGGCGGCGCCGCCTGCGCACTGCGCGACGTTTTCATAGACCTTCAGATCCTGGTAGTGGTGGCCGTCGCTGAAACCTTTCACCGAAGCGACGATCATCTTCGGATTCAGTTCGTTGATGCGCTCCCACGAGAAGCCCATCCGGTCGAGCGCGCCCGGGCCGAAATTTTCGACCAGCACGTCCGATTCCTGAATCAGCTTTTCCAGCACTTCCTTGCCGGCGGCCGTTTTCGTGTCGAGCGTCAACGAGCGCTTGTTGCTGTTGAGCATCGTGAAGTACAGCGCGTCGGCATCGGGAATGTCGCGCAGCTGGTTGCGCGTGACATCGCCCGAGCCCGGACGCTCGACCTTGATCACGTCGGCGCCGAACCACGCGAGCAATTGCGTGCACGCCGGGCCGGCCTGAACGTGCGTAAAGTCGATGATCTTGATGCCTTCAAGGGGTTTGTTGCTCATTCGTCTTCTCCAGTGGGCCGGGGCTTACTTCTTCACGCCGCTTTGCGGGTTAAGGTTGGTCAATCGGCCGCTTTCGGTACCGGCCGCTTCGTCGATGACTGCGTTGATCAAGGTGGGCTTGCCCGATTTGATCGCTTCCTGCAGTGCCTTCGTCAGTTCTTCCGGCGTCGTCGCGTTGAAGCCGACACCGCCGAACGCTTCGATCATCTTGTCGTAACGCGCGCCCTTCACGAACACGGTCGGCGCGACGTCCTTGCCGCCGGTCGGGTTCACGTCGGTGCCCTTGTAGACGCCGTTGTTGTTGAAAACGATCGTGCAGACCGGCAGGTCGTAACGGCAGATCGTCTCGAGTTCCATGCCGGAGAAACCGAATGCGCTATCGCCTTCGATCGCGACGACTTGCGTGCCGCTCGTCACCGCGGCGCCGATCGCGAAGCCCATGCCGATGCCCATGATCCCCCACGTGCCCGAGTCGAAACGGCGGCGCGGTTCGTACATGTCGATCACGGCGCGCGCGTAGTCGAGCGTGTTCGCGCCTTCGTTGACGACGTTGATGTCGGGACGCGTCTTCAGCACGTCGCGGATCGCGCGCAATGCGCTGTGGAAGCTCATCGGCGACGGATCCTTGGCAAGCGTCGCGGCCATCTTTTCGAGGTTCTTGTTCTTTTTCTCGGTGACGGCGGCGACCCACTCCGACGGCGGCTTCGGGAAGCTCGCGCCCATGCCGGCCACGAGTTCCGACACGCACGAACCGATATCGCCGATCAGCGGCGCTTCGATCGCGACGTTGCTATCGATTTCCGTCGGGGCGATATCGATCTGCACGAAGCGCTTCGGCGCCGCGCCCCAGGTCTTGCCCTTGCCGTGCGCGAGCAGCCAGTTCAGACGCGCTCCGATCAGCACGACGCAGTCCGATTCCTGCAGCACGTACGAGCGCGCGGCGGACGCCGATTGCGCATGCGTGTCGGGCAACAGGCCCTTGGCCATCGACATCGGCAGATAGGGAATGCCGCTCTTCTCGACCAGTTCGCGAATCTGCTTGTCGGCCTGCGCGTAGGCAGCGCCCTTGCCGAGCAGAATCAGCGGGCGCTTGGCGCCCTTGATCACGTCGAGCGCACGCTTGACCGAATCCGGCGACGGCAACTGGCGCGGCGCCGGGTCGACCACCTTGACGAGCGACTGCTTCGCTTTGACTGCGTCGATCGTTTGCGCCAGCAGCTTGGCCGGCAGGTCCAGATAGACGCCGCCCGGACGGCCCGACACGGCCGCGCGAATCGCACGCGCGACGCCAATGCCGATGTCTTCGGCGTGCAGCACGCGGTACGCGGCCTTGGCGTACGGCTTCGCCGCATTCAGCTGGTCCATCTCTTCGTAATCGCCCTGCTGCAGGTCGACGATCTCGCGCTCGCTCGAACCGCTGATCAGAATCATCGGGAAGCAGTTCGTCGTGGCGTTCGCGAGCGCGGTCAGGCCATTCAGGAAGCCCGGCGCCGACACCGTCAGACAGATGCCCGGCTTTTGCGTCATGTAGCCGTGAATCGCGGCCGCATTGCCCGCGTTCTGCTCGTGACGGAAGCCGATGAAGCGCATTCCTTCAGCCTGCGCGAGACGCGCGAGGTCGGTGATCGGAATGCCGACGAGACCGAAAATCGTATCGATATCGTTCAGCTTCAGCGCATCGATAACGAGGTGAAAGCCGTCGGTCGTGGCGGCTTGGTCGCTCCCCTGCGCAGTCGTAGCGTCAGGGCGCGCAATTTCAACAGTAGACATTCACTCTTCTCCGGATCGTTATGACTGTTAGGCCGTCGCGCCTCGTGTGTTGGCAATCGGTGCTGAAGACCTTCGATCGGACTCTTCACAGCACTGTGATATACCATATATCACACACCAAGTTTGATTCAATAGCTTTTTGCCCTTAGGGCGTCGGTTTATGCAGCACGGAAGCCGACAAATTTCACCTATCGCCGAAAGCTTTCCCGTAGAAACTCCATTAATTTCAGTGGTCTGCTCCTTTCGCTGACTTTTTGTGCAATACAACACGACGTCTAACGATATCTGGAATGTGATATATCACATTGTTACAAACAAAGGCCCGTAAGGGCCATGTCAGCGCGCCTTCGGCCGCGCGCCGGGCGATCCGCCTTCGAACCTCCGTCCCGTCTCACTCCAGAAAATCGCAATGCGCGTTCACGTAGGTCGCAAGTTCGAGCGAATGCTGCCGCGCGAGCCGCTCCGCGCCTTCCGTGTCGCGCGCCTCGAGCGCTTCGATGATCTGCATGTGATCGGTGATCGAGCGCGACGCGCGGTCGCTCTGCGAGATCGTCAGCTTGCGGATCGCCCGCACATGCGCGAACACGTTGCGGATCGTGTGCGCGATCGAATGCGACTTCGACAGCTTCACAAGCGCCTCGTGAAACGTGATGTTCGCCTCCGAGTACTCGTCGATATGCCGCGCCGGCGCCAGCCGTTCGCCGTCGAAGCGGTCGAAGAGACGCCTTAAGTCCGCGATCTCGTCGTCGCTGGCCTTCAGCGTCGCGAGGCGCGCGGCCATGCTTTCGAGCGCCGCCCACATCTGGATCATCTCGACGATCTCGCGCCGCGTCTTGCGCCGGATAAACACGCCGCGTCGCGGCACCGCGCGCAGAAAGCCTTCCTGCTCGAGCAGCGTCATCGCCTCGCGGATCGGCGTGCGGCTCACGCCGAGCGCTTCGGTGATCGTGCGCTCGTCGAGCCGGATCGGTTCGCGCGAGCCGTAAATATCGGCTTCCGCGATCGCCTGGCGCAGCTTCGCGTACGCGAGATCGCGTAGCGACGCGCCCGGATTCAGCGGCTGCAGCGAAAGCGCAAAAGGCGCCGCACGCACCTCCGAAGAGGCCGGCGACGCCGGTAACGTCAATGTCGCGTCGTCCATTACTCGTTGGACCCCAGCGGCGTCGGCCGGTAGGCATTGCGAGCGTTGGCTGCATTCGCGGTCGCGTAAGCGAGCTGTTCGCTTTGCTTCGCCGAGTTTTCGATCCACCGCTGCCGCATCGGCGCGAGCACGAATTTCGCCGACACGCTGCCCGCAATCGCGATGCACGCGCAGAAGATAAACACCGTGTTCCAGCCGCCATGCTCGGCCAGTACCGACGCGATCGGCACCAGCATCGCGGCCGTGCCCTTCGCGGTGTACAGCGTGCCCGCGTTGCCGGCCGCGTATTTCGCGCCGAACGTGTCCGCGCAGGTCGCCGGGAAGTTCGAGAAGATGTCGCCGTAGAACACGAAGATCAGCCCGGAGAACGCCATGAACAGATACGGGTTGTGACCGAAGTGCATGAGGCCGAGCAGCGCGAGCCCTTCACCGAGGAACGTGATGAACATCGTGTTCTCGCGGCCGATGCGATCGGAGATCGCTCCGCAAATCGGTCGCGTGAAGCCGTTGCAGACGTTGTTGATCGACAGCGTCAGCGTGAGCAGCGGCAAGGTTGCGGCGAAGAACGCGATCGGCGTCTCGGCGAAACCATATTCCTTCGCGATCGGACCGATCTGCGCGGTCGCGATGATGCCGCCCGTCGCAACGCAGACGAACATCGCATACAGCACCCAGAACACCGGCGCGCGGACCATTTCGCCGGTCGTATAGTCCATCTTCGTGGCCACGATGCGCTTGACATTGCGTGCGAACTCGGGCGGCTTCGGGCGCACGAGCAGGGTCGCGAGCAGCAGGATCACGCCGCCCTGCAGGCAGCCGAAGAAGATCAGCGCGTGCTGATAGCCGGAGTGCTCGATCATCGACGCGATCGGAATCACGGTCAGCGCGGCACCCGCGCCGAAGCCCGCGGCGGTCAGGCCGGCGGCAAGACCGCGCCGGTCCGGAAACCACTTGAGCGCATTGCCGACGCAGGTGCCGTACACGCAGCCCGCGCCGACGCCGGAAATCACCGCGGCGAGATAGAGCACGCCGAGATTCGGCGCGTATGCATCGAGTATCCAGCCGAGACCCGCGCAGATGCCGCCGCCGATCACGACCGGGCGCGGACCGAAGCGATCGACGAGATAGCCTTCAATCGGCACAAGCCACGTTTCGGTGACGATAAAAATGGAGAAAGCCGTTTGAATCGATGCGAGGCCCCAATGATGCGCGGCATTCATCGGCTCGACGAAGAGCGTCCAGGCATATTGGAGGTTCGCGACGAGGCCCATACAGACGACGCCGATCGCGAGTTGCACCCATCGGCTGGGCTGGCGGCTTGAATGGCGTTTCGCATCGCCGCCTTGTGCGTTGACTGGCTGTCGCAAGAGTCGTCTCCGTTAATGGCTTCTGGTATGACGTCGATGCTCGGGTTCCGGAGACAACATGCGATGCAGGCAGTACCGAACGGGATGCAGTTGACGCCCGTCGATGGTGGAGCGTTTTGTACTGCAGCAAAAATCAAACTTTTTTATCGTTTGAATAAGGCGGCGTGAATGGCCGTCATCTAACGTTATAAGTCAGAAAGGCATTGGTAATGAAGCTCACCGCGAATGTGCGAGCAAAGTGGATGGCCGGATGACGCGCATCCGGCCTTGTCCTGAAGGCGCGTGAAGGGATGTGACGGGATGTGAAGGGACGTCCAGCCGGACAGGCACCGCTTTGACATACGAATAGTTCGCGGTCCGACTGGACCTGCCGACTGGCGCGCTGTCCAGTTCGTTCGTTTGACTATATATATAGCGCGCCGCGGCGGCGCGCTCGATCCCGGCAATCAGGCTGCCAGCTCCTGCGCCATCCTGCGACGGAACGCCTGGCCGTTGCTATCGAACAGGTGGCAATGGTCCGGCTCCGCGCCGAGCTTGACCGTCTTGCCCTTCGCATGCCGTTCGAGCGGCGGAATCCGGGCGATCAGCCCTTCCGGCGCAACGCTGCTCTCCGCATACAGATACGCGGCATCGCCGAGCGACTCGACCGTCATCACGTTCGCGGCGATACCGAACTCGGTCGAATCGACATGCATATGCTCGGGCCGGATACCGACCGTCACCTTGTCGCCTTCCTTCGCGCTGCCGGGTTCCACCGCGACGCGTTGCGTCTCGCCGGTTTCATAGCGCACGAGCACGCCGTCAGGCATGACCGACTGCACGACGCCGTCCATGAAGTTCATCTTCGGCGAGCCGATAAAGCCTGCGACAAAGCGGTTCGCGGGAGCGTGATACAGCGTGTTAGGCGTGCCAACCTGTTCGAGATTGCCGGCCGACAGCACGACGATCTTGTCGGCGAGCGTCATCGCTTCGACCTGATCGTGCGTGACGTAGATCATCGTCGTCTTCAGCTCGTCGTGCAGCCGCGCGAACTCGAGGCGCATCTTCACGCGCAGCGCGGCGTCGAGGTTCGACAGCGGCTCGTCGAACAGAAACACCTTCGGCTTGCGCGTGATGGCGCGGCCGATTGCGACGCGCTGGCGCTGCCCGCCCGACAGTTGCTTCGGCTTGCGCTCGAGCAGATGGTCGATATGCAGGATCTTCGCCGCATTGCGCACCGCCTGATCGATCTCGGGCTTTTTCGCGCCGGCGAGCTTGAGACCGAACGCCATGTTGTCGTACAGCGTCATATGCGGGTACAGCGCATACGACTGGAACACCATCGCGATGCCGCGCTTCGCGGGCGGCACCTCGTTCATGCGCGTGCCGTCGATGCTCAGATCGCCGCTGCTGATGTCCTCGAGGCCCGCGATCATCCGCATCAGCGTCGACTTCCCGCAGCCGCTCGGACCGACGAACACGACGAACTCGCCATCGGCGATGTCGAGATTAATGTTGCGCATTACTTCGTTGTCATCGTAGCGCTTGCTGATATTGCGCAATGCCAGGCTAGCCATGATGTGTCTCCAATGTTGCTTGCTAATGCTGCTGTTGCGAGATGCTGCGATGTTGCATCCAGAGCGCGACCAGTTCCGGCAGTTGCCGCATCTCGTCGAATACCTGCTGCGCGCCAGCCGCGCGCAATGCGCCAACCTGCGCCTCGCTCGCATGGCCGCCGCCGACGAAACCGAGCACCGTCATGCCGGCCGCGGTCGCCGCGGTGACGCCGGTCACGCTGTCCTCGACGACGAGGCACGCCTCGGGCGTCAGGTTCAGACCGCGCGCCGCCGCCAGATAGACATCGGGCGCCGGTTTCGGCCGCTCGACCGCATCCGCGCAGAACAGCCGGCCGCCAAAGAACTTCGCGAGGCCCGTGCGCGCCAGCGCTGCTTCGACATACGGACGAAAGCTGTTGCTCGCGCACGCTTTCGTCAACGGAATCGCCGCGAGCGCCTCGCCGATGCCGTCGACGGTCGGTGCCTGCACGGCCGCCGCTTCGACCTTGGTGCGAATCGCGGCGATGTCGCCGTCGGCAAACTGCCGGCCCAGTTGCGCGGCCGTGCCTTCGAGCACGCGCTCGATGCGCAGGCCGAGCAGCGGCATCACGACCGGCGCGACGTCGGCATCGGGCCAGCGCGCCTCGAGTTCGCGCACGAGCATCGCGGCCGCGACGGCTTCGCTGTCGATCAGCACACCGTCGCAATCGCAGATCAGCGCGAGCCCGGGTTCCATGCGAGTTTCGATGCGGGGTTGCGTCCGGGTTTCCGTCACTTGACCGCCCCGAATGTAAGGCCGCGCACAAGCTGCTTCTGCGACAGCCAGCCGACGATCAGGATCGGCGCGACCGCCAGCAGCGACGCAGCCGACAGCTTCGCCCAGAACAACCCTTCCGGGCTCGAATACGACGCGATAAATACGGTGAGCGGCGCCGCGTTCGAACTCGACAGGTTGATGCTCCAGAACGCTTCGTTCCACGACAGAATCACGAGCAGCAGCGCCGTCGATGCAAGCCCCGGCAGCGCCATCGGCATCAGCAGGTAAACGATTTCCTGCCACGTCGCCGCGCCGTCGATGCGGCCGGCTTCGAGAATGTCGCGCGGAATCTCGTTGAAGTACGTGAACGCCATCCACACGGCAATCGGCAGATTGATCAGCGTATAAACGATGATGAGCCCGGTCACCGTATCGAGCAGGCCGCTGTTCTTCCACAGAAGATAGATCGGCACGAGCACGCCGACCGACGGCATCATCTTCGTCGACAGCATCCACAGCAGCGTTTTCTGCGTGCGCTTGCTCGGGAAAAACGCCATCGCATAGGCGGCGGGCACCGCGAGCACCAGACACACGATCGTCACGCCGACCGAGATCAGCACCGAGTTCCATGCAAAACCGAAGTAATTGCTGCGCGCGAAGACCTCGCGGAAGCTGTCCAGCGTCGGCGTGAAAAACACCGACGACGAATACGCCTGCTGCTCGGTCTTGAACGCGGTGATCGTCATCCAGAAGATCGGGAAGAACAGCGCGATCGAAATCAGCCACGCGAGAATGCCGGGAATACTGCGTCGCACGGTGGCCAGCGGCGATGCCGCCGGCGCGGTCGTTGCGCTCGCAACGGGTGTTGCAGCCGGTGTAGCAGCGACTTGACTCATTTTTCGTACTCCCCTTTCAGGTTCTTCGCGAGCATCTTCACGAGGAAGAACGACACGATATTCGCGACGACCACCGCGAGAATCCCGCCCGCGGAGGCGAGGCCAACGTCGAACTGCTGCAGGCCCAGTGCGTAGATCAGGTACGACAGGTTGGTCGTGGCGTTGCCGGGGCCGCCGCCGGTCGTCGTATAGATTTCAGCGAAGATCGACAGCAGGAAAATCGTCTCCATCATCACGACCACGGCGATCGCTCGTCGCAAGTGCGGCAAGGTGATGAAAAAGAACATCGCGAATGGGCCGGCGCCGTCGATCTTTGCCGCTTCCTTCTGCTCCTGGTCGAGCGACTGGATCGCCGTGAACAGAATCAGAAACGCGAACGGCAGCCACTGCCACGCGACGATGATGATCACCGACGTCAACGGATAGGTCGCGAACCAGTCGATCGGCGTCAGGCCGACCGCGCGCATGCCATCGGCAACGAGGCCGTACACTGGGTGCAGGATCATGTTCTTCCAGATCAGCGCGCTCACTGTCGGCATCACGAAGAACGGCGCGATCGCAAGCAGGCGCGCAATGCCCTGCCCGTAAAACTTGCGGTCGAACAGCACGGCCATCAGCACGCCGCCCACCACCGTGATCACGAGCACCGCGATAATCAGTTGCAGCGTATGCAGGATCGACGGCCAGAACGACGGGTCGGTGGCGAGATAGTGGTAGTTGTCCAAGCCGGCAAACCCTTTTTCGTCGGGGTTCAGCAGGTTGTAGCGCGTAAACGAAAACCAGATCGTCATTGCGAGCGGTATCGCCATCCACAGCAACAACACTGCCACCGAAGGCGATACGAGCCAGCGCGCGGACGCCGCTTTGCGCGACTCGCGTTCCTGTTCGGTCTGGGGTTCGGCGTGCGACAGAGGAAGGCGCAGATGAGGCATGATGGGCCACCTGTTCGGAAGTGCGCGAGCCGCTGCGTTTTCGTGAAAGCCACGCATCGCGGTGCGCCGTGCTGCCGGGGGTCCGGCCAGGCGTTGCCGCCCGGCCGGGGTTTGCTTCAAACGAACGTTGCTTCTACAACGCTTGCTACGTTGATATGCGCCTGTTTCGCGCGCATGTCACGCTCGATTCGCCGTCGCGTTACTTCTGCAGACCGGCCTGACGCACCGCGCGATCCGCGGTGGCATTGCCCGCCTGCAACGCCTGGTCGACGCTCATCTGCCCGGCGACTGCGCCGGAGATGCTCTGGCCGACCACCGTGCCGAACGACTGGAACTCAGGAATACCGACGAACTGCACACCGGTATACGGCACGGGTTTCAAGGTCGGATGATTCGGGTCGGCCGTTTCGATCGCCTTCAGCACGAATTCCGCGAACGGCGCGGCCTGCTTGTACTCGGGGCGCTGATACGTCGACTGACGCGTGCCCGGCGGCACCGACGCCCAGCCTTCGTCCTTGGCGACCATCTCGATGTATTCCTTCGACGTTGCCCACTCGATAAACTTCTTCGCGGCGTCCTGCTGCTTCGACGTCTTCGGAATCGCGAGCGCCCACGCCCACAGCCAGTGCGAACCGTTCGGCGTGACCTGCGTCGGTGCCGCGGCGAAACCAACCTTGTCCGCAATCTGCGATTGCTGTTTGTTGTACAGCATGCCGGCCGCAACGGTCGCGTCGATCCACATCGCGCATTTGCCCGACGACATCAGCGTCAGGTTCTCGTTGAAGCCGTTCGAGCTCGCTCCCGGCGGGCCGTCTTTCTTCAGCAGATCGACGTAGAACGACACAGCCTTTTTCCATTCCGGCGTGGTCAACTGCGCATGCCACTTCTCGTCGAACCAGCGGCCGCCGAACGTGTTGACGAGTGTCGTCACGTAGGCCATGTTCTCGCCCCAGCCCGCCTTGCCGCGCAAGCAGATGCCGTAGGTGCCGGCCGACTTGTCGGTAAGCTTGTCGGCGAATTGCGCGATCTGGTCGTAGGTCGGGTTATCGGGCATCTTGAGGCCCTTCGCCGCGAACAGGTCCTTGCGGTAGAACGTCATCGAGCTTTCGACGTAGAACGGCAGCGCGTACAGCGTGTTGTTGTACGACAGCCCGTCGCGCGCCGTCTTCACAACGTCGTTGAGGTCGTAGCTCGCCGGCAGATCCGACAGCGGCGAGAGCCAGCCGCGCTTGCCCCATTGCGGCGTTTCATAGGCGCCGATTGTCATCACGTCGAACTGGCCGCTGCCGGTCGTGATATCGGTGGTCGCGCGCTGACGCAGCACGTTTTCCTCGAGAATCACCCAGTTCAGCTTGATGTCCGGATTCGCCTTTTCGAATGCGGGCGAGAGCTTCTTCAGCTCGATCATGTCCGGATTGTTGAGCGTCGCGATCGTCACGGTCGCCGCCGACGCATTGAGCGCCACACATGCGGCCGCCGCGGCGCCGATCGCCGTCAGCGCAGGTTTCAGGGCAGGTTTCATCGTTTGTCTCCTTTATCGTACGTTCGTGTTGGCTTGCGATGGGCGACTCACGGATCCTCGCAGTTCCGGCCGGCAGCCGAGTCGCTGGCGGTGGTAAAAAGGTCAGCTCATCCAGTTGCCGCCGTCGACATTCAGGGTTTGCGCGGTGATGTAGTCCGCATCCGCCGATGCGAGGAACAGCGCCGCACCGGTCAGATCCGCCGGCAGCCCCATCCTGCCGAGCGGCACCGCTTCGCCGACGAGACGCTTCTTCTCGCCGGGCGGCCGGTTCTCATAACGTGCGAAAAGCGCATCGACCTGCTCCCACATCGGCGTATCGACGACGCCCGGTGCGATACCGTTCACGTTGATCCCGTGCGGCGCGAGGGCGAGCGCCGCCGATTGCGTATAGCTAAGTACCGCGGCCTTGGTCGCGCAGTAGTGCGAGACGAGCGCCTCGCCGCGGCGCCCGGCCTGCGACGACATATTGATGATCTTTCCGCCGCCGCCCTGATCGACCATGCGCTGCGCGGCCGCCTGCATCAGGAAGAACATGCCTTTGACGTTGACCGCGAACAGCTTGTCGTAGATGTCCCACGATTCGTCGAGCAGCGGCCGCATATCGAAGAGCGCCGCGTTATTGAAAAGAATATCGATGCGGCCGAAGCGTTCGACCGTCTGAGCGACGATGCGCGCGATGTCGTCGCGCCGCGTGACGTCCGCGCTGATGGCAAGCACGCGGTCGGGGTGCGTTTCGCGCAATTCATGAGCGAATCCGGCGGCCGGCTTGACATCGACGAGCACGCAGCGCGCGCCTTCGTCGAGATACCGGCGTGCGACCGCTTCGCCAATGCCGCTTGCCGCGCCAGTGAGAATGGCCACCTTGTCTTGCAATCGCGCTGCCACGCCGTGTCTCCCAATCGTTCGTCTGGTGCGAGTCTTTGCGCCAGTGAGCGAACGCTCGCTGTGCGATCAATTGCTCTCTTTGTGATCGAATGATCGGATACGTGTCCGACCATGTCAAGGCACGCCGCAAGATTTCGATGGTGCAGCGCGGTAGTTCGCAGTCCGCGCCAGCCTCTGCCTGCCCTATCAATTTAGACGGCACCGGCATTCAATCAATGGCAAGATGTTTGGATACGTTATATCATTCCGGCCTTGTCACGGAGCAGCACCATGTCCGCTTCATCCGATCACCGCCTCGCTCACCGGCTTGCGCGCGCACAAGCCGTTGCCGACGCACGCGGCCTCGCGCTCACCACGCTGCGCCGCCAGGTCTACACGTTGATCGCCGCAAGCGAGCGGCCGATCGGCGCCTACGATCTGCTCGCCGCGCTCGAACCGCAGCGCGGCCGCGTGCCGCCGACCACCGTCTACCGCGTGCTCGACTTTCTGGTCGAGCACGGCTTCGTGCATCGGATCGAGTCGAAGAACGCGTTTTTTGCGTGCTGCGATCTCGAGCATCCGCATCAAGGCCAGTTTCTGATCTGCGAAGCATGCGGCGAAACGGTCGAGATTCCCGGCGCTGAGCTGGCGCAACAGCTGGCCGGCAGCGCGCCTGCGCATGGCTTCGAAGTCCGCCGGCAGGTCGTCGAGCTGAGCGGGCTGTGCGCCTCGTGTCAACGCGATCAGCGCGATCAGCGCGGCCCGCGGTAACGCTTTTGTCTCCATTCAACCTTCCATCCAACCGATCACGCACAAACAGGGCAGCACGATGACCAAGAAGAACCCGAAATGGAATGCGGTACGCACCGCGTTGAACCTGACGAAGTATCTGTTCGCGGCGACACTCGCGCTCGCCATCGGCCAGGCGGCGGCGTATGCGCAGACTACGTCCGCCGCCGCAAACGGCGGCAAGATCCCGGTCGTTGCGGCCGAAAACTTCTACGGCGATGTCGTAAGGCAATTGGGCGGCAATCAGGTCGACGTCACGAGTATCCTCAGCAATCCCGACCAGGACCCGCACCTGTTCGAAGCGAGCCCGAAGACGGCGCGCGCGTTGCAGCATGCGAGCCTTGTCGTCTATAACGGCGCCGACTACGATCCGTGGATGGCGAAGCTGCTCGCCGCATCGAAGAATGCAAAGCGCACCGTGATCGTCGCGGCCGACCTCGTCGGCAAGAAAAGCGGCGATAATCCGCACCTCTGGTACGACCCGTCGACGATGCCGGCCGTCGCGCGCGCCGTGAGCGCCGCGCTCGCGGCCGCTGACCCGGCGCACAAGAGCGCGTACGATGCGAATCTCGCGAAGTTTCTCGATTCATTGAAGCCGATCGACGCGAAGGTCGCCGCGTTGCATGCGCGCTATGCGGGCGTGCCGGTCACGGCGACCGAACCGGTATTCGGCTATATGTCAGACGCGATCGGCCTCGATATGCGCAATCTGCGTTTCCAGCTGGCGACGATGAACGACACCGAAGCGAGTGCGTCCGACATCGCCGCGTTCGAGCGCGACTTGCGCGAGAAGCGCGTGCGCGTGCTGATCTATAACAGCCAGGCCACCGAAGCGCTGACCAAACGGATGTTGAAGCTCGCGCAGCAATCGCAGGTGCCGTCGATGAGCGTGACGGAGACGGAGCCCGCGGGCAAGAATTATCAGCAATGGATGCTCGCGCAGCTCGACGCGCTTGGCGCGGCGCTCGCGGCAGGCGACCATGCCGGCAGCAAAGGAACCCATCAATGACCGAACGTGATCGTCCGCCCTCCGCACCGTCTGCAGATACGACAACGAAAGCAGCAACGGATGCGGCGCCTGTGCTGGAGCTCGAGCGCGTCACGCTCGAGCTCGGCGGACGCACGATCCTGAGCGACACGAGCCTCACGATCCGGCAAGGCGAATTTGTCGGTGTGCTGGGGCCCAACGGCGCCGGCAAGACCACCTTGATGCGCGCGGTGCTGGGCCTGGTGCCGGCCGCGAGCGGCGTCGTGCGCGTGCTCGGCGAGCCGGTGGTCTGCGGCAATCCGTCGATTGGGTATATGCCGCAGACGCGCAGCGCGCTCGCCGGCCGGCGCGTGCGTGGGCGCGATTTCGTCGCGATGGCGGCCGACGGCCATCGCTGGGGCCTGCCGCACGCCGACGCGAAGACGCGCGCCGAGGTCGCGCGCGTGCTCGACCTCGTCGGCGCCAGCGCGCTGGCCGACCGGCCGCTGTCCGAACTGTCGGGCGGCGAGCGGCAGCGTCTGCTGCTCGCGCAGTGCCTGCTCGGCAATCCGCGCCTGCTGCTGCTCGACGAACCGCTGATCAGCCTCGATCCGCATCATCAGAGAAGCGTCGTCGAACTCGTGCGGCGCGTGCAGCAGGAACTCGGCATCGCGGTGCTGTTCTCGGCGCACGAGCTGAACCCGCTGCTGCACGCGCTCGATCGCGTGCTGTATCTCGGCAATGGCGTCGCGGCGCTCGGCACGGTCGACGAAGTGATCACCAGGCCAGTGCTGTCGCGTCTTTATGGATCGACGATCGACGTGATCCGCATGAACGGCCGCATTTTCGTGATGTCCGGCGACGTCGAAGTCGAAAAGCACGACCACGAACATGAAGACGATGGCGGGCATAGTCACGGTCACGGCGGACACGACCACAGCGGCGGCGGAGCACATGCGCATGGGCGCGGCCACGCGCACCACGATAACCACACGTCACGCGACGGGCACACACACGATGTTTGAATATGACTTCATGGTCAACGCATTCGCGGCGTCGGGGATCGTCGCGGTGCTGTCGGGAATCGTCGGTTACTTTCTCGTGATGCGCGGGCAGACGTTTGCCGGCCATGCGCTATCGCACGTCGGCTTTACCGGCGCGACCGGCGCCGTGCTGATCGGCATCTCGCCGATCTGGGGGATGATCGGCTTCACGCTCGCGGCCGGCGTCGGCATGGGCGCGCTCGGCGAGCGTCTCGCGGGACGCGACGTGGCGATCGGCGTGATCCTTTCGCTTGCGCTCGGCTTCGGGCTGCTGTTTCTGCATTTCTTCACCGCGTACGCGACGCAGGTCACCGCGCTGCTGTTCGGCAATGTGCTCGGCGTCAATACGTCCACGCTCGCGGTGCTCGCGGCGATCGGCGTGCTGAGCCTCGTCGCGCTTGCAGCGATCATGCGGCCGCTGCTGTTCGCCTCGTTGCAGCCGGAACTCGCGGAAGCGAAAGGCGTATCGCTGCGGCTCGTGTCGGTGCTGTTTCTCGCGATCGCCGCGCTCGCGGTGGCCGCCTGCACGCAGATCGTCGGCGTGCTGCTCGTGTTCACGCTGATGGTCGGGCCGGCCGCCGCCGCGCAGAACATGACGACGCGGCTGTCGATGGGCCTCGTGCTTGCCGCGGCGCTCGCGCTCGCGCAGGCGTGGCTTGGCGTCACGCTCGCGTTCTATACCGACTGGCCGACGAGCTTCTGGATTACGCTGCTCGCGGCTGCTGTGTACGGTGCGAGTCTGCTTGCGCGGCGCTAGCGGGTGGGCGCGCCGCGTACCATCACGCAAGCAACACCTTCGCGTGATGCGCGAGATGATCTTCGATGAACGTCGAAATAAAGTAATACCCGTGGTCGTAGCCCGCATGACGCCGCAGCGTCAGCGGCTGACCGGCGGCAGCGCACGCCGCCTCGAATACGTCCGGATTGAGCTGCTCGTCGAGAAATTGATCGGCAAGCCCCTGATCGACGAGGATGCCCGCCGCGAACTTCCCTGACGCGCGCCCGACCAGTTCACTCGCGTCGTAGTCGCGCCACGCCTCGCGGTTCTCGCCGAGATAGCCGCCCAATGCCTTCTCGCCCCACGGACAACGCATCGGCGCCGCGATCGGCGCAAACGCCGACACCGACTTGTACAGCACCGGATTGCGCAGCGCGAGCACGAGCGCGCCGTGCCCGCCCATCGAGTGGCCGAATATGCCGAGCCGCGCCGCATCGATCGGCAGATTCGCGCAGACGGTCTCGCGCAAATCGTCGCGCACGTACGAGTACATCCGGTAGCGCGCCGCCCACGGTTCGCGCGTCGCATCGACGTAAAAACCCGCGCCGACGCCGAAATCCCATGCGTCGCTTTCGCCGGGCACATTGGCGCCGCGCGGGCTCGTGTCCGGCGCGATCAGCGCGATGCCGTGCTTCGCGGCGAAGCGCTGCGCGCCCGCCTTGATCGGAAAGGTTTCTTCGGTGCACGTGAGGCCGGCGAGATAGAACAGCGCCGGCACCTTGCCGTGCGCAGCCTGCGGCGGTAGATACGCGGCAAACCGCATCGGCAGGCCGATCGTGCGCGAATCGTGCTGATAGAACTGCTGCATGCCGCCGTGGCAGGCATGCGACGAGCGCGTCTCTAGCATCGCGGTCTCCTCAAGCGGGTCTTAGTACATCACGACAGAGCGGATCGATTCGCCCTTCTTCATCAGATCGAAGCCCTCGTTGATGCGCTCGAGCGGCAGATGGTGCGTAATCAGATCGTCGATATTGATCTTGCCTTCCATATACCAGTCGACGATCTTCGGCACGTCCGTGCGGCCGCGCGCGCCGCCGAACGCGGAGCCCTTCCACTGGCGGCCCGTCACGAGCTGGAACGGCCGCGTGCTGATTTCCTCGCCCGCCGCCGCGACGCCGATGATGAACGACTGGCCCCAGCCCTTGTGCGTGCACTCGAGCGCATCGCGCATCACCTTCGTATTGCCGATGCACTCGAACGAGTAATCGGCGCCGCCGTCGGTGATCTGCACGATCCGGTCGACCACATTGCCGACCTCCTTCGGGTTGATAAAGTCGGTCATGCCGAATTTCTTCGCCAGTTCGACGCGGCCCGGATTGATGTCGACGCCGATAATCTTGTTGGCGCCGACCATCTTCGCGGCCTGGATCACATTGAGCCCGATGCCGCCCAGGCCGAACACGGCGACGTTCGCGCCCGCTTCGACCTTCGCCGAATAGACGACCGCACCGACACCCGTGGTCACCCCGCAGCCGATATAACAGACCTTGTCGAACGGCGCGTCCTCGCGGATCTTCGCAACCGCGATTTCCGGCACGACGATGTAATTCGAGAACGTCGACGTGCCCATGTAGTGATAGAGCGGCTTGCCGTCGAGCGAGAAGCGCGTCGTCGCGTCGGGCATCAGGCCTTTGCCCTGCGTCGCGCGGATTGCCTGGCACAGGTTCGTCTTGCGCGACAGGCAGAATTTGCATTGGCGGCATTCGGGCGTGTAAAGCGGAATGACGTGGTCGCCCTTCTTCAGCGTGCCGACGCCGGGCCCGACATCGACGATCACGCCCGCGCCTTCGTGGCCCAGGATCGCCGGGAACAGACCTTCGGGGTCCGCGCCGGACAGCGTGTAGTAGTCGGTATGGCAAATGCCGGTCGCCTTCACCTCGATCAGCACTTCGCCGGCGCGCGGACCTTCGAGATCGACTTCCTCGACGGTGAGCGGTGCACCGGCTTTCCATGCGATGGCGGCTTTGGTCTTCATCAGCGGTTCTCCTCGGGTCTTGCGAAGCGGATAGCAGATAGTAAATAGCGGATAACGAATAGCGAATGGGGTCTTGCATGCGCACCGTGCATGTTGGCGGTGTGTGGCCGATCTGTAAAGGTCGCGATCGATAATGACGGCAGCGGCGCGGCGCATCGCGCAATAGGTATATCTTATTGACCGATCCACAGTCCGCGTTTTCGTATATCGGACTGACCTGCCCCGATCGACTGACTTTCGAAAGGCTCACACATGGCAAGCCATTCGCAGCCAAACAGCACGCAGGCGTCCGGCGATCCGATCCAGTTGACCGTCGACGACGGCGTCGCCCGCGTCACATTGAATCGCGCCGAGCGTCGCAACGCATTGACCTTCGCCCTGTGGCGGCGCCTCGGCGACACGTTCGACGCATTGAGCGCGGAGCGCGCGATACGCGCAATCGTGCTGACCGGCAGCGCAAACAGCTTCTGCGCGGGCGCCGACATCTCCGAGTTCGGCGAGGTGCGCGCCAACGCGGAGCAGGCGCGTGCTTACGAAGATGCTTATGAAGGCTGCTGCAACCGCATTGCCGCCTCGCCGAAGCCGACGATTGCCGCGATCAACGGCTACTGCATGGGCGGCGGCTGCAATGTCGCGATGTCGTGCGACTTCCGCTTCGCCACGCCGGGCGCGACGTTCGCGATTCCGGCCGCGAAGCTGTCGATCGTCTACGGCATCGCG
>NZ_BAAILL010000005.1:0-83761 GCF_054589215.1 Paraburkholderia sp. 2C | reverse complement strand
GGCCGAGACGTTCGATGCGCAGCGCGCGCTGCGCATCGGCTTTATCGACGAAATCACCGACGATGCGCTCGCCACGGCGCTTGCGTTTGCACAGCGGCTCAAGGCAAGCGCGCCGCTCACCATCTCCGGCGCGAAGACGATACTCGACGCGCTCGCGTCCGGTAACGGCGCGCTGCGTGACGGTGTCGTCGAACGGCTGCTCGATGAGGCCGCGCAGAGTGATGACTTTCGCGAAGGACGTGCCGCGTTTGCGGAAAAGCGCGCGCCGAGATTTCGCGGCGAATAGGCGCGGCGAATACGCGCGGTCAATACGCGCGGTCAATACGCGCGGTCAATACGCGCGGTCAATAAGCGCGGTCAATAAGCGCGATGACATGAGCACGACGGGATGAGCGACTGCGACAGGATCGCGCTGTTTCACGGCATCGATCGGACAGGGGCTCGACGCGCTGCGCATGGCGTTTGCGTCGATCCACCGAAGCCGCATCATGCGAAGCGGCAAATACAGACCATGTCGACTCCGATACGTCCCCGGATCATACGCGGATCGCGGTGCACCACGTGCATGCACGCATCGCCCACGGACCCCGCCCGATCCATATCAACGGCGCGAACCCCGACATAGCCGTCAGCGGACTTGTTGCACTTTTTCGGCGCGCATACCGTTAGGAATATTCCTAAACCGGTATGGAGAGAGACAATGCACGCAAACACGGTCCACCCGTGCGACGAGCGGCTGCCCGCGGGACGGCTGCTGACGCTCGGCGTCCAGCACGTACTCGTCATGTATGCGGGCGCAGTCGCGGTGCCGCTGATCGTCGGCAGCGCGCTGAAGCTGCCCAAAGACCAGATCGCGTTCCTGATCAGCGCCGATCTGTTCTCGTGCGGCATCGCAACGCTGATCCAGACGCTCGGCCTATGGATTTTCGGCATCCGCCTGCCCGTCATCATGGGCTGCACATTCGCCGCCGTGAGCCCGATGATCGCGATCGGCACGAACCCGAACCTCGGCATTCTCGACATCTTCGGCTCGACGATCGCGGCCGGCGTGATCGGCATTCTGCTCGCGCCCGCGATCGGCAAGCTGTTGCGCTTTTTCCCGCCGGTGGTCGTCGGCGTCGTGATTTCGGTGATCGGCTTGTCGCTGATGGAAGTCGGCATCAACTGGGCTGCGGGCGGCGTCGGCAATCCGGACTACGGCAATCCCGTCTATCTCGGACTCTCGCTTGCGGTACTGATGCTGATTCTGCTCATCAACAAATTCGGCAAGGGCTTTATCGCGAACATCTCGGTGTTGCTCGGCATCGTCGCGGGCTTTGCGATCGCGGCGCTGCTTGGCCGCGTCAATATGGAAGGCGTGACGAACGCGCCGTGGGTCGGCTTCGTCATGCCGTTCCACTTCGGCTTGCCGCACTTCGACCCGCTGTCGATCGCGACCATGGTGACCGTGATGTTCGTCACGTTTATCGAATCGACCGGCATGTTTCTCGCGGTCGGCGACATGGTCGAGCGGCCCGTCGATCAGAAGACGCTTGTGCGCGGATTACGCGTCGATGGACTGGGCACGCTGATCGGCGGCATCTTCAACTCGTTTCCGCACACGTCGTTCTCGCAGAACGTCGGGCTGATTGGCGTGACCGGTGTGAAGAGCCGCTATGTATGCGCGATGGGCGGTGTGATGCTCGTCCTGCTCGGCCTTTTTCCGAAGATGGCCCAGCTTGTCGCGTCGGTGCCGGCTTTTGTGCTCGGCGGCGCCGGCATTGTGATGTTCGGGATGGTCGCGGCAAACGGCATCAAGGTGCTATCGAAGGTCGACTTGACCAAGAACCATCACAACCTGTTTATCGTCGCCGTCAGCATCGGGCTCGGACTCGTGCCCGTCGTGTCGCCGCATTTCTTCGCAAAGCTGCCGTCGGCGCTGTCGCCGCTGCTTCACAGCGGCATCCTGCTCGCATCGGTGTCGGCGGTCGTACTGAATCTGATCTTCAATGGCGTCAAAAGCGAACGCGCGGCCGCGCGCGATTTGCGCCGCGCGGAGCACGACTTCGAAGCGAATACCGACGCGCGAGACGCGACCGCGGGCGACGCGATGATGCGGGTTGCCGACTAGCGACGAGCAGCGTGCCCACGCATGCGGGCATTGAACCGCACCCTGGCCATTCGGCCGAATGGTGGCGAACAGGTGACATTCATAGAATGGACGGCTCGCCCTTCCATTCCGTCAAATGTCGCAAAACGCACTGCAGGTCGCCATCGATGACCCACCCGAACACACGCATCGCTTTGGCGACATTTCGTTGCGTGGCATTCGCTGGGACCTGCGTCACCTCGACTCATTCACGTTCAAAACCGATCTGGGGCTCGGCACAGACATTACCGTGCTTGTGCTGTTCTCATGCCATTGCTTTACGCACAGCCTTCGTTGGGACAAGCGCCCGCAAGGCCTGATACCCGCGCGTGAAATCTACGATGATGGCAGAGAGCAACGCGTGCTCGATCCTCAGAGATACGAATTATCGCGACGCTTCTTAAGAGATGTCGTGACGACCATGCCGTCACGTCGCATCGTATTGGCGAACGACCGGCAACCGAATTTCGTCACGGTGGAAGGCGTCAACACCGACGGCACCACTTCGCTATACGCCATATTCTTCGAGGTGCGCAAGGACAAGAGCCGCAAGCAAAGAATGGTTCTGCGCATTCAATCTGCCTACCTCCTCGATGACGGACTTACGAAGCGCCAAACCAGCGCGAAAAGGATCGGCTTCGCGACGCTGCTGCGTGCAACGTATCTGGGCAAGAAGATTCGAGCGTAGAAAGACAGTGCGCCTTACCGAAGCAAACCGACGACGCGGAACTTGAATACAGCCCCGGAAAAACCAACGGCCACCTTTCGGTGGCCGTCGTATGCGAGACTCTCTATCCACCTTTCGGCAGAACTCCCACTCCATGATGGGACCCGGTTACCCGGGCGGCGCTACGTTTTTCGCACTCGCTTGTACGTAGTTTTCAAACGCAAATCTTATCCTTACCGCGGCCCCTCGTCAACCCAGCCGATCGGCCATTGCGGCTGTTCCATCAGCTAGCTGCAGCCGACGATGCCGCAGCAGGCGCAGCCGGCGCATCGCCGTAATCGACAGGCGCATCGGCCGGCCGCGGCGTTTCGCCGGCCCGTTCGATCCATCCACCGCCCAGTGCCTGATAAAGATCGATCAGGTTCGAGAGACGCTGCACGCGCGCGTCGGTGAGCAGCAGTTGCACCTGATACAGATCGGTCTGCGCAGTCAGCACCGACAGATAGCTGTCCACCCCGTTCCGATAGCGCAGATCCGACAGATCGAGCCGCCGTTGTTCCGCAAACGTGTCGCGCTCAAGCGCGGCAATCTGCTGATCGAACGTGCCGCGCGCCGCGAGTCCGTCGGCGACTTCGCGGAACGCGGTCTGGATCGCCTTCTCGTACTGCGCGATCTGGATGTTCTTCTGCACGTGCGCGAGATCGAGGTTCGCGATGTTCGCACCGCCCTCGAAGATCGGCACCGTGATCTGCGGTGCGAAACCCCATGCCGCCGAACCAGCCTTGAAGAGACCACCGAGCGTCGGACTCAGCGTGCCGAAGTTGCCGGTCAGCGAGACGCGCGGGAAGAACGCGGCACGCGCGGCGCCGATGTTCGCGTTCGCCGCGAGCAGATTCTGCTCCGCTTCCATGATGTCGGGACGACGCGTCAGCAGATCGGACGGCAAGCCCGCCGGAATGTCGGTTAGCAGGTTTTGATCGTCGAGCGTGCGGCCTTGCGGCAGATCGGCCGGCAGCGGTTCGCCGACCAGTAGCACGAGCGCGTTCTCAGCCTGCGCGCGCGCACGCGCTTCGGTCTGCATGTTCGCGCGCGCCTGTTCGACGACAGTTTCAGCCTGACGCAGATCGAGCTCGGAACCGGTGCCGGTTTCGTACTGCAGCTTCGTGATGTTGTACGAATCCTGCGCGGTGCGCAGCGTATTCTGCGTGACCTTCAACGCCTCGTCGAAGCCGAGCATCGACACGTACTGGTCCGCCACCGACGACACCAGCGCGATCTCCGCGGCCTTGCGCGCCTGCGCGGTCGCAAGATATTGCGCGAGCGCCTGATCCTTCAGGCTCTGGATGCGCCCGAAGAAGTCGATCTCCCACGATGCGTTGAGCCCGACCGAATACTCGTTGGAGATCGTATTGCCGGCGAACGACAGATTCTTCGGCGTCCGCGATTTCGACTGGGACGCCGCGGCTTCGATAGCCGGGAACAGCTCCGCGCGCGTGATCTGATACTGCGCGCGCGACGCCTGGATGTTCAGCACCGACACGCGCAGATCGCGGTTGTTCTTCAGCGCGATTTCGATCAACTGTTTGAGCCGCTCGTCGACGAAGAAGTCGCGCCAGCCGATATCGGTCGCCGCCGCGCCGTGCGCGGAGCGCTCGGCCGAGGTAGGCGCCGGCTGTGTCGCGTAGACGCCGCCCTGCGGGAACGTCGTCGACACCGGCGCTGCCGGACGCTCGTACTTCGGCGCCATCGTGCAGCCGGCGGCGAAGAGCGCCACCGATGCTGCGATCAAAGAATGTTTGAGCATCTTAGTGTCCTTCCTTGCCCGAACCGCCGCCGTTGTCAGCACCGCCGCCCGACGGAGCGCCGCCCGACGGATCATGAGGATGGTGCTCGTTGTAATGCGCGAGCGCCTCGTCCGGATCTTCCTTCTCACCGCTGAAACTGCCGCGGATCACGACGAAGAACATGGGGATCATGAAGATTGCGAGGAACGTCGCGGTCAGCATGCCGCCGATCACACCGGTGCCGATGGCGTGCTGGCTCGCCGAACCCGCGCCGTTACTGATCGCAAGCGGCAGCACGCCGAGAATGAACGCAAGCGACGTCATCAGGATCGGCCGCAACCGCAGACGCGCGGCTTCGAGCGCGGCCTCGATCGGGCCCATGCCCTGCCCTTGCTGCAACTCACGCGCGAACTCGACGATCAGAATCGCGTTCTTCGCCGACAGGCCCACTGTCGTGAGCAGGCCCACCTGGAAGAACACGTCGTTCTCGAGACCGCGCAGCGTCGCGGCAAGCAGCGCGCCGAGCACGCCGAGCGGCACGACCATGATCACCGAGAACGGAATCGACCAGCTCTCGTACAGCGCCGCAAGACACAGGAACACGACGAGAATCGAGATGCCGTACAGGATCGGCGCCTGCGAACCGGACTGGATTTCCTGGAACGACAGACCGGTCCAGTCGTAGCCGACGCCCGCGGGCAGCTTCTTCGCAAGCGCTTCCATCGCCGCCATCGCCTGACCCGTACTCTTGCCCGGCGCCGCCTGCCCCTGGATTTCGATCGACGAAATACCGTTGTAGCGCTCGAGCTTCGGCGAACCGTACATCCACTTGCCGGTGGTGAATGCCGAGAACGGCACCATTCCACCCGACGAGTTGCGCACGTACCAGTCGTTCAGGTTTTCCGGTGTCATGCGGAACGGTGCGTCGGCCTGCAGATACACCTTCTTGATCCGGCTGTCCGAATCGAGGAAGTTGTTCACGTAGGCCGAGGCCCACGCGATCGAGAACGACTGGTCGATCGACGCAAGCTGCACGCCGAGCGCGGCCGCCTTTTCCTGATCGATCGTCACCTTGAACTGCGGCGTGTCGTTCAGGCCGTTCGGACGCACCTGCGCCAGCGTCGGGTCTTTCGCGGCCATGCCGAGCAGCTGGTTGCGCGCCTGCATCAGCACGTCGTGGCCGACGCCCGCGCGATCGAGCAGTTCGAAGTCGAAGCCCGCCGCCGTACCGAGTTCAGGAATCGAAGGCGGATTGACCGGGAACACCGTGGCCGTCTTGTACGTCGAGAAATGCTGGAACAGACGACCTACCAGCGCCTGCACTTTCTGGTCGGAATGCTGACGCTGCGCGTAGTCCTTCATCCGCACGAACACGAGACCCGAGTTCTGGCCGCGGCCCGCGAAGCTGAAGCCGTTCACCGTGAAGGTCGATTCGACGATGCTCTTTTCGTCGTTGAGCAGATAGTCGGAAATGTCCTTCAGCGCGCGGCCCGTGGTTTCCTGCGTCGAGCCGACCGGCGTCTGCACGAGCACGAACATCGTGCCCTGGTCTTCATCGGGCAGGAACGACTTCGGCAGCCGCACAAACAGCATCCCGACCGCGACGATCACCACGAGATAGATGATGAGCCAGCGGCTCGAGCGCTTGATCACATGGTGCACGCCCTGGTGATACCGGTCGCGGCTCTTGTCGAAGGTGCGGTTGAACCAGCCGAAAAAGCCTTTCTTCTCCTCGTGATGGCCCTGCGGAATCGGCTTCAGGATCGTTGCGCACAGCGCCGGCGTCAGAATCAGCGCGACGAGCACGGACAGCACCATCGCCGCGACGATGGTCAACGAGAACTGCCGGTAGATCGCGCCGACCGACCCGCCCGAGAACGCGACCGGCACGAACACCGCGGAGAGCACCAATGCCACGCCGATCAGCGCGCCGGTGATCTGGTCCATCGCCTTGCGCGTTGCGTCGCGTGGCGAGAGCCCTTCTTCGCTCATCACGCGTTCGACGTTCTCGACCACCACGATCGCATCGTCCACCAGCAGGCCGATGGCGAGCACGAGACCGAACATCGACAGCACGTTGATCGAGAAACCGACCACGCTCATGATCGCGAATGTACCGAGCAGCACGACCGGCACCGCGATGGTCGGAATCAGCGTCGCGCGCAGGTTCTGCAGGAACAGATACATCACGAGGAACACGAGCACGATGCCCTCGAGCAGCGTCTTCACCACTTCCTCGATCGACAGCCGCACGAACGGCGTCGTGTCGTACGGGTACTTCACGACGAGGCCGTGCGGGAAGTACGGCGCGAGCTGGTCGATCTTCTGGCGCACGAGCTTCGCGGTCTGCAGCGCGTTTGCGCCCGTCGCGAGCTGGATACCGAAGCCGGCCGTCGGCGCGCCGTTGTACTTCGTGTCGGTGTTGTAATTCTCACCGCCGAGATCGATGCGCGCGACGTCCTTCAGACGCACCTGCGAGCCGTCCTGATTCACCTTCAGCAGGATGTTGCCGAACTGCTCCGGCGTGGTGAGCAGCGATGCTTCGGTGATGGTGGCCTGCAGCAGTTGCCCCGGCACCGACGGCGTGCCGCCGAGCGATCCGCCCGCGACCTGCACGTTCTGCGCGACGATCGCCGCCTGCACGTCGACCGGCGTCAGGCTGTAGTTCGTCAGCTTGTTCGCGTCGAGCCAGATGCGCATGGCGTATTGCGTGCCGAACAGCGTGACCGTGCCGACGCCGTCGATCCGGCTGACCGGATCCTGGATGTGCGACGCGACGTAGTTCGCCAGGTCGTACTTGCTCATGCTGCCGTCTTGCGACACGAACGCGAGCACGAGCAGGAAGCTGCTGCTCGACTTCGTCACCTTCGTGCCGAGCTGCTGCACGACCTGCGGCAGAAGCGGCGTAGCCAGCTGCAGCTTGTTCTGCACCTGCACCTGCGCGATGTCCGGATTCGTGCCGGCCGCGAAGGTCAGCGTGATCGTCGCGGTGCCGGAGTCATCGGAGGTGGACGACAGATACAGCAGGTGGTCCAGACCGCTCATCTGCTGCTCGATGACCTGCGTGACCGTGTTTTCCACCGTCTTCGCCGATGCGCCCGGATACGTCGCGCTGATCTGGATGGACGGCGGCGCGATGGTCGGGTACTGCGCGACGGGCAGCGTGAAAATCGACGCAAGCCCGGCCAGCATCAGCACGATCGCGATCACCCATGCAAAGATCGGGCGATCGATAAAAAACTTTGCCATGTAACAGGCTCCCTGTTATTACGTGCCCGAGTTACGCGCCCGATGCCGCGGAGGCGCCCGACGCGGCTTGTGCGGCCGCGCCGGAAGCGGGGGTGGCGGGAAGCTGCGCGGCGACGGTCCTGACCTTGTTGCCCGGATGCACCTTGTCGACGCCCTGCACGATCACGCGGTCGCCCGGCTGCAAGCCGTCTTCGACGACCCAGCTCGCGCCGTAAATGCCCGACGTGACGAGCGTGCGCAGTTCGACCTTGTTGTCCTTGTCGACAATCAGCGCGGTGGCCTGGCCCTTCTGGTCATGCGTGACGCCGACTTGCGGCACGAGCAGCGCGGCGTCGTTGACGCCTTCCTGAATGCGCGCGCGCACGAACATGCCCGGCAGCAGCACGCGATCCTTGTTGTCGAAGATCGCGCGAATCGTGACCGAGCCGGTGGTCTGGTCGACGGTCACGTCGGTGAACTGCAGCTTGCCGGTTTCGCCGTACGGACGGCCGTCTTCGAGAATCAGCGTGACCTTGGCCGCGTTCGGGCCGGTGGTCTTCAGACGGCCGCTCTGGATGTCGCGGCGCAGCTTGAGCCCCTGCAGGCTCGACTGCGTGAGATCGACGTACATCGGGTCGAGCTGCTGGACCGTCGACATCAGCGTGGCCTGGCTTGCCTGCACGTACGCGCCGGGCGTGACCTGCGAGATGCCGACGCGGCCCGTGACCGGCGACACGACGTCCGTATAGCCGAGGTTGATCTGCGCGGTATCGACCGACGCCTTGCCCGCGGCGACATCCGCCGCCGCCTGGCCTTCCGAGGCGATCGCGTTGTCGTAGTCCTGCTTGCTGACCGCGTTCGCGGCGACCAGCACCTTGTAGCGGTTCGCCTGCGCGGTGGTCGTGGCGAGATTCGCCTGCGCCTTCGCGAGCGCGGCCTTCGCATTGTTCAGCGCCGCGATGTACGGCGCCGGGTCGATCTTGTACAGCCGTTGACCGGCCTTGACTTCGCTGCCTTCGACAAACTCGCGCCGCAGCACGATGCCGTCAACCCGCGCGCGCACCTGCGCGACGAGGTACGCGCTCGTGCGGCCCGGCAGTTCGGTGACCACGGGCACCGGCGTCGGCTGGACGGTCACGATGCCCACTTCGGGATCTTGCGGCGGTGGAGCTGATTGTTTTGGTCCGCAGGCCGCCAGCAGCACGGCAAGCGCCGCAGCAGGAAGCAGGCTGAACGAAGCCCAGCGGATAGTTACCCGTTTGACGCGCATGGAGCGACCTCTGTCAGAGACTGAGAAGAAAAAAGTGCGCACCGCCACCAGGGGACGACGACAGGATCACGACGCAGGATCGAACGGGATCGCGAGGATCAGCCAGGATCGGACGGCGCGGGATCGCAATGGCGGCAACGGCAACGACGCGCACGGACGTCTTGCGACGCCCGCGACCGGAAGCCCATGGATGCGCTTGCTGCGGGAGCACCACTCTTCGAATTGCGCCAGCCCGGGAAAATGCCGCACCTTGCATCGTCAACTTGCCCCGTCCGACAGGCGACGTGAAGGTTATTGAAAGCTTCGGTGACGGAAATTAACCGGCCGGGTGAGAGGGGTCATCCGATCGTTTAGGGTGCTATTATAGATACGTTCACGAATGCACGTAAAAGTTTATTCGTTAAGTACCGATGCGTATCCACGCAAAAGCAATTCCCATGAGAACGACTACACGAGATGATCTTTATCATCGACGTTTAAAAACCTCAGGGAAATCCAGCAATACAGGCAGGTCTGAAGAATGGTCCGACGAACCAAGGAAGAAGCACTGGAGACGCGAAGCCGCATTCTCGATGCGGCCGAACAGGTGTTCTTCGAGAAGGGGGTTTCTCGCACTTCGCTGTCAGATATCGCACAGGCCGCGGGCGTCACGCGCGGCGCGATCTACTGGCATTTCGATAACAAAGGCGATCTCTTCACCGCGATGTTCGATCGCGTGCTGATGCCGCTCGACGAGTTGAAAGCGGCGTCGCTCGATCCGCAGGAACCGGATCCGCTCGGCAAGCTCGTCGATATCCTCACTACGGTGCTGCGCAACACCGCGCTCGATCCGCGGCAGCGCCGCGTGTTCGACATCCTGTTTCTGAAGTGCGAGTTCGTCGAAGAGATGGGGCCGGTCATGGCGCGCCATCAGAACGATATGCGCGAGGGGATGGCGAACATCCAGGGCGGGTTGCGCAACGCGGTGTCGAAGGGACAGCTGCCGGCGGACCTCAATACGACGCGAGCCGCGTCGATCCTGCATTCGTTCGTGAGCGGCGCGCTGCGCGACATGCTGTTCCTGCCGTGCTCGGTCGACTTCGGCAAGCACGCGCGGGTAATGGTCGAGGCCGTGATCGACATGCTGCGATACAGCCCCACGTTGAGAATCGGCCCCGGCGAAACGCCGGCGGCGCAGGCATGACGAGCGGCGCGGGCGCGCCTAGCCGCCGCTGAACCAGCGCGCCACGTACAGCAGCAGCGCGACGAAGAAAATCATTGCGGCCCACGCCCAGTGCGGCACGGCATGCGGCGTGTGATCGTGATGTGCACGCGCCGCAAAGGTCGAATGCATCGCGCGGCCAGTCAGCGCGCCGCCATGATCGTGCCGCGCGCGGCGCGCGACGCCGGCAAGGCTGATCGGCCGCAGGAACACATGCTGGCGCCGCGGCTGCGTGCCGCGCGACTGGTTCGGGCCTTGCCCGTGCTTCGCCTGCACGACCGCGCAGAACTCGGTGAAGAAATCGTCGGCGAGTTCGTGCAGCGCATTTTCGATCTGGCGCGCCGGCAGTTCGGCGAGCGGCCCCGTCGAGGTCGCCCAGACCGCGTAGTCGATCCGCGTGCTCGGCGCCTTGTCGGACGCGTCGTCGTCCGCGCGCAACGCGACATCGATCTGGCCGCGCAGCGAGCCGACGCCACCCGCGCGTGCCTTGAAGTTCAGCGTACGGTGCGGCTTGTCGGCTGCGGTGCCGTTATCGCTCGCAACGTGAGCGCGCACTTCGTAATGCGCCCGCAATGGCCCAAGCGGCACGGTCAGCGTCAGCGCGTATTCGCCCCCCGCGAGGCGCGTGAACGACTCGCAGTTGTCGAGACTCGCGCGCAACAACGCGAGATCCTGCATCGCGTCCCAGACTTCAGACTGTGCAAGCGGAATTCTGAGCGCGTTCGTTAGTTCCATGGCCGCCTCCCGATAAGCTCGCCACCGCGGGATCAGGATGTCTGATCGATGCGGTCGACGCGCGACGCGTAAAACGCCAGATAGCCTTTGATTTCTCCGGCTCCGTCGATCGGGGCCTCATAACTCCATGCGGCGTTTTCCACGATTCCGTCCTCAGTGCGCAAATGAAAATACGATGCGTCACCTTTGTGCGGACATCGGGACGTGTGGTTCGAACGTTCGAGGCGCGCCATGTTGACGTCGGCGCGCGGGAAGTAGAAGGTGTCGGGCGCGCCGGTTTCGGCGACCGTCAATGCAGCCTGGGTGTCGGCAAAGGTGACGCCTTGATGGATCACCCGAACCCGGTGCGGATTGCGCGAGATGCCGACCAGATGCCCGCATTGCGCGCCTTGCGGCACCGGCTCACCGGCCGCGTCACTGCGCGCGGCGCCACGCTGCTGCGAGGCGTCGCGGCCCTGGCCGCCGTTGGTCGGAACACCGCTCATGTCACACGCTCCGGTTTGAATCTGATGCCGCGCGCCGCTGTGGCGCGACGCAGCAACTCATGCAGTTGCAGCAAACCCGCTGCCTTTCACGCCATGTACGCTTTCAAAACGAAAAGCCACGGACGAAAGGCCCGTGGCTCAATTATCGATCAAACCGTCGCCGGTTGCGCGCGTTCCCGCACACTAGCAACAATTCGCTTCAGCACGCTTGCATCCGTGCTTGCATCCCGGTTTCAACCGCCGATCGGCGCCTGACAGTCGCGCAAACGCCGCAGTCCCTGCTTACTGGGTTCGCCAGTAAAAGGCAGCCTTGGCGGTGCCCTTGGCCGGCACGGTGACGGTCCTGGTTTGCGCGTCGTCTTTATACGACGCCTGCACCGTATAACGCCCCGGGCGCAATTTGACGAGCATATACGGACCGCGCGAGGTCGTATCGAGTACGTCGCCGCTATGCGCGTCGGTAATCTTCACGCGGACGTCGGCCAGATAGTCGGAACCCGGGCCGGTAAAGCGCAGCGATAGCGGCCAGCTATGTTCGGCCGCCCGCAGCGCATGCGATTCGTCGAGGCCGACGCCGCCCGAGGTGTACGACACGTCGCCTTGCTGCTGGATCTGCGGCAGGCCGCCACCGTTGACATTGCCGGCGCTCGTGTTGTCGGTCGTGGTGCCGCCGGTGACACCGCTTGCGTTTTGCGCGAATGCGCTCGACGCAAACCCCCACGATAAGGCCGTCGCGGCAATTACCGATGCGACTGCGGCCATAGGACCGTGAAAATGGCGCGGAGAATTCTTCATTGGTCAGCTCCTTTTTCGGGCTTCCCCGAACGGTGGAAATCTAACCAGAGCAGCAAGTGACATACCCGCTTGCCGCCCCTTTTTACCGATCGGCGGGTTGCCGGGCACGCGGTGGAACGACGTGCCCGGCCGCGGCGCCCCCGCCGACACCCCCTCGATCGATCAACCGAGGTCGACCGGTACGAAGATCTGCGCGTTGTCGCGCTGGATCAGCAGCGCCAGGCTGTTACCGGCTTGCGATACTGCCTGCTTCAGCTGGTCGACGTTCGACACCGGACGGCCGTTCACCGCGAGAATCACGTCGCCGGGCTGGATACCGGCGCTGGCCGCCGCGCCGCCCGCCTGCTGGACCAGCAGGCCGTGCGAGACCGACGCCCCGCTCTGTTCCTGCGGCGTGAGCGGACGCACCGCGACGCCGAGCCGCCCTTGCACCTGCGACGACGACTCATCGTTCGAAGCGACCTTCGTATCCGACAGCGAGCCGATCGTCACCTTGACGTCCTTCGACGCCTTGTCGCGCCACACCGTCACGTCCGCCGACGTGCCCGGCTTCAGGTTCGCGATCTGCGCCGGCAGATCCGCCGAGTCGGTAACCGGCGTGCCGTTGACCGCGGTGATCACGTCGCCGGGCTGCAGGCCGGCCTTCGCTGCCGGACCGTCCTTGTCGACCGAGCTGACGAGCGCGCCTTGCGGCTGCTTCAGGCCGAACGAATCGGCGAGCGTCTGGTTCATGCCCTGCACCGCGACACCGAGCCGACCGCGGCTCACGTGGCCGGTCTTCACGAGGTCGTCCTTGACCTTCATCGCCTCGTTGATCGGGATGGCGAACGAAAGGCCCTGGAAGCCGCCCGTCTGCGAGTAGATCATCGAGTTGATGCCGATCACTTCGCCTTGCAGGTTGAAGAGCGGACCGCCCGAGTTACCCGGGTTCACCGGCACGTCGGTCTGGATGAACGGCGTGTAATTCTCGTTCGGCAGCGAGCGCGATTTCGCGCTGATGATGCCCGAGGTCACCGTGTTCTCGAAGCCGTACGGCGAGCCGATCGCCACCACCCACTGGCCGACCTTGCTGGCGCGCGGGTCGCCGATCTTCACGGTCGGCAGATCCTTCGCGTCGATCTTCAGCACCGCGACGTCCGACTGCTTGTCCGCGCCGACGACCTTCGCGTGATATTCGCGCTTGTCGGTCAGCTTCACGGTCACCACGTTCGCGCCGTCGACCACGTGCGCGTTGGTCAGGATGTAGCCATCGCTGCTGATGATAAAGCCCGAACCGAGGCTCGCGCTCGGCGTATCGGGCGAGTCGCCGCCATCGTCGCCGCCGGGGCCTTGCATGCCCGGCACATTGCCGAAGAAATGCTTGTAGAACTGGTAGAAGGGATCGCTCGGGTCGATCGGCAACTGGTTATTCGCGCCGCCGCCGCCGCTGCGCAATGCGGTGCGCTTCACGACATGCTTCGCGCTGATGTTGACCACCGCCGGCCCGTACGTTTCGACGAGGCCGGAGAAATCGGGAATGCCGGTTTTGGCGGCCGCTTCGGCCGGCATCATCGCGGCGGCCTGGGCCGGCTGAATGACCTCAGGCGCCGGCAGATTGCGGCGCCCGGCCACATAGCCCGCGGACAGCGCAACCGCGACAGCCACGGCAACGGCACTACGGGACAGGACTTTGACGTTCATCGTTCTTACTCCAGACGGGAGAATGATTTCTCGATGTGTCGCAGAGTAAGCGGCGTCGCTTAAAACAATCTTAAACAGACTGTTTCGGAAAATCGCCATAAAACAAGGTGTTTTTAGAACATCACCGTGACGAGCAGCCCGCCCGCTTTCGAGTCGCCGAGTGTGACGACCGCGTCGTGCTGAAGCGCGATGCGCCGCACGATCGCGAGCCCCAGGCCGCTGCCCGCGATGTCGGTGCGCGCGCGATTCGCGCCTTCGCCGACGCGATAAAAGCGGTCGAAGACGCGCGAGCGTTCTTCAACCGGAATGCCCGGCCCGCTGTCGCCGATCTTGACGACCGGATGTCCGTCTTTCATCAACACGCAGACATCGACGCGGCCGCCGCTCGGTGTGTATTTCGTTGCGTTGTCGATCAGGTTGTTGAAGAGCACGCGCAGCGCTTCGGGGTCGCCGCGCACAAGCGCGGTCTCGCTGCGCTCGATGCCGAGATCGACGCCGCGCTTGCCGGCAAGCGGCGTGTAAGCCATGACGCAATCGTGCAATAGCGCGTCGAGATCGACAGGGTTCGCGGCTTCGCGTCCATCCGGCTCCGCGCGCGCGAGCGCGAGCAGTTGTTCGGCAAGACGCGTCGCACGCGTGACACCCGCTTGCAGATCGGCGAGCGCTTCGCTGCGCGTGGCATCGTCGTGCGCGCGCGCGACGAGCTGCGCCTGAATCTGCACCGCGGCCAGCGGCGTGCGCAATTCGTGCGCGGCATCGGCGACGAACGCCTTCTGCGTATCGAGCGCCGCGGCAAGCCGTTCG
Organism: Paraburkholderia sp. 2C; assembly: GCF_054589215.1. Taxonomy (NCBI): domain Bacteria; kingdom Pseudomonadati; phylum Pseudomonadota; class Betaproteobacteria; order Burkholderiales; family Burkholderiaceae; genus Paraburkholderia; species Paraburkholderia sp. 2C. The sequence continues at coordinate 68,984 of NZ_BAAILL010000005.1, read as the reverse complement.
AGCAGGCCGTTCAACGCGCGCACGAGCGGCCGCACTTCGAGCGGCAAACGCGAGTCGGGCAACGGATCGAGCGCTTCCGGGTGACGCGTGTCGAGCGCGCCGGTCACGCGGCGCAGCGGCGCGAGCCCACGGCCGACGACGCCCCACACGGCGACGCCGAGCAGCGGCAGCAGCACGATCAGCGGCCATAGCGTGCGCAGCGCGACGTTTGCCGCGAGCCGGTTGCGCACCGACAGCGGCTGCGCGAGCTGCACGACGTTGTCGCCGACGATCGCGCCATAGACACGCCAGTCGCCGCGCTCGGTGCGCTCGGTCGAGAAGCCGAGCTCGGCGCGCGGCGCGAGCGGCGCGCGCGGATGCGAGTAATACATCAGCACGCCATTGCGATTCCAGATTTGCAGCACGATGCCTTCGTCGCCGGTATCGCGCGAACTCAGAATTTGCGAGAACGGTTCGGCGGGCAGCGCCGCCGCGATTTCCTGCAATTGATAATCGAACAGTTCGTTCGCTTCGGCGAGAGCCTGGCGGTAAATGAGCCAGCCCGCGATACCGACGCCGAGCAGCACGATTGCAAGCAGCCAGAACAGCAATTGACGGCGAATCGAACGCATCGTGTCAGGCTTCCTTCGCGATCATGTAGCCGAGGCCGCGTACGTTGCGAATCAGGTCCGCGCCGAGCTTCTTGCGCAGTGCATGGATATACACCTCGACCGTGTTGCTGCCGATTTCCTCGCCCCAGCCGTACATTTTTTCTTCGAGCTGGCTTTTCGACAGCACCGCGCCGGGCCGCGCGAGCAGCGCGGCGAGCAGCGCGAATTCGCGTGCGGACAACGCGACCGGCGCGCCATCGAGCGTCACCTGATGCGAAGCCGGGTCGAGCGTAAGCGCGCCATGGCGGATCGTCGAATCGCTGCGGCCCGACTGGCGGCGGATCAGCGCGCGCATGCGCGCGCCGAGTTCATCGAGATCGAACGGCTTCACGAGATAGTCGTCGGCCCCCGCGTCGAGGCCTTTCACGCGATCGGCCACCGCGTCGCGCGCGGTGAGGATCAGCACCGGCACCGACAGGCCGCGCTTGCGCAGCGTGCGCAACACGTCGAGGCCATCGCGCTTCGGCAGCCCGAGATCGAGCAGCACGAGGTCGTATGGTTCGCCGGAGACGGCGCTGAGCGCCGCTTCGCCGTCCTGCACCCAGTCGACCGCGAAGCCTTCGCCGCGCAGCGCCTTGCGCACGCCTTCGGCGATCATCCGGTCGTCTTCGACAAGCAATATGCGCATGGCTTTCGTAATCCGCGATGGAAATGCCTGCATTCTAGCGCCCGCTTACGAAAGCTCGCGACGAGCGGCTTTTTTGCGCAGCGGCGCGGCAACTCTCTACAATGAGCGCTTTTGCGCGGCACAGTTGCATTTGCGCTTCACCCGCGCACGTCGCGCTTGCGCTCGCGTTACTGGCCGCACACAATCCACGGCGTGGGCGTCGCGCGCCGCAGCAAGAACTGAATACGAAAGCTTTTCCGAAGATCGACCGTACATGACGCCCGCTTCACCTTCTGCCCCGATTCGCCCCTCCCGCAGCCCTCGTTGCTCCCGCCGCCCTGCCCGTGTTTCTTCGTACGCACGATTTTTTTCGCGTAGCGCCGCCGCTCTGTTCGCGTGTGCGGCACTCGTCTGCGCGGCGCCGGCGCAAGCGCGCAAGAAAACCGAGCATCCGTCCGTCAACGTCACGACCGTGCTGCCGCCCGCGGTAATGGCGGGCCTGCAGCGCGCGCATGTGCCGCTCTCGGCGATCAGCGTGGTCGTCGAAAAAGTCGGCGACCGCACGCCGATGCTCGCGCTAAACGCCGGCAAGCCGATGATGCCCGCATCGACGATGAAGCTCGTCACGACCTACGCAGGCCTGTCGATGCTCGGCGCCGATTACCGCTGGCGCACGACCGCCTATGCGGACGGCAACGTCGATCCGAACGGCGTGCTGCACGGCAATCTGTACATTCAGGGTACCGGCGACCCGAAGCTCGTGCCCGAGGAACTGATCGACCTCGTGCAGAAGATTCACAGCGCGGGCATCACCGGCATCGATGGCGCGCTCGTGCTCGACAAGCGTTTCTTCGATCCATCGACGCGCGACCTGCCCGCCTTCGACGACGACACCGAGGCGCCGTACAACGTCGGCCCGGACCCGCTGCTTTATGCATTCAAGTCGCTGTCGTTCACCTTGACGCCGTCGCCGGACGGCAGCGTGGCGATCGACGTACTGCCGGCGCTCGCGCAACTGCAAATCGATAACCGCCTGCACGCCACGGGCGGCCCGTGCCGCGGCACGCTGAACGCGCTCAATCCGATCGTCACGCCCGAAGGCGACGGCATCGTCACGGCGTCGTTCGACGGCAACTATCCGCTGCGCTGCGGCGATCGCACGATCAACATCGCGACGCTCGATCACTCAGCGTTTTTTGCCGGCGGCTTCCTCGCGTTATGGAAACAGACCGGCGGCACATTCAGCGGCACGACGCGCGAAGGCGCGGTGCCGGTCGGCGCGCGGCTCGTTGCCACGCACTTGAGCCCGACGCTGTCGGACATCGTTCACGACATCAATAAGTTCAGCAACAACACGATGGCGCGCAATCTGTTCCTGACAATCGGCGCCGTCGAGAGCAAGCCGCCCGCGACGCCCGCGAAATCGATCCGCGCCATTCAGTCGTTCATGCAGGGCAGCACGTTGCCGACCGAGTATCTGACGCTCGAAAACGGCTCGGGCCTGTCGCGCAACGAGCAGGTCACAGCGCTGTCGCTTGCCGATGTGCTGCAGTCGGCGAATGCGAGCCCGGTCGCGCAGGTGTTCGTCGATTCGCTGCCGATCGTCGGCGTCGACGGCACGATGCGCCACCGGCTGACGCGCGAGCCCGTCAACGGCAATGCGCATATCAAGACCGGCACGCTGCGCGATGTGCGTGCGATTGCCGGTTACGTCGCATCCGCCGACGGCTTCAGCTATGTCGTCGTGAGCCTGATCAACGATCCGCATGCGGAGGCCGCGCGCGCCGCGCATGACAGCCTGCTCGAATGGGTCTATCAGGGTCCGCAGGCGGCACTGACCGAATCGCTGGCCGAACCCGTTTCCGCGCCGGCTACCGAACCACGGCGCAGCAAGCTAAGGAAAAACCCGAAGCGCGGCGCGCATTGAGGAATCCTTCTAGCAATGCGTGCGCGCGTGCACCCATGAAGCGTGTACGCTGTCGGGCAGCGCTTGCTGTGGCTTGTTGCACGTTGCGGCTATAGCGCTTGTGAAAATCAAACTACAACGATCGCGCCGGCGGCAGCATGTGACGATGTGACGGCATGCGGTTGCGCGCACCGGGAGGGAGACGCCCATGCCATTCGATACACGACCGCTTGCGCATACCCTCGCGCTCGCCATTGCGCCGCTGCAGCCGGTATAACCGGGCAGCCTGCGCGATCGGCGTGGTTGCACTCAAGTATCCGCTCGACATGCCGTTCAACCAGACGAGCACGCAGACCCGAACCGGCTCTGCGATGACGCCCGCATCACTCGGCCGGCGCACCCACCTTGCGGCATAGGGCTGCCATGCCCACTACATAAACGAAAAGACCGGAGACGACATGAAGCACGCATCACAGCCATCCCGCCTGAGGCGCGCCGCGCAGATCGGTATCGCGAGCGCCGCATTCGCGGTGCTCGCCGCATGCGGCGGCGGCGACGGAGGCAACAACAACAACAACACCACCAACGCGAGCAGCGCGCCGGCGGGCGGCGTCAACCTGCAGGTCGTGTCGTTCGGCACGAGTCTTTCCGACGCCGGCACCTATTCGCCGGTCATCATGGCGAACTTCGGCGGCGGCCGCTTTACGACGAACCCGGGCGAAGTCTGGACGCAAAAGGTTGCCGAGTACTACGGCGGCACCTTGACGCCGGCTTATCTCGGCGGCTTCGGCCAACCGCTCGTCGCGTCGACGGGGCTCGACTACGCGCAAGGCGGTTCGCTCGTGATCGGTGCGAACGGCATCGGTCATGCGCCGGCCAACCTGCCTCCCTATGCGCAGGCGACGACGGTGCCGCTCGTGACCCAGGTACAGAACTACCTGTCCGCGCATGGCAGCTTCAATGCGGGCCAACTGGTGCTTGTAGAAGGCGGGGCAAACGATGTGCTGGTGGCGGCCGAGACCGCGCAAGCGACGATTCAGGCCGCGATCGCGCAGGGTGTCGACCCGACTGTCGCGACAACGCAGGCAGTCACCGCCCAGGCGACCTCGCTGGTCACGACCGCGCAGCAGATGGTGCAGCAGGTGATCGCGCCGATTCTCGCGGCGGGCGCAACCCATGTGGTGGTCGCGAATGTGCCCGATATCTCGGTCGCGCCGCTCGGTGTGAGTTCCGGCCCGTCGGGCCAGCAACTGTTCAAGACGCTCGTCGGCGCGTTTAACCAGTCGCTTGCGGGCACGCTCAGCGCAACGGGCCTGATGAGCAAGGTGATCTACCTGCAGACCGATCAGTGGATCGACAATATGGTGGCGAACTATCAGGCGAACGGCTTCACTGTGTCCAATACGGACACCGCATGCAAACTCGCCGCGATGCAGGCCGCGGCGCAGCAGTTCGGCGAATCGGATCCGAGCGCGTTTGCGTCGTCGCTGTTCTGCTCGCCGCAGTTGTACACGGTGCCAGGTGCGGACCAGAGCTATATGTTCGCCGATACGATTCACCCGACCACGCATTTGCATGCGCTCTTTGCGGCGAGCGCCGAGCAGGCCATCGCTGCGACGGGACTGGGGAAGTGATGCGTGGGGCGTCACGCGGCTGCCGATGCACGCGCCTCGCTGCGCGTGCGTTTTCGTTTTCGATGCCGGTCTACTCCGACCCGGACGCCTCGAACGCAGCCGCCGCTCGCCCAAGCCGATCGTTGACCGCGATCCACTCGATCGTATCCGGCAGCTTCTCGATCAGAATGCGTGTGACGTTCGCTCGATCGAGCGCGCGCAGCAGTCCGTACAGATCGCGCGCATACGCATGTGGATCTTCGGGTGCGGCAACGAAGTGCACGCCCTCGGCATCGGCCCAATGCCGCGCGCGCGACACCCGCGCGACCAGCGCGACACGCTCGCCGGCGTCGCGCGCGGCCGCGAGCAGCGGCTCGAGCGCGTCGAACGGCAACAGCGCGAGCGGCGTGCGCGGCGCATAGTGCGCCTTTAACGTCCCCGACGCGCGCGGCGCAGTGGCATCGGAGCCATCGGGCAGCCGCGGCCACTCGCCGAGCACGTCGGCGATGTCTTGCGGCGTCACGTGCCCGGGCCGCAGCAGCGCGGGGAAACCACGCGACAGATCGACGATCGTCGATTCGATGCCGACATTCGACGCTCCGCCATCGAGCACATGAATCGCTGAACCGAATTCGTCGCGTACATGCTGCGCGGTGGTCGGGCTCACATGACCGAAGCGGTTCGCCGACGGCGCCGCCACACCACCGTGTCCGCCACGGCGCGCGCTGAACGCGTCGAGCAGCGCCTGCGCGACCGGATGCGACGGACAGCGCAAGCCCACCGAATCCTGCCCGCCGCTGACCGCGGACGGAATATGCGCGGCGCGCTTCAGGATCAACGTGAGCGGGCCCGGCCAGAACGCGTCGGCCAGCCGTTGCGCAGTGGCCGGCCATTGCTCGACCCAGTAACGCGGGTCGCCGTGCGGCGCGAGATGCACGATCACCGGATGATTCGCCGGCCGCCCTTTCGCCGCATAGATGCGCGCGACGGCTTCCGGGTTTTGCGCGTCGCCGCCAAGACCGTAGACGGTCTCGGTGGGGAACGCCACGAGTTCGCCGGCATCGAGCAAGGCTGCAGCGTGCTCAATGTGCGCGGCGTCGATCGGCACGGCGCGAGGCTCTTTCAGTTGATCCGGCATGATGGAGAACGGCTTCAGCTCGTCGGAATATGCAGCAGCCGCGCGCAGTCGCGAGCGGCCGTGCGCGCTTCGTCGAGCGTTGCGGCGGTGAAATTCACGTGGCCCATCTTGCGGCCGGGACGCGCCTCTTCCTTGCCGTACAGATGCAAGCGAGCGGCCGGCATCGCGGCCACTTCGTGCCACGGCGGCGTCACGGCGCCGCCGGTATGCGCGGCCGCCTTCGCAGCACCGGCGCTTTTTGCATCCTTCGCGCTACCGGGAAACCACACGTCGCCGAGAATATTCAGCATGACGGCCGGCGAATGCTGGCGCGTGTCGCCGAGCGGCATCGCGGTCATCGCGCGCACCTGCTGCTCGAACTGGCTCGTCGCGCACGCGTCGACCGTGTAGTGGCCGGAGTTGTGCGGCCGCGGCGCCATTTCGTTCGCGACGAGCGAACCGTCTTCGAGCACGAAGAACTCGACGCACAGCACGCCGACATAGCCGAGCTTTTCGGCAATCTGCAGCGCCGCCTGCTGCGCCTGCGTGACGAGCGTCGCACTTGCATCGGGTGCGGGGACGATCGTATGCGACAGCACGCCGTTGCGATGCGTGTTCTGCGCAAGCGAATAGACGGCCGACCCGCCGTTCGCGCCGCGCGCAATCAGCGCCGACACTTCGAACTTGAGCGGCAGCCGCTTTTCGAGCACGCAGGCGACGCCGCCAAGCGACGCATGCGCCTGCCGCACATCGTCGGCATTGTTCACGCGCACCTGGCCCTTGCCGTCGTAGCCCAGCCGCGCGGTTTTCAGAATGCCCGGCAGCACCGCTTCGAGCGCAGCGTTGCTGATCGCGGCGAGCGCATCCGACGATTCGATCACCACATGCGGGGCAACCGGCACACCGGACGCGGCGATAAAGCGCTTCTCCGCGATGCGATCCTGCGCAACCGCGACGCAGCGTCCCGCCGGGCTCACGAACGTCGTACGCGCAAGGAAATCGAGGCTCGCGGCCGGCACGTTCTCGAATTCCGTCGATACCGCCGCGCACAGTCGCGCGAGTTCGGTCAGCGCCGCTTCGTCGTCGTAGGCCGCGCGCAGATGCTTGTCCGCGACCGCGCCGGCCGGGCTCGTTTCGTCCGGATCGAGCACGGCGACGCGATAGCCCATCGCCTGCGCGGCGAAGCAGAACATGCGGCCGAGCTGGCCGCCCCCGACCATGCCGAGCCATGCGCCGGGCAGAATCGGAGAAACCGGTGTGTTGTCAGAACTCATGTTGATGGTCGCTTCCGAATCCGATGGTTTCACAGCGCGGGCAGCACCATCGCATGCGCTGCCTGGTTCTGGCGCACGCGGAACACGGCGAGCTTGTCGGCGTATTCAGGCAGCGTGCCAGAGAGAATCGATACCGCGAACAGCGCCGCATTCGCCGCACCCGCTTCGCCGATCGCGAACGTCGCGACGGGCACGCCCTTCGGCATCTGCACGATCGAATGCAACGAGTCGACCCCCTTCAGATACTTGCTCGCCACCGGCACGCCGAGCACGGGCACCGTCGTTTTCGCAGCGAGCATGCCCGGCAGGTGCGCCGCGCCGCCCGCGCCGGCGATGATGGCGCGCAGGCCGCGCTCGCGCGCGCTTTGCGCATACGCGAACATCTCGTCGGGCATGCGGTGCGCGGAGACGACCTTCGCCTCGTAGGGCACGCCGAACTCCTGCAGCATCGCAACTGCCTGCTTCATCACGTCCCAGTCGGAGCTGGAGCCCATCAGCACGCCAACGAGCGGCGCGTCATGACTGTGAGGGCCGACTGCAGTGCCGGCGGCGGTTTGAACTTCACTCATGTTCTACGGATTCCTTCGTGCGTCCTTAAGCGAGCGTCTGCCCGGTCAGCCGCTCGAGCGCTTCGCGGTACTTGCCCGCCGTCTTCGCGACCACGTCGTCGGGCAGCTTCGGCGCCGGCGGTTCTTTCTTCCACGGCTGCGTTTCGAGCCAGTCGCGCACGAACTGCTTGTCGAACGACGGCGGGTTCGTGCCGACCTTGTACTCGTCGGCCGGCCAGAAGCGCGACGAATCCGCCGTCAGCACTTCGTCCATCAGGTACAGCTTGCCCTGGTTGTCGAGGCCGAATTCGAACTTCGTATCGGCGATGATGATGCCGCGCGTGGCGGCGAAGTCCGCCGCTTCCTTGTACAGGCGAATCGAGATGTCGCGGATCGTCGCCGACAGCTCGGTGCCGATGCGGCGTTCCATTTCGTTATAGGTGATGTTCTCGTCGTGATGGCCCATCTCGGCCTTCGCCGCCGGCGTGAAAATCGGCTCGGGCAGCTTCTGCGCGTTCTGCAAGCCCGGCGGCAACTCGACGCCGCAGATCGCGCCCGTCGCCTGATAGTCCTTCCAGCCGCTGCCGGCCAGATAACCGCGCACGACCGCTTCGACGAGAATCGGCTCGAGCTTCTTCACGACGACTGCGCGCCCCTGCACCTGCGCCACTTCGTCGGGCGCGACAACCGTTTCGGGCGCGACGCCCGTCAGGTGATTCGGCACGATGTCCTTGAGCTTGTCGAACCAGAAGTCGGCCATCTGGTTCAGCACGCGGCCCTTGTCCGGAATCGGCTCGCCCATGATCACGTCGAACGCCGACAGACGGTCGGTCGTGACGATCAGCAGCTTGTCATTGCCCACCGCATAGTTGTCGCGGACCTTGCCGCGGCCGAGCAGCGGCAGCGAGCGAAGCGTGGATTCATAAAGGGTAGACATCGTCGTGGCTCGTAAAAGTAGTGCTGAAAATAAGGTAAAAACACTGCCCTGACAAAAGCGCATTGCAAAGGGAAAACGCCGTTCCCCGGGGCAAGCGGGAACGGCGATGCAACTTCGAACTACACGGCACAGGGGGTAAACAGTGCTGCAACCTGCGTTGCCGCCCCCGCGCCTTTTAAAACCGCCTTAGCCCTGGCTTTAGCGAACAACCTGTGCAAGCTCGCCCGCCTTGTACCGGTCCGCCATCTTGTCCAGCGCGACCGGCTTGATCTTGCCGGCCTGACCTTCGCAACCGAACGCGACGAAGCGGTCCAGACACACCTTCTTCGCCGCTTCGCGCGCCGGCTTCAGGTAATCGCGCGGGTCGAACTTCGACGGATTCTGCGCGAAGTAGCGGCGGATCGCGCCGGTGATCGCAAGGCGCAGATCGGTATCGATATTGATCTTGCGCACACCGTGCTTGATGCCTTCCTGAATCTCTTCGACCGGCACGCCGTAGGTTTCCTTCATGTCGCCGCCGAACTCGCGAATCTCGGCCAGCAGTTCCTGCGGCACCGACGACGAACCGTGCATCACGAGATGCGTGTTCGGAATGCGCTCGTGAATGTCCTTGATGCGCTGGATCGACAGGATATCGCCGGTCGGTTTCTTCGAGAACTTGTACGCGCCGTGCGACGTGCCGATCGCAATCGCGAGCGCGTCGCACTGCGTGAGCTTCACGAAGTCGGCGGCCTGCTCGACGTCCGTCAGCAGTTGCTCGCGCGTCATCGTGCCCTCGGCGCCGTGACCGTCTTCCTTGTCGCCCTTCATCGTTTCCAGCGAACCGAGCACGCCCAGTTCCGCTTCGACCGTCACGCCGATCGAATGCGCCGCTTCGACGACCTTTCTCGACACGTCGACGTTGTACTCGTACGACGCCACCGACTTGCCGTCCGCTTCGAGCGAGCCGTCCATCATCACGCTCGTGAAGCCGCTGCGAATCGCCGCCATGCACACGGCCGGCGACTGTCCGTGATCCTGGTGCATCACGACCGGGATGTGCGGATACGACTCGACCGCTGCTTCGATCAGATGACGCAGGAACGGCTCGCCCGCATATTTGCGCGCACCCGCCGACGCCTGCATGATCACCGGCGAGCCGACCTGATCGGCCGCCGCCATGATCGCCTGCACCTGCTCCAGGTTGTTCACGTTGAAAGCCGGCAAACCGTAGCCGTTTTCAGCCGCGTGGTCCAGCAATTGACGCATTGATACGAGAGGCATTTGCTACTCCTTGGATTTCAAACGAAAACCTTGGCCCGCGGCATCCCTGCGTCGAAAGCGCAATTTTACGTGAAGCAGGCCGCGTTCCCGTGCGCACCGGACGAGCGTCGCGCGTCGTGCGTTCGACGCGCGCCTGCTGTGGGGTGCGCCGCCTCTTTCGGGACAGGCGGCCCGCCTCGCGATGCCGTTCTTACACCGCCGTCGTATTGCATGACGAACCGGCAGCCGGTTGCGGGCGTGATTCTTTTAAGTGTCGTTGCGGCAGCGCGTTCTTTTCCGCGCTACACTCGCGTCCCGCACGGTTGCCCGTGCGGGTTTCCTGCATCCTGCATCCTGCATCCTGCAATCAATCAGTACGGCTCGCCGACGCGCACGATCTTCAGCGTGTTCGTGCCGCCCGCCTGACCCATCGGCTCGCCGACCGTCAGCACGACCATATCGCCGCGCGCCGCATAACCCTTGCCGACCACCACTTCGAGCGCCTGCTGCAACGCGATGTCACGGTCGGTCGAGCTATCGAGATGCAGCGGGTTCACGTTGCGGTAGATCTGCATCGCACGCTCGCTGCCGATACGCGGCGTCAGCGCGAAGATCGGCACGTGCGTCCAGTGACGCGACATCCACAGCGCGGTCGAGCCCGACTCGGTCAACGCGACGATCGCCTTGGCGCCCAGGTGATACGCGGTGAAAAGCGCGCCCATCGCGATCGACTGATCGATACGCGTGAACGTGCGGTCGAGGAAATCGCGATCGAGTTCGACATGCTCGGACTTCTCCGCTTCGACGCAGATCGCCGCCATCGTCTCGATGGTCTGCACCGGGTATTTACCGGCCGCCGATTCCGCCGACAGCATCACCGCGTCGGTGCCGTCGAGCACCGCGTTCGCCACGTCGGACACTTCGGCGCGCGTCGGCACGGGCGCATGGATCATCGACTCCATCATCTGCGTCGCGGTGATCACGAACTTGTTCGAGTCGCGCGCCATCTTGATCATGCGCTTTTGCAGCGCCGGCACCGCCGCGTTGCCGACTTCCACCGCGAGGTCGCCGCGCGCGACCATGATGCCGTCCGACGCGTCGAGAATGCCTTGCAGCGCGGGAATCGCTTCCGCGCGCTCGATCTTCGCGATCATTTTCGGCTTGATGTTGTACGGCGCGCCCGCGATATTCGCGAGCTGGCGCGCCATTTCCATGTCGGTGGCGTTCTTCGGGAACGACACCGCGACGTAGTCCGCGCCGAGCGACATCGCCGTGCGGATGTCCTCCATGTCTTTCGCGGTCAACGCGGGCGCGGTCAGGCCGCCGCCCTGGCGGTTGATGCCCTTGTTGTTCGACAGATCGCCGCCGATCTTCACGACCGTGTGGATTTCGTTGCCGATCACGCGCGATACGTTCAGCACGATCAGGCCGTCGTTGAGCAACAGCACATCGCCCGTTTTCAGGTCGCGCGGCAGATCCTTGTAGTCGAGACCGACGCGCTCGTCGTTACCGGGCTCCTCGCAAGCCGCATCGAGAATGAACGTGTTGCCGGCGATCAGCGTGACCTTGCCGTTCTCGAACTTGCCGACGCGGATCTTCGGGCCTTGCAGATCGGCCATCAGGCCGACTTCGCGGCCGACCTGGCGAGCCGCTTCGCGTACGAATTCGGCGCGCTGACGGTGGTCGTCGGCCGTGCCGTGTGAAAAGTTGAGCCGCACCACATCGAGGCCTGCCTCGATCATTTGTTTCAGCGTTTCCAGCGTGCTGGAAGCCGGGCCGATGGTAGCGACTATCTTGGTGGCGCGATGCATGAGTCTCCTCGTGTGGGTTGAATCGCTGGGAAGTGCGCTTTGTGTCGGATGCGGAGGCTGCGCGCCGACGGTTACTACCGGGGCGATTGCGCCGTTCGTGCTGCTCGTCCTGCCGCGGATCAAAGGCGCGGCGGCCGGCATCGGCGTTGGATTGTCGGATGATGCCGCGCGGTGGGCCGCGCTATTCGTGTTCTGCGTGTTCTGCGTGTTCTGCGTGTTCCGGCTATCGCTATTGTGCGCCGGCGCAGGTGGCGCCGGCGTGTACGGCACCGCGGCGGTTTGCTGCGCGGGCCGGGCGTCCTTTGTCTTTGCTGCGCGCTCTCCTGCCGTTGATCCTGCACGCGACGAGGAGCGCGTTTTCCGCGTGGTACCGGAAGGAGAGCGTTGCGCCACGGTCAGGCCCGCGATTCGAGAACTTCCACGGCCGGCAGCTTCTTGCCCTCGAGGAATTCGAGGAAGGCGCCCCCGCCCGTCGAGATATAGCTGACCTTGTCGTGGATGCCGTACTTGGCAATCGCCGCGAGCGTATCGCCGCCGCCGGCGATCGAATACGCAGAGGACTTCGCGATTGCGTCGGCGAGCGTCTTCGTGCCGTTGCCGAACTGGTCGAACTCGAACACGCCGACCGGACCGTTCCAGACGATCGTGCCGGCCTTCCCGAGCTGCGCGGCCAGCGCCTTCGCCGTTTCCGGGCCGATGTCGAGAATCATGTCGTCATCCTGCACATCGGCGACCTGCTTGATTTCGGCCTTCGCGGTCGGGGCAAATTCCTTCGCCGTGACGACATCGGTCGGGATCGGCACCGATGCGCCGCGCGCTTTCGCCTGCTCGATAATCGCCTTCGCTTCTTCGACGAGATCCGCTTCGGCAAGCGACTTGCCGATTTTCAGGCCCGCGGCCAGCATGAACGTGTTCGCAATGCCGCCGCCGACGATCAGCTGATCGACCTTCTCGGCCAGCGATTTCAGAATGGTCAGCTTCGTCGACACCTTCGAGCCGGCGACGATCGCGACCAGCGGCCGCTTCGGCGCGCCGAGCGCCGTGCCGAGCGCTTCGAGCTCAGCGGCGAGCAACGGCCCGGCGCAGGCGACGGCCGCGTACTTCGCGATGCCGTGCGTGGTCGCTTCGGCGCGGTGCGCGGTGCCGAACGCGTCGTTCACATAGACGTCGCAGAGCTTCGCCATTTTTTGCGCGAGTTCGTCCGAGTCTTTCTTTTCGCCCTTGTTCGTGCGGCAGTTTTCGAGCAGCACGACCTGGCCCGGCGCCACGTTCACGCCGTTTTCCACCCAGTGCTGCACGAGCGGCACGTCGCGGCCGAGCAGTTCGGCAAGTCGCTTCGCGACCGGCGCAAGCGAATCTTCGGGCTTGAGCTCGCCCTCGGTCGGGCGACCGAGGTGCGATGTAACCATGACGGCCGCGCCGGCATCGAGCGCGGCCTGGATGCCGGGCACCGAGGCGCGGATGCGGGTGTCTTCAGTGATATTGCCCGCGTCGTCTTGCGGGACGTTGAGGTCGGCGCGAATAAACACGCGTTTGCCGGACAGCTTGCCTTCGGCGATCAGATCGGAGAGACGCAATACGTGGCTCATGGACATGTGTATGCGAGTTGATTGGAAGGCGGTTGGCGGACGCTGCGCAGGCGGTCAGAGGCGGCGGCAAGAACGGCGTTATCGTTGAAGAAGACGGTCGCGGCACGTGCTGTGGCTCTGCCGTGGCCCTGCTGTGGCCTAAGCGGCGGCCAGATTGCAGGCTGCCTGCGAGTGCTAGCGGGTCCACCGAAGGCTGCCATTTTAACCGATCCCCTCCCCGTTTCGATCCGCCCCCGGCTGATTGACAATATTCGGGAAACGCTGGTCCTCTACACTGCACGCGAGCTCCGCACAATTATTTTTTCGCCGACCTTTCACCGTTCGGCCTGCATGCACGACAAGGGCAACAGGCGCGACGGGCACACCGGCAGTCTTACAGCAGCAGCCTCAAGACCGTAAAAACCAGCATGCCGACAATAATCGTCTCGACCATGCTGCGACGCAGCAAATACCAGAGCAGGCCCGCGAGCGTCGCGTAGAAATCGTGATTCGTGAGCGCGAACGACACGCCTTCGTCCGTCACCAGCACGTCGGGCAGCACGACGGCGATCAACGCCGCCGCCGGCGCATAGCGGAGCATCCGCTGCACGCGCTCGGGCAGCACGGTGCGCTCGCCGCCGATCAGGAACAGCGCGCGCGTCAACGCCGTGACGAACGTCATGCCGAGAATCGCGAGCCAGATCTGCGCGGGGGTCATTGCGGGTCTCCGGCGCGGTTGCGGATGCGGCGCAAGTCGGCGCGCTCGACCATCAGGTCGGTCGCGCTGCCTGCCGCGATCGCCGCGATGACGGCGATCGGCAGCGCAAGCCGATACGGCAGATCGAACGCAATCAGCGACACGATGCCCGCGATCGCGACCGCCACGAGCGTCGAGCGGTTCGCGATTGCCGACATCATGATCGGGATCAGCGCGAGCGTGCCCGCAAGGCTCAAGCCCCAGTTGTCCGGAAAGAGGCTCGCGAGCACGATGCCGACGATCGACGACGCCTGCCACGATACCCAGCTCGCGACCGCCATGCCCCAGAAGAACGGCTCTTTGCCCGGCACGTAGCCGGTGGCGAACGCCTTCTTCTGGAATAGCAGGTAGATGATGTCGCCGTTGAAGTAGCCGAGCAGCAGCCGGCGCCATAACGGCAAATACGCGAAATGCGGCGCGAGCCCGGCGCTAAAGATGACGAAGCGCGTGTTGACCATCGCGGCCGTCAGCAGCACGGTCCAGATCGGCAGCTTGGCGGCAAGCAGGGGCAGCACCGCGAGCTGCGACGAGCCCGCGTAGACGAGCAGCGACATGCCGAGCGCCTGCGGCATTGTCATGACCGATTTGCTCATCGCGATGCCGGTGACGAGGCCCCACGAGAAGATCGCCATCAAGGTCGGGGAATAGGTGCGCAGACCTTCGTGAAAGGCGCGGCGATCGGGTTCGGACAGGCGAGCGGGCATCAGGAGGAAGGCGCCGGCGCGCCTTGCGGCGCATCGGCAAAAAAGCGCGACCGGGAGCTTGCAACCCGATGACGTATCAGAATTCATGTTATGCGTGCGCGGAATTATAGCGTCCGCTCCGCTCGGGAATGCCCGGTCCGTGTATAAAAGACGCTAAAATAATAGTCTTCGCCGCTTCGCGGGCATTGCGATCAGTCCATTTTCAGCCCAATTCGCAGTTCGCCCGGAGGCAAAGCTTCCGCAACCGCATCATTTCGAATCATTCGCTACAGCACCGCCCTGGAGAATCGTATGTCAATGGCCGACCGCGACGGCAAGATCTGGATGGATGGCAAGCTCATCGACTGGCGCGACGCCAAGATTCATGTGCTTACCCACACGCTGCACTACGGCATGGGCGTATTCGAAGGCGTACGCGCTTATAAAACGGCCGACGGCGGCACCTCGATCTTCCGTCTGAAGGAGCACACGAAGCGGCTCTTCAACTCGGCGAAGATCTTCCAGATGGATGTGCCGTTCGACCAGGAAACGATCTCGGCCGCGCAGCGCGAAGTCGTGCGCGAGAACAAGCTCGAGTCGTGCTACCTGCGCCCGATCGTCTGGGTGGGCTCGGAAAAGCTCGGCGTGTCCGCGCGCGGCAACACGATCCACGTCGCGATCGCCGCATGGCCGTGGGGCGCCTACCTCGGCGAAGACGGCATGACCAAGGGCATCCGCGTGAAGACGTCGTCGTTTACGCGTCATCATGTGAACGTGTCGATGGTTCGCGCGAAGGCGTCGGGCTGGTACGTGAACTCGATCCTCGCCAACCAGGAAGCCACGGCCGACGGTTACGACGAAGCGCTGCTGCTCGACGTCGACGGCTACGTGTCGGAAGGCTCGGGCGAGAACTTCTTCCTCGTCAACAACGGCAAGCTGTACACGCCCGATCTGTCGTCGTGTCTCGACGGCATCACGCGCGATACGGTCATCACGCTGGCGAAGGACGCGGGCATCGAAGTGATCGAAAAGCGCATCACGCGCGACGAAGTCTATACGTGCGATGAAGCGTTCTTCACCGGCACGGCTGCCGAAGTCACGCCGATCCGCGAACTCGATAACCGCACGATCGGCGCCGGCACGCGCGGCCCGATCACCGAGAAGCTGCAGTCGGGATTCTTCGATATCGTGAACGGCAGGAGCGCGAAGTACGCGCACTGGCTCACGAAAATCTGATTCGAGCAAACCTGAGCGGGCGCCGCGATTCGCTTTTCGAAGCCGGCCCGGTGCCCGGCATCCCGCATAAACGAGAAAGCCCCATGAGCGAAATCAAGGAAATGCCGCTGGTCGAACTGTCGGCAAAAGATCTGCCCGCTTACTGCCCGAATCCGGCGATGCCCCGCTGGAGCATGCATCCGCGCGTATTTATCGATGTCACGCACGGCGAAGCGCGCTGCCCGTATTGCGGCACGCGCTACAAGCTGCGCGACGGCGAAGTGGTCAAAGGCCACTGAAGCCGGCGGGTAGCGAGGCCGCGCTTGCGCTCGTGGAGGGCGTAAGCGTCGCTGGTTTGTATGGGTGCTGGTATGTGTCCTGCGCTGGTATGTGTCCAGGCGTGGGCGCTGTGTGGGCGTTGATGTGTGCACCGGTGCTGGTGCCAGTGCCTTTGTCACGACGCGCCGGTTGCAACGCGTCTTTCAAATTCATAACCCGAACGCCGCACGCCTCTAGCGCGCGGCGATTCTTTTCGACATCGGAACATTATCCTGATGCGTCGCGCGTTGGTTATCGCACCGAACTGGATCGGTGACGCGTTGATGGCGCAGCCGCTCTTTGCGCGCCTCGTGAAACTTCATCCGCGCATCGTGATCGACGCGGTCGCGCCCACCTGGGTGGCGCCCGTGCTCGAGCGGATGCCCGAGATCCGCGACGTCTACGCGACCGACCTCGCCCACGGCAAGCTGCAGATGCTGCGCCGCTGGCAGCTCGCAAGCGACCTGCGCGAGGTCGGCTACGACGCCGCCTACGTGCTGCCGAACTCGCTAAAGTCGGCGCTCGTGCCTTGGCTGGCGGGCGTGCCGCTGCGCATCGGCTATACGGGCGAGAGCCGCTACGGCTTGCTGAACGTGCGTCACGCGAATCCGCGCAAGGGCGAACGTCCGCCGATGGTCGGGCACTACGCCGCGCTCGCCTATGCGCCCGGCGCGAAGGTGCCCGACGATCTGCCCGTGCCGCGGCTCGACACCGACCTGAACGAAGCGTCGCGCGTGTCGGCGCGCTTCAACCTCGATACGCGCGTGCCGCTGCTCGTGTTCTGCCCCGGCGCCGAATACGGCCCCGCGAAACGCTGGCCGCCCGAACACTTCGCGGCGCTCGCGCAGATGGTCGGGCAGTCGTTCCCGTATACGCAGATTGTCGCGCTCGGCTCGCCGAAAGACGCGCCGATCGCCCAGGCCATCGCCGACCGCGCACCGAACGTGCGCAACCTGTGCGGCCAGACCGCGCTCGGCGAGGCGTGCGCGCTGATCTCGCGGGCCAACGCGGTCGTGACGAACGATTCCGGCCTCATGCACGTGGCCGCCGCGCTGCGCCGGCCACTCGTCGCCGTGTTCGGATCGACTGATCCGCGCCACACGCCGCCCCTGTCGGACCTCGCAAAGGTACAATGGCTGCATCTCGAATGCAGTCCGTGCTTCGAACGCGAATGTCCGCTCGGCCATCTGAATTGTCTGCGGCAACTGAGCGCAGAACAGGTATTTGACGATTTACGCGGTATGTTGATCGCGCAACGGTAAAAAACGCGCGATGCGGCGCGACGGCCGCGTAAATGCACGTAACCGCGCACGTAACCGCGCACATAACCGCGCACGCAGCAACGCTGCGACAGGTTTGCAACAGCGGTGACGTCCGCGAAGCTGCAGGGCTGCACGAACGGCACGTCATGTGCGCGTCTTGCGGCGCGGGCATGCTCGCGGTTGTCCGCGTGGGCCCAACCGGTGTAACCACTGCGGCCCGTCGATGCCCGTATGACCTGCAACCGCGCACGCCGCGCCTAACAGACTGACGAGCCATGCCACGTTTCGCCCACATCTTCGAAGCCGCTGCGGATACCCTCAACGCCTTTTACGAGGCAGTCGCGGAGGTCAACATCGAGAGTCTGATGGGCCTTTGGATCGACGAAGAGTTCGTTACCTGCATCTGCGCGGACGGCTCGCATCTGCATGGCCTGGAAAGCATCCGCGCGGGGCTGACCGCGCAACTCGAGGCGGAGCCCGTATCGATCGAGCCGCTCGACATTCGCGTATACGACAGTCTCGGCACGGTCGTCTATGCGATTGCCGAAGCGCACCGGCCCGCGAACCCGGCGGCCATGCCGTCGATGGTGTTCACCACCTATGTGATGGTCCACGAACGTGGCGAATGGCGCATAGCGCATATCCACGCGAGTGCGATGCCGAACGAAACGGCCACCCAGTTCGCTGCCAAAATGAGACACGGCCAGGGGCCTCTGCACTAAGCGGCGGCCGAGCGCCTCCCGTCAGCCGGTACCAGCATGAGCACGACGCACGACAAACACGTTTCCAGCACGCTAGACCGCGCCGCGGCGGCAGTCGAGGCAACGGTCGATGTGCTCTATCGCGCGCCGCTGTGGCTGCCGAACAGTCACGCGCAGACCATCGTCCCGGCGCTGTTCGGGCGCCGTCCCGCCGTGAACTACCGGCGCGAGCGCTGGGATACGCCGGACGGCGACTTTATCGATGTCGACTGGCTCGTCCACGATGCACACCGCCCGCCCTCCGACGACGCGCCGCTGTTCGTGCTGTTTCACGGGCTCGAAGGCAGTTCGACGTCGCACTATGCGCTTACGCTGACGGACGCCGCGCACCGGCGCGGCTGGCACGCGGTCGTGCCGCACTTTCGCAGCTGCAGCGGGCCGCTCAACCTGCTGCCGCGCTTTTATCACCTGGCTGATAGCGATGAAGTCGACTGGGTGCTGCGGCGGCTTGCCGATGCGCATCCGGGGCCGATCGTGGCCGCGGGCGTGTCGCTGGGCGGCAGCGTGCTGCTGCGCTGGCTCGGCGAGCGGCGCGAGGACGCCTCGTTCGTCGCGGCGGCGGCGGCCATTTCCGCACCGCTCGACGTGCATGCGGGCGGACGCGCGCTGTCGGAGGGCTTCGGCAAGGTCTACACGCGCAACTTCCTGAAAACGCTCAAGCAGAAGGCTCGGCGCAAATTCGAGCAATATCCGGGCATCTACGATCTGAACGCGATGCTCGCGAGCCGCACGATGTACGAATTCGACGACGTGGTCACGGCGCCGCTGCACGGCTTCCGCAACGCCGACGATTACTGGACGCGCGCCGCGACGCGGCCATGGCTCAGCGAAATCACCGTGCCGACGCTTGTGCTCAATGCGCGCAACGATCCGTTTTTGCCGGGCGCGGTGCTGCCGTCGCCACATGAGGTGTCGAGTGCGGTCGAACTCGATCAGCCCGCGCACGGCGGGCACGTCGGCTTTATGACCGGGCCGTTCCCCGGCAAGATCGACTGGCTGTCGCGGCGGATCTTCGGTTACTTCACGCCGCTCGTCGCTTAAGGCCACGCACGCATCATGGACGAAATCGTCAAACAGGCGCTCGCCAAATGGCCGAACGTGCCGCATTGCACCGGCTGGCTGCTGCTCGACCGGCGCGGCACGTGGCGCATGCGCGACGAGGCCGCGCAGGCGCGCGGCGCGCTCGGCGAGCCGATCCGGCATGTGGCGCTGATCGGGTTTATCAATCGCAATTACGAAAGCGACGCGCAGGGGCAGTGGTTTTTTCAGAACGGGCCGCAGCGTGTGTATGTCGAGCTCGTTTATACGCCGTGGATTGTGCGGTTGGCTGTTGATGATGAGGGCGGCGCGCTAACGCTTACCGATCATGCGGGGCAGCCATTCTCGCCTGCCGCGGCTTATGTCGATGACGAAGGCGGAGTGCTGTTTGTCGACGCTGCGTCGTCGGCACCTCGCGTGGCAACGCTTCATGATCACGATCTCGATCTGTTTTCCGAGCACGCCGAACTATCCGCGGATGGGCTGAGCGGCAGGTTCGATTGGCGTGAGGGGTACGCGTTGCCGTTGCAATCGGTGGCGCGGGCGGAGGTGGAGGCGCGTTTCGGGTTTGTCGCGAGTCCGGCTCGGCGGGCGGCGTCTGCGGGCGCCGCTCGTGCTGCAGGAGAGTCCGGCAACGCGTGACGCTTGCGCGACACGAGCAATGCGTCGCGCGGGCCGTCCGGCGATCAACTCTTCTCGTCTTCCCGTTCTTCCTTGTACCGCGCTTCGAATTCATGCAAGCGCGCGTCGATCGTCGAGAGCTCGTAGTAACCCGCCGTCTTGATATCGCGTGCTTCCTTCAGCTGGCGGATTGCCGACGGCCACGCGCCTTCGAGTGCGAACTGCTCGGCGAGCGCGCGGTGCTGCGTCAGCGCATCGCCGGTGCCGGCACTCGCCTGCGCGAGATAAAGCCACCATGCGGGCTGCTGCGGATCCGCTTCGGTCTCGCGCTGTGCCTGCGCTTGCGCTTCCTTGAAACGCCGCGCGGTAAGCAGCGTGCGCAGATGCATCTCGATCGCCGCATGCGACTGCGGCCAGCGGTCTTGCGCGAATTGCGCGAGGCGCAGCGCGTCGTCGTCCCGGCCGGCGCGGCGCGCGATGTCGGCCGCGAGCACATCGAGGCTCGGCGAACTGCGCGCGGTGCTGCCTTCGCTGCGCGCGCTCGAATCGAACGCCTGACGCGCTTTCGCCAGCGACACCACCGCATCGTCGTAGCGTTCGAGCAAGGTCTGCGCATAGGCGATGCCGTACCAGTTCGCGGCGACGTTCAGCGCCGTTCGATCTTCGATTTCGGAGCGCATCCGCACGATTTCGTCCGCGTACTCGCTGCGCGAATGGTCCTGCAGCACGCGCGAGCGTGCGCGCACGAAACCGTATTCGGGCGCCTGGTGCGGCTGCCGGTACCGCGAGCGGCGCGCGCGATCGGACATGTCGGCGATACGCTCGCCGGTCAACGGGTGCGTGCGCGCGTAGGCGGGCGCGCCCGCATCGCTCATCGCCGCGCGGTCGAGCCGCTCGAAGAACGACACCATGCCGTACGGATCGTAGCCGGCGCCCGACATCAGCTGGAAGCCGATGCGGTCGGCCTCGTGCTCGGCCGCGCGCGAAAAGCGCAGCTGGTTGTCGACCGCGTACGCCTGGCCGCCGAGCGCGATCGCGGTGCCGAGATCGCCGCTATGCGCGAGCACGCCGGCCAGCACGCCGAGCAGCGTACCCGCGAGCGCCGCATAAGTGCTCTTCTCGCTGGCGGTGATCATCCGCGCGATATGCCGCTGCAGCACGTGGCCCATTTCGTGGCCGATCACGCCCGCGAGTTCCGATTCGGTCTGCGTCGCGACGATCAATCCGGTATTTACGCCGATAAAGCCGCCCGGCAGCGAAAACGCATTGATCTGCGGATCTCGTATTGCGAAGAGGTCGAAGTCTGGCCGGTAGCCGCCGATGTATTGCGCGGTGGCCGCGGCGGCGAGTTTTCCGGACACCGAATTCAGATAGTCGCGCACCAGCCAGTCGCCGATATAGTCGGGGTCGCGCCGGACTTCGCGCATCACGCGCTCGCCGAGCTTGCGCTCGGCCTGCGGGGTCAGCGATCCGCCCGAGCCGTCGCCGAGGTCGGGCAGTTGCTGCGTCGAGATCGGCGCGCGCAAGCTCGAATTGCCGCCGACGTTGCCCGAGAAACGCGATTGCGCGCCGCCATAGGTGCCGAATATGCCCTGCGCGATATCGGGCGGCAGATCGGGGGACGCGTACTGTTCGAGAGGACCGGATTCGAGCGGCAAGCCCGTGCTCGCGGCTTGCGCAAGCAAGGGTTGCGGTGCGGCAAGCGCGACGGACAACAACGCGGCAAGAATCCGTTTCGAACGCATTGCTTGGTGCGCGATTTTCGCGTGGTTGAAGGAGCGGGACGAAGATCGCGGCCCGCGGCTTGTTCGCTTTTACCGCGCATATTCACTGCGCGGTCTGACTGCACGTGCTGCTGCTCATGTTGCTGCTTCCGCACGATTGTAACCAGCCGCCTACCCCATGGCGACCGTGCGAAGACAGGCGGCATATGGTCAAATTCTAGCGCGCGGCGCCAAGGTGCAATTCAGTGGACGGCACAATGCTGTTTGCCGGTGTTTTTGCCGGTACCGCTGGGTACTGTCGGTGCTGTTGGTATTGTTGGCACTGCACGTTGCGATAGCCGGCGCCCGATAGCCGGCGCCCGATAGCCGGCGCCAATCTGATAGCAAGAGGAGCGGAATACACCCATGCCTGAACTCACCCATTTCGACGCGGCCGGCCAGGCGCATATGGTCGATGTCGGCGGTAAAGAGGAGACGCAGCGCGTCGCGATCGCGCGCGGATCGATCAAGATGCTGCCTGACACGTTCGCGTTGATTCGCGGCGGCAATGCGAAAAAAGGCGACGTGATCGGCGTTGCGCGAATCGCGGCGATTCAGGGCGCGAAACGCACGGCGGACCTGATTCCGCTGTGTCACCCGCTTGCCTTGACGCGCGTGACGGTGGATTTCGAACTCGACGACACGCTGCCGGGCGTGCATTGCACCGCGCGAGTCGAAACGCGCGGACGGACCGGCGTGGAGATGGAAGCATTGACCGCGGTGCAAGTTGGATTGCTGACGGTTTATGACATGTGCAAAGCCGTCGATCGCGGGATGACCATCACCGACGTGCGCGTGCTGGAGAAGCATGGCGGGAAGTCGGGCGACTGGGTCGCGGCGGTTTGATCAACCGTCCTCGTTATCGTCGTCTTCGTCCTGGTTGATGTCCTTCGGCGGCGTTCCATACTTCTTCACGAGGTCCGCCTTGAAGCCGGCAAGCGTCTTCTGTTCGTCGCAAAGGCTATACAGCGAAGCCAGCTGCGACGGCCAGTCGTTGAGCTCTTCCGCGAATAGCTTCAGACGCTCGACGGTATCGAACGCACCCGGTATGTTGCCGTTCAATGCCTGCAGCACCGCATAGCGGCGCAACACGGTTTCTCCCGGCAGCAGCGCGATCGCCTGCTTGTGCATTTCGAGCTTGTACGGCAGGTTCGTGCCGTTCATCGGCAACAACGTCGCCATCCCATACTCGCCCCACGCGCCGAACAGGATCGACGGATTGGCCTCGTACTCCTGCGCCGGATGCGAGCCGTAGTACAGCACTTCCGCGCGGTTATAGTCGCGCAGCACCGGATAGAGCGCGGCAAGACCGAAGAACACGATGACCGAATAGACGCCGAGCGATACGCCGCCCGACACCCAGCGCAGCGGCTTCGTATCGAGCAGCCCGAAGATAAACATCGAGGGCAGCAGGAAGAACATGTATTGCTGCGGATACTCGACGAGCGCATGCATGACGAGCACGCCGATCATCGCAAGCCCGAACACGCGCGCCGCCGTATGCGGCGCGCGCAGCACACGGACCAGCCACGCAAACAACCCGAGCAGCACGATCGCGAAACCGATCACCCCCGTTTTCGCGAGCAGATCGATAAAGATGTCGTGCGAGTTATTCGCGATCTCGACGTGGCCCAGTTGACGCACGAAGTCGAACTGGTAGCGCGGAAACTCGCCCCAGCCGACGCCGAGCCAGGGATGGCCCTTGAACATCGTCCATCCGTATTTCCATAGCGCGAGGCGCGGCGCAATTTGCCCCGCTTCCCTGAAGCGATCGGCGGCCGATACCGCGAGGTCGAGGTGGTAGCGGACGTTCGCCCAGCGCACGACGACGTTGACAAGCACGAACAGCAACGCGAGCGCAAACGGAATCAGCCATTCCCGATCGCTGCGGCGACGCTCAGGGTGGCGGCGCTTCTCGGCAAACGCCATCCACCAGCCCGCGACCACGATCACGCCGGTTTGCAGCCACGGGCCGCGCGACACCGTCAGCGCGAGACCCAACGAAAATATCGCCGCCAGCACCGCCCAGACGATCACATTCAGACGCCGTGTCTGCACGAGGAACATCGCGCCCGCCATGCCGAATGCGATGCAAGTGGCCAGGTGATTCGCCTGCGCCATATTCCCGAACGGACGCCGGTCGACCACGATGTTGTACGCGACGACGAGCGGCGTGACCTTCGCTTCGAGATGAAACAGCTGGATCAACTGGCAGAACACGGCAAAGAGCGCACCGATGATCAGCGCACCCGCGCCGACGCATAACACGGTGTCGGTCAGCTCAGCGCGATTGAAACCGAAGCCGATATGCACCGCCATGAACGCGGCGAGCAGGAACCCCGCGCCGAGCCAGTTCATCGACGGTTGCGCGAGCGGCAGCGCGAACGTCTGCGCGATCAGCACGATGCCGAACCCGAGCGGCACGAGCGCCACCGCCGGCGAGCGGAACGGAATGCGCGGGCGCGATGTCCACGCCATCAGCGCAACCGCGGCGCCGGTCAGCAGGTACAGCGAGAGCGCCGTGAATTCCGCATAGAACGTCGGGATCGGGTATGTATGGTTGACGACCGCATACGGCAGGATCAACGCACAGACCAGCAGGAACAGCGAAAGATAGCGTGCAAAAGTCGTGGGCATGAGCAATGTGAGACGTCGGCAACCGGCGCACTATACAAAAGTTTCCTCCCGCTGTGCGCCGGCTGTGCCGAAATACGCCGATGGGATCAACTGACCATGGCGCTATTGCAAGAACCGTGCATCAGGCGCGGCATTCGGGCGGAGCGAGATTCGACGGCAGCGTCGCCGCCTCCGCAGGCAACGGTCCCGCGCCTGGCGCCGGCAACGACGAAACATGCTTTCCGCCCGCAAAACACTCCCATGTCAACGCGCCCGGCTGCGCGGCGCCTTTAATGAGGCCGACGCGCGCGGTAGGCGCATCCGCGTTGTCAGGCACGGACGGGACGAGCACCAGCGTGTTCGACTCGTCCGGCGCGACCCGGGCGGTGAACGCGACCGTGATCTGCCCGCTGTCGTCGTCGACGTGAATCGTCTTTACGTTGCGCGTGCCCGGCGGCGACGTGTAGCCGCCTCCGAATGCATTGCCGCTCGACGCGTTTTCCGCGACCGAGAGCCGCGCCGACGCGGCAAGCGACAAACCTTCTCCGACCCGGCTGCGCGCCAGATAGTCCTGATACGCGGGAATGGCGTACGACGCGATCACGCCGACGATCGCGAGCACGATCATCAGCTCGATCAGCGTAAAACCATAGGCCGCGTAGCAGGTACGCGCGAGCCCGGAGGTCCATTGCCATCGTCCGTCAGGCGGACCGAAGCGGCGGCGGGCAACCAGCGAAGACAGCGAAGCAAGTGAACAGGCAGCGACAGTGGCGATCATCAGCATAACTCCTCGAAACGAAAACGCCTGCCCCGGACATCAGGACAGGCGTGAAATCGTAGCGAGTTGCGACGCGCTAACCTAGTCAGCCGAACGGCATATATGCACGCCGCGAAATCTGCCGTAGAGTGGCCGCCGTGAACGCTGCAGGACACCGCTAGTGCGGCGAGTGGCTGGCGAGGCGCGCGTTGCGGCGCTTGACCAGATGGCCGGCAATCACCACAAACAGCGCGCAGGCGATGCTCATACCGTACTCGGCGGCCGGCGCATCGAGAACCGGCCAGCGGTCGCCGGCCGGATCGTTGATGATAAGTCCGCCCGCAATCCAGCCAAGCAGCGCGGCGCCGAGCGTGATGACCACCGGGAAGCGGTCGAGCAATCGCAACACGAGCTGGCTGCCCCACACGATCAGCGGAATGCTGACCGCGAGGCCGAAGATCACGAGCGCAATGCGGTGCTCCGGGTCCGCCTGCTCCGCCGCGCCGGCGATCGCGATCACATTGTCGAGGCTCATCACCGCGTCCGCGATGATGATCGTCTTGATCGCGGCAAGCAGCTTGTCGGCGGGCTTGATGGACGCGTGCGCGTCGTGAGCGGGCGCGAGCAGGCGCACGCCAATCCATAGCAGCAGCAGGCCGCCCGCGAACTTGAGCAACGGCACGTCGAGCAGCGCGACCGCGAACACGATCAGCACGACGCGCAGCAGGATCGCGCCGAGTGTGCCCCAGACAATGCCGCGTACGCGTTGGTCCGGCGGCAGGTTGCGGCACGCGAGCGCGATGACGACCGCGTTATCGCCACCCAGCAGGATGTCGATAACGATGATCTGAAAAACCGCGCCCCAATGGAGCGTTGCGAAGAAGTCGAGCATGAAAGCAGGATAGAAGGTTGCGGTAAGAGCGGGCGACAAAAAAGCGAGGGAGCGGCGCTCTCTCGCTTTTTAAGACGGGCACGGCGTCTTACGAAAGAATTTCGTAAGAGTAACAAAAAAATACGCCGGCGTACCTGGGAGGTACGCCGGCGTATCGGTGCAAAACGCGGGTGTAAAACGCGGGTGTAAAGCGCGAAGGTGAAACGATGAACTGTCTGGTGAAGCCTTAAGCGCGAAACCGGGCGCCTTACAGCACCGACTTCAGAAGACGCGCCATCTCCGACGGGTTCTTCGTCACCTTGATGCCGCAGCCGTCCATGATCTCGAGCTTCGCTTCAGCGGTATCCGCACCGCCCGAGATCAGCGCGCCTGCGTGGCCCATGCGCTTGCCCGGAGGCGCCGTCACGCCGGCGATAAAGCCGACCACCGGCTTCTTCATGTTGTCCTTGATCCAGTGAGCGGCGTTCGCTTCGTCCGGACCGCCGATCTCGCCGATCATGATGACCGCATCGGTATCCGGATCGTCGTTGAACATCTTCATGACGTCGATGTGCTTCAGACCGTTGATCGGATCGCCGCCGATACCGACTGCCGACGACTGGCCAAGGCCCAACGCCGTCAACTGACCGACTGCTTCGTACGTCAGCGTGCCCGAACGCGACACGACGCCGATGCGGCCCTTGCGGTGAATGTGGCCCGGCATGATGCCGATCTTCAGTTCGTCCGGCGTAATCGTGCCCGGGCAGTTCGGTCCGAGCAGCAGCGTCTTGCGGTTTTCGCGGCGCATACGGTCCTTGATCTCGATCATGTCGCGGACCGGAATACCTTCGGTGATGCAGATCGCGAGATCGAGATCGGCTTCGACCGCTTCCCAGATCGCCGCTGCGGCGCCTGCCGGCGGCACATAAATGACCGACACGGTCGCGCCGGTTTCCGACTTCGCTTCCTTGACGCTTGCGTAGATCGGAATGCCTTCGAAGTCTTCGCCGGCCTTCTTCGGGTTCACGCCCGCGACGAACGCTTCGCGGCCGTTTGCGTACTCACGGCATGCGCGCGTGTGGAACTGACCGGTCTTGCCGGTGATGCCCTGCGTGATGACCTTCGTGTCTTTGTTGATCAGAATCGACATGTATTGACCTCTGTTCGTTTGGCTTCGCGTCGCCTGCGCCATGGACAGGTGCTGTGGTGCTGTCCACCCACGCCGCGCGCTCGCGCCGCCATTCGTATCCGGTGATGAGCGCGGTGGCCTTAAGCCTTCTTGCCCGACGCCGCCGCGACAACCTTCTGCGCAGCCTCTTCCATGCTATCCGCCGCGATGATCGGCAGGCCCGATTCGGCAAGCATCTTCTTGCCGAGATCCTCGTTCGTGCCCTTCATGCGCACAACGAGCGGCACCTTCAGCGACACGGCCTTCGACGCTGCGATCACGCCTTCCGCGATCACGTCGCAACGCATGATGCCGCCGAAGATGTTGACGAGAATCGCCGTCAGGTTCGGGTTCTTCAGCATGATCTTGAACGCTTCGGTGACCTTCTCGGTCGTCGCGCCACCGCCGACGTCGAGGAAGTTCGCCGGCTCGCCGCCGAACAGCTTGATGGTGTCCATCGTCGCCATCGCGAGGCCTGCGCCGTTCACGAGACAGCCGATGTTGCCGTCGAGCGAGATATACGCGAGGTCGAACTTCGATGCTTCGACTTCAGCCGGATCTTCTTCGTCCAGATCGCGGTACGCGACGATTTCCGGATGACGGAACAGCGCGTTCGAGTCGAAGTTGAACTTCGCGTCGAGTGCGATCACCTTGCCGTCGCCGGTCAGGATCAGCGGGTTGATTTCGGCGAGCGATGCGTCGGTTTCCCAGAACGCCTTGTAGAGACCTTGCAGGATCGTGCGCGCTTGCGGAATCGAAGCGTCGGGCACGCCGATCTTCTTCGCGAGACCGTCGGCTTCCGCGTCGAGCAGGCCCTTCGACGGATCCACGGCAACCTTGTGGATCGCGTCCGGATGCTTCTCGGCGACTTCTTCGATGTCCATACCGCCTTCGCTCGACGCCATCACGACGACTTTCTGCGACACGCGGTCGATCACGAGACCGACATACAGTTCCTTCTTGATGTCAGCGCCTTCTTCGATCAGCAGACGGTTGACCTTCTGGCCTTCCGGACCGGTCTGGTGCGTGACGAGCTGCATGCCGAGAATCTGGTTCGAATACTCGCGCACCTGGTCGAGCGACTTCGCGACCTTCACACCGCCGCCCTTGCCGCGTCCGCCCGCGTGGATCTGAGCCTTCACGACCCACACCGGGCCGCCCAGTTCCTCAGCGGCCTTGACCGCGTCGTCCACCGAGAACACCGGCTTGCCGCGCGGCACCGCGACTCCGAATTTCCGCAGGATCTCTTTACCCTGGTACTCGTGAATCTTCATGCGTGATTCCCTTCAGTCTGAGAGTTGGATAGAACATCTTTTCCGGCTGTCTCCTCGGCAGCTGCGTGTGCAGCTGGTGCGCCGGCGCCGTGCGCCTCGCGAGGCCGCAGCGAACGCGGCGCATGGCCGTACCAGCGCGGATAGAACTGTCGCACCGCCTCGCCGTCGAATCGCAGCGTATGGCAGCGACCCAACTGGAATGGCGGTTTATCGTTTGAAATTTCGTTTGAGTCTGCGCCTGCCCGTCCTGCCTCGTCCCTTTGCTCCGCGCTTGCGTTCGCGGTGTTCCATACGTCGCCGGCAAAGGCCTGGATTGCTGCGCTTGGCACCACCGCGCAAAGCTCGGTGAGATGCGTGCAGCCGACCGTGCCGCCCAAGAGACGCGCAGCGTGACGACGGAAGTTATCGAGGAGATTGAGCCCGATGAGGGCCCGATAGGCGGGGTTCGATGCTTCGCAGAGACCTGGATACGGAACCCAGGCCGACGACGCTTCGGCGTCGACGACATTAAGCTTGCGATCGATCGTGATGCGAAGCCAGAGTTCATGGATCGGCAGGCCATTGGGCCGGACGCCCGACGCCAGCACGGTGTCGCGCGGCTTGGTGTCGGTGAGGCACACCTCGATATCCCACAAGCCATCCGCACGCTCAAAGGCATCCGCTCGGATTGCGCGGCGATGGCGCAATTGACGGGGCACTGGCGGGGAAAGCGGCATGCGAGGGGACAGGAGGCCGGATTTGGAAACCAGCGGATTTTAGCATATTGAGTTTCGGCGCTTCGGCTTGTCCGGTGCGGATCGGACACGCTTATCCGGCCGGCGCTCGGCGTGGGCGCACCGGATTTCGCGGTGGGAACGCCGGATGGATGCCCTAGCCGGCACTCCAGTCTTCGTCGAGGCCCTTGAGGATTTTGGAGACCACCGTTTGCGAAAATCCACGCGAGACGAGAAAGCGCGCCTGCTTTGCGCGCTCCGCGGGCGTCTCGGGAAGCTGGCCATATTTTTTTTGCCAGACGGCACGTGCGCGCGCAAGTTCGGTTTCGCGCAATTGCGCGGCGGTTTCTTCGATCAGCGTCGAGCCGACGCCTTGCCGCTTCAGTTCGCCGACGATGCGATTCGCGCCGAGCCGCGATGCGCGCCGGTGCACGAGGCTTTCGGTGAAGCGGGAGTCGGACAGCCAGTTTTCCCGCTCGAGCGAGTCGAGCAGCGTGTCGAGCGAATCGCCTTCTTCGACGAACGGCTGTAGTTTGCGGGACAGTTCCGCGCGACTGTGTTCGCGTCGCGACAGGTAGGCAAGCGCGCGGCCTTTGAGCGAGCGCGTTGGGCGCTGGCGTGGTGACTCGGGCGAGGTTGAATTCGTTGCGCCGGCGCCAAGTTGGCGGCGCGAACGTGTGTAGGTGGTTTCGCCTTCGGCTGCGGGGACGGAAGCGTCGGTCGCGCGCCAGGGATCGGAACGCGGACTTAAGCGCGGACTTAAGCGCGGATTTAAGCGCGAACCTAAGCGCGAACCAGGCGGACTAGAAGGGGTGGCAGGCCCACGGCCTGCCGCACGATCATGTGCATCAAAAGACTCGAAGGGATCGAATGCGTCGACGGGGGAATCCCCCCCGTCGAGCGGACCGCTCGTAGTGTGTCCGGGACCGGCGTTGCCGGACTCAGACCCTGGTCGGCCCTTGCGCATCACGCGGTGCTTACTCTTCGTCCGCGACTTCCGCGTCGGCGTCTGCACCGACGACTGCATCGGCCGGCATCGCATTGACACCCAGCGACTCGCGGATGCGGTTTTCGATTTCGCGTGCAATGTCCGGGTTCTCGCGCAGGAATTCGCGCGCGTTGTCTTTACCCTGACCGATACGTTCACCGTTGTAGCTGTACCAGGCGCCGGCCTTGTCGACGATTTTCGCCTGCACGCCCAGATCGATGATTTCACCCTGACGCGAAATACCCTCGCCGTACAGGATATCGAAAATCGCTTCGCGGAACGGTGGCGACACCTTGTTCTTCACCACCTTCACGCGCGTTTCGTTGCCGATCACTTCGTCGTTCTTCTTGATCGAACCGATACGGCGAATGTCGAGACGCACCGACGCGTAGAACTTCAGCGCGTTACCACCGGTGGTGGTTTCCGGATTGCCGAACATCACGCCGATCTTCATGCGGATCTGGTTGATGAAGATGACGAGGCAGTTCGTGCGCTTGATTGTGCCGGTGAGCTTGCGCAGCGCCTGCGACATCAGGCGCGCTTGCAGACCCGGCAGCGAATCGCCCATCTCGCCTTCGATTTCGGCCTTCGGCACGAGTGCCGCGACCGAGTCGATGACGATCATGTCGATCGAGCCCGAGCGCACGAGCGCGTCCGCAATTTCGAGCGCCTGTTCGCCGGTGTCGGGTTGCGACACGAGCAGGTCGGACACATTCACGCCCAGCTTTGCTGCGTATTGAATGTCGAGCGCGTGTTCCGCATCGATAAACGCCGCGGTGCCGCCGAGCTTCTGCATTTCGGCAACGACTTGCAGCGTCAGCGTGGTCTTACCCGACGATTCCGGCCCGTAGATTTCGACCACCCGGCCGCGCGGCAGACCGCCGACGCCCAATGCGATGTCGAGGCCGAGCGATCCGGTGGAAACCACCTGAATGTCTTCGACTGCCTCACCTGCGCCGAGCCGCATGACCGACCCTTTGCCGAACTGCTTTTCGATCTGCGCGAGCGCGGCAGCAAGCGCCTTGCTCTTTTCAGCCGTCAGTCCAGCCGAGCCTTTCTTGCTTTCTTCCATGAATCGTCCTTTGCTATGATGAACGGCGCCTGTGCAGGCTGTGCGCGCCCCTCCCTATAGTTACAATCCGGGCGGCACGTCAGACGCAGATACTGTATAAAAAAACAGTGGTCTTGGCAAGCCCAATTAACCGCCGTTTAACGCAATTCCAACGAAATTTGCGCGCGTGTAGGCCTGTGTAAACACGCATGGCCAATCGGACACCAACCCCACCACAATAAAGTTTCAGGAGACGCTGCGCGCCGGACAGACCGGCGCCGGCATGCCGCCAGCGCATCATGCGAATTCTTATTGCCGAAGACGACAGCATACTCGCGGATGGTCTGATTCGATCACTCCGCCAATCGGCATACGCCGTTGACCATGTGAAGAACGGCGTCGAAGCGGATACGGCGCTGTCGATGCAGACGTTCGACCTGCTGATTCTCGATCTCGGCCTGCCGCGCATGTCCGGGCTCGAGGTGCTGCGCCGCCTGCGCGCGCGCAATTCGAACCTGCCGGTGCTGATCCTGACGGCGGCCGATAGCGTCGACGAACGCGTGAAGGGCCTCGATCTCGGCGCCGACGACTACATGGCCAAGCCGTTCGCCCTCAACGAGCTCGAAGCCCGCGTGCGCGCGCTTACGCGCCGCGGCGCGGGCGGCGGCCCGACCGTCGTGCGGCATGGCTCGCTGTCGTTCGATCAGGTCGGGCGCATCGCCTACGTGAATGAGCAGGTGATCGATCTGTCCGCGCGCGAACTCGGGCTGCTCGAAGTGCTGCTGCAGCGGATCGGCCGGCTTGTGTCGAAGGAACAGCTTGTCGATCACCTGTGCGAATGGGGCGAGGAAGTCAGCAACAACGCGATCGAGGTCTACGTGCACCGGCTGCGTAAAAAGATCGAGCCGAGCGGCGTGCGCATCATCACCGTACGCGGCCTCGGCTACTGCCTCGAGAAAGCCGCACCGGCGCCGGCCCAGCCGCAAACCGCGGCCGCACCGTCGCTCGATCCCGCCGCATCGGCCGCGATGCCGGCGAGTCATCACTTCAAGTAAGCCGATACCCGCGCCATGTCCGCCCGCGCAGATCGCGCCACGGCTGCTCCGGCGCACGCGGCGAACCTCGACGAAGACCGCGACGCCCGCTACGCGAATCCGTTCGCGCCGCCCGACGAAACCGAAGCGGCCGCCGAGACGCGTCCCCGCTCGCTGTTCGGCGAAATTCTGGACTGGATGCTCGCGCCGTTACTGCTGCTATGGCCGATGAGCATCGCGGTCACGTATCTGGTCGCGAAGTCGATTGCCAATGCGCCGTTCGACCGCGCGCTCGAAACCGATGCGTACGTGCTCGCGCGCCAGATCCAGCCTGTCAACGGCATCGCCGAGCTGAAGCTGCCCGATGCGACGAGCGACTTCCTGCGCTCGGACAATATAGATCGTGTGTTCTATCAGGTGCTCGGCACGCGCGGCGAACTCGTCGGCGGCGAGCGCGACATGCCGCTGCCGCGCGAAGACGACCGGCCGCAGCCCGGCATCGTCGAATTCCGCGACGACGTGCTGCATGGCAACGACATCCGCGTCGCTTACACAACCGTCGAATTCCCGCAGACGCAAGGTGCGCAGCCCGTGCTCGTGCAGGTCGCCGAGACGCTCGACAAGCGCAGCCAGCTCGCGAACGACATCATCAAGGGTGTGATCCTGCCGCAGTTCGTGATCCTGCCGCTCGCAATCGTGCTGGTCTGGTTCGGGCTATCGCGCGGCCTTGCGCCGTTGCACGCGTTGCAATCGCATATCCGCGCGCGGCGTCCCGACGACCTGTCGCCGCTCGAAGCACGACGCGCGCCGCCCGAGATCGAACCGCTCGTCACGTCGTTCAACGACTTGCTGACGCGCCTCGAGCAGAACATGGAGCTGCAAAAGCGCTTTATCGCCGACGCCGCGCATCAGATGAAGACGCCGCTTGCCGGCTTGCGCACGCAGGCGGAACTCGCGTTGCGCCAGGACGTGCCGGCCGAAGTGCAACGCTCGCTGCAGCAGATCGCGACGAGTTCGGAGCATGCGGCGCGGCTCGTCACGCAATTGCTTGCGCTGGCGCGCGCGGAGAACCGGATGTCGGGCCAGGTATTTACGCCGGTCGAAGTCACCGATGTCGCGCGCCATGCGGTACGCGACTGGGTGCAGGCCGCGCTCGCGAAGCAGATGGATCTCGGCTACGAAGGCCCGGACGTGCCCGTCGAAGTGGAGGGCAATCCGGTGATGCTGCGCGAAATGCTGTCGAATCTGATCGACAACGCCATCCGCTATACGCCGCCCGGCGGGCGCGTGACGGTGCGCGTGCGCGAGGAACCGCCGCACGACGGGCCGCATTGGGTTCATCTCGAAGTGGAAGACACCGGGCTCGGCATACCGGCCGCGGAACGCGAACGCGTAGTGGAGCGCTTCTACCGGATTCTCGGCCGCGAAGGCGACGGCAGTGGCCTTGGCCTCGCGATCGTGCGCGAAATCGCGACGATGCACGGCGGCACGCTGACCATCGACGACAACGTCTATCAGGCGTCGCCGCGGCTCGCCGGCACGCTCGCACGTGTCAGTTTGAGGGCGCGTGGACGCGCACGGGACTTACCCTAACCGTCAGGAAATATCGAAAGACGGGAAGGCGTCGAAGTCGAACGTTATGCGAATTTACGGCGACAATTGCCGAATTTAGAAGAATATCGCCGCCGTTCCGAAAAGCAACGGGGCACACGTTCAGACAAATCTGAGTCAGTAGGCCGTAAGTTTCCACTCCAATAATCGGGGGCACGGCTCGCCCGACCGGGGCGACCGCGCTTATAAATCAGGACTGGAGGACGACATATGGCTACCGTAAGCGGGCAGGTCTCGCACGCGCCGATGACAGCCGATGAGAAGCGGGTGATCTTCGCATCGTCGCTGGGCACGGTATTCGAGTGGTACGACTTTTACCTGGCCGGCTCGCTCGCGGCCTTCATCAGCAAGAGCTTCTTTTCCGGCGTCAATCCGACCGCGGGCTTCATCTTCACGCTGCTGGGCTTTGCCGCGGGCTTCGCGGTGCGGCCGTTCGGCGCACTGGTGTTCGGACGGCTCGGCGACCTCGTCGGCCGCAAGTACACGTTCCTGATCACGATCGTGATCATGGGTCTGTCGACCTGCGTGGTGGGCTTCCTGCCCGGTTACGCGTCGATCGGCATCGCCGCGCCGGTGATCTTTATCGCGATGCGGCTGCTGCAGGGTCTTGCGCTCGGCGGCGAGTACGGCGGCGCGGCGACGTATGTGGCAGAGCATGCGCCGGCCAATCGTCGCGGCTTCTACACGTCGTGGATCCAGACGACGGCGACGCTCGGTCTGTTCCTGTCGCTGCTCGTGATTCTCGGCGTGCGCACGTGGATGGGCGAAGAGTCGTTCGGCGCGTGGGGCTGGCGCATTCCGTTCATCGCCTCGCTGATCCTGCTGGCGGTGTCGGTGTGGATCCGCTTGCAGCTGAGCGAATCGCCGGCGTTCCTGCGCATCAAGGCGGAAGGCAAGACGTCGAAGGCGCCGCTCTCCGAAGCGTTCGGCCAGTGGAAGAACCTGAAAGTCGTGATTCTCGCGCTGATCGGCTTGACGGCCGGCCAGGCGGTGGTCTGGTACACGGGCCAGTTCTACGCACTGTTCTTCCTGACGCAGACGCTGAAGGTGGACGGCACGAGCGCGAATATCCTGATTGCGCTGGCGCTCCTGATCGGCACGCCGTTCTTCGTGTTCTTTGGCTCGCTGTCGGATCGCATCGGCCGCAAGCCGATCATTCTGGCGGGCTGCCTGATCGCGGCGCTCACGTACTTCCCGCTCTTCAAGGCGCTCACGCACTATGCGAACCCGGCGCTGGAAGCCGCGACGCAGAAGAGCCCGATCGTCGTGATCGCGGACCCGAACGAGTGCTCGTTCCAGTTCAACCCGGTGGGCACGTCGAAGTTCACGACGTCGTGCGACATCGCGAAGAGCGCGCTATCGAAGTCGGGCCTGAACTACGAGAACGTCGCGGCGCCGCCGGGAACGATCGCGCAGATCAAGGTCGGCGACACCGTGATCAATGCGTATGACGGCAAGGCCGCGGACGCGAAGGAACTGGGCAAAGCCTTCGACGGCCAGTTGAGTTCGACATTGAAGGCGGACGGCTATCCGCCGAAGGCCGACCCGGCGCAGATCAACTGGGTCATGACGGTGGTGATCCTGACCATCCTCGTGATCTACGTGACGATGGTGTATGGACCAATCGCCGCGATGCTGGTGGAGATGTTCCCGACGCGGATTCGCTACACGTCGATGTCGCTGCCGTATCACATCGGCAATGGGTGGTTCGGCGGCTTCCTGCCGGCGACGGCCTTCGCGATTGTGGCGGCCAAAGGGAATATCTATTCGGGGCTGTGGTACCCGATCGTCATCGCGCTGGCGACGTTCGTGATCGGGCTGATTTTTGTGCGGGAGACCAAGGACTCGAATATCTACGCGCAGGACTGACGGGCGGACAGGCCGGCGCCGGCTGATGCTGGCGATGGCGCCGGTGTGGTGTGCTGTGCCTCCGGTTTGTCTTGTGATGTAGATCGAGGGTCCGTTTGATAGGGGCTTCGGTGGGGGTTGACGACCCCTGCCGACCTCCCTATAATCTTCCCTCTTACGGCGAATTAGCTCAGTCGGTTAGAGCGACGGAATCATAATCCGCAGGTCCGGGGTTCGAATCCCTGATTCGCCACCAGTTTTAAAGAAAGCCGCTGTTCCGAAAGGGATAGCGGCTTTTTCTTTTATGCCTCCGATTCTGCGCGTCTTTAGTTTTGCCCCTTCACCTTCGCGGGTTCACGCGAGGTCGAAGCGCTTCGGCAACTCCCCTAACTGCCGGAACACCGCGAGCCAGTCCTCCAGATGCCATGTCCGGGCAACCAGCCCGTCGCGCATCTGGTGAAAAGAATGGATCGCGAAATGAACCTGTTTCGAGGTCGCTTCGATGCCGAGCAGCTTGCCCGTTTGCGTACCCGTCACCTCGGCGCGGACACCGACACGGTCGTCATGAATGAGCAGGTCGAGGATATGCACCTTCATGTCGGGCAGTGCGGTGACGATGTTCTCGAAAACCTGGCTCATCTTTTCGGGTCCCGGGACAGCGTGAGGCGGCTCGGGGATGTATTCCCAATCGCTCGTGACCACCTGGCGCAGCAGCGAGATGTCCTTCGTGGAAAACGCCAGATAGAACCGCTCGATCGTGTCTCGCACAGCCTGTTCGCTCGATGAAGTCATGTCGCTGCTCCTAAGCCATCCAACAACGCGGAGTACCGGTCGACGATGCGGCCGTCGTCCGCTCGTCGTTTCAGTCTGCTTTACGTAGCATAGCGTGCGCGCACTTGCATTGCAGTGAAGAAGGAGTGACTGGCGGGCTCACCCTCGTGTTGAACGACGCTTACTCAGGCGAGCCTGCAACGTTGTCGATCAGCAGAAGCAGATCGCCTTCGTCGGGCCGCGTACCCCATTTGCTGTGCCCCGAAACGGACGCAATGGCGATCCATGAATGCGGAGGAAACCACTCCAACCGAAGCGTGTTGCCACTCACAACCCGCAGACGGCCGGTGTCACATAAAAACTCCGCGCTGACGGTTTCGCCGTCGACGGTTTTGCTTGCGGTGACTGACATCCACTCAGGCATTTTGTCCTCCGCGGCGGAATTCATCACGGCCTCTGTGTGTCCGGTCGGCCTTTGACCGGTTGCGGGATAGAGGAGATGAGGCGCATTCTAGGAGGGCGAGGACAAAGCAGGTGCGACTTAACGTTCGGTTCTGTAACTGCGCGTAACGTCGTGTGTGGTGCTCGGTTCGCGTGACTTGGTTGGCGTGGCCTGTTTATCGAGGAATTCTGTCATGGAACGCATCGACATCTTTACAGCGCTTCGACAACTGTCAGCGGCGGCGGAGATTTTGGCCAAGGCCGGCCCCGACGGCATGCGCGCCGACGCCGTTGGACTGCTCGAGTTTTTTCGTACACTCGAAAAGTCCGGCGGTCGGATAGAGCGGGACGCAGCGTTGGATGGCGCGCTCTTCGTGCAGACGGCGCAAGCGGCGCTCGCGTTGGTCGGTCGGAACGAGTTTGCGGCAGCCCGGGCGTTGCTCGAGCAGGCGCAGTCGCTTCTAAACAAATTGGAATAACCCCGCAGCCCTACAGGATCACCTGCTCGATACGCGGTCTCGTTTTCCAAGGTCCGGCTAACGCATCCGCCGTCCAGAAGAAGAACACAAGCACCCCCACCCCCATCTGCGCCGCCACCACAAACGCCACACATCCCGCCCATCCCCAGGCCTTCCACGCAGGCACCGGCAGCACCGATCCAAGACTTCCGCCGAAGTAGTAGAACGACAGATAAACGCCAATCGCCGTCGATCTCGCCGCACCCGCCACCTGCGAAATAAACGAATTCGCCGATGCCTGCTCGACGAACACCGCGGTCGACCCAAGCGCAAGCCCAATCAGAATCACGCCGACACTATCGGAGAGCGTCAGCAGCGCACCCAGCAACGCGAGCACAACTGCTGCAAGCGCAGTTGTTCGTGGTCCGCGATGCCTAGCGACTCGCCCCGCAAGCGGCGTCACCACCACCGCGACGAGAAACACCGCGTAGATCGCGCCGATCTCGACCGTATTGAAGTGAAACGGCGCGTCAACAAGCCGCAGCCCGATAAACGTGAACGTCGCGACTTGCGAGGCAAGCACGCACGCACCGACAAAAAACGAAGCCAGCAATGGACCACTCTTCAACAGCATCCATGTCGAAGTCTCTTTCGAATTGTCGTTATTGGATCGCGCCGCATGAGCATGAGCACGAGACGCCGGCAAACACGCATAGAGCACGACACCGGTTGCAACACAGAGCCACGCCAGAACATCCAGCGCATCACGCCAATCAGCGAACGATGTCATCGAGTTCGTCACAAACCGCCCCGCGAACCCACCCAGCGTCGTACCCGCGACGAACAGTGCATTGACCTCTGTCGCTTCGTCGCGACCAAACAACTCGCCGATAAACGCGACTGAAATCGCAAAGACAAACGGCATCAATACACCGGCAGCGAAACGCGCCGCAAGAAACGACGAGAAGCTGGTCGCATGCGCGGACCAGATAACGGGCAACGCGGCCGCCACCGCAGCAAACGCGATCACCTTCCGCCTCTCAAATCGTGCCGACAGCCGACCCACGAACGGAGCGATAATCGCCACGGCGAGCGTGGTCACGCTGACGCCTTGCCCTGCGCGTTCCGCACTCACATTGAACGCGACGGCGAGCTCACGCAGAATGCCCTGCGTCGCATACAGATTGAGAAACGCAGCAAGCCCGCAAAGAAAAAACGCGATCCGAACCGTTCGATTGCCCACTGATATCTTCCTGTTTGACCGATGGACAGTCTGATCGCCCAACTTCGCGCACGCCAATACCGTTTCTGTCGCCATTGATACCGGATCGATAAAAATGCTCGACCTGCGCCGTCTGCGTTACTTCGTGACCATCGCCGAGGAATTGCACTTCGGCCGCGCAGCGGCCCGTCTGCGTATCGCGCAGCCTCCGTTGACTCGCCACATCACCGCGCTCGAAACCGAACTCGGCATACGCCTCTTCGACCGGTCGACCCGGGCGGTGCGGCTGACGTCCGGAGGTGCGCTGTTTCTCGAGCAGGCGCGCGCGGTCCTTCAGGCGGTTGACGAAGCGGAAGCGACAGCGCGCAAAATGGCCCGAGGTGTAATCGGACGTCTCGTAATCGGATACTCGAGCTCGATTCCGATGTCCGATGTTTTCTCCGACATCGTGCGCAACGTGAGCCGTCATTTGCCCGATGTGGAGTTGCTGTTTCGGGAAGTGTCGTCGGCAAATCAGATGCAGCAGATTGCCGATGGAACGCTCGATATCGGATTCGGGTGGTCAGCCGCGAAGACGGCTAAAGAAGGCATTCAGTCGTTGACCGTTTCTCGCGATTCGCTTGTCGTCGCGGTGCCTTCGACGAGTGCTTACGCCGATAAGGCGGCAATCGATTTTGCCGAACTCGGCGAAGAGACTTTCCTGAACTATCCGCCCGGATACGGTGCTGCGCTAAATGCGGCGCTCGATGAACTGTGTGCGCGAGCGGGCATTACTCCTCGCATGGGTCCGACCGCTTCGCAGATGACGACGTTGATATCGCTAGTAGCCGCGGAGCGTGGAGTCGCGGTCGTGCCCAGTTTTACATCGGCGTTGCAGCGCTCGGGTGTTGCTTATGTGCCGTTGGCTGAACCGTATGTGTTCGAGCAGACAGTCATCTGGCGCGAACCGTTTTCGTCGACGTGTGTTGAGCGGTTCGTCGAACTTGGGCAGTCGCTCGTGTCGCGGTAGGGACGCTGAGCCGGTGTCACGCAGCGTGACACCGGGCCGCGTTGGCAAGGTGCCGATAAACGACTACTTGGCGCCCAACCGATTCGCATGCCTCCGTACGAACGCCTTCTCAACTTCCGTCCATACGTCGGCACACCGAATGCGGTAGTAGATAACGCTCGCTTCATAAGAAATACGAAGAGACCGGGAATTTCTTCGCCGTCGCACACTGTGATGCAACGCCCGTCCTGCCATCCTCGCAGGTAACGATGTCGCCGACCCGCGCGAACGCGAGCCCGTCACATTCAATGTGCGTCGACACCTTTGTCACTCGGCCGCCACGTTGCGTGCGCGCACCAAGGGTCGCGAAGAAATAGGTCGCATCGTTCTTTTGCTCCGGCATGATTTCGTTTCCTTATCATCGATATCAGTGGCTACCGCAGCTTGTTCCCGCGCCTCTTCAATACCGGACGACATAATCGGAGACAATCGATCGCGATCAGAAAAGAAAATTTCGGAGCACGATCAATATCGCTAAACTTACGATACTGCCGCATACCAGGCATCCGAACGTCTAGCTCCGCGCTTCCGCGCCTCACGCATCTCCTCCCCCTTGATCTGAATCAACGCCCCACCCGCCCCACCCTCCTACACTCAACCAGAGGCTGGCGCCCATTCCGCCCGCCGCTCGAAACGGAGCGACTGCGATGAGCTACAAATCTCTTCTCGTCCATCTGGACAACAGCGAACGTACCCCGCAGCGGCTAGACGCCGCGCTACATCTCGCGCGGCGCTTCCACGCGCATCTGACAGGCCTCTACGCGACCTTCGAACCCGACTCCCGCGCGTTCTACGTGATGGCCGGCACTTCCGATTACTACGCGGCCCACCAGCAGCGGCGCGAGCAGCAACGCGGCGCGATCGAGCGGCTCTTTCACGCGGAAGCGCTGCGCGCCAAGGTCGACGCACGATTCGTCTGTGCAAATGGCCCCGCGAATTCGGACGTGCCGCGGCACGCGCGTTACGCGGACCTCGTCGTCATGGGTCAGACCAATGCGCACGACCCCGAGTCGTTTATCGACGAGAACTTCGCCGAAACCGTCGTTATGGCCGCTGGGCGGCCCGTACTGCTGTTTCCGTATGCGAGCGGCGCGGCGCACAAGATCGGTGAACGCATCCTCGTCGCGTGGGACGGCAGTCGCGAGGCCGCGCGGGCCGCCTACGACGCGGTCCCTTTTCTCTCACACGCTAAGAAATGCACGGTCGTCACGGTGCGCGGCACCCAAGGCGAGCCGCCCGGCGAGCGATTCGCCGGCGCCGATATCGCGTTGACGCTCGCCCGCCACGACGCGGCCGTCGACGTGCTCGATGTCGACGCAAGCAAGGACGCACCGATCGGCGACGTGCTGCTGTCAACCGCACACGATCAGGGCTGCGACATGATCGTGATGGGCGCATACGGACACTCGCGCTGGCGCGAACTCGTGATGGGCGGAGCGACACGCACTATCCTGCAATCGATGACCATGCCCGTGCTGATGTCGCGTTAGACGCCGTATCCCCAGGGAGCATCCATCATGTACAAAAGCATCCTCGTCGCACTCGACGGCAGCGACACCTCGCATCAGGCGCTCGAAGCCGCGCTGCGTCTCGCGCGCGAAAACCACGCGCTGCTGCATCCGGTCTACGTCGTCGACATGCCCGGCATCGCGATCGGCACGCCCGGGTTCAATCCCGTACCGATCCATGACGCGATGCGCGCCGAAGGCGAACGCGTGATCGCCGACGCGCGCGACCGGATGGCGAAGCTGCGCATCAACGGCAGTCCGCGCGTCGTCGACACGAATTCGCTCAGCGAAGACATCGCGCAGCGCCTGCAATTGTCGGCGACCGCCTGCGAAGCCGATCTGATCGTGATGGGCACGCACGGAAGGCGCGGCTTCCGGCGCCTCGTACTCGGCAGCGTCGCGGAACGCGTCATACGCGGCGCGCCCTGCGCGGTGCTGCTGATTCCGTCGAGCGCGCAGCCATCCGCCGGCGACGCAACCGTGACCGCATCACACCCCGCGCAAAAGGAGCTCCCATGAGCTACAAGACCTTACTGGTCCATATCGACGATAGCCGCCACAGCACGGCGCGGGTTGCCGTCGCGCTCGATCTCGCGCAGCGCTTCGACGCGCATCTGATCGGGCTCTACATCGTCAGCCAGGACCTGTTCCAGCCGCTCTTCAGATTCGACGACAGCCTCAATCTGTCCACCCTCGAAGAGCAGCACGTGCAACGGCAACTGAGCGCGCAAACGGCATTTCTCGATGCCGCGCAGCGTGCCGCACGCAACGTCGAATGGCGCGCACCGCCGGGGCCCGCCATCGAGACCGCGACGCTGCACGCGCGGCATGCCGATCTGCTCATACTGGGCCAGCGCAATCCGGAAGACCCGGCGTCCTACGTCGCGCGACACTTTATCGAAGACCTGCTGATGGAAAGCGGACGTCCCGCGCTCGTGCTGCCTTATGCGGGCAACGTCGCGGCGACGCTCGGCGAAAACGTCGTAATCGCGTGGGACGGCAGCCGCGAAGCGGCGCGCGCGCTGTCCGATTCGCTCGCGCTGATCAAACGCGCGCGTTTCGTGACGATCGAGTCGGTCGGATCGCACGGCCGCAGCGGCACACCAGAGAACGCACCGAACCACGAGCCGGCCGCCACCATCGACGTCGCCGCCTTCCTCGAACGCCACGGCATCCGCGCGTCGTTCTCAACGACGCCCGCCGTCGCCGGCGTCAGCACCGGCGCGACGCTTCTGAACCGTGTCGCCGACCTGCACGCGGACCTGCTCGTGATGGGCGCATTCGGCCATCCGCGCGCGCAGGAGCGCGTGCTTGGCGGCGTAACGCGCACGATGCTCGAATCGATGACCGTGCCGGTGCTCATGTCACATTGAAGTCGAACCGCTAGACAACGGTGCGCGGCGCGCGCTTCGCGAAAAAACGCAAAGCGCGCTCGCCGCGGCATCGCGCCCCCCTCGCCCCGCCCCGCCCCGCCTCAGCGCTCCGGCTCCGCCCCCGCCCCCGATTCCTCATGGCACGCACATCCGACCGCAGAGCGGTTAACATCGATGCTGCCCCGTGCAACAGGAATACAGCCACTCATGATCCGGGTTCTGATTGCCGATGACCACGCGGTGGTTCGCGACGGCCTGCGCCATATCCTGCAGGGCGCGGCCGGCTTCGAAGTGGCCGGCGAAGCCTGCGACGCCGCCACGACCGTCGCGCTGACGCGCTCCACGCGCGCTCAGGTGCTCGTGCTCGACCTCTCGATGCCGGGCCGCAACGGCATCGAACTGATCCGGCAAATCAAGGACGAAAAGCCGGCGCTGCGCGTTCTCGTCCTGACCATGCACGCCGAACAGCAATACGCGGTGCGCGCCTTCAAGGCCGGCGCGTCCGGCTATCTGACAAAGGAAAGCGCGAGCGCCGAGCTGGTCGGCGCGGTAACGAAAATCGCCGCGGGCGGCGTCTACGTGAGCCTCGCGATGGCCGAGCGCTTTGCGCAAAGCCTGAACGAACCCACCGACGCGCTGCCGCACCAGCGGCTCTCCGACCGCGAATTCGATGTGTTCCGCCGCATCGCGGCCGGCCAGACGATCACGGAAATCGCCCAGGAACTGTGCGTCAGTTCCAAAACCGTCAGCACATACAAAACACGCATCCTCGAAAAAATGCAGATGCCGCACGAAGCGGCGCTCGTGCGCTACGCAATGCGGCATCAACTGTTCGGCGACCTCGACGAGGTCTAAGCCGGACACGACACGGCGGCAAATTGCCGGAAGTTGCGGAAAATTGTAGGAATCCCCCTACAACCATTCCCCACGTCCTACTTCAACTCCAACCGTTGCCGATTTAATTTTGAGATAGCGGCGTCGATACTGGCGATCATGGAAACCGGTCAGCCGCTCGACGCCCTGCGCGTCTTTCTTGTCGAAGATGCCGTGTCGGTACGCCGCAACATCGCGTTGCTGTTGAGTGCAATTGCAAAAGTGCTGATCGTCGGCGAAGCGGAAGACGGCGAAACGGCGCTGGCGGCGATCCGCGCACACAGCGCCGATGTCGCCGTCGTCGATCTGCGCCTCGCGTCCGGAAGCGGCATCGATCTGATCGCCGCCCTGACGCAGACGATGCCCCGCGTCGTCACGATCGCGCTGACCAACCATTCCGGACCCGCTTTCCGCGCGGCATGCAAGACTGCCGGCGCGCATTACTTCTTCGACAAGACCGCCGAGTTCGACGCCGCCTGTCGCACGATCGAAGCCCTTGCCATGACGCGTTCGACGCGCGTCGCCGACCGATAAGGAGTCGCGCATGTCATCCGAAACCGTTCAGGACCCCGCGTTGCCGGTATTGCCCGCCGCCGCTGCGGCAGCCGCGCCGAAAGC
Source organism: Paraburkholderia sp. 2C (assembly GCF_054589215.1). Classification (NCBI taxonomy): domain Bacteria; kingdom Pseudomonadati; phylum Pseudomonadota; class Betaproteobacteria; order Burkholderiales; family Burkholderiaceae; genus Paraburkholderia; species Paraburkholderia sp. 2C. Next base: position 25,050 of record NZ_BAAILL010000005.1, on the reverse strand, counting down.
GGTGCGTGTCATTTATGCGGGAAAAGCTCAAACACAGGCTCAAACACAGGCCCCCAGACAGGCCCCAAACCGCGCTCAAACGCGCTCTGCCATCGCCCGCTGCTCGGGCTGCTCGATGCGCGGCGTCTGCATGCCGGTCGATCTGACCGCATCCCAGCTCGCGCAGCTCGATTCGATCATCTGCGCAACGCGGCCCGTGCAGCGCGGCGACGCGCTGTATCGCACGAACGACGAATTCGAGAGCATCTACGCGGTGCGTCTCGGCTCGTTTAAAACGGTGGTGATGCATCGCGACGGCCGCGAACAGGTCACCGGTTTTCAGATTGCCGGCGAAGCGCTCGGGCTCGACGGCATCTGCTCGGGCCGTCACAACGGCGACGCGATCGCACTCGAGGACAGCGTGGTCTGCGTGATTCCGTTTGCGCAGCTCGAGGCGGTCTGCCGCGAGATCCGCTCGATGCAGCATCACGTGCACCAGATCATGAGCGGCGAGATCGTGCGCGAATCGTCGCTGATGATGCTGCTCGGCACGATGACCGCCGAACAGCGCGTCGCCGCGTTTCTGCTCAATCTGTCGAAACGCTTCAAGGCGCTCGGCTACTCACCCGCCGAGTTCAATCTGCGCATGACGCGCGAGGAAATCGGCTGCTATCTCGGCATGAAACTCGAAACGGTGAGCCGGATGTTCTCGCGCTTCCAGCGCGAACGGCTGATCGATACGCGCGGCAAGCAGATTCGCATTGTCGATCCGGAAAGGCTCGCAAAAGTCTGAGGTTCGACCGGCGTCGGCGCAAAGCGCCGGCCGCAGGCATCAGCCTCATCGCACCGCGCCCGCGGCAATCGTCCGTAATTCGCACTCGGCCGCATCGAATGCGCGCCGCACCGCCTCCTGTGCATTCGCATGCGAACAGCGCGCCACGGGCCGGTAACGATCGGCGCGCGACAGCAGCAGCAAGTCGAGCCGCGCGTCGTACATGGTCTGCGCGCCGATCATGCCCATCGCTTCGATCGCCAGGCGTACCGCCGACAGAATCGCGCTGTAGCGTTCGAGCCGCACGAGCTGCGCGCCTGCCTCGCCTTCGAGCGTACGCGAGCCGGCAAAGCCGAGATAGACGATTTGCATGCCGACGCCCATATGCGCCTCTATAACGCCGGAATGATGACCGGAAACGCCAGATGGCTCTCGACCTCCCTGACGCCCGGCACGCTTTCGGCCGCGACGCAGATCGCCCGCCCCTCCTGCTCCGATTCGATCACGCCCCACAGGTGCACGACGCCGTCCTTCACGAACACGCTGCCCTTCGGCAGCGCCCAGCGATAACCGGCGAGCGCGTCGACGACCGCATCGCGCAGCGCGGCGTCGTCGTAAGTGCTGTCGTCCGCTTCGGCCTGCGTAAAGGCGGCAAGCGCGCGAATCAGATTCGAGCGGCTGACGATGCCGACCAGCCGGCCGTCCTGCAGCACCGGCACGCGCTTGATGCGGTGCCGCTCGAGGGTGTCCGCGATGTCCCTGACCGCCGTGCTTTCATCGATCGTAATCACGTTTTCGCTCATCACATCCCGCACCTTGTGCCCGTGCTCCTTCACGTAGCGCGTAGCCAGTTCGCGCGTGCCCGCCAGAAAATCGAGCCACCACGAACGGCGCGCCGCATCGGTGCCGGTTTCGACGCGATGCAGCAGATCGCCTTCGCTGATAATGCCGACGATATTGCCGGCCGCATCGACGACCGGCATGCCGCTGATGCGGTGATCCGCGAGCAGTCTCGCTGCTTCGTGGATCGCCGTTTCCGGCGTAGTGGTCACGACCGGCGTCGTCATGATGTCGAGTGCGCGCATAGCGGTTTCTCCGATTGATCGCTACAGGTCCTCATGGGCCTCACCTGCAGCGCGGGTCGGGCGTACGCACGGGCGCATGGTGCGCCGCGTGCCGAGGCCTCCGGTTGGGCTCTGCGAGCCTTGTTTTATATCTTCCGCTCTTGCGTGCGCGGCGGGTTGATTTGGGTCAACGGCGCGCGCCGTTGCTCACCATTGTCGCCGCGGCGGCGACGAAGCGTCTCCACGAGGTGCGTTTATCCCGCGTCTCTTCGTGCGGATACTGCCGGTACGCGCAACGTGCCGGCCAACGGCTGCTGCTGTGCGTTCCCATACACACGCTCATAGCCGCAAGCCGACTCATCATGCTCTCACGCGACGCCCTCCTTTCCGGCGCCTATCTCGACAGCTTCAGCGACCTTCCCATGGAAACGCTGTGGACGGCTCCGCGCATCGAAGCCTCGCTCGCGCAAACGCTCGCGCAGCGTCCGCATGACGACAGCGGCCCCATCTGGGTCTTTGCGTACGGCTCGCTCATGTGGAACCCGCTGATCGATTTCGAGGCCCGCGCAACCGCCACGCTGCACGGCTGGCACCGCAGCTTCTGCCTGCGCGTGACCGCCGGTCGCGGCAGCCCCGATGCGCCCGGCCGCATGCTCGCGCTCGAACCCGGCGGCAGCGCGGCCGGCATTGCGCTGAGACTCGCGCCGGCATCGATGAACGAAGAACTGCGGCTCGTCTGGGTTCGTGAAATGGTCGCGGGCTCCTATCAGCCGACCTGGGCGCCCATCACCTTCGCAGACGGCACGCATACGCATGCGATTGTCTTCGTCGCCGACCGCACTCGATCGCAATACGAAGCGGATGCGTCGGTTCAAACCGTGGCGCCGCTCGTCGCTACCGCCTGCGGTCATCACGGGACGAACCGCGAGTATGTGCAGAGCCTTGCGGCGTCGCTCGACAAAGCCGGCTTGACCGACCGGTACGTCGAACAGCTCGCGGGCGAAATCCGGCGTCTGGCAGCCCCCCACAAGTAACGCGCCGCGCCTTTATCGCGCTGCCACGCAGGCTCCTCGCGCCGCGCCATTGAACTGTATCCGGCCAGGATACAAAGCGTCGCCGAACGCCGTCTTTATCGCCGCCTGCGCGCCAACCATACTGCTGCCAACGCTCGAGGCCGTTGCCGATGCACTGAACAACGGCCTGCCCGCGGCGGCTGGCTGAGCTCGCTCATCAACCACGCGTCACGAAACAGTTCTATTTATTAAGGATCACTAGTCATGGTGAAGAATGTAAAACACCGGAAACGGCTATCGATTGCGATCGGTGCGCTGTTGGTCGCCGGCACCGCCGCGGGGATCGGTCTGACGCTGCACGAACGCGACGTCAGCCCCGTGACCAGCGCGCATGCCGCCGACGCCCCGCCACCCGCCGCGGAAGTCGATGTCGCGAGCGTGCTCGATCAGTCGGTCACCGACTGGCAAAGCTATTCGGGCCGCCTCGACGCGATCGACCATATCGACGTGCGTCCGCTCGTGCCCGGCACGATCGTCGCCGTGCATTTCAAGGACGGCGCGCTCGTGAAGAAAGGCGATGCGCTTTTCACGATCGACCCGCGCCCGTATCAGGCCGAAGTCGACCGCGCCGCGGCGCAGCTCGCCGCCGCCAAAGCGCGCGCGATCTATGCGACCACCGACGCCGCCCGCGCGGAACGCCTGCTCGCCGACAACGCGATCGCGAAGCGCGACTACGACGAAAAGCAGAATGCATCGCGCGAAGCCGAAGCCGGCGTCAAAGCGGCGCAAGCCGCGCTCGAAGCCGCAAACGTGAACCTCGGCTACACGACGATCGCGGCGCCGATTTCAGGCCGCGTATCGCGCGCGGAACTGACGCTCGGCAATGTCGTGTCGGCCGGCGCGAATGCGCCGGTGCTGACCACGCTGGTTTCCGTGTCGCCGATCTACGCATCGTTCGACGTCGACGAGCAAACGTATCTGCAATACCTCGGCCACGACCGCAACGCCAAGGTGCCGGTATCGCTCGGCCTCGCCGACGAAAGCGGCTATTCGCGCAACGGCGTCATCACGTCGGTCGATAACCGGCTCGACGTGACGTCCGGCACGATCCGCGTGCGCGCGAGCTTCGACAACGCGGACGGCGCGCTCGTGCCCGGCCTCTATGCGCGCGTGAAGGTGGGCGGCGGCGCCGCGCATCCGGCGATTCTCGTCGACGACGCCGCGATCGGCACCGACCAGGCAAAGAAATACGTGCTCGTCGTCGATGCGTCGAACAAGGTCCGATACCGCGAAGTCGAGCTCGGCGCGCTGCACGACAACCTGCGCGTCGTCGCGTCAGGACTCAACGCGGGCGAGCGGATCGTCGTGAACGGCATCCAGCGCGCCCGCCCCGGCGACAGCGTCATACCGCACGCGGTCCCGATGACCGGCGCGGCGAAATCCGCCGCCGCTTCAAAGTCCGCTTCAAAGTCCGCTTCACAGTCCGCTTCACAGTCCGCTTCAACGTCCGCTTCACAGTCCGCTTCAACGTCCGCTTCACAGTCCGCTTCAACGTCCGCTTCACAGTCCGCTTCAACGTCGACTTCCAAGTCCGCCTCATGACGCGCCCACTTCGACAGGATTCGGAAAAAACATCATGAACATCTCCAGATTCTTTATCGACCGGCCCATCTTCGCGGGCGTGCTGTCGGTCATCATTCTGCTCGGCGGCATCATCGCGCTGACGATGCTGCCGACTTCCGAGTACCCGGAAGTCGTGCCGCCATCGGTTGTGGTTCGCGCGCAATATCCGGGCGCGAACCCGAAGGTCATCGCGGAAACGGTCGCGTCGCCGCTCGAAGAAAAAATCAACGGCGTCGAAAACATGCTGTACATGCAGTCGCAAGCGAATAGCGACGGCAACATGACCACCACCGTCACCTTCAGGCTCGGCACAAACCCGGACCTCGCGACGCAGCTCGTACAAAACCGCGTGCAGCAGGCCTTGCCCCGCTTGCCCGAAGACGTGCAGCGGCTCGGCGTGACCGTCGTGAAGGCCGCGCCGACGCTTGTAATGGGCGTGAACCTCGTGTCGCCGAACGACCGCTACGACATGACGTATCTGCGCAACTACGCGCTGATCAACGTGAAGACGCGGCTCGAGCGCATCCCCGGCATCGGCGAAGTGGTGCTCTGGGGTTCCGGCGACTACGCCATGCGCGTGTGGCTCGATCCGACCAAGGTCGCGCGCCAGAACATGACCGCGTCCGACGTCGTGAAGGCGATCCGCGAGCAGAACGTGCAGGTCGCGGCCGGTCTCGTCGGCGGCCCGCCGATGAGCGAAAACGTACCGATGCAGCTCTCGATCAACGCGCAGGGCCGGCTCAAGTCCGAAGAGGAATTCCGCAATATCGTGCTGAAAACGTCGGCGGACGGCGCGGTCACGCGTCTCGCCGACGTCGCGCGCGTCGAGCTCGATGCGCAGGAATACGGGCTGCGTGCGCTGCTCGATAACAAGGCGTCGGCACAGCTGATCATCTACCAGCAGCCGGGCGCGAACTCGCTGCAGATTTCCGATGAAGTCCGCAAGACGATGAACGAGCTCAAGGGCGATATGCCCGACGGCGTCGACTATCGCATCGTCTACGATCCGACACAGTTCGTGCGCGAAAGCATCGACGCTGTCGTACATACGCTGATCGAAGCGATCGTGCTCGTGGTGATTGTCGTGATCGTGTTTCTGCAAAGCTGGCGCGCGTCGATCATTCCGCTGCTTGCGGTACCCGTGTCGATTGTCGGGACGTTCTCGCTGATGCTCGCGTTCGGCTTCACGATCAACGCGCTGTCGCTGTTCGGCATGGTGCTGGCGATCGGCATCGTCGTCGACGATGCGATCGTGGTGGTCGAGAATGTCGAGCGCAATATCGCCGCCGGGTTGAAGCCGCTCGAAGCGACCTATGCAGCGATGCAGGAGGTGAGCGGCCCGATCATCGCGATCGCGTTGACGCTCGTCGCGGTATTCGTGCCGCTCGCTTTCATGTCGGGCCTCACGGGCCAGTTCTACAAACAGTTTGCGATGACCATCGCAATCTCCACCGTGATCTCCGCGTTCAACTCGCTGACGCTGTCGCCGGCACTCGCCGCATTGCTGCTGCGCGATCATCACGCGCCGAAGGACGCGCTGACACGCGGGATCGACCGTCTGTTCGGCCCGTTCTTCCGCGTGTTCAACAAGGTGTTCGCACGCGGTTCCGAGTCGTATGGCAAGGGCGTCGGCAAAGTGATCGGCCACAAGGCCGCGATGCTCGTGATCTACGGCGTGCTGCTCGCCGCGGCCGGTCTGATGGCGAAGATCGTCCCCGGCGGCTTCGTGCCGGCACAGGACAAGGACTACCTCGTCAGCATCGTGCAGTTGCCGAACGGCGCATCGCTCGAACGCACGGAAAAGGTGATTCGCGAGATGGCCGACATCACGCTGAAGCAGCCGGGCGTCGAAAGCGCGGTCGAGTATCCGGGCATGTCGGTGAACGGCTTTATGAACTCGTCGAGCGCCGGTGTGCTGTTCGTCGTGCTGAAACCGTCTAAGACACGTCACAAAGGTGAATCGGCCAACGAGATCGTCGCGGCGCTCAACGCGAAGTTCGGCGCGATCAAGGACGCGCAGATCGCCGTGTTCCCGCCGCCCCCGGTGCTCGGCCTCGGCGCCCTCGGCGGCTTCAAGCTGCAGATCGAAGACCGCGGCGCGCTCGGCTACGAGGCACTGAACAGCGCGACGCAAGCGTTCCTCGCGAAAGCCGCGCAGGCGCCCGAGCTCGGGCCGTCGTTCTCGAGCTATCAGATCAACGTGCCGCAGCTGAACGTCGATCTCGATCGCGTGAAGGCGAAGCAGCTTGGCGTCGATATCACCGATGTGTTCGACACGATGCAGATCTATCTCGGCTCGCTCTATGTCAACGACTTCAACAAGTTCGGCCGGGTCTTTCAGGTGCGCGCGCAGGCGGATGCTCCGTTCCGCGCGACGGCAAACGACATCGGCCAGTTGAAGACACGCAATGCGAACGGCGAGATGGTGCCGCTGTCGTCGCTCGTGAAAGTCACGCCGACGTATGGCCCGGAGATGGTCGTGCGCTACAACGGCTACACGGCGGCCGACATCAACGGCGGCCCCGCGCCCGGCTATTCGTCCGGTCAGGCGCAGGCGGCGATCGAACGTATCGCGAAGGAAACCCTGCCGCGCGGGATGAAGTTCGAATGGACCGATCTCACGTATCAGCAGGTGCTGGCCGGCAGCTCCGCACTTTGGGTGTTCCCGATCAGCGTACTGCTCGTCTTCCTCGTACTCGCCGCGATGTACGAAAGCCTCACGCTGCCGCTCGCGATCCTGCTGATCGTGCCGATGACGCTGCTCTCCGCGCTGACCGGCGTGTGGTTGACTCGCGGCGACAACAACATCTTCACGCAGATCGGATTGATGGTGCTCGTCGGACTCTCCGCGAAAAACGCGATTCTGATCGTCGAATTCGCGCGCGAGCTCGAAATGCAGGGGCGCTCGATCGTGCAGGCGGCGATCGAAGCGAGCCGCCTGCGGCTGCGGCCGATTCTGATGACGTCGATCGCTTTCATCATGGGCGTGGTGCCGCTTGTGATCTCGACCGGCGCCGGCGCCGAAATGCGTCGCGCAATGGGTATCGCGGTGTTCTTCGGCATGCTTGGCGTGACGCTGTTCGGCCTGATGCTGACGCCCGTGTTCTATGTGCTGCTGCGCAAGCTCGCGGGCGGCAAGCATCTCGAAGACAAGCACGGTCACCATCCGCATATTCACGGCCCCGATGACAGCGGCGATCGCGACGGCCCGAGCGGTAAGGCTGCTCCCACCGTTCAGTTACCCGAACCGGCTTACGAAGACTAGGCGAGAAGGAAAACATCATGAAACGATTGATGATGCGAGGCGCGTTCACCGGCTCGATGCTGCTTGGCGCTTTGCTCGTGCTCGCGGGCTGCTCGCTCGCACCCACATATGAAGTGCCTTCCACGCCAACGCCGACCGCGTTCAAGGAAGCCGCGCATGAGACTGCACAAGCCGCGCTGCCCGCCTCGGAAACGGGCAGCTGGAAGACGGCGCAGCCGTCCGAAGCCGTATCGCGCGGCCAATGGTGGAAGGTATTCGGCGACGCGAAGCTCGACGCGCTCGAGCAGCAGGCGCTGGACGCCAACCAGAACCTGAAGGCCGCGGCCGCGCGCGTGAAGGAGGCGCGTGCGCTGAACCAGGCCGCGCGAGCGGGCCTCTTCCCGACGCTCGACGCCGGCGTCGGCCCGACGCGGCAAAAGGTATCGGCCGCCTCGCAATTCCAGCCGGACGGCACGAATATTCCGCAGCAGACGTTCTGGCGCGCGCAGGCCAGCGCATCGTACGAAGTCGATCTGTTCGGCCGCGTCGCGTCGACCGTCGATGCCGCGAAGGCCGACACGCAGCAAAGCGAGGCGCTGTTCCGCTCGGTGCTGCTCGCGCTGCAGGCCGACGTCGCGCAGAATTACTTCGCACTGCGCGAGCTCGATGCGGAAAGCGAGGTATTCGATCACGCCGTCGAACTGCGCGAGCAGGCATTGAAGCTCACGCAACGTCGATTTACGGAAGGCGATGTGACCGAGCTCGACGTGTCGCGCGCCAAAGCGGAACTTGCGACGGCGCGTTCGGATGCGATGACCGTGCAACGTCTGCGCGCGGCGTCCGAGCACAGCCTTGCAGTGCTGATCGGCCAGGCGCCGGCCGGGTTTTCGATGGCGGCCGATCCGTTGCAGCCGGTCGATCTGCGTGTGCCGCCGGGGTTGCCGTCGTCGCTGCTCGAGCGGCGCCCCGATATCGCCGCCGCCGAGCGCGCGATGGCCGCGGCGAACGCGCGGATCGGCGTGGCGAAAGCGGCGTTCTTTCCGTCGCTGACGCTGACCGGCACTGGCGGGTTCGAATCGGCGACGCTCGGCGATCTCTTCACATGGAGCAGCCGCGCGTTCCTGCTCGGCCCGCTCGCGGGCACGGCCCTGAACGTGCCGATCTTCGACGGCGGGCGCCGCAAGGGCAATCTCGCGAATGCGCGCGCGGTTTATGAAGAGGATGTCGCGAACTACCGGCAGCAGGTGCTGATCGCGTTCCGTGAAGTCGAAGACAATCTGTCCGATCTGCGCATTCTCGAAGCGCAGACGAAGCAGCAGGATGAAGCGGTGAATGCGTCGCAGCGAGCCGCCGACCTGTCGCGTACGCAGTACACGGAAGGCGCGATCGACTATCTGAACGTGCTCGAGGCGCAACGCTCGGTGCTGCAGGCGAAGCGCGCCGCGGTGCAATTGCAGGGGGTGCAGGCGGCCGCAACGGTGAACCTGATTCGGGCGTTGGGTGGCGGTTGGGGCGAGGTGATGCCGGACACCACCATGCCGCCGCTCGCGCAGAAGTAGTCAAGCGACGCGCTGAACAAAACGCCCATCCGATGCCGATGCACCGGATGGGCGTTCAAGCTTGCGTTCAGGCGTATTCAGGCCTCGAGCACCTGCGGTCCCAGCGAATTATCGATCAGCACCTTCCATCCGCCGCCAGGCTGCTTGCGAAAAACGGTGGTCGCGACCAGTTCTCTCGACGAGACCTCGCCATCGGTGTCCTTGTATTCGAGCATCCACCGCGACAGGAACAGCGCGATACCGTCTGCTTCGATAACATGCGTTTTGAGTTGCTTCGCCGATACACCGGATTTCATGGCGCGCTCGAAAAAACGTTTGAGTTCCGCGCGCTCGCGAACCGTTCTTCCCGGTTCCGTGACGACGACCGCGTCGTCCTCATAGAAGCCGATGACCGTATCGATGTCCTGCTCGTTGAATGCCCGGTCCAACAGTTCCACCGCATGTTCGGGGCTGGTCGCGATCATGGCTTTTTCCTCCGAAGTAGCTCCCATCATAGTCGAGTGACCGCTGGATAAGTGCTACCGCGCGGGAATCTTTGTAACTTTATGAACTGCGGCGCGGCACGCCAGGCTTCAGTCGCTTACCGTCCCGCCTCGCGCAGGCTTTCCGCAAGATGGTTGAGCACGGCGCGCGTTTTCGCGGCCATTTTCTGCCCGAGCGGAATGATCGCGTGGACGGGCGGACCCTCGACAGCCGCGTGCGGCAGCAGATGCACGAGCCGCCCTGCCTTTACGTGCGGCAACGCAACGCGATCGTGTATCTGAGCGATGCCAAAACCTGCGATGGCCGCATCGACGAGCGCCTGGCCGTCGGCGAGCACGAGCGCGGACGTCACCGGCATCTCGCGCTTGACGGTTCCGTCGCGCAAGGTCCAGGGCCGCAGCCGGCCTGTCGGGCCGCGAAATACGATGGCATCGTGCGCGGCGAGATCGGCGATCGTTTCGACCGGCCCTTTGCGCGCGAGATACGCGGGCGCTGCATAAAGACCGAGCTTCAGATCGCACAGCTTGCGCACCGTCATCTCGCTGTCGACAGGCAGTTCGCCGATGCGCACGACGATATCCCACCCTTCGCCGACCGGGTCCGACATACGGTCGGTCAAGGCGAGTTCGAGCGTGACTTTCGGATGCTTGCGGCGCAGCGCTTCGAACGTAGGCAGGAGCAGCCGGCCGAATCCGGCCGGCAGATCGAGCCGCACACGGCCGACCGGCTCCGACTGCCGCGCCGCGAGCTGATGCTCGGCTTCGCGCAAACCATCGAGCGCGGCTTGCGCGGCGAACAGATAGGTTTCGCCGTCTTCGGTCAGGCGCACGGCACGCGTCGTGCGCTGGAAGAGCCGCGTGCCCAGGTGCGTTTCGAGCCGCTGCACGGCCTTGCCGACATTCGATTTGCTCGTGCCGAGGTCTGCGCCGGCACGCGTGAAGCTGCCGGTCTGCGCAACCGCGATAAAGCACGCGATATCGGAAATCGAGGTTTCGCCGCGCTCGGCCATGTGACTAGCTGCCTCGTTTGGGGGTGGGGGATCATCTTCAATGACGCCATTCGACGCACGCGTTGCCTTCGCTCACGCAAGCGCGGAATCGGCGATTTTCGTTTTGCTTCGTGCTTTATTTTTATCTTCAGTGCGCGGCTCGTCGTGGTCTTCGTCGTGCGGTGCGGTACGGCTCAGGAACGCGAAGGCCGCAAACGCCGACAGCAAGGTAATCACGATCAGCACATGCAGCAAACTCGTAAATGCATGCGTGTAGCTCAGTGCAAGCGCGTGCCGCGGCATGTCCGGCAGCACCGCGGCCGCATGCATCGTGTCGCCTGCCGTCATACGCTGCGCGGCTTCGGAGATGCGCGCCGTGAGGCCGGCATCCGGCATGTGCTCGTCAGGCAGGCTCTGCGAAAGACTCGAATAAGATAACGCAGCAAGAATCGCCGTCACGATTGCGAGCGCGATACCTTCCCCGGCAACACGCGTCGTACTGAAGATGCCCGACGCCATCCCCGCGCGCTCCTTCGGCACGACACTCACCGATAGCCCATCCATCAGACCCCACGGCATGCCCGCCCCGACGCCAATGACGATCATCGGCATCACGATCGAGGCTTTCGCTGCACTCATATCGACGAGGCTCATCCAGTAAAGCCCGGCTGCCGCAATCAAAAAGCCGATGCCCGACAGCACGCCCGCCGATATCCAGCGCGTGAACAGCGCGGCCAGCATCGGCACGACGAGCATCGGCGCGGATAGCGCGATCATCAGGACGCCCGCGTCCATCTCGCTCAAACCTTCGGCGCCGATAAAGCGCAACGGCAACATCACGACAAGCACGATATAGCAGTAGCAGGTGCCGATCGGCAGCATCTGCACGCCGACAAAACGCGGATAGCGGAACAGGCTCAGTTCGAGCATCGGCCGCTCGGCCCGGCTTTCGACCGCGATAAACACGACGAGCAACAATGCCGATGCGCACAGCAGCCCGATCACGAGCGGACTGCCCCAGCCGCTCTCGGGCGCCTGAATCACGCCGAACGTAAACAATGCAAGCGTGCCGGTGAAGGCAAACGCGCCGGCATAGTCGAGTCCCGTCGCGCCGGGGTCGCGCGTCTCGCGCATCTTCGGCACGCCGAATGCGAATGCGAGCGCGCCAATCACCGCGATCACGATAAAAATGGAACGCCAGCCGAAGTGCGTAATCAATGCCCCGGCCATCAAAGGGCCGAATGCGAGACCGATGCTGAAACTCGTGCCGAGCATGCTGAATGCGCGCGTGCGGGCGTGTCCGTCGAACTCCTGAGCAAGCGACGCGGAACCGCTCGACAGCGACGCGGCCGCGGCAATGCCCTGCAACGCACGAAGAATATCGAGTGCGATGACCGAGGGGGCGAAGCTCATTGCCAACGACGTCGCCACAAAGCCGCCGAGCCCGACAACGAACAGACGCTTGCGGCCGAACTGATCGGCCAGCGCGCCGGCGGCCATCAGCAGGCTGCCAAAGCTGAGCATGAATGCATTGGTGACCCACGTCAGCGCGGTCGCATTGCCGCCAAGGTCGCGGCCGATTGCGGGCGTGGCGACCGCGCCGCCCGAGAAAGCGAGCGGCAGCACAAGAGCCGCCAGGCAGATGGCAAGCAGGATCAGCAGCTTGCCACGTTCGGAAGAGTGGGACGTTTGGGTTTTCATCGAGGACTTTTCCACGGGAAGGCGGCAGCGATGGGCTGCCGTTGCGCGTTCACGCAACGGCGAGTCTGTCCGGCTGCAAGGCGCACCATTTTGCGAGCGCGCGAGCATCCGATAAACCGCCTGGTCGTGGTCAGTCCGTCTCCCGTGAAGCGACAATCGGGCGCGCTTTCGATGTTGCGTGCTTACGCGAACCGGCAGGCGCCGCCGCTGCGATTGTTCCGTGGCCGCCCTTCAAGAACTCCGCGATCTGATTGAGCACGACGCGCGTCCTCAACGGCATCTTCTGTCCAGCCGGGATCATCGCGTGCACGGGCAGGCCCGCGACATCGGCTTCGGGCAGCACATGTTGCAGGCGTCCCGAGTCGACGAGCGGCTGCACGATACGGTCGATCAGTTGCGAAATGCCAAGGCCGTTGACCAGCGCATCATTGAGCGCCTGGCCGTCTTCGACGACCATCGTGGGCGATGGAGAAATCGACCGCACTGTACCGCCGTCGTTGAGCGCCCATGGACGCAGCCGGCCGGACGGCCCGCGAAAGATCACCGCATGGTGCTGCGCAAGATCCGCAATCGAGCGAATCTCGCCGCGCGCTGCCAGATACGACGGCGACGCATAGAGCCCGAAGCGCGTATCGCAGAGCTTGCGCACGGTCATATCGCCGTCTTTCGGCAATTCGCCGATACGGATCACGAGATCCCAACCATCGGCGACCGGATCCGACATCTTGTCGCTGAAGCCGAGTTCGAACGTGAGCCTCGGGTGCTGCTGCCGCAACGCGAGAATCGCCGGAAACAGCAGCCGGCCGAACGACGAAGGCAAATCGAGCCGCACGCGGCCCACCACTTCATCGCGGCGCGCGGCGAGTTCCTGCTCCGCTTCGCGCAGCCCGCCTAACGCGGATTGCACCGCGAGCAGATACGTTTCACCGTCTTCGGTCAGGCGCACCGCGCGCGTCGTACGCTGGAACAGGCGCGTCCCCAGGCGCGCCTCGAGCCGCTGCACGAGCTTGCCGACATGCGATTTGCTGGTGCCGAGCGACTCGGCCGCTTTCGTGAAGCTGCCCTCCACCGCGACCGCCTCGAATGCGGATATCTCGGATATCGAAGCGTCCGCGCGCTCGACCATATCAACTCTCCCGATAAAGACACTGCGCCAATCGCCATGCGTCGACTGTGATTGTCGCCGGCGCGGCGACGCTCTAGCCACCGCTACGGCGTTTATCCGCGTGAGTGCGGCCGGTACAGTCTGTTCCATCGCACACGCCATGCGACCCAGCCAACCCGGACACCGAAAGGATACTCAAATGAAACTCTACATCGCCCAAGCCACCTGTTCGCTCGCCGTGCAAGCCGTCTTCAACGAACTGGGCCTCGAACCCGAGCTGATTCACTACGACGTATTCGGCAAGAGCACGACGGGCAACGACAACTTCGTCGACGTGAACGAGCTTGGTTATGTGCCAGTGCTCGTACTCGACAAAGGGCATGGCGGTGCGCACGCCGATGAGAAGCTGACCGAAACGATCGTGATCTCGTCGTACCTGGCAGACCAGCATCCGGAGTCGGGCCTGATTCCGGCACACGGCACGATCGAACGCGTGCGGATGGACCAGTTGCTGACCTTCGTCGCGACCGAGATTGCACAGAAGCATATCCCGCTTATGCGCAAGCTGCTGACCGAAGAAGGCACCGCATGGACGCGTGCAAAGCTCGTCAATGCATACGCAAGACTCGATGCGCAGCTTGCGGACGGCCGCGCGTATCTGACCGGCGACCGGTTCACCGTCGCCGACGCATATGTGTGGGCCACGATGTGGCACGAGCGCTCCGGCGCGCAGATCGGTCATCTGAAACACCTGATGGCCTATATCGCGCGCATCGAAGCGCGCGCTTCGGTGAAACAGGCGCTGAAAGACGAAGCCGAACTGGTCGCACGGCATAAGCAGCTTCTGGCTGCGTAAGCGCGAGACGATAAGCAGAGGTTGCGTTCGTTCCTGCGCACTGCGCTGCACTTCGCCTATCATCGGTGACAAAAGTGCGCTCAGGAGGCAACCTTGCCGCAATCGAAAATCCAGGCCGTCTACATGCGCGGCGGCACGAGCAAAGGCGTTTTCTTCCGTCCCGACTGGCTCCCCGCCGATCCCCCTCAACGCGACCGCATCCTGCTGCGCGTGATCGGCAGCCCCGACCCTTACGGCCAGCACATCGACGGCATGGGCGGCGCCACCTCGAGCACGAGCAAGGTGGTCATAGTCGGTCCGTCGTCGCGTGCGGACTGCGATGTCGACTACCGCTTCGGGCAAGTGGCCATCGACAGGCCGATCGTCGACTGGTCCGGCAATTGCGGCAATCTCACGTCGGCAGTCGGCCCGTTCGCGATTGCGCAGGGGCTCGTCGACGCACCGCGCGACGGCATCGCGATCGTGCGCATCTGGCAGGCCAACATCCACGCAAAAATCATCGCGCATGTCCCGATGCGCAACGGTGAAGTCGTCGAAGAAGGCGATTTCGAGCTCGACGGCGTGACGTTTCCCGCAGCCGAAATCAGGATCGAATTCCTCGACCCGGCCGGCGACGCGGACCCGGAAACCCCGGACACCGGCATGTTCCCCACCGGCCACGCGCTCGACACGCTCGACGTGCCCGGCATCGGCGCGCTCGACATGACGATGATCAACGCCGGCAACCCCGCGATCTTTATCGATGCGGCAGCGCTAGGCCTGACCGGCACCGAACTGCAACGCGACGTAAACGGCAACGCGGCGCTGCTGGAAAAAGCCGAAACGATTCGCGCGCACGCCGCGGTGCGCATGGGCCTCGCACGCACCACCGATGAAGCAACGACGCAACGGCCGCATACGCCGAAGCTCGCTTTTGTCGCGCCGCCCGCGAGTTACATCGCGTCGAGCGGCAAACGCGTCGACGCCGCGACGCTCGACCTCAACGCGCGCATTTTCTCGATGGGCAAGCTGCATCACGCGATGACCGGCACCGGCGCCATCGCGATCGCCGTCGCCGCTGCGATTCCTGGCACGATCGTCAATCGTCTTGCGCCGGATGCACGCGGCAGCGTGCGCTTCGGTCACGCGTCGGGCAGCCTCGCCGTAGGCGCCGAGGCTGCACAGAACGACGGCAACTGGACCGTGACGAAAGTGGTGATGAGCCGCAGCGCGCGGCGGCTGATGGAAGGCTTCGTGCTCATACCCGAAGCCGCGCTTTGACAAGGCGGCGCCCGCTTTAACTAACGGCGGCGCCTGAAGGCGATCGTCACCGCGCTTTGCTGCGGTCCGCAGCACGGCGTATTCGGCGACGTCGGGTCGGTATCGGTATCCGTTGGAGTATCGCTTGTGATCGCATCGGGCTGGTCGGCGTCGTGCCGCGATTTTACGTACGACGGCGCCGCCTCGAGCGTGCGAAACGTTTCCCAGGCGACGCCTTGCGGGTCGAC
Organism: Paraburkholderia sp. 2C; assembly: GCF_054589215.1. Classification (NCBI taxonomy): domain Bacteria; kingdom Pseudomonadati; phylum Pseudomonadota; class Betaproteobacteria; order Burkholderiales; family Burkholderiaceae; genus Paraburkholderia; species Paraburkholderia sp. 2C. The sequence goes on along the minus strand of NZ_BAAILL010000005.1, from coordinate 9,176 downwards.
CGTCCACGATTTGTCGGAGACCGCATAGCAGCATTGCGACGCCGTCTCTTCTTCAGCGGCAATTTCCGCCAGCGCAAAACGGTTACGCATTTCGGTCAGCTCTTCTTCGGTTTCGACCTGAATGCCGAAATGATCGATGCCCGAGCGCGCAAGACGCTGCGAAATCGCAAAGTTCACCGCGGGATCGGACAACTCCCACTTGCAATAGTCCTGCTTGCGTACAGTCGGCTCGATGCCGCCGAACATCGCGCTGTAAAAGCGGATGCTCTCTGTCAGATTTTCGACTGAAACGTGAATGTGCATACGCTTCATATTACCGCTCCACACCAGTTCAAGGCTTCGTCGCGGATGCCAGTACGCAAGGCAATGGCACGCGAATCTCATCGCCGTTTCGATACGGCGCGCAGTCTTCCAAAACAGACTTTTCGATCGATGCGCGCGCTTCAGGCGTTTGCAACTTGAGCAGCGCGCCCATCCGCACGCCGCCGTGCAACATCATGTGAAACGCAGTCTCAGGCGCGCGCGTGTGCAGTGTCTGACTCACTTCGACCACGCGAGGTTCGACAAAACCGGTTGCCCGCAACGTGCGTTCGCATTCGCTCCAGTCGCTAAAACGCGCGAACGGCGGCCCCGGCGGCAGCGGAACGTCGAGACGTCCGTACGCCTCGACAGCCTTTAACACGAAGCCGAAGCCGACCGCACGATCCGGCGTCGACCAGACGGTAAACGCGATTCTGCCGCCGCTTTTCAACACGCGAAACGCTTCCGCGAGCGCCTTGTCCGGATCGACGAAATGCAACAGACCGAAGCTGATGCCGACCGCGTCGAAGCTCGCGTCGTCGAACGGCAATGCATCTGCGCTGCCGCGCTGAAATTCGACATCGGGATACGCGCGCGTGGCTTCATCGACCATCGCCTGCGCGAAATCGACGCCGACCGCGCGCGCGCCGCGACGTGCGGCCGCCGCCGCGACATAGCCGGGCCCCGTCGCGACATCGAGCAAGCGCGTGCCCGCGCGAACCTCGAGCGCATCGAGCAAGGCGCCGTTCGATTGCTTCGTCACTTCACCGAAACGCGGCTGATAGGCCTCGGCGAGTCGCTCCCAGCCGTCGCGTTCGAATGCGGTGAAAGCGTCCTGTTCCATGCGGTGTGTCCTGTTTAACGGTTACAAGTGACGTTACAAGCCGACGTTACGAGCCAACGTTCAAGCGACGTACACGCGACGTACACGCGCGGCCACGAGCCGGTTAAAAAGCGCAGCTACACGCCGCGCACCAGCCGTATCGCGCAACACGCCTGCTTGCATACGCTGCTAACCATGATATGTGATCGTAAGGGGACGCGCGATAGGCGTCCACCCCACATCGAAGCGTGGGGTTTCAGGACTAGTAACATTGGGAAAAATCGATCCGCGCCTCGGACGCGAAGACGGATCAGCTTCGGCGAACATGCACGGCAATCGCGTGCTTCACCTGACGGTGTGTCTGTTCCTTTTACCGGCGAAGGGCCGGTGAGGCATGAAAGCGGTACGTCCTGGCATTTCGTGGCCTCAAGCTTGCACCGTATGCATGGAAACCCTTCAAACGTGCTGCACGGTGAACTCGTTTAGCACCTGACACAACGATTCGACGGCCTCTTCGGTGACCGCGTTATAAAGCGATGCGCGTAAGCCGCCTACGGAACGATGACCCTCGAGCCCGACGATGCCCTGATCCCGCGCTGCGGCAATAAAGGCCTGATCGAGCCGCTTGTCACCGAACGTGAACGAGACGTTCATCTGCGAACGCCAGCGCGGCTCGGCATGAATCGTGACCGCATCGCCGAGCGCGTCGAGCGTCGCGTACAGGCGCTTCGACTTCTCTTCGTTGATACGCTGCATGGCCTGCAAGCCGCCGATGTCGAACCGCAGCCACCGTGTCACCAGCATCAGTACGTAGATCGCGAATACCGGCGGCGTGTTGTAGTTCGAGCTGTGTAGAACGTGAGTGCGGAAATCGAGAATCGCGGGCAGGCCGTCGGGAATGCGGTCGAGCAAGGTGCGCTTGATCACCGCCACCGTGACGCCGGCCGGCCCGAGATTTTTCTGCGCATGCGCGTAAATCATCGAGTATGCGTCGCTGCGAAACGGCTTCGACAGGAAGTCGGACGACATGTCGGCAATCAGCGGCGCCGCGATATCACCGGCTTCGCACGGATCGAACTGCAGGCCCTCGACGGTTTCGTTCGACACGTAGTGCAAATACGCGGCCGACGGCGCGACATCGAGCGCGCGCAAATCGGGCAATTGCCTGTAACCGGTCGGCTTGCCGTCCCACACGATGTTGCGCTTCGTGACCTTCGCGGCTTCGGCGGTCGCTTTCGCGCTCCAGTAGCCGGATGTCACATATTCGGGCGCCGCGGCCGCACGGGCGGCGAAGTTCATCGGGATCGTCGCGAACAGCAGGCTGCTGCCGCCTTGCAAAAACGTAATCGCATAGTCGCTCGAGATGCCGAGCAGTTGCCGCAAATTCATCTCGGCTTCTTCGAGTACCGAACGAAACCATTCGGACCGGTGACTCATGCCAAGCACCGACATGCCGGTATCCGGCAGCGCGACGATCGCATCGCGCGTTTGCGCGAGCACAGTTTCGGGCAGCGCGCCGGGGCCGCCGGAGAAATTCAGAGCGTTAAGTTTCATGTTCGATCCTGCGGATGCGCAGCACGTGCGAACGGATAAGCGGTTGATCGTTGCGCTGCAGCGGACACGATGGCCGACGCAAGACGCGACGATGGACGGTAGCCACGATACCAACGGCGGGGGCATCGCAAATGCGGGAACAAAGGGCCGATTTCCCGCTTGTTCGCCCGAGCCCACGGCACGCGTACGTCATAAGGTGAGGCACGCTGCAAAGGCCTGCCTGCGCGGTTTATTACAACTGGCTTATCAACGCACCTCCACAGCCAGGCCACGAGCGAGGCAACTGGGCAGCCTCGCTGCAATCCGTGTTTCAACTGTATTCCGAAGGATCGACATGGCGCATTCCGCGCAACCCGCCGATAGTGCAGATGTGGCCGAGGGGACCGATGGCCGCACGACCGGACCGTCGGCGCGCAAGGATTCAGGCATCGAGAAAACGATCGCGATACTGCGCGCCGCGCTCGATGACGATCCGCTGAACACCGGCTTGCACGCCGCGCTCGCCGACTCGTTGCGCGATGCCGGCAACGAAACGGGCTACCTCGCGCATCGAATCGCGGTGGAGACATCGAATGCGATTATCGCGTCGGCCACCGCGGCCGGCACGAGCGCCGATGCCATCGCCGAGATGCGTTCGCCCTTGCCGCTCTACAATCTCGCGACCTCGTACTACATGCGAGGCGAGCACGCCGCTGCGCTGCACTGGTTCGAACACACGCTCGCGATCGAACCGGATCTCGCGATCGCGCATCAAAACGTTGCGGCCGTGCTTGATGCGCTCGATCGTCCGGAAGACGCGCAGCGGCACCGCACACGCGCCTACACCTTGCAGCGCGTGTATGTCGAAGCCGCGGATCGCGCGCCGCGCCGCGTGCTGATTCTGTGCGCGGGCCGCGCGTCGGGCAATGTGCCGTTCGATACGTTGCTGCCGGTGCAGACGAGCCACCGCATCAAATACGCCATCGACTGCGCCAATGAAGTGGAAGATTTTCAGTTGCCGCGTTACGACCTCGTGTTCAACGCGATCGGCGAACCGGACGTCGCGCAGCCGCTCGTCAAACGCCTCGAGACGTTCGCGCGCCGCTGCGGACGTCCGCTGCTCAATCGCCCGGCTGCGGTCATGCAGACGCAGCGTCATGTGCTGCCCGCGCTGCTGGCCGATATCGACGATGTGCTGACCGCGCCCTGCATGCGCATCGATCGTCCGCCGGTCTCGCGCGACGAACTCGCTCGCGAGATCGATCTAGGCTGCGTCGGCTTTCCGCTGCTGCTGCGGCCACTTGCGAAGCACGGCGGCGAAGGCGTCTCGCTGCACCGGTCGATCGATACGCTATGGCCCGAGGTTCAGGCGCTCAACGCGCCGTGCTACCTGACGATGTTCCGCGATTACCGCAACGCGGACGGTCACTTCCGCAAGTATCGAAGCATCTTTATCGACCGTAAGCCGTTTCCGTACCATCTCGCGATCGGCCCGCAGTGGATGGTCCACTACTTCTCGGCCGGGATGACATCGGATGCGTGGAAGCTCGAGGAAGAGCACCGCTTTCTTGAAGACCCGCGCGCGGCGCTCGGCGAGCGCGCGACACGCGCGCTCGAGGCGATTGGCGAAAAGCTCGATCTCGATTACGCGGGCATCGATTACACGCTGCTCAACGACGGACGCGTGCTCGTGTTCGAAGCGAATGCGACGATGCTCGTGCATCGCGAGGCAAGCGGCGGCATGCTGGCGCACAAGAACGCGTTCGTCGAGCGGATCGTCGAGGCGTTCGAGCGGATGCAGGCCGCGCGGCTGGCCAGGTAGCCCCGCGTTGGCACGACCAGGGCAGCGGCAACGGTAACGGCAACGGCAATTACAACCCCGATTCCGTCACCGCGTGCGCGCGTTCGCCGCGGCGATTCATCATCAGCGTCAACACCGCGGATAGCGTGACGAATACGGCAACCACATAGAGCCCGGCCGCATAACCGCCCGTCAGGGTCTTGAGCCACCCGATCACGAACGGACCCACGAAGCCGCCGAGATTGCCGATCGAGTTGATCATCGCGATGCCGGCCGCGGCGCCCGCGCCGGACAGGAACGAAGCCGGCATGGCCCACAGCGGCGCCTTCGCCGCACTGATGCCGACGTTCACGATAATTAGCGCAAGCACGACTTCGACAACCGTCTGCGACAAGCCGGCGAAGGCGAGACCGAGCCCCGCGGCGACGCACGGAATGATGACGTGCCACGCACGCTCGCCCTTGCGGTCCGAGTGACGCGCCCACAGCACCATGCCGAGCACCGCGAGCACATTCGGAATCGCGTTCAGCATGCCCGTGCCGAATGCGCTGAAGCCGAACTGCCGGATGATCTGCGGCGCCCACAGGCCAAGCGTATAAAGACCCGCCGAGGTGCCGAAGTAGATCAGTGCCATCACCAGCACGCGCGGGTCGGCAAGCGCGCGCCATGCACCCGCGGTGTGGCCCGCATGACGGCCTCGTTCGCGGTCTTCGTCGCGCAGCGTGCCGACCAGCCACGCGCGCTCATCGGGCGCGAGCCACGGCGCCTTTTCAGGCCTGTCGATCAGTACCTTCAGCACCGCGAAGCCGAGCAGCACGGCCGGCACCGCTTCGATAATGAAGAGCCACTGCCAGTTCGCGAGACCGCCCATCGTCGGCAGTTCCATCAGTGCGCCGGAGAGCGGCGAACCGAGCGCGCTCGAGAGCGGCGCCGCGGCCATAAACGCGGCCGCTGCCACCGCGCGCTGCCGTGCGGGAAACCACTGGCTCAGATACAGAATGATGCCGGGAAAGAAGCCCGCTTCCGCGACGCCGAGCAGAAAGCGCAATACGTAAAACGAGGTCGGTCCGGTGACAAACGCCGACGCCGCTGATACGAGCCCCCAGGTGATCATCACGCGCGCAATCCAGATGCGCGCGCCGACCTTGTTCAGGATCAGGTTCGACGGCACCTCGCACAGGAAGTAGCCGAGAAAGAAGATTCCGCCGCCGAGGCCGAACATCGTCGGCGTAAGGCCGATTGCCTTGTTCATCGAAAGCGCAGCGAACCCGACGTTGACACGATCGAGGAAGCTGACGAAATAAAGCAGCATCACGAACGGCAGGATGCGCCACGTGAGCTTGCGCACGACGCGGGCGGGTAGATCGCGAGCCTCGTACTCGCGCGTTTGCAGATCGGCCATGCCTTGTCTCCGGTTGGCCGCGCCGTGGCCTCTGTGGGCCCGGCGCGATGGTTTTTGTTTCGGGGTGGCAATGCTCCTTCAGATACGTGGACGCCGGCTGCGCGATCGATTGCAGCCGGCGCTTCAGCGAGCGGGCGGATGCCGCGCGGGCGCTGCGCTCGCGCGATGCCCGGTGCTCAGGCTGCGACCGCCGCGCGCGTATGGGCGGCGATGTGTTTGCACACAGCCTCGGTGACCTGCACGGTCGTTGCGTTGCCGCCAAGGTCACCGGTATGCAGCGACGGGTTCGCGGTCACGTGCTCGATCGCGTTCATCACGAGCTTCGCGGCATCCGTTTCGCCGACGTGCTCGAGCATCATCACGACCGACCAGAACGTGCCGACCGGATTCGCGAGGCCTTTGCCCATGATGTCGAACGCCGAACCGTGAATCGGCTCGAACATCGACGGATAGCGGCGCTCGGGATCGAGGTTCGCGGTCGGCGCGATGCCGAGGCTGCCCGCGAGCGCGGCGGCGAGGTCGCTCAGAATGTCCGCGTGCAGATTCGTCGCGACGATCGTGTCGAGCGACGCGGGACGGTTCACCATGCGCGCGGTCGCCGCATCGACGAGTTCCTTGTCCCACTTCACATCGGGAAACTCGCGCGAGACCTGCACGGCGATCTCGTCCCACATCACCATCGCGTGGCGCTGCGCATTGCTCTTCGTGATCACCGTCAGCAGCTTGCGCGGGCGCGATTGCGCAAGACGGAACGCGAAACGCAGCACGCGTTCGACGCCGGCGCGCGTCATCATCGATACGTCCGTTGCAACTTCGATCGGATGACCCTGATGCGCGCGGCCGCCGATGCCCGCGTACTCGCCTTCGGAGTTTTCGCGCACGATCACCCAGTCGAGATCGGCGGGCTTGCAGCGCTTGAGCGGCGCGTCGATGCCGGGCAGGATGCGCGTCGGCCGCACGTTCGCGTACTGGTCGAAGCCCTGACAGATCTTCAGACGCAGGCCCCACAGCGTGATGTGATCGGGAATGTGCGGGTCGCCGGCCGAGCCGAACAGAATCGCGTCCTTGTTGCGTAGCGCGTCGAGTCCGTCGGCCGGCATCATCACGCCGTGCTGGCGGTAATAGTCGCCACCCCAGCCGAAGTTTTCGAACTCGAAGCGAAACTTGTCGCTGCGCGCGGCCAATGCTTCGAGAACCTGCTGGCCGGCGGGCACCACTTCCTTGCCGATGCCGTCGCCGGGAATCGTCGCGATGCGATAGGTCTTCATATTGAGGTGTCTCCTGGGAAAATGTTCGGCGAATGGCGCGCCCGCGTTCGGACGGGCTGCGTGACGAGGGGATGGACCCATGGTAAGAAATCGACGCCTGGCGCCCGCGCTGCTAGACTTAAACCACCTTTAACTGCAGGTTAAGAATAGGCGGCGAAATGGGCGCTTCGGTGCAACCGGAAGACCTCGCGTTTTTCTCCGTGCTCGCGGGGCGCGGCAGCCTGACCGCCACGGCGCGCGAGCTCGGCGTCACCACGGCGGCCGTCAGCAAGCACCTTGCGCAGATGGAAGCGCGCGCCGGCGTCGCGCTCGTCAATCGCACGACGCGCCGCATGAGTCTCACGGCGGAAGGCGAGATTTACCTGACGCACGCGCGGCGCATTCTTGGCGAAATGGATGAGCTTGCGCAGCTGTTAGGCGGCGCGCATGCGGCGCCGAAAGGCTTGTTGCGCGTGAATGCGACGCTCGGCTTCGGGCGCAGCCACGTCGCGCCGGTCATTTCGCGATTCGTACAGCGTTATCCGGAAGTGGATATGCAGTTACAGCTATCGGTGGATCCGCCGCCGATCAGCAGCGACACCTACGACGTCTGCATCCGCTTCGGCGAGCCACCCGATGCGCGCGTCATCGCTCGACGCATCGCGCCGAACCGTCGCCTGCTCTGCGCGGCGCCCGCGTATTTCAGGCGTCACACAATGCCGAAGACGCCGGCCGAGCTCGTGCATCACAACTGCATCGGTATCCGTCAGGGCGACGATGGCTACGGCATCTGGCGTCTGACAAGCGGACGCGGCGCCGCGCAAAAAACCGCGACGGTGCGCGTGCGCGGCAACCTGACGACGAACGACGGCGAGATCGCGGTGAAATGGGCGCTGGAAGGCCACGGCATTCTGATGCGCGCGGAGTGGGATATCGTCGACTATCTGCAGAGCGGCGCGCTCGTGCCGGTGCTGCCCGAGTATCGAACGCCCGATGCCGATATCTTCGCGGTCTATTCGCCGCTGCATCAGATGTCGGCGCGCGTGCGCGTGTTTATCGACTTCCTCACAGCGGAGCTTCGCGCGTAGCGCGTCGCGCGCTCGACGCTCAGGCGCGTCTCATCGGGATCGCAATCACGATTCACAACTGGATGCGACGGATGAACCCGCGATCACAGCTTGGCGCTGAAGGGATATTTCAACAAGGTGGTATCCGAAGCGGCTGGCGAAACGCCGCCCATTAGCGGCACATTCGCTTCATCTGGTCATATTCGGACGTGTCTGGTCACATCGAGACTCACGCTTCGATGCGCCCGCGTGTCACACCGAGCAACGCGGCCATCGCGTCGCGCGCACGCGGCACATCGCGATCGCGAATCGCTTCGAACACCGCCGTGTGTTCGGCAAGCGACGCGTTGAACACATCGGCGCGCTTCGCATTGAGCCGCAACTGCGCTTCGAGCGTGCGCTCGATGAGCGTGCCGAGCGGGATCAGCAATTCGTTGCCGCAGGCGGCCAGCACGTTCAGATGAAACTCGAGGTCGGCGCGGACCCATTGGTCGACATTGCGCGCGGCGACCATCGCCGCGTGCGCGACATCGAGCGCGGCGAATGCCGGCTCGCTGCGCGACGCGGCCGCGAGGCCGGCCGCGTACGGCTCGATCATCTCGCGCATTTCCTGCAGCTTTAGCGCGAAATCCACGGGCGGCGCGACGCGCGAATACCAGTCGAGCACATCGACGTCGAGCAGATTCCACGCATCTTTCTGTCGCACGCGCGTGCCGACGCGCGGCCGCGATTCGATGAGCCCCTTCGAGGTCAGCGTGCGCAGCGCTTCGCGCAGCACGGTGCGGCTGACACCGAACGCCTCCATCAAGTCGGCTTCGCGCGGCAGGATCGATTCGGGCGGATAGTCGCCGCGCAGGATGGCCGTTGCAAGCTGGTGCGTGACGCGGCCGTGCAGATCTCGCTGAATGGTGGTTTCTCCTGTCGATCGGAGTGAGCGCTTTAGCGCTTACTCCGATCCCATGCTGACGCGGGTCCGGCCAGGCACTTCAGCGCCTGGCCGGAC
>NZ_BAAILL010000004.1:0-31862 GCF_054589215.1 Paraburkholderia sp. 2C | reverse complement strand
TGACTCGAAAGAGGTGCTGGAAAGCGAGATCAGGCCTTGGGTGGAAGCATTCCTTGCTGTTCGGGGACTGCAACTGTCGGAGGAGAAAACGCGGATTACCCACATCGACGACGGCTTCGATTTCCTGGGGTGGAATTTCCGGAAGTACTCGGGAAAGCTACTCATCAAGCCGGGCAGGAAGAACGTGCAGACGTTCTACCGCAAGGTGGCGGATACGATCAGCGGTAACAAGACGGTGAAGCAGGAGGATCTGATCCGCCTGTTGAACCCGATGCTACGGGGCTGGGCGCAGTATCACAGTCCGGTGGTTGCCAAGCAGGCGTACAGCCGCATGGAGTATCTGATTTTCCAGAGACTCTGGCGGTGGTCAAAGAGGCGGCATCCTAACAAGAACGCGAACTGGGTGAGAGCGAAGTACTTCCATTCGGTCGGCGAACGCAGTTGGGTGTTTGCTACTTCAATGGTTCGAGAGGACGGCAGCAAAGGGTTGCTTGAGTTATATCCGATCAGCAGTACGATCATCAGGCGACACGCGAAGATCAAAGGGGACATTAATCCTTTTGATCCTGAGTGGGAGCAGTACGGCGAGCAGTTGCGGCAGGGGCGCATGAAGGACTCGATGCGATACCGGAAGCAATGGGTCACGCTGTACCTGTCACAGAACGGCAATTGTGCGTACTGTGGCAGTGCCCTGACGGACGACACGGGCTGGCACGACCATCATCTTGAGTACCGGATGCATGGCGGGTCGGACGCACTGTCCAACCGGGTGTTGCTCCATCCTTACTGCCACCAGCAGGTACACGCCAACGGCGTTGTTGTAACTAAGCCGGTCTTGCATTAGCAGGACTTTGTTTTGTAGGCTCGAGCTGTATGCGGGGAAACTCGCACGTACAGTTCCTAGGGGGCCCCTTTTCCGGAAGGAAAGGGGGCTACCCTACTATTTCACCTCGTGCGCGGTTTATACGCCGCGCTGAACCCGCCATGAAATATCTGATTCAGACCATCGTCGCCACCGCCTCGGCGGGCGCATTGCTCGCGACCGTTTCCGTCGCTTTCGCGCAAAATTCGCCGGGCGTGCCCGGTGGCATCCTGTCGGACGATTTCCATTTCCAGGAGCATCCGCAGATGCAATTTGCGGCGTCGGCGCCTTCGAAGAAGTACCAGCGCGGCGCGCCGTCGCAACTGCGCAAGCGCGGAGACAACGGCGATCCGGATGGCTGCAACCTGAAGTGTCCGGACGACCCGCAGTAAGCGGTATTCCCCGTTCTCGCGGTCTTCCACTTCCGCGTATTTGCCGGGGACTTGCTTGCGGGGCGCGTTCCCGCATTCCCTCATCCGGGAATTCTCGGAATTCCCGGAATTCCCGGAATTCCCGGCTTCCGGCCGGGTTCGTCGACTGACTTACGCTGGGCCCGGGTAATCCGTCGGACGACGCTACTGCTGCTGCGGCGCCGCCAATCGGGTCTGGCGGCGCCGCTCAATCTCAACTTGCGTTACGGCTTTGCGATGTGCCACACGTCGCGGAAATTGTCGCCAGCCGTGTCGCCGGGCTTCTTGTCGTCGGCGAAGCGATACAGCGGGTGACCCTTGTAGACCCACTGCGGGACGCCGTCAGTGTTCTTGATAATCGTCCAGTCTCCCGTCGGCTTGTCGCCCGCGGCCGGCTGCGCGGCCGGCCACTTCTTCGAGCATGCGCCGCTGCAGGCGCTTTGGCCGGGCGTCGTGTCCTTGTCGAACGTGTACAGCGTGTACCCCTCTGAGTCGACCAGACGGCCATCCATTGTCTTGGGCACGTCGGCGAATGCCGTTTGCGAGATCGCGACAGCGGCGATGAGGAGAAGAGTCTTGCGCATGATGCTGCTCCTGTTTTGAACGTTGTGTACTGGAGTGTATGCGTTGAACGTATGCGTTGAATGACTGGCACGCGCCGGTTTGAGGCGACGTGCGGGCAAATAAACGAACGATGGCGTGCGATTATTCCAGCCACCTCCCACTATAGTTCGCAATTAGCGGAAGGCTGAACCGTTGCGCATCATCTATGCGCATTGGAGCGCGATTACGCGGTTTTCGGCTTTGCGGCGATGACGGATCCGCGAAAAATCCGAAAAATCATGTCGATATTTTTGAACCCGGTTAAACAACGTCGAGCAGCATTTTCTGCGATAAAAGCGACGCCTATGATGGCCGAGGTTCGCCAACGCATTTTTCGGCGAACCGAATTGATCCTAATCCATTATTGGCGGGTATTTGACACGCAGAAAATCGATCGTAAGCAGCTCGTGAAATCCTGCATCGCGGGCGGCTCCAATAAAGGCGGTACCTATTCGACGATGTTCGTCAACAATAACAATGTGATTCCTTTCATCATGCGCTGCTAAATACCACGCTGCGTCGAGTGGATGTGAAAACGGCCCCGAAAGGGGCCGTTTTATGTGAATACCCGAGACGCTCGGGCTACGCATGTTTTACATCGCACGTGTGAGACAGGAAACACACGCAAAAGACACGCAAAACACACGCACGAAAAATTGTGGTGGAGGCGGCGGGAATCGAACCCGCGTCCAGTAGCGCTCTACGACCAGTTCTACATGTTTAGTTCTGTCATTTGATTTAACCGTAGTGACGCGGACGAACACGCTGCACGACGGCGATTCACTAGATTTTCGACCCGGGCGTCGTGACGCCACCAAGGCTTAACTGACGTAAATGACCTCTGGCGGTATTGCTACCGGTCTTGCGACGCTAGCCCGTCAGTGAGCCAGGCAGAGGACGGCGGCCCTTAGGCTGCCAGTGCGAACGTATCGTCGTTTGCAGTTACGTTTTTCCCATTGATTAACGAGGTGACGGGTCCTCGACATGCCCTGACCGCTTCACAACCCCTGTCGAAACCAGGTCGCCCCCACGGTAGAGAGCCCCTCAACTGCGGGCCAGCAGCAATTTTACAATAGGCGGGGTGTCACGTCACCGACATATCGTCGCGCGAGGCGAGATAGTGAATCGCCCCCATCGTTTTGCGACGTCGCGGTCTGCCTTGGCAGCTTCGCCTGCCTCGGCCTAGCTGATGTCGCGCAACAGCTTCTGCAACTCCGCTGGCGACTGGATCACATGTTTCGCGTGCCATTGCGTCGGCGGCAGATCGGTGCCGCAATAGCCGTATGCGGCGGCAACGGTAACCATGCCTGCCGCAAAACCCGCTTGCACGTCGCGCAGATCGTCGCCGACATAGACGATGCGCTCCGGTTGCAGATTCAGCTCTCGCGCGGCATGCAGCAGCGGTGCGGGGTGAGGTTTCGAATGCGGTGTCGTATCGCCGCTGACCACGCAGCCCGCGCGCGTGTCGAGCCCCAGTTGCGCAATGAGCGGCTCGGTCAGCCGCGCCACCTTGTTCGTCACGATGCCCCAGCGTACGCCTCGCTCGTCGAGCTCATCGAGCAACTCGCCGATGCCGGGGAAAAGGGTGGTCTCGATGCAGAGATCGGCTTCGTAGTTGGCGAGAAACTCCTCGCGCATCGAGGCGAATTCGTGATCCGCCGGGCCGACGCCGAAACCGCCCGCCAGCAGGCCGCGCGCGCCGGCCGACGCCAGCGGCCGCAACTGGTCGAGCGGCACCATCTCGAGCCCGCGATCGACGCGCATCTTGTTGACCGCGGCAGCGAGGTCGGGGGCGGTGTCGGCAAGCGTGCCGTCGAGATCGAACAGAATGCCCTGGCAAAGGCCGAGCGACGTATCGTCGTCTTCGCGTTGCGGCAGAGGAGTGGGATCGCTCATGGAGGTGCGGGGCAGGGGTTGATCAGGCGTCGCGGCGGCACGCGAGCATGTAGTTGACGCTTGAGTCCGTGGACAGCGCAAAGCGCTTGCCGATCGGGTGATAGACGACGCCCTTGATTTCGACCGTGGTCAGGCCTGCGGCGCGCACGAAGCCGGCCAGTTCGGACGGGCGGATAAAGCGCGCGTAGTCGTGCGTGCCTCGCGGCAGCATCCGCGCGATGTACTCGGCGCCGATCACCGCGAACAGATACGACTTCACGTTGCGGTTCAGCGTCGAGAAAAACACCCAGCCACCGGGCTTCACGAGCGTCTTGCACGCTGCGACGACTTGCGAGGGGTCCGGCACGTGCTCGAGCATTTCCATACAGGTCACCACGTCGAAGCTTGCCGGATCGCGCGCCGCCAGCGCTTCCGCGGCGATCTCCTCGTATTCGACGTTGACGCCGCTTTCGAGGCTATGCAGGTCGGCGACGCCGAGCGCTTCGCGCGCCAGATCGATGCCTTTCGCCGATGCGCCGAGGCTGGCCATCGATTCCGTCAGAATGCCGCCGCCGCAACCGATGTCGAGCACGCGCTTGCCTGCGAGACGCGCATGCCCGTCGATCCAGCCGAGCCGAACCGGGTTCAGTTCGTGAAGCGGTTTGAATTCGGCGTTGGGGTCCCACCACCGGTGCGCGAGATCGCTGAATTTCTGCAGTTCGTGGGGATCGGCATTGGTCATGTTCATGCGGCCTTGATGGCGGATGAGCAGGGCAACGAGGTCGAGCCCTGAGTATACAGGTCACCGCCAGGTGCAGCAAAAGCGCGTCCAGCATCTCGGGCGCGCATGACGGCGGCCTTACGTGTAAGCGCGGACTGCGGTCTGGCAGCGGTGAGCATCACGATGGATAAAAAAAGCCCCGCCGTGGCGGGGCTTTGATGCTGCGGTAATTTGACGCTTACTGCTTCGAAGTACCGACAACTTCGACTTCCACGCGGCGATCCGGTGCGAGGCAGGCGATAAGTTGCTTGCGGTTCTTCTGGTTGCAACCGTGCGTAACCGGGTCGCGCTTGCCCTTGCCTTCCGTGTAGATGCGGTTGGCTTCGATGCCCTTGCTGACGAGGTATGCCTTCACAGCTTGAGCACGACGCAGCGACAGACGGTCGTTGTACTTGTCGGAACCGATGCGGTCGGTGTAACCCGTTGCGACGACCACTTCGAGGTTCAGGCCCTGGATCTTCGCTGCGAGGTCATCCAGCTTTTCCTTGCCGGCCGGCTTCAGAACAGCCTTGTCGAAGTCGAACAGCGTGTCAGCCTGATACGTAATCTTCTGGCTCGTGATAGCCGGAGCGACCGGCGCCGGTGCCGGCGGGGTCGGAGCCTGTGCGACGAGTGCGCCGTCGCATTTTGCGTTAGCCGTTGCCGGCGTCCAGAACGCGTCGCGCCAGCAAAGCTCGTTCGTGCCGTTCATCCACACGTATTCGCCGGTGCCGTTCACCCAGTTATCGTTAACTGCCTGTCGCGAGGCCGGCACCGATTGCGCCGACGCCGATGCAGCCATTACCGCGGTAGCTGCAATGAACGCGAGCTTTGAAAGTTTATTCATATTTCTCCTCTCGAAATTGAGATTACCGCAGGTTTACTGCGAGCCTGTTGACTGTAGACACGTCATACATTGCTCGGAGTATAACATCGGTGCGGAACAAAAGACGCGCTGTATAGACTTCGAGCAGTGTCTAACTTTGTGCGTTGGCATTTTGCCATATCGTTCCCTTCCGACGATAAAAAAATCCCTCCCCTATATCCAGCCTCGGTCGAATGTGGTGCATGCGCAACAGAAGCCGCGCGGGGCTTGGCGCGGCATCAGAGGGGAGCAGGAAACGGGCCTGGCGGGCATCGCCAACATGGCTCCGAAATGCACCGCAAATGCGACACCAGGAGCCGTCCGCGTGCATTCCCCTAATAGGTATACGCAGGGGCCTATGCAGGTCCGCAGGCGCGGATGCGCCGCATGGTAGAATCGCGTGATGCGCTGAGATCGCAGCGCCGCCGCGGGGCGCAATCTTTCGGCTTCACTTCGGAACCTTTTCCAAACGTTATCAGTTAACTGCCTGCCGGATGTCCCGGTTTTTCCGGGTGCCGCGGCAGGAACGTAAGCGAAGGTCAGCAAACCCAGCCGCCAGCCGAACCACTGCACCGCAAGTAAACGAAACGGACAATGGATCAATTCGCCAAAGAGACTCTGCCAATCTCCCTAGAGGAGGAAATGCGCCGCTCGTACATCGAATACGCGATGAGCGTGATCGTGGGGCGCGCACTTCCCGATGTCCGCGACGGACTGAAGCCGGTGCATCGCCGCGTGCTCTTCGCGATGCATGAGCTGAATAACGACTGGAACCGGGCGTACAAGAAGTCGGCGCGTATCGTCGGCGACGTCATCGGTAAGTACCACCCGCACGGCGATACCGCGGTCTACGACACGATCGTGCGAATGGCGCAGGATTTCTCGCTGCGCTACATGCTCGTCGATGGGCAGGGCAATTTCGGCTCGGTCGACGGCGACAATGCCGCGGCGATGCGGTACACCGAAATCCGCATGGCCAAGATCGGCCACGAGCTGCTCGCCGACATCGACAAGGAAACCGTCGATTTCCAGCCGAACTACGACGGCAGCGAAAACGAGCCGGCCATTCTGCCGGCGCGCATTCCGAACCTGCTGATCAACGGCTCGTCCGGCATCGCGGTCGGGATGGCCACCAATATTCCGCCGCACAACCTCAACGAAATCGTCGACGCGTGCCAGCATCTGCTGAAGAACCCGGAAGCGACAATCGACGAGCTGATCGAGATCGTGCCGGCGCCGGACTTCCCGACGGCCGGCATCATCTACGGCGTGGCCGGCGTACGCGACGGCTATCGTACGGGGCGTGGCCGCGTTGTCATGCGCGCGCTCACGCACTTCGAGGAAATCGACCGCGGCCAGCGCATGGCGATCATCGTCGACGAGCTGCCGTATCAGGTGAACAAGCGGTCGCTGCTCGAGCGCATCGCCGAGCTCGTCAACGAGAAGAAGCTCGAAGGTATTTCCGATATCCGCGACGAATCCGACAAGAGCGGCATGCGTGTCGTGATCGAGCTGAAGCGCGGCGAAGTGCCCGAGGTCATTCTCAATAACCTGTACAAGGCGACGCAGCTGCAGGACACGTTCGGCATGAACATGGTCGCGCTCGTCGACGGCCAGCCGAAGCTGTTGAACCTGAAGGAAATGCTCACGCATTTCCTGTCGCATCGCCGCGAAGTGCTGACGCGGCGCACGATCTACGAACTGCGCAAGGCACGCGAACGCGGCCACGTGCTCGAAGGTCTCGCCGTCGCGCTCGCGAATATCGATGAATTCATCAGCATCATCAAGGCCGCGCCGACGCCGCCGATCGCCAAGCAGGAGCTGATGAACCGCTCATGGGATTCGTCGCTCGTGCGCGAGATGCTGCAGCGTGCCGAAACCGAAAACTCGGCGGCTGGCGGCCGCGAGGCTTATCGTCCGGAAGGGCTCAACGCATCGTTCGGCATGCAGGCAGACGGGCTCTACCGGCTGTCGGATACGCAGGCGCAGGAAATCCTGCAGATGCGTCTGCAACGCCTCACGGGCCTCGAACAGGACAAGATCATCAGCGAGTATCGCGAGGTGATGGCGCAGATCGCCGACCTGCTCGATATTCTCGCCAGGCCGGAGCGCATTGCTGCGATCATCCTCGACGAACTCACCTCGATCAAGAGCGAATTTGGCGACAAACGCCGCTCGCAGATCGAGATGAACGCCACCGAGCTGAACACGGAAGACCTCATCACCCCGCAGGACATGGTTGTCACGATGTCGCACTCCGGCTACGTGAAATCGCAGCCGTTGTCCGAATATCGCGCCCAGAAGCGCGGAGGTCGGGGCAAACAGGCGACGTCGATGAAGGAAGACGACTGGATCGACTCGCTCTTTATCGCGAACACGCACGACCACATCCTGTGCTTCTCGAACCGCGGCCGCGTCTACTGGGTGAAGGTGTACGAAGTGCCCCAGGGCTCGCGCAATTCGCGCGGCCGGCCGATCGTCAACATGTTCCCGCTGCAGGAAGGCGAGAAGATCACGGTGGTGCTGCCGGTCAAGGAGTTCTCGGCCGACAAGTATGTATTCATGGCCACCGCGCTCGGCACGGTCAAGAAAACGCCGCTCGAACAGTTCAGCCGGCCGCTGCGCAAGGGTATTATCGCGGTCGGCCTCGATGACGGCGACTACCTGATCGGCGCGGCGATCACCGACGGCGAGCACGATGTGATGCTGTTCTCCGATTCGGGCAAGGCGGTGCGCTTCGACGAAAACGATGTCCGGCCGATGGGCCGCGAAGCGCGCGGCGTACGCGGCATGCAACTCGACGAAGGGCAGCAGGTCATAGCCCTGCTCGTGGCGGGCGACGAAAAGCAGTCGGTGCTGACCGCAACCGAAAACGGTTATGGCAAGCGCACGCCGATCACCGAGTACACGCGCCATGGCCGCGGCACGAAGGGCATGATCGCGATCCAGACGTCGGAACGTAACGGCAAGGTGGTCGCCGCGACACTGGTCGTTCCGGAGGCGCAGATCATGCTGATCACCGACACGGGCGTGCTGATCCGCACGCGTGTATCGGAGATCCGTGAAATGGGCCGTGCGACGCAAGGTGTTACACTCATCAGCCTTGATGAGGGCACGAAGCTCTCCGGCCTGCAGCATATCGCCGAGGCGGAAGCCGACGTCGACGGCGACGTTGACGGTACGAACGGCGGCGTGGCCGGCAGTGCGAACGGCGACGTCGACGAAGGTGGCGGTGACGAGGCTCCGGACGGCGACGGCGGCATGTCGAACTGAAGTGCGGGCCGAACTGCGGAGTTGAGTTGAGCCGCGGCGCCAGGCGACGTACCGAGCGGCGAGTCGACCCCCCGGTCTGGCCTGCACGGATGCTTTCCTCGTAACGAGTATGAACCGCACGGGCGTGAGTCCGCACATCGGATGGGCCGATGCGCGGTCCGCGCGGCGGGCAAGTAACCCATTTCTTTCAGGGAGTAGTGATGCAAAAACGATTCAAGCTGTGGATGATGCTGGCCGCGTTCGTGCCGACCTTCGCGATGGCGCAGGCGCTGCAGAGTCAGCAACCGGCACCGGGCGCTGCCGCTCCCGCAGCGCCTGCCGCCGCGCCGATCGATCCGGCCAAGCAGGCCGCGATCAAGAACCTGCTCGACGCAATCGACGCGCAGAAGCTCGTCGGCGCGATCGGCAACAGCGCCCAGATGCAGGCAAAGCAGCTCGTGCCGGCCATCCTGTCGGACGCGCTGTCTGAAAACAAGACGATGACGGACAAGCAGAAGCAGGCATCGGTGCCGACGCTGCAAAAGAACGCCGTGCCGAAGCTCGTCGACTCCGCAGGTCAGGTGTTCGCGACCGACAGCTTCCGCCAGGATGCGATGCAGGCTCAGTACGACGCGTACGCGAAGTATTACTCGACGCAGGAAATCAACGACCTGACGGCGTTCTACAAGAGCCCGACGGGCCGCAAGTTCATTCAGGTGCAAGATCAGGTCGGCCGCGACGTCGTGAACGGCCTGATGCAGAAGTACATGCCGCAATCGATCAAGGCAACGCGCGATCAGGCGGACAAGGAAGTCGCATCGGTGTCTTCGGCCAAGCCGGGCGCCAAGTAAGCCGTAGGCTCTGCTGACGTCGGGCCGCCGGCATGGCGGGTTCCCGGCGTCGATGCGATAATGGCCGTTTGCGCGAGCGCGCAGACGGCCATTCTCTTTTTGGGCGCAAATCAGGTCCTTTTATGCTCCGCGCGCCCGCTTCCGGAACTCTCACGATGCGCGTCTTCAATTTCTCCGCCGGCCCTGCTGCCTTGCCCGAAGAAGTGTTGCGTCAAGCAGCCGACGAAATGCTCGACTGGCGCGGCAGCGGCATGAGCGTGATGGAAATGAGCCATCGCGGCAAAGAGTTCATGTCGATCCACGAAGAAGCGCTCGCCGATCTGCGCGAGTTGCTCGCGATTCCGTCGGGCTATCAAATCCTGCTGCTGCAGGGCGGCGGGATCGGCGAAAACGCGATCGTGCCGATGAACCTGTTCGGCACGAAGCCGCGCGCCGATTTCGTGATCACCGGTTCGTGGTCGCAAAAGTCGCTGAACGAAGCGAAGAAGTACGGCAGCGCGCACGTCGCCGCGAGCGGCCAGACGGCCGACGGTTTCACGCGTGCGCCCGCGCGTGCCGAATGGCAGCTGTCCGACGATCCCGCCTACGTGCATCTGTGCACGAACGAAACGATCCACGGCGTCGAGACGTTCGACATTCCCGATCTTGGCGACATTCCGCTCGTCGCCGATGCGTCGTCGCACATCCTGTCGCGCCCGATGGACGTCGCGAAGTACGGCGTGCTGTTCGGCGGCGCACAGAAGAATATCGGCATCGCGGGCGTGACCGTCGTGATCGTCCGCGAAGATCTGCTGGATCGCGCGATGCCGATCTGTCCGTCGGCGTTCGAATGGAAGACGGTCGCGCTCAATAATTCGATGTACAACACGCCGCCCACCTACGCGATCTACATCGCCGGGCTCGTGTTCAAGTGGCTGAAAAAGCTGGGCGGCCTGCCCGCGATCGAAGCGCGCAACGTCGAAAAAGCGAAGCTGCTGTACGACACGATCGACACGAGCAGCTTCTATCTGAACAAGGTCGAACGCGGCGCGCGGTCGCGGATGAACGTACCGTTCTTCCTCGCCGACGAATCGCGCAACGAAGCATTTCTGGCCGGCGCCAAAGCGCGCGGGCTGGTGCAGCTGAAGGGCCACAAGTCCGTCGGCGGCATGCGGGCGTCAATCTACAACGCGGTGCCGCTCGAAGGCGTCAAGGCGCTGGTCGAGTACATGAAAGAGTTTGAACGGAAGAGCGCGTGACCGAAACTCCGGTTTTCGCGCACGCATGGGACGATACAGCCGTGGCAAGTCACTAGCATGGACGACGAACTTAACTCACGCCTCAAACCGCTGCGCGAGCGCATCGATGCGCTCGACGCGCAGCTGATCACGCTGCTCAATCAGCGCGCCGCAGTCGCGCTCGAAGTGGGCGAGGTCAAGAAGCACTTCAACGCGCCGGTGTTCCGCCCGGAACGCGAACAGCAGGTCATCGCGCGGCTGCAGGAAATGAGCGATGGGCCGCTCGGCGGCGATCATATCAGCGCGATCTGGCGCGAGATCATGGCCGCGAGCCGCGCGCTCGAAAAGAATATTCAGGTCGCGTTTCTCGGGCCGGTCGGCACTTATAGCGAACAGGCGATGCACGAGTACTTCGGTCAGTCGATCGAAGGGCTCGCCTGTCCGTCGATCGACGAGGTGTTTCGTTCGGTCGAAGCGGGCGCCGCGGAATTCGGCGTCGTGCCGATCGAGAATTCGACCGAAGGTGCGGTGTCGCGCACACTCGATCTGCTGCTCGAAACGCAACTGCTGATCGGCGGCGAACTCGCGCTGCCGATTCACCACAATCTGATGACGCTAAGCGGCGATCTGACCGGCATCAAGCGCGTGTGCGCGCATCCGCAGGCGCTGGCGCAATGCCAACGCTGGCTGTCGACGCACGCGCCGCATCTCGAGCGCCAGTCGGTGTCGAGCAATGCGGAAGGCGCGCGGCTGGCGGCTGCGGACCCGACGGTTGCCGCGATTGCCGGCGAGCGCGCGGCCACGCAATATGGCCTGCAGATCGCGTACTCGCTGATCCAGGACGACCCGCACAACCGCACGCGCTTCGTGATGATCGGCAAAGAGCCGTCGGGGCCGAGCGGCTACGACAAGACGTCGCTGATCGTATCGGTGGCGAACGAGCCGGGCGCGATGTTCAAACTGCTCGAGCCGCTCGCGCAACATGGCGTGTCGATGACGCGCTTCGAGTCGCGCCCGGCGCGCGTCGGCACGTGGGAGTACTACTTCTATATCGATCTCGAAGGTCATCGCGACGATCAGTCGGTATCGGCGGCGCTCGCCGAGCTCGATCAGAAAGCGGCCTTCCTGAAGATTCTGGGCTCGTATCCGCGCGCACGCTGAACGGCTCACGCGGCGCGCGCGCGAGGGGCGGCAGGCAAGGCAAACGCCGATTCATGCGCCGCTTGATGTGTATGCCGGGTTTGTGCACCTCTCGTCCGCCGGTCGGCGCGCCGCTACCGCGCCGGCCGTTCCGATACACCAGCAAGGCGGGCGCGCTTCACCCTTAATCCAGAAAGTCGACTTGTCGACCGGAGATACAACATGACTACGACCTACGGCCCTTCTTACGTGCGCGCGATTGCGCCTTACGTCGCCGGCAAGCCGATCTCGGAAGTCGCGCGCCAGTTCGGTCTCGACGAAGCGCGCATCGTCAAGCTCGCGTCGAACGAAAACCCGCTCGGCCTGCCGGAGTCCGCGCGGCGCGCGATGGCGCAGGCGGCAAGCGAACTCGGCCGTTATCCCGATTCGAATGCGTTCGAATTGAAAGCAGCGCTGTCCGCGTCTTACGGCGTGCCGGCCGAATGGGTGACGCTCGGCAACGGCAGCAACGACATTCTCGAACTGGCCGCGCATGCCTTCGTCGAAAAGAGCCAGTCGGTCGTGTACTCGCAGTATTCGTTCGCGGTTTATGCACTCGCGACGCAAGGTGTCGGCGCGCGTGCGATCGTCGTGCCGGCCGTCAGGTACGGCCACGATCTGAATGCGATGCTTGCCGCGATTGCCGACGATACACGTCTCGTGTTTGTCGCGAACCCGAACAATCCGACCGGCACGTTCGTCGACGGTCCGACGCTTGAGGCGTTTCTCGAGAAAGTGCCGCGCAACGTGGTGGTCGTGCTCGACGAGGCTTACACGGAATACCTGTCGGCGCAGCACCGTTATGACTCGATTGCATGGGTGCGCCGCTATCCGAACCTGCTCGTGTCGCGCACGTTCTCGAAGGCCTTCGGCCTCGCGGGCTTGCGTGTCGGTTTCGCGATCGCGCAGCCTGAGCTGACCGATCTGCTGAACCGCGTGCGCCAGCCGTTCAACGTGAATACGCTTGCCCAGGCCGCGGCGGTCGCGGCGCTCAACGACAAGCCGTTCCTCGAAAAGAGCGCGGCGCTCAACGCAACGGGTTACCGGCGCCTCACCGAAGCGTTCGACAGGCTCGGCCTCGAGTACGTGCCGTCGCATGGCAATTTCGTGCTCGTGCGCGTCGGCGATGACGACAGCGCCGGCGATCGCGTCAATCTGGCACTGCTGAAGCAGGGCGTCATCGTGCGTCCGGTCGGCAGCTACGGTTTGCCGCAATGGTTGCGCGTGACAGTCGGTCTTCCCGAAGAAAACGAAGCATTTCTCGCGGCGCTCGAAAAGACGCTTGCTGCTGTCTGAGCGCTTGACTCCGATCCGCGCGCCGGCGGTCTCGAACCTTTGCGGCGCGCTTTTTATCTGACCTCAAGTGGCTGCGTTCTCTTTTGACAAACTGGTAATTTTCGGCGTCGGGCTGATCGGCGGATCGTTGGCGCGCGCGTTGCGTGAGCGCAGCGAAGCAGGTTATGCAGCGGGCAGTGAAGCGGGCAGTAAATCTGCCGGCGCGCGCAAGGTGATCGGCGTCGGCCGCACGGCAGCGTCGAGCGCACGGGCGCTCGAGCTCGGCGTAATCGACGGCGCGGCGGCACTCGACGACGACCGCGCGCTTGCCGATGCGCTCGCCGGCGCCGACATCGTGCTGCTTGCCGCGCCGGTCGCGCAGACCCAGCCGCTGCTCGAGCGCATCGCCCCGTTCCTCGACGCGGCGACGATCGTCACCGATGCGGGCAGCACGAAAGCGGATGTCGTTGCCGCGGCGCGCGCCGCGCTCGGTGCGCGCATTGCGCAGTTCGTGCCAGGCCATCCGGTCGCGGGCCGTGAAGCAAGCGGCGTCGAGGCGGCCTTGCCCGATCTTTATGTCGACCGTAACGTCGTGCTGTGTCCGCTGCCGGAAAACGCGAAGGCGTCGGTCGATCGCATCGCCGATATGTGGCGCGCGACGGGCGCGACCGTGCATGAGATGGCGCCGCCGCAGCACGATCGCGTGCTCGCGTCGGTCAGTCATCTGCCGCACGTGCTTGCGTTCGCCTACGTCGAGCAGATCCTGCAGTCGCGGGACGCGGCGCTGCGCTTCGCGTTCGCGTCGGGCGGCTTTCGCGACTTCACGCGCATCGCTGCATCGAGCCCCGAAATGTGGCGCGACATCTGTGTGGCGAACCGCGATGCGCTACTCGAGGAAATCGACAGCTACACTGCGGTTCTCGCCGCATTGCGCGCGGCGATCGAAGCGGGTGACGGCGCGGCGCTCGAAGCGGTCTTTGCGCGTTCGCGCGCGGCGCGCGCGGACTGGCAGCACCGTGCGGCACAGCCGGCGGCAGCGAACGCCGGCGAATCATCGAAATAAGCGCCAGACAGGCGTCGAAACAAGCGTCGAAATAACAGAAAACTGGACCACCCATCATGGAATACCTCGATCTCGGACCGTTTTCCCGTGCGTCCGGCACGATTCGTTTGCCCGGCTCGAAGAGCATTTCGAACCGCCTACTGCTGCTCGCGGCGCTCGCGGAGGGCGACACGACGATCACGAATCTGCTCGACTCGGACGACACGCGCGTGATGATCGCCGCGCTCGAAAAGCTCGGCGTGAAGCTGAAGCGCGACGGCGACGTGTGCGTGGTGACCGGCACGCGCGGCGCGTTCACCGCGAGAAACGCGGACCTTTTTCTCGGCAACGCGGGTACCGCGGTCCGCCCGCTGACGGCCGCGCTTGCGGTGAACGGCGGCGACTATCGCGTGCATGGCGTGCCGCGCATGCATGAGCGGCCGATCGGCGACCTCGTCGACGGCCTGCGGCAGATCGGCGCGACGATCGAATACGAGGAGAACGAAGGGTATCCGCCGCTGCGCATCCGTCCGTCGCAGATCGCCGTCGATGCGCCGATCCGCGTGCGCGGCGACGTATCGAGCCAGTTCCTGACCGCGCTGCTCATGACGCTGCCGCTCGTGCGCAGCGCAAGCGGCGTGACCGTGGTCGAGATTGACGGCGAGCTGATCTCGAAGCCGTATATCGAGATCACGACCAAGTTGATGGCGCGCTTCGGCATTGAGGTTCAACGCGACGGCTGGCATCGGTTCACGGTGCCGGCAGGCGCGCGCTACCAGTCGCCGGGAACCATCATGGTCGAAGGCGATGCGTCGTCGGCGTCGTATTTTCTGGCCGCCGGCGTGCTCGGCGGCGGGCCGTTGCGCGTCGAGGGCGTCGGGCGCGCGAGCATCCAGGGCGACATCGGCTTTGCCGAAGCGCTGAATCGCATGGGTGCGAACGTATTGATGGGCGACGACTGGATCGAAGTGCGCGGTGTCGGCCGCGACGACGGCAAGCTCGAGCCGGTCGACATGGACTTCAACCTGATTCCGGACGCCGCGATGACCGTCGCGGTCGCTGCGCTGTTCGCCGATGGCGCGACCACGTTGCGCAATATCGCAAGCTGGCGCGTGAAGGAAACCGACCGGCTTGCCGCGATGGCGACCGAATTGCGCAAGGTCGGCGCGAAGGTCACGGAAGGCGACGATTACCTCGTTGTCGTGCCGCCCGCGAAACTCACGCCGAACGCCGCCATCGACACCTACGACGACCACCGCATGGCGATGTGCTTTTCGCTCGTGAGCCTCGGCGGCGTGCCGGTGCGGATCAACGACCCGAAGTGCGTCGCGAAGACCTTCCCCGATTATTTCGAGCGCTTTATTGCGCTCGCCCAGCCATAACTTCGCGATAATTTACCGGGGCAGCGTGGTCCCACACGAACTGACGCGCGACTGACTATTACATTAGATGAAACCGACTCGTCCCTTTCACCAGACGCCCGTCATTACGATCGACGGCCCGACTGCCTCCGGCAAAGGCACCGTGGCCGCCCTGGTCGCCGCCCAACTGGGCTTCCACCTGCTCGATAGCGGGGCCCTGTACCGGCTGGCCGCACTCGCGAGCATCCGCTACAGCATCGCGCCCGATGATGCCGATTCCCTTGCGAAGCTGATCGACGATCTGCATATCACGTTCCGCGAGGGGATTGCGCAGCTCGACGGCGTCGACGTCTCATCCGAGATTCGCGCCGAAGAAGTCGGCAACCGCGCGTCGGCGATCGCCGTTCATGCGCCGGTACGGGCCGCGCTGGTCGCGCGGCAGCGCGCGTTTCGCAAGGTGCCTGGGCTCGTCGCCGATGGCCGCGACATGGGCACCGTGATCTTTCCCGATGCGGGTCTGAAGGTGTTTCTGACGGCAAGCGTCGAGGCGCGCGCTGCGCGCCGGCATAAGCAATTGATCCAAAAAGGTTTTTCTGCTAATATGGATGACTTGCTTCGGGATTTGCGCGAACGCGACGAGCGCGACAGCAAGCGTACCGCCGCGCCGCTCAAGCCTGCAGCGGATGCGAAGCGCCTCGACACCTCCACGCTGTCGATCGACGAAGCGGTCGATCAGGTGGTGCAGTGGTATCGATCCGATGTCAAAGCCTGAGGTCGAGGCTGGAAAGCAAAGCGGCGTCGTACCGGCGTCATACCGGTAACCAGCCAGTAGCAAAGCAGCAGGAAGTTGGTGTTCCGGCCGTGTGGCGGAACTTATGTTAACCCCTTAACCCCGTGTGGCCTTCGGAACTCTCGCAGTTGCCCGCTATTTGCCGGATCTCGCTAGCAAGACCGGCCGGGCGCCGAAAAAGCCATACTAATTCAGATTTTTATGTCCGACCTGCAAACCTCTACCCCGAATACCGAATCTTTTGCGGCTCTGTTCGAAGAGTCGCTGACCAAGCAAGACATGCGCGCCGGCGAAGTGATTTCGGCCGAAGTCGTGCGTGTCGACCACAACTTCGTGGTCGTCAACGCTGGTCTGAAGTCCGAAGCCTACATCCCGCTCGAAGAGTTCCTCAATGACGCGGGCGAGGTAGAAGTGCAGGCGGGCGACTTCGTTTCCGTCGCGATCGACGCACTCGAAAACGGCTATGGCGACACGATCCTGTCGCGTGACAAGGCCAAGCGTCTCGCCTCGTGGCTGTCGCTGGAAAAGGCGCTCGACAACAACGAACTCGTCACCGGCACGATCACGGGCAAGGTCAAGGGCGGCATGACCGTGATGGTCAACGGCATCCGCGCGTTCCTGCCGGGTTCGCTCGTCGACACGCGTCCGGTCAAGGACACGACGCCGTACGAAGGCAAGACGCTCGAATTCCGCGTCATCAAGCTCGATCGCAAGCGTAACAACGTCGTGCTGTCGCGCCGTGCCGTCATCGAGGCGACGCAGGGCGAAGAGCGCGCAAAGCTGCTCGAAACGCTGAAGGAAGGCGCGATCGTCGAAGGCGTGGTCAAGAACATTACCGACTACGGCGCGTTCGTGGACCTCGGCGGTATCGACGGCCTGCTGCACATCACCGACATCGCATGGCGTCGTGTGCGTCACCCGAGCGAAGTGCTGTCGGTTGGCCAGGAAGTCACCGCGAAGATCCTCAAGTTCGACCAGGAAAAGAACCGCGTTTCGCTCGGTATCAAGCAGCTGGGCGACGATCCGTGGGAAGGCATCTCGCGCCGTTACCCGTCGGGCACGCGTCTGTTCGGCAAGGTCACGAACATTACCGACTACGGCGCGTTCGTCGAAGTGGAATCGGGCATCGAAGGCCTCGTCCACGTGTCGGAAATGGACTGGACCAACAAGAACGTTGCACCGTCGAAGGTCGTGCAGCTGGGCGACGAAGTCGAAGTCATGGTCCTCGAGATCGACGAAGACCGCCGCCGTATCAGCCTCGGCATGAAGCAGTGCAAGCCGAATCCGTGGGATGACTTCAGCCGCAACTTCAAGAAGGGCGACAAGATTCAGGGCGCGATCAAGTCGATCACCGACTTCGGCGTGTTCATCGGCCTGCCGGGCGGCATCGACGGTCTGGTTCACCTGTCGGACCTGTCGTGGAGCGAAAGCGGCGAAGAAGCGGTTCGCAAGTACAAGAAGGGCGACGAAGTGGAAGCGGTCGTGCTCGGCATCGACGTCGAGAAGGAACGCATTTCGCTCGGTATCAAGCAGCTCGAAGGCGACCCGTTCAGCAACTTCGTTGCGATGAACGACAAGGGTTCGACGGTCGACGGCGTGGTGAAGTCGGTGGACGCGAAGGGCGCGGTTGTCACGCTTAGCGCGGAAGTCGAAGGTTACCTGCGTGCTTCGGAAATCGCGCAAGACCGCGTCGAAGATGCGCGCAACGTGCTGAAGGAAGGCGACAAGGTCAACGCGATGATCATCAATATCGATCGCAAGTCGCGTGGTATCAACCTGTCGATCAAGGCGAAGGATTCGGCCGAACAGCAGGAAGCGATGCGCGGCCTGCAGGCCGAGAACAGCGCGGCGGCAAGCGGTACGACGAACCTCGGCGCGCTCCTGAAGGCCAAGCTCGACGGCCAGAACCAGTAAGCCTTAAGAGGTCTGCTGCAGAATGACCAAATCGGAATTGGTCGCCCAACTGGCTACGCGATTTCCGCAGCTTGTTTTGAAAGATGCGGATTTCGCGGTGAAGACGATGCTCGATGCGATGTCGGAGGCTCTGGCCAACGGCCATCGCATCGAAATTCGCGGCTTCGGCAGCTTCGGCCTCAATCGCCGCCCGTCGCGAGTCGGGCGCAATCCGAAGTCGGGGGAAAAAGTGCTGGTGCCCGAGAAGTACGTGCCGCACTTCAAGCCTGGCAAGGAACTGCGTGAACGGGTCGACCGGCGTGCCGGCGAACCGTTGAAGGCCGGCGCAGCCGACGTGTCGGACGACGATCAGTAAGTTGCCTTGGCACCGCCAAACGGCAAAGACCAGAAAGCGCCTTATGGCGCTTTTTTTTCGTCCGCGCGATTTATCCGCGCATTCGTGTGCTTTCGCGAGTGTTTCGTCAGCCCGTTTCGCGACGCGCCAGTCGTGGCCGCAGCGAGGCTGACACCTCGGTTTCCCCGTCGGAGCGAGCTTGCGCGCACGGGCAGGGGCTTCATTTACAATACGGGGCACTTCGGCGCGGGCAAACACCGTGGCGCGATGCGTCATCAAGCCGGCGTCCTCCCCGCAACCGCCGTCACGAGATACATAAAATGAAATTTATCGTCTGGTTGATCCGCGTGCTGGTGTTCGTGCTGCTGCTGGTGCTTGCACTGTCCAACACGCAGCCCGCCACGCTGAATTTCCTCGCCGGTTATGCATGGCAAGCGCCGTTGATTCTGATCGGCCTGGCGTTTTTTGGTGTCGGCCTGGTGGCAGGGCTCGTTTCGGCGTTGCCGGGCGTGTTCCGGTTGCGTCTCGAAAACGGCCGGCTCAAGCGCGAGTTACGTGTCGCGCGCGAAGCGCCGGTCGTCGTCGAAGAGCCGCCGCTGCCGCCGCTGATTTAAGCATTCCCGCGTTGCGCCCGATGTCCGGCGCAACTTCCGCTTTTTGCGCATTTCCGCTCATATCGCATGGATCTGGACTTCTGGTGGCTGCTCGTCATTCCTGTCGCGTTCGCGTTCGGCTGGATTGCCGCGCGTTATGACCTCAAGGCGCTGTTGTCCGAAAGCGCGAACCTGCCGCGCTCGTATTTCCGCGGCCTGAACTTCCTGTTGAACGAACAGCCGGACCAGGCAATCGACGCGTTTATCGAAGTCGTCAAGCTCGATCCGGAGACGATCGAACTGCATTTCGCGCTCGGCAACCTGTTCCGGCGCCGCGGCGAGACCGACCGCGCGATCCGCGTGCATCAGAATCTGCTGAATCGGTCCGATCTGCCGGTGGCCGAACGCGATCATGCGTTGTACGAACTCGGCCAGGACTTCCTGAAGGCGGGTTTGCTCGATCGCGCGGAGGAAACCTTCCGGATGCTGGAAACCGGTGACCGCGCGCTCGGCGCACAGCGCGCACTGCTCACGATCTACGAGATCGAAAAGGATTGGCATAAGTCGATCGAAACCGCGGAGCGGCTCGAAACGATGGGCGCGGCGCCGCTGGGCAAGGAGATTGCGCAGTTCCACTGCGAACTCGCGCAGGAAGCGCTGCAGCAGAAGAAGCCCGACGAAGCGCAACGCCAGCTCGATCTCGCGCTGCGGGCGAACCCGCAGAACGTGCGCGCGACCATCCTGTTCGGCGACGTCGCCGCGGCGGCCGGCGCGCACGAGAGGGCGATCGGCGAGTGGCGCCGCGTCGAGGAGCAGAATTCCGCTTACCTGCCGCTCGTCGCCGAAAAGGTGATGAAGGCGTACGAAGCATTGAGCCGCCCGGAAGAGGGGGCGGACGTGCTGACGCAGTGGGTCGACGACTACCCGTCGAACGATCTGCTGGACGTCGGCTATCAGTACGTCGCGGCGCTGCGCGGCCTGGATGCCGCGCATACGCTGGCGCGCACGCAGATGCAGAAGTCGCCGAACCTCGCCGGCATGATGCGCTTGCTCGAAGCGCAGCAGGCGAAAGCCGAAGAACCGCGCCGCAGCGAGCTCGAGCTGATGCGTACGCTGATCCGTCAGCGCACCAAAAATCTGCCACGGTATACGTGCCAGAATTGCGGCTTTCGGGCGCGGCTCTTTTATTGGCAATGTCCGGGCTGCAGCGGCTGGGAGACGTACGCGCCGCGCCGGGTCGAGCCGATTACGGCATCGAGCTGAGCCGGAGAAGGCCGCAAGGCAGCAAAGCGCAATCAAAAAAACAGACACTCCAACAGCAGAACCACCGAAGCGGGAACCAGCACCCGGCGCGCAGCCGGGCGCTCTCACCGGACCTACTACCGGATAGCACTACCGGACTCAACTACCGGAAAGCGTATGAAAGTCACCATCATCGGCACGGGTTACGTCGGCCTCGTCACAGGCGCGTGTCTCGCGGAAATCGGCAACGACGTGTTTTGCCTCGACGTCGATCCGCGCAAAATCGACATCCTGAACAGCGGCGGCGTGCCGATCCACGAACCGGGTCTGAAAGAGATCATCGCGCGCACGCGAGCGGCGGGGCGCATCACGTTTTCGACCGACGTCGAAGCGAGTGTGCGGCATGGCGACATCCAGTTCATCGCGGTCGGCACGCCGCCCGATGAAGACGGCTCCGCGGACTTGCAATACGTGCTCGAAGCGGCGCGCAACATCGGCCGCTATATGACCGGTTTCAAGGTGATCGTCGACAAATCGACCGTGCCGGTCGGCACCGCGGCGCGCGTGCGCGAAGCGGTCGGCGAGCAACTGGCCGCGCGCGGCATCGCGGGCGGCCTGGAGCAGGCGTTCTCGATCGTCTCGAACCCGGAGTTCCTGAAGGAGGGCGCAGCCGTCGAAGACTTCATGCGCCCCGATCGCATCGTGATTGGCAGCGACGACGATGTGCCCGGCGAAAAGGCGCGCGAACTGATGAAGCGCCTCTATGCGCCGTTCAATCGCAACCACGAACGTACGATGTACATGGACGTGCGTTCGGCCGAATTCACGAAGTACGCGGCCAACGCGATGCTCGCCACGCGCATCTCGTTCATGAACGAGATGGCGAATCTCGCGGAACGCGTCGGCGCCGACATCGATGCGGTGCGGCGCGGCATCGGCTCGGACCCGCGTATCGGCTACCACTTCCTGTATGCCGGCGTCGGTTACGGCGGCTCGTGCTTTCCGAAAGACGTGCAGGCGCTGATCCGCACCGGCAGCGAGTCGGGCCACCCTCTGCGCATTCTCGAAGCGGTCGAGGAAGTGAATCACGAGCAGAAGGAAGTGCTCGTGCGCAAGATCACGGCGTCGCTCGGCGACGATCTCCGCGGCCGCACGTTCGCGGTCTGGGGACTCGCATTCAAGCCGAACACCGACGATATGCGCGAAGCGCCGAGCCGCCGCCTGATCGCGGCGCTGCTCGCGCGTGGCGCGACGGTGCGCGCCTACGATCCGGTCGCGATCGAAGAAGCGCGCCGCGTGTTCGCGATCGATCTGCACGACACGCCCGAGCAGCAGGCGCGCCTGCAATTCGTCGGCACGCAGGACGAAGCGTTGACCGGCGCGGACGCGCTCGTCGTCGTGACCGAATGGAAGGAGTTCAAGAGCCCGGATTTCGCGCATCTGAAATCGGCCTTGAAATCGCCGTTGATTTTCGACGGCCGCAATCTGTACGAACCGGAGGCGATGACCGAACTCGGCATCGACTACCACTCGATTGGACGTCCCTATGTCGCAGCAACCGACTCTACAACCGACGGCGGCGGCCGTGCCTGATTCCATCCTCGATACCGCGACGCCGGTGCCCGAGGCCGCCATCGTGCCGCGCGAGCAGCTCGCGCATGCGCGTGTGCTGGTGGTTGGCGACGTGATGCTCGACCGCTACTGGTTCGGCGATGTGAACCGCATTTCGCCCGAAGCGCCGGTGCCGGTCGTGCATGTGCAGCGCCAGGAAGATCGCCTCGGCGGCGCGGCGAACGTCGCGCGCAACGTGTCGGCGCTCGGCGCGAAGGCGGGCCTCCTGTGCGTGGTCGGACACGACGAGCCCGGCGAGCGCATCGTGCAACTGCTCGGCGACAGCGGCGTCGATCCGCATCTCGAGCGCGATCCGGCCTTGCCGACCACCATCAAATTGCGCGTGCTGTCGCGCCAGCAGCAGCTGCTGCGCGTCGACTTCGAGAACCTGCCCACGCACGAAGCGCTGCTCGCGGGCCTCGCGCGCTACGATGTGCTGCTGCCTGCTCACGACGTGATCCTGATGTCGGACTACGCGAAAGGCGGCTTGACGCACGTGACGAAGATGATGGAAAAGGCACGCGCGGCAGGCAAGCCCGTGCTCGTCGACCCCAAGGGCGACGAATGGGAACGCTACCGCGGCGCGACGCTGATCACGCCGAACCGCGCGGAATTGCGCGAAGTGGTCGGCGGCTGGAAATCGGAAGCGGATCTGCTCGCGCGCGTCACGAGGCTGCGCGCGGAACTCGACATCGCCGCGCTGCTGCTCACGCGTTCCGAAGAAGGCATGACGCTCTTCTCGAACGACGGCGTGCTGCACGCCTCGGCCGTGGCACGCGAAGTGTATGATGTGTCGGGCGCGGGCGATACCGTGATCGCGACGCTCGCGGTGATGCTCGGCGCGGGTCTGCCGCTCGCCGAAGCCGTGTCGCTCGCGAATCGCGCAGCGGGCATCGTGGTCGGCAAGCTCGGCACCGCTACCGTCGACTACGACGAACTCTTTCACCCGCACTGATGCCGCGCCGCCGCTTATCGCCGTGTGGCGGCGCGCGCCGATATCGAATCGGGCTCATCGCATTCACCCTATCCACTCCCATCAGGCAGGGACGACCATGACTCTCATCGTCACCGGCGCGGCCGGCTTTATCGGCAGCAATATCGTCAAGGCGCTTAACGAGCGCGGCGAACACCGGATTATCGCCGTCGATAACCTGACGCGTGCAGACAAATTTAAGAATCTCATCGACTGCGAGATCGACGACTATCTCGACAAGACCGAATTCGTCGAACGCTTTGCGCGCGGCGACTTCGGCAAGGTGCGCGCGGTGTTTCACGAAGGCGCGTGCTCCGACACGATGGAGCACAACGGCCGCTACATGATGGACAACAACTTCCGCTACAGCCGCGCCGTGCTCGACGCGTGTCTCGCGCAAGGCGTTCAGTTCCTCTATGCATCGTCGGCGGCGACCTACGGCGGGTCGGACCGCTTCGTCGAGGATCGCGAGTGCGAGCGGCCGCTCAACGTGTACGGCTACTCGAAGTTCCTGTTCGATCAGGTGATTCGCCGCGTGTTGCCGACGGCTAAAACGCAGATCGCGGGCTTTCGCTATTTCAACGTCTACGGCCCGCGCGAGTCGCACAAGGAACGCATGGCGTCGGTCGCGTTCCACAACTTCAACCAGTTCCGCGCGGAAGGCAAGGTCAAGCTGTTCGGCGAGTACAACGGCTATGCGGCCGGTCAGCAGACGCGCGACTTCGTCTCGGTCGAAGACGTCGCCAGGGTCAACCTGTTCTTCTTCGATCACCCGGAGAAGTCCGGCATTTTCAATCTCGGCACGGGACGCGCGCAGCCGTTCAACGATATCGCGTCGACGGTCGTCAATACGCTGCGCGTGCTGAAACACGAACCGGCGCTGTCGCTCGCCGAGCAGGTGCAACGCGGCCTGATCGAATACGTGCCGTTCCCCGACGCGCTGCGCGGCAAGTATCAATGCTTCACGCAGGCAGATCTGACGAAGCTGCGCGCAGCCGGCTATGACGCGCCGTTTCTGACCGTGCAGGAAGGCGTCGATCGTTACGTGCGCTGGCTATTCGGCCAGGTGTAAATCTTTCGCAGACCTCCCTAAACTAGCGCCAGCGGTTGGCGATCTTCACCGGCCGCTGTTGAAGACTGTTGAGTCAGTCGCGTGAGTTGAGTCTTTGTTTCAGGGAGGTTTATATGCTTAAAAAAATTCTGGTTACCGCGGCGATGCTCGCCGCCTTCGGTCAGCAGGCGTATGCGGTCGTGGACGTCAACACGGCGAATGAGGACGCGCTGCGCACCATCAAAGGCATCGGTCCGGCGAAAGCCAGGTCGATTCTCGACGAGCGCGAAGCGCACGGGCCGTTCAAGGATGGGGCCGATCTCGCGAAGCGCGTCAAGGGCATGGGCGGCCATACGGTCGAGCGCCTCCAGGCGGAGGGACTCGCGGTCGGCGCTAGCGCACCGGCTGTCGCTGCTTCTGGCGCGCAGAATGCGGCTGCTGCAAACACGAAGGCCACGCCTGCCGGCAAGACCGACACGGCGGTCGTTGTGAAGAAGTAGCCACAACCGTCGGGTACGTCGGGTACGTCCGGTACGTCGGGTATGCGTGCAGCGGCGCCGCACGCGTACCCGCGAGCGTTGATCACACGTCCTTTTATGGTTGGAGAGACACTGTCGACTCCTTCAGCCGTCGTGTCAGATGACTGGCTCCCGCGGCCTCGCGTGCAATGCCCCATGTGTTCGCGTTTGTGCTGCTGCATCGGCCGCGGGCTTTTTGCGTTGGTAAACACGCTGTTTTCCGCGCCGGGTCTCCACCTGCACGGCATGGCGGGGCGGCGGGCAAAAGCAGCGTGGTTTAGAATCAATCCATTCAGGAACTGAAGCGCACGATCCGTACGCAACCGATATGACTTACAAAACGATTGAAGACACGATCGGCAACACGCCGCTCGTACAGCTCGTGCGAGTCGTCGACGACGAAATCCGCAGCCGCAACAATGTCGTGCTCGGCAAGCTCGAAGGCAACAATCCGGCGGGCTCGGTGAAGGATCGCCCGGCGCTCTCGATGATCAAGAAAGCGGAGCAGCGCGGCCGTATCAAACCGGGCGACACGCTGATCGAAGCAACGAGCGGCAACACCGGCATCGCGCTTGCAATGGCCGCTGCGGTGCGCGGCTACAAGATGCTGCTGATCATGCCCGAGGACCTGTCGCTCGAACGCCGCCAGAGCATGGCCGCATACGGCGCGGAGATTCTGCTTACGCCGGTAACGGGCGGCATGGAATATGCGCGCGACCTCGCCGAACAGATGCAACGCGAAGGCAAAGGCATCATCCTCGATCAGTTCGGCAACCCGGACAACCCGCTTGCGCACTACGAAACCACAGGCCCCGAAATCTGGCGCGATACCGAAGGGCGCATCACGCACTTCGTGTCCGCCATGGGCACGACGGGCACGATCATGGGTACGTCGCAGTACCTGAAAGAACAGAATTCGCGGATTGAAATTATCGGCGCGCAACCCGAAGAGGGCTCGCGCATTCCGGGCATTCGCAAATGGCCGGAAGCGTATCTGCCGAAGATTTTCGATCGCAGCCGCGTCGATCGCGTCGAGAACGTGAGTCAGGCTGCATCGGAAACGATGGCGCGCCGGCTGGCGTCGGTCGAAGGCATCTTTTGCGGCATCTCGTCGGGCGGTGCGTGCGAAGTTGCGTTGCGTATGGCGCGGCAGGTCGAGAACGCGACGATCGTTTTTATTGTCTGCGATCGCGGTGACCGTTATCTGTCGACCGGAGTGTTTCCGGCCTGAGGCGCTGACTTTCTCGCCGACGGACCAGTCGGCTAGTCGTACTTCATGATGAGAAATCCCCAAGGGTTGGATTGGTGTCCAACTCCGGGGGCCACTTCAAATTCGCTGCCCGGCGCTTTTTTCTGCACTCTGGTTATGCGGCGTCGATGAATCGAATCACGTCGCAACTGCACGCCGACCGCGCAACAAGCTACTGCATCTCGGGCGCTGGCGCACCACCACCGTTCGCACCATTTGTGCCGTTAGTACCGTTAGTGCCGTTAGTGCCGTTAGTCCCATTCAAGCCCGGCGCGCCATTCACCCCATTCGTTCCACTCGCGCCGCCGGCATTGATCCCGCCCGTCGCTGCAAACTGCGCCTTGACCCGCTGACCGAGCTGATAAACCGCCAGTGCATAGAAGAAGCTGCGGTTATAGCGTGTCAGCACATAGAAGTTCTTGAGCCCGAGCACATACTCGGTCGGCCGCCCCGGCGACGGCAAATCGACGACCGTCACCGGCGTTCCCGCTTCGGACGCCGGGTTGAACGACGGCTCATTCATCAGCATGCCGGCGCGCAGCAATTGCTCCAGCGACCAGTGCGGCTCGGGCTGCCCGTTCGCCGCGGCCTGCGCAATGCCGAGACTGCCGGTATCCGACGCGATATTCCACACGACGGGCCGCCCCGTCTCCCAGCCGTTCTGCTTCAGATAGTTCGCGACGCTGCCGATCGCATCGGCCGCGCTCGTGCGCAGATCGATCGTGCCGTCGCCGTCGTAGTCGACCGCGTATTGAATGATGCTGCTGGGCAGGAACTGCGGAATGCCGATCGCGCCCGTGTACGAGCCGAGTACCGAAGTCGGCTCGATCTGCGAGTCGCGCGTCCAGACCAGAAAGTCCGCGAGATTCTTGCGAAACGTCACTTCGCGTTCAGCGCGATTGGGCGTGTTGGGGTAGTCGAACGTCAGCGTCGTCAGCGCGTCGAGCACGCGGAAGTTGCCCATATAGCGGCCGTAGATCGTCTCGACACCGATAATCCCGACAACGATTTCCGGCGGCACGCCGAACTGCTCGTACGCGCGCTGCAGCGTCGCCTGATTCGCGCGCCAGAACTTCACGCCCGCATTGATACGCACCGTGTCGAGAAAGCGCCCCTGATAGGCGCGCCAGTTCTTCACGGCCGGTGTGGGCGCGGGCGTGACGAGCTTGACCGCGGTCGCCGAGTAGCTGACTCGCGCAAACAGGTCGTGCAGCATGCTCGCGTCGAAGTCGTAGCGCGCGACCATGTCGTTGATAAACGAATCGACATCGCCGTTGTTCGCGTAACGCTGCGGAATGATCTCTTCCTCGAACGTCTGACCTTGCTGCACCGGCTGTTGCGGCTGCGCTTGCGCGACCACGATGCGCGGCTTCTGCGGCGTGCCCGGGCTTGCGCCGGTGGTCTGCGCCGCTGCCGGACCCGCTGCCGCGAACATGCACGATGCGACGATGGAAAGCGCGGCGGCTATGGCGGTGGTACGTAGCCGGGATCGTGCGGGCAGAGCGGGGAAGTGAGGCAAGGCGGGCAAGTCGGGGCGAAAGGTCATGGGGTCGACGTGTGCGATGCGGATGGATGTGACGGATGGGTGACGAAGCGTACTGATGGCACGAATGTGTGCGAAAGCGATCCGGCGCAGTATACCCGACGATGGTCGGCCAAAATGATGCAGGAACATTGCAGCGCGCGGCGATGCGTGACATTGTGCGGGCCGCGGCAGCATCACTTCGGGCTGCGGTCGGGCAGTACGCGGCCTGATCGCGCGCTGTGGTAACTTGACGATATGCGAAGCGCGGCTGGGCCTGATCTTTAGGGCGCCCCGTTGCGATGCCGAGAAACAATCGCGAGCAGTGAGCGCGACGAAACGGCGCGATCAAGGCGCGATCAAGGCGCGACCCGCAAGCGCGATGCATCCCCGCGACGACTGATGGCTACGACCCATGGCAACTGGTTTCTACTCCCACGCGGACTGTCTGCAGCATGAAATGGGGCATTGGCATCCCGAGTGTCCGGCGCGCCTGCAGGCAATCGAAGATCAGCTGATTGCAGGGCGCATCGACGCATTGATCGAGCGCGAATCGCCGCCGCTTGCCGATGAAGCGGACTTGCTGCGCGTTCACACGCAAGCGCATGTCGACCATATCCGCCAGGCTTCCCCGCACGAAGGCTACGCGGCGATCGACCCGGATACCTCGATGAATCCGCATTCGCTGCAAGCCGCGTTGCGGGCGGCGGGCGCGGCGGTGGCGGCGACCGACGCAGTCATCGCAGGCCGCTTCGACAACGCGTTCTGCAGCGTGCGGCCGCCGGGCCACCACGCGGAGCCGGCCCGCGCGATGGGCTTCTGCTTCTTTAACAATGTCGCGATTGCGGCCCGCCATGCGCTCGACGTGCATGGGCTCGAGCGCGTCGCGATCGTCGACTTCGATGTGCATCACGGCAACGGCACCGAAGCGGCGTTCGCGGGGGACCCGCGCGTGCTGATGTGCAGCATTTTTCAGCATCCGTTCTATCCGTACAGCGGCACCGAGAACCAGTCGAGCAACATGGTCAACGTGCCGATCGCCGCGCGCTCGAAGGGCGACGTCGTGCGCGAGGCCGTCGATCTGCTGTGGCTACCGCGTCTGCACGAGTTCAAGCCGCAGATGCTGTTCGTCTCCGCGGGGTTCGACGCGCATCGCGAAGACGATCTCGGCAACCTCGGACTCGTCGAAGCCGACTACACGTGGCTGACCGAACAGATTCGCCATATTGCGGACCGGTACGCGAAAGGGCGTATCGTCAGTTGCCTCGAGGGCGGGTATAACCTGTCGGCGCTGGGCCGCAGTGTCGTCGCGCATGTAAAGGCGCTGGCCGGGTTGTAAGGCGTACGCGTCCGTCGCGCCGCAATCGCACCAGGGCAGGGTAGTACACAGCAAGAAACACAAGCCGCAAAAGAGCGCCGGCCCAAGGCGCCACCGGAAGAGACTTAAGGAGACAATCATGAGCGCACCCGCGCAGCCTGATTCGCTTTCTCAACCGGCGCGAGACAGCGAGCCCGAGCCCGGCTCGCTCGTCGAAGTCGAGTACGGTGCGTACGGCACGCCCGGCGTCGTGCGCCTGACGTTGAACCGGCCCGCGGCATTCAATGCGCTCACCGAAGCGCTGCTCGAAGAACTCCACACGCAGCTCGCCGCACTCGAAAAATCCGCTGCACGCGTCGTCGTGCTGGCCGGCGCGGGCCGCGCGTTTTGCGCGGGTCACGACCTGAAGGAAATGCGCGCGGCGCCTTCGCTCGACTACTACCAGCGGCTTTTCGCGCGCTGCACGAAGACGATGCTGACGATCCGCCGCCTGCCGCAACCCGTGATCGCGCGCGTGCACGGCATCGCGACGGCCGCCGGCTGTCAACTGGTCGCGATGTGCGACCTCGCGGTGGCGGCCGATACCGCGCGTTTCGCGACGTCGGGCGTCAACTTCGGCCTCTTTTGCGCGACGCCTTCGGTGCCGCTGTCGCGCAACGTCATGCCGAAGGCCGCGCTCGAAATGCTGCTGACCGGCGAGTTCATCGATGCGCTGGCCGCGAAGCAACAGGGCCTCATCAATCGTGTCGCGCCGCTCGACGGACTCGACGCCGAGGTTGCGGCACTCGCCGCAAGCATTTGCGCAAAGCCGCGCGACGCGGTGAGCACGGGCAAGGCGCTCTTCTACCGTCAGCTCGAAATGGGCGTCGAGGCCGCGTATCAGCTCGCTAGCCAGACGATGGCCTGCAACATGATGATGGACTCGGCGCTCGAAGGCGTGCAGGCCTTCGTCGACAAGCGGCCGCCCGCATGGCGCCGGTAGCCCACCACAGTCACGTGGCTACACGCGCCAAATTCCCTGTGGTTATGAAAAAATCGAAAATGATTATTAAAGCGCATGACACGCATGCGGTAAAATCGCGCGTCTAATCCGAAATAAAAGCAGCGGCGGAGATTGCCGGTCGCGATGCGCAAAGCGCTCGCCGGCAATAGTCCGCCGTTTTTTTCATGATCGAACTTCGCAATATTTCGCAGCGCTTTGCCGGCCCACGAGGTCCGATCGACGCGCTGCATAACGTCAATCTGTCGATACCGTCGGGCGAGGTATTCGGCATCATCGGCCGCAGCGGTGCCGGCAAGAGCACGCTGGTGCGCACCATCAACCTGCTGACGAGGCCGACCGAAGGCAATGTCGTGGTCGGCGGCCGCGATCTGACGACGATGTCCGCGGGCGAGCTGCGCGACGCGCGCCGCGAGATCGGCATGATCTTCCAGCACTTCAACCTGCTGTCGTCGCGCACGGTCTTCGACAACGTCGCGCTGCCGCTCGAGCTGACGGGCATCAAGCGCGCCGAAATCGAAGCGGCCGTGCTGCCGCTGCTCGATCTCGTCGGCCTCTCCGCGCAGAAGGACCGTTATCCGTCGCAGATCAGCGGCGGGCAGAAGCAGCGCGTCGGCATTGCGCGCGCGCTCGCGAGCCGGCCGAAGGTGTTGCTGTCGGACGAAGCGACTTCCGCGCTCGATCCCGAAACCACGCGCGCAATTCTCGACTTGCTCAAGCGCATCAATCGCGAACTCGGCCTCACGGTCGTGATGATCACGCACCAGATGGATGTGATCAAGCAGGTGTGCGACCGCGTCGCCGTGCTCGATGCGGGCCGCGTCGTCGAACAGGGCAAGGTGATCGACGTGTTCCTGCAGCCGCATCACGAAGTGACGCGTGCGCTGATCGGCGACGTGATCGCGCAGGAATTGCCGCCCGCGATGAAGGCGCGCGTCGCCGCCCGTCTGCAGACGGGCAGCGGCCATCTGCTGCGGCTTGCATTCAGCGGCTCGGGCGTCGATCAGCCGATCCTGTCGGAGACGATTCGCCGCTATGAGCTCGACTTCAACATCCTGCACGGCCAGATCGACGAGATTCAGGGCCAGGCATTCGGTTCGCTCGCGGTGCTCGCGGGCGGCGAGCCGGCGAAGGTGGCCGAAGCGATCGCGTTCCTGCGCGAACAGCATGTCGTGGTCGAGGAGATGGCGTATGTCGAGTGAAATGTTCGACATGTTCGTGCAGTCGTTCTGGGAGACGCTCGTGATGGTCGGCATCTCCGGAGCGGTCGGCGCGCTGGCCGGCTTGCCGCTTGGCGTGCTGCTCTACCTGACCGATCGCGACGGCGTATTGCAGAACCTGCCGTTCAATCGCGTAATGGGTGTGGTCATCAACGCGGTGCGCTCGACGCCGTTCATCATCCTGCTTGTCGCGGTGATTCCCTTTACGCGCCTTGTCGTCGGCTCGTCGATCGGCACGGCGGCGGCCGTCGTGCCGCTGACGATCGCGGCCGCGCCGTTTATCGCGCGGCTCGTCGAAACCGCCTTGCGCGAAGTCGATCGCGGCTTGATCGAAGCCGCCCAGGCGATGGGCGCGACCACGAGCCAGATCGTGTTCAAGGTGCTGTTGCCCGAATCGCTGCCCGGCGTCGTTGCGGGGCTCACGATCACGTTTATTTCGCTCGTCGGCTATTCGGCGATGGCCGGCGCGATTGGCGGCGGCGGGCTTGGCGACCTCGGCATCCGCTACGGGTATCAGCGCTTTCTGCCCGAAGTGATGCTCGTGGTCGTGGTGATCCTGATCGTCTTTGTGCAGCTTGTTCAGTCGTTCGGCGACTGGCTCGTGCGGCGGCTGAGCCATAAGTAGGCGCGCGTCGCGACCTCGCGCGCTGCGGATTAGAGGCGCCGGTCGAACGCATGTCTGGCGCGCCGCGTGTTTTTGAGATTAAATGGTTTGAATAGTACGACCGTTCGCTATTGACGTCGCCTTCGACGGCGAACGCAGTCCCCGCGCAATCCATGACGCGTGATACGGCCTTGCGGGCATGCGGGCTGGGCGCCTGGGGGCTGTCGTTATAATGTCCGTCAGGTTGACGTATTCGTAACTTTGGAGCGTGTGCATGAAAATTCTGGTGCCAGTCAAAAGGGTGGTCGATTACAACGTGAAGGTGCGCGTGAAATCGGACCACACGGGCGTGGACATTGCGAACGTGAAGA
>NZ_BAAILL010000003.1:0-1232 GCF_054589215.1 Paraburkholderia sp. 2C | reverse complement strand
TCGCCGGAAACCAGCACGTCCATGGTCGTGGTCAGCGATCCGTCGCGGCGGGTAAACTCCGCATGATCTTCGCCGAACACGACGTCGCCGGATTCGGCTTCCGCGGCGCACGGTTGCGCGCTGGCAGACCATACCTCGGTGCCCAGCGTATCGCGCAGATAGATGAACGAGCCCCAGTGATCGCGGGTGGCGTCTTCGCGCCAGCGCGTGATCGCGAGTTCGCGCCAGCGGCTGTAACCGGCGCCGGTAGCGGTGAGCATCACCACATATCGTCCATTGGACAGCAGATGCGTAATCGGCGGCCCGCTGGCCGCCGTCGTCTGGTCGATGCGCCGCAGCGTCGGCGGCATCGCACAGGTGTCCACTGCGGACGTATTCACTTCCTCCGCGCGCGGATGCGCCACGGCGACGTCGCGCGGCATGCGTTCCTGCAGCAGCAGTTCGCTTGCCTGAATCATTGGTTCGCGATGAAAGCGCGCTCGCATCACTGCATCGAGCAAGGTGTTTGCGATTGCAACGATCGTCATGCCCTGATGGTGAGCCATGAAACTGCGGACAATCGCGAAGTGCTGCGCATCGGGCAGACGGGCACGGGTAAAATCAAGGGCTTCGTAAAAGCCGTAGCGGCCCATCGCGCCCAGTTTCGCGAGTTGCGCATAGTTTTCGAGGGCGGCCTGCGAGGCGACCATGGTCGCCAGACCCGTCGCATAAGGTGCGACGACGCGGTTTTCGGAGAGGCCGCGTTTCAGGCCGAGGCCGGGTACGCCAAAATTCGAATACTGATAGTTGAACTCGATGTCGCGGGCCTGATACGCGGACTCCGAGATACCCCATGGCATGTCGAGCGACCGCGCGTATGACCTCTGCCGTTCCACGACCAGTCGGCTGGTCTGTTCAAGCAGACTGCCGACCGGCGCGCGCATCACCAGCGACGGCATCAGATACTCGAACATCGACCCCGACCACGAAATCAGCGCGGAACCGCTGCCGACCGGCGTCGCGGCGCGGCCGAGACGAAACCAGTGACGCGTCGTCACATCTGCCTTGGCGATGGCAAACAGGCTCGCGAGCCGCGCTTCGGACGCGAGCAGGTCGTAACAGCTCGCGTCGAGGCTGTTATCCGCTTGCGAATAGCCGATCGACAGCAGCTTGCGATCCTGGTCGAGCAGAAACGAGAAGTCCATACCGAGCGCCATCTCGCGCGACGTGTCGGCCAGCGAGCGCAGACGTGC
>NZ_BAAILL010000002.1:0-910 GCF_054589215.1 Paraburkholderia sp. 2C | reverse complement strand
GCGGACGGCGAAGTTCGGCGTGTCTCGCTCGCGAACAGCGGGCGCGGCACGCGTGAAATCGAACTGACCTCATACGCCGAACTCGCACTGGCTACGCCGGCTGCCGACAACGCGCATCCGGCTTTTTCACGGATGTTCGTGCAGACCGAGCATCTTGCCGAATTCGGAGCGCTGGTGGCGACGCGGCGTCCGCGCTCGCATGACGACGCTCAGGTCTGGGCCGCGCATTTCGCCGTGGTCGAGGGCGAGATTGTCGCCGAACCGCAGTACGAAACGGATCGGCTGCGCTTTCTGGGCCGCGGAGGACATACCCGCATCGCCGCGTCGATCGTCGGCAACCGTGCGCTCTCCAATACCACGGGTACGGTGCTCGATCCGGTCTTCTCGCTGCGCTATCGCGTGCAGGTGCCGCCCGGCAAGGTGGTGCGCGTCACGTTCTGGACCGTGGTGGCCGAATCGCGCACGCAGTTGCTCGATCTCATCGACCAGCATCACGACCGCAATGCGTTCGATCGCGCCAAAACCCTCGCGTGGACGCAAGCCCAGGTGCAATTGCGCTACCTCGACGTGGAGGCCGAAGAGGCTGCGGACTTTCAGCGGCTCGCGGCGCCGATCCTGTATGCCGACCCGCGCTTCAGGGCGGCGCCCGAGGCCATCGTTCGCGGCGCCGGACCGCAGTCGGCGTTGTGGCCGCACGGGATTTCGGGGGACCTGCCGATCGTGCTGCTGCGCATCGGTGATGTCGACGATATCGCGCCGGTCCGGCAGCTATTGAGGGCGCACGAATACTGGCGCATGAAGCGGCTGGCGGTCGATCTCGTGATCGTCAACGAACGGGCTTCGTCGTATATCCAGGAATTGCAGGGGGCGATTGAAACCGCGGTGCGCAGCAGCCAGTCGCGGCCGCGCT
>NZ_BAAILL010000001.1:0-714 GCF_054589215.1 Paraburkholderia sp. 2C | reverse complement strand
TCTGCGCGACGTCGAGTTTCGCCGCGATGCGCGGGGCGATGTTCTTGCCGTATGCCGTTGCGGGCGCAACGATGTGCGTGTAGTGCTTCGCCGCATGCACAAGCGCGAGGACCGTCGCTTCGACGTTTTCCGCCAGGCCTTCGGCCAGTTGCGGCGCATCGGCGAGCAGGACCCTGGCGATGCCTGCGACTTTCGATGCGGCTTCGGCTGCGCCCTGTGCGTTGTGGCCTGCCACCAGCAGGTGAATGTCACCGCCGATCTTCTGCGCGGCCGCGACGGTGTTCAGCGTCGCCGCCTTCAGCGAC
Source organism: Paraburkholderia sp. 2C (assembly GCF_054589215.1). Classification (NCBI taxonomy): domain Bacteria; kingdom Pseudomonadati; phylum Pseudomonadota; class Betaproteobacteria; order Burkholderiales; family Burkholderiaceae; genus Paraburkholderia; species Paraburkholderia sp. 2C. The sequence continues at coordinate 409 of NZ_BAAILL010000001.1, read as the reverse complement.
TGATTGTCATGTTCAGCAATTACCAGCGTCGTCATCTCGTGTGTCTCCGTCCGCTTACAGCACCTTGGCTTCGTTCTTCAGCTTCTCGACCAGCGTCTTCACATCCGGCACCTTCACGCCGGCGCTGCGTCCGGCCGGTTCGGTGACCTTCAGCGTCTTCAGACGCGGCTTGACGTCGACGCCGAGGTCTTCAGGCTTGAGCGTCTCGAGCGGCTTCTTCTTCGCCTTCATGATGTTGGGCAGTGTCACGTAGCGCGGCTCGTTCAGGCGCAGATCGGTCGTGACCACCGCGGGCAGCTTCAGCGTGAGCGTTTCGGCGCCGCCGTCGACTTCTCGCGCAACCGTGGCCTTGCCGTCGGCGATCGTCACCTTCGACGCGAAGGTCGCCTGCGGCAGGTCCGCGAGTGCG